>JBQTIA010000012.1:0-33744 GCA_052388455.1 Hyphomicrobium sp.
CCCGGCGTTCGCCAGTGCATGCGCGCCAACGGCCACAAGCTCTCCAAGGGCTGCGTCGGCGCCCTGATCGCCGCCGGCATGGTCGGCAAGAGCGAGACCTCGACCCGCTCCGCCGCCGCCAACTGAAATCAGCTATAAACCTCAGCGGAATGATCGGGCCGATGGGCTCGGCCCGATCCGCCGCTCCGTTCATTCGACCTGCATGGCTTTCTTCGCAGCGGTGACGAGGCTCATCTGCTGGGTCTGACGGCAGGTGACGCCGATCTCCCCGCCCTGGCGCTGCAATTCGTCGAAATCGATTATCGTCTCTTCGTCGTAGCTGGCATAATATCCGGCGAGCCACATCAGCACGATGCCGGCGCCTTCAGTATCCTTCTCAGTGGAATTGGCGAGGCGCTCGCATTTGACGGTCGAGATATCGACGGCCTCCTTCGTGATCGGCGTCGCGTTCTCGCCCATGTATTTTCCCGCCGCCGTCATCAGCCCGATATTCGGATTGTCCAGGCAGTACTGGGCGACCCGCTCGGTGTCCTTGGCCAGCGTGTCGAAATCGACGACCGTGCCCTGCTCGTCCGTCGCGTGATAGCCGGCAAGCCAGGTGAGGATGGCTGTTGCGCCGTAGACGTCGTCGTCCTTGGCGGTCGAGTAGGCTTCCGTCAGCTCCTTGCAGCTGAAGGCCGCGGCGTCGACGGATTCGGCGGATGCGGGAAGGGTGGAAACGATCGTGACCGCAGCGGCGAGCGCGCCGGCGAAATAGCGAAGCATGGACCAGAACTCCACAACGATTTTGCCCCCGGCAGACGGATGTCTGCGGTGCGCGAGCCCCGCGCGGGCGCCCGGCGCGGCAACGAGAGTATGAGCGAAAGGTTGAGGAGAGGTTGAGCGAGCGTTAACCGGTGGGGGACATCCGCACGCGACGCGAGTTCCGGGACCATTGGGCCGTATTGCGCCGTAGGTTGGTCGACCTATTGCGAGACCCAACGACTTTGGTGCCTTAAGCCGCGAGCCGGACGTGCTGGGTCTCGCTGTGCTCGACCCAACCTACGAACAGCGGTCTTGCCAGTGCTTGCACGCGAGATCACCCGTCCGAACCGGTATCAGGCGCCCAGAGCACGTCGAGCGCGAACGTGTGTCGAGACATCGCCTTGATTTCGCGGCTGCCTTTACGAGCGCGGCAGCGATCAAGTTCGTTGGGCCTACACCCGCCCACCCATATACCCCGGCATCCACCCCTCATTCGCCGCGCGCAGCTCTGACAAAGGCAGCGCCGTCTCGCCCTTCTTGCTGATGGCGTCGCCACCCGTTCGGGCGACGATGCGGGCGGGGAGTGCGAGCAGGCGTGCGCGCTCCAGCACTTCCTCGGCGTGGGCGGGATCGACGGCGACGACGTAGCGGCCTTGATCTTCGCCGAACCAGATGGCGTGCGCGGGCAGGCGGCCCTCGTAAGGGAAAAGATCGACGCCGAGGCCTTCGCCGTTCTCACCGCCGGCAAGAGCCATTTCGGCGATGGCGACGAGCAGCCCTCCGTCGGAGCAGTCGTGCACGGCCGACACGCGCCCTTCGCGGATGAGAGCGGTGACGAGGCGGCCGGCCTTCAACTCGTCGGCGAGGTCGACCGGCGGCGGTGCGCCTTCGAGCTTGCCCATCGCGTGGCGCTGGTAGAGCGACTGTCCGAGCCAGCCCTGCTCGCGGCCGATGGCGATCACCAGGTCGCCGGCGCGCTTCAAGGCGTGCGAGGCCATTTTCGCCGTGTCCGGGATCAGCCCCACGCCGCCGATGGCCGGGGTCGGCGGAATGCCGACGCCGTTGGTCTCGTTGTAGAGCGAGACGTTCCCCGAGACGACGGGATAGTCGAGCACGCGGCAGGCTTCCGCCATACCTTTCACCGAGCCGACGAACTGCCCCATGATCTCGGGCCGCTCGGGATTGGCGAAGTTCATGTTGTCGGTGATGGCAACGGGATCGGCGCCGACGGCGATGAGATTGCGCCACGTCTCGGCCACCGCCTGTTTGGTGCCCATCTCCGGATCGGCCGCGCAGTAGCGGGGCGTCACATCGCAGGTGACGGCGAGGCCCTTCTTGGTGCCGTGCACGCGCACGACGCCCGCGTCACCGCCCGGGCGCTGGATGGTGTCGCCCATGACCATGTGGTCGTACTGCTGATAGATCCAGCGCTTCGAGCAGAGCGCGGGCGAGCCCATCAGTTCCTTGAGCGTGTGAAGAATCGAGTTCGGCGCCTTGACCCATTCAGGCAGGATCGGCTGCGGCGGGATGTGCTGGAACCAGTCGCGCTTGTACATCGGCGCCGAGTTGGCGAGGACTGGCACCGGCAGATCGGCTTCGATGTGGCCCTTGTGCGTGACGACCATGCGGCCCGTGTCGGTGGTGATGCCGATGACGGCGAAGTCGAGGCCCCACTTCTTGAAGATGGCTTCCGCCTCCGCCTCGCGCCCCGGCTTGAGTATGACGAGCATCCGCTCCTGGCTTTCCGAGAGCATCATCTCGTAGGCCGTCATGTTGGCTTCGCGCTGGGGTACGGCGTCGAGGTTGAGGTCGATGCCGACGCCGCCCTTGTCGGCCATCTCTGAGGTCGATGACGTGAGGCCGGCGGCGCCCATGTCCTGGATGGCGATGATGCTGTCGGTGGCCATCAGTTCCAGGCAGGCTTCGATCAGCAGCTTTTCTGTGAAGGGATCGCCGACCTGCACCGTCGGGCGCTTCTCGTCGGACTTATCGTCGAATTCGGCCGACGCCATCGTGGCGCCGTGGATTCCGTCACGGCCCGTTTTCGATCCGACGTAAACGACGGGAAGCCCAACGCCCTTGGCAGCCGAGTAGAAAATCTTGTCTGTGCGGGCGAGGCCGACGCACATGGCGTTGACGAGAATATTGTTGTTGTAGCCGGCATCGAAGTTCGTCTCGCCGCCAATCGTCGGCACGCCGGTGCAGTTGCCATAGTGGGCGATGCCGGCGACGACGCCGTCGACGAGGTGGCGGGTTTTTGGATGCGAAGGATCGCCGAAGCGGAGCGCGTTAAGGTTGGCGACGGGCCGCGCGCCCATGGTGAACACGTCGCGCATGATGCCGCCGACGCCGGTCGCCGCTCCCTGGAAGGGCTCGATGTAGGAGGGGTGGTTGTGCGACTCCATCTTGAAGATGCAGGCGTCGCCATCGCCCAGGTCCACGACGCCGGCGTTCTCGCCAGGCCCCTGGATGACGCGCGCGCCCGTGGTCGGCAGCGTCTTCAGCCACACGCGGGACGACTTATAGGAGCAGTGCTCGCTCCACATGACCGAGAAGATGCCGAGTTCCGTGATCCGCGGCTCGCGGCCGAGGATTTTGAGCAGCCGCTGATACTCGTCGGGCTTGAGGCCGTGCTCGGCGACGATCTCGGGGGTGATGGTAGGGTTGGCGGCGTCTTGCATGGATGGCGTCGCTCGTCTCGTCAGATTGGACGGGTGCTTATACCGGCTGCCCTAAAGCCTGTCGCGACAATGGGCTGAAATGTCCACGCTGGTCGCAGGCAGCGCCTGGCGTCACGCGAATCGTTGCTGAATTGTGTTCGGCAAGAGCGGCGCGGTGCCGCTGCGGGGGTCACATTGCTGCTATGCAGCAATTTCGTTTTTACTCGGCGTCCGTTCGACTTAAGTCTAACCCCAGTCGGGGCCGAGCTGCGGCTGCCTGCGTCGCTCAGAGCGACGCCCGCGCGGCGATCCCAAGGCCCCCAGCCAAAGAAGGAATAATCTCATGACCTGGACCACACTTCGCATGAGCGGTCTCGGAGCAGCCGCAATCCTCGCCGGTGCCGTCGGAGCCGCTGTCGCCGCCGACAAGCCGGCAGCCGTCATGAAGCCGGTTCACGGCGTCAGCTTCGACGTTGGCCGCAGCCATGCCGTCAGCTATTTTACGGCTGAAAGCGGCGTCTGCAACTTGACCATGGTAGTCGCCGACATCCTTACCGACGACGTGCTTCCGGTGTCGGCGGGAACGCGGTTCAACGTCGCCATAGCCGGCGGCAAGACCGCGCGTATCGACACCGCCGAGGGCAAGAGCGTCGAGTTCACCTGCGCCGCGGGTGCAAAGTCTGTCAGCCTGCGCAAGCTGGACACTGTCGCGCACACGGCATCGCGAACGAATTAACCGCGAACCGCTGACTTTTCGCAGATCGAAACGGAATGGGCGGCCCGCGGGTCGCCCTTTCTGCTTTTCGCGTGGGACCTGCAGGCCACCTGACCGGGTAGGTCTGCTCCCGTCTGCGTCAGCTTCGCGCTGTCGCTGATGCATTTCTGATCTGCAACCGTTCCGTTACGAGAGTGGAAAGGCGCGATGTATAGTCTTTTCGAAGGCCAAAGCCAATTCGGCAGCGGGGAACCGGATCGACGCGCCACGCTTGCGAACATCCGACGATGAGGAAGGAGCCGCCTCCGCTCCTTCCTCTTTTTTGATCCTTTCTACAACCTTCGGATGCGGCCGCTCGGCCCTGTGGTTGAAGTCCGCCCTGGTTCGCGCAGGGCTGGCATGTCGGCCCGTGAGTTTCATCGAAAGCGTCGACGTGATAGAGAGCTTGTATCCGGCCAGCTCAGAGCCAAACGCGCCCTCATCGGGGCCGCGGCGCTGTGCGTGGCCAAGACCTACAGGAGACGTTTCATGGATAAGTCAGCCGGTCTGGCGGTGGCCGACGTGCTGCTGCAGATTTTCGCTCCGATCCGCTCGGTAAGGCGCGCGAAGTCGAAGCGGTGAATTCAGGTCGCTCGGGCCTCGAAGGGGCTCAGACCTCGGGTCGATGACGGGAGCCGGCAGGAACCTGCTCCTGTTTTCGTCTCGCACGGCCGTGGCGGCGCTGTTGCCAACTGACGGGCGACCAGAATTCGCGAGCAACTCAGCCTGCGGCTCGCCTTGCCAGTTCCACGCGGGCCGCATCTGAGAGAAAGCGCGAGCGGTCGGCGCCCATGGCGTCGATCGCCTCGATGAGGGTTCCGTCGATCGCGACTTCGATGTTTCTGGGCGCGGCTGGAAGGTTGGCGCCGACCAGAATGATGGCTGCAACGCATATGCATTCGGGATTGGGTACGACGGCCTCGACGGCCGTGGGAACGGGCAATGGCTCCCCATCCTCTGTCATGCCGAGGATGTGCAGAGCGAGAACCTCATGGGCATTTTGGACCGTCTCTGCGATTGTTTCTCCGGCCGAAACGCAGCCGGGAAGATCGGGAAAGTAGACACCGAAATTTTCGGCTCCCTGTTCGATTACGGCGGGATATAGAACTTGCGCCATTTGTCGGCCTCTCATCGCTGCTTCTCATTCATAGCAGCTTCAATCCGGACTGTCGCTCGATGCTCTTGATCGTACCGAGATGAAGGTCTCTTTTGGGGTGCGGGACCGTCACCCGACCTTTTCGTGTTGGATGCTTGAACTGCTTGTGGCTTCCTCGTTGGGCAACTTCCCGCCAGCCAGCATGCTCAAGCACTGCGATGACGGCCTTGCTGGAAATGGGCATGGGTGAAACATCACACCCGAGGTTCAAGCCGCAGCGGCGACGCTCAACAGCACGCTCTCGAAGACGCGACGGCCGTCGGTGCCGCCGAGGGACAATTCGTAGAGCCTCTCGGGATGAGGCATCATGCCGAGGATGCGCCCCGTTGAGTCCGAGATGCCGGCGATGTTGCGCTGGGCGCCGTTCGGACAGGTCTCGGGCGTCACGTTGCCGTCCTTGTCGCAGTATCTGAACACGACCCGTCCCTCGCCTTCGAGCCGGTCCAACGTCTCGGTATCGGCGAAGTAATTGCCCTCGGCGTGCGCGATCGGAACGCGGATCACCTGACTCTTGCGGTAGCACTTCGTATAGAACGTCCCGTCGTTCTCGACCCTGAGATGCACGTCGCGGCACATGAACTTGAGGCTGGCGTTGCGCATCAGCACGCCCGGCAGCAGTCCCGACTCGCAGAGGATCTGGAAGCCGTTGCAGATTCCGAGCACCGGCGTGCCGGCTTTCGCCTTGGCGATCACGTCGCGCATGATCGGCGAGTGGGCGGCCATGGCGCCGCAACGGAGATAGTCGCCGTAGGAGAAGCCGCCGGGCAGAACGATGAGGTCGGAAGACGGCACCGAGGCGTCGCCGTGCCAGACCATCTTGACCGGAAATCCGGTGATGCGCTCCAGGGCGACTTTCACGTCGCGATCACAATTGGAGCCGGGGAAGACGATGACGGAGGCGCGGATCATGGGGCTCACTCTCTGTCATGGTCGGGCTTGTCCCGACCATCCATGGTGACGCCCGCTTCAGTCGGGCGATCGGTGTTGCGAAAACTCAACCTGAACTGCGTGTTGCGGCATGGATCCTCGGGCCAAGCCCGAGGATGACATGTATTACCGCACCAGCTCGTAGCTGAAATTCTCGATCACCGTGTTGGCGAGCAATTCCTTGCACATGCGCTCGACGTCGGCGCGGGCCGTGGCCTCGTCCGTCCCCGTCAGCGCCACCTCGATGAATTTGCCCTGGCGGACATCTGCGACGCCGGCGAACCCGAGCGCGCCGAGCGCGCCTTGGATGGCCTTGCCCTGCGGATCGAGGACGCCGTTCTTCAGTGTGATATGGATGCGGGCTTTCATTGGGGGTTCCGGCAGCCGGCAGATGGCAGCCGGGAACCTATGCAGCCTCGCACGGCTGTCGGTCGCCGGTTGCCAGTTGCCGAGTTTCAGTTCGGTTTACCGTTGATGGGACCGTTGACGGGGTTGGACGCAACGAGCACTGGTCCGGCACCTTTCGGCGGACGGTTCTCGGCCAGTACGCCGAGACGCCGCGCCACCTCCTGATAGGCTTCGAGCACACCGCCGAGGTCGCGGCGGAAACGATCCTTGTCGAGCTTGTCGGAGGTGTGGACGTCCCACAGACGGCAGCAGTCGGGGCTGATCTCGTCGGCGAGCACGATGCGCATCTGCTCGTTATCCCACAGCCGGCCGAACTCGACCTTGAAGTCGACGAGGCGGATGCCGATGCCGAGGAACAGCACGACCAGGAAGTCGTTGATCCTGAGCGCGAGCTGCATGATCTCGTCGATCTCGGGCGGGGTGGCCCAGCCGAAGGCGGTGATGTGCTCTTCCGACACCATCGGATCGTTGAGCTTGTCGGCCTTGTAGTAGAACTCGATGATCGAGCGGGGGAGCTGCATGCCCTCTTCGAGCCCGAGACGGGTGGAGAGCGAGCCGGCCGCGATGTTGCGCACCACGACCTCGAGCGGAATGATCTCGACTTCGCGAATGAGCTGCTCGCGCATGTTCAGACGCTTCATGAAGTGGGTCGGTACGCCGATCTCGCCGAGGCGCTGGAAGATGTACTCGGAGATGCGATTGTTGAGCACGCCCTTGCCTTCGATGAGCGCGTGCTTCTTGGCGTTGAACGCCGTTGCGTCGTCCTTGAAATGCTGGATGAGAGTGCCGGGTTCGGGTCCTTCGTAGAGAACCTTGGCCTTGCCCTCGTAGATGCGACGCCGCTTGTTCATCGATCCTGGTCCTTTGACGATCACGCTCATGGCCGGAGTTTTTTTAGATCAAGTTCCGCTCAGCCGACTCTTTGATTTTCCAGCGTGTTTTCAGGGTACACGCCAGTGAGGCTAGGGCTGCCGGGCTTGCGAATTTTCTGGCCGGAGACTAGCCGAAGCGGGGGGGAGAAACAATGTAATCGAGGCCGCACGCGACCTGCTGGTCCCCACATCCCACAAGCCGTTGATTTGTCTCACGGGCCGGGCTAGGGGACCGGACGTTCCGGCGGCTTGCGTCGGCGATGCAACACGCAAAACGCGAATATGCGTCAATACAACACGCTCTGGTGGAGACCTGAATGACCTCGTTCGACGATCGCGAGAAAGCCTTCGAAAAGAAATTTGCGCACGATCAGGACCTCAAGTTCAAGGCCGAGTCCCGCCGCAACAAGGCGCTGGCCGAGTGGGCCGGGGCGAAGATGGGTCTCAGTGGCACGGCGCTCGAGGACTACATCAAAGCTGTCCGCAAGGCCGATCTCGCCGAAAAGGGCGACGACGATGTTTTCCGCAAGGTGCAGGCCGATCTGTCCGGCAAGGGCGTGAAGGTGTCCGACGCCGATCTGCGCAAGGCCATGGGCGACTTCCTGGCCAAGGCCGTGGCGGAGCTGGAAGGCGCTAAGAAGTAAGGGCGGCAGCCAGCAGCCGTGAGCCGGCATCCGGACGTGTCGTTTGATCGTTGGATCGAATCGAATTCCGGTTGCCGAGCTCTACCCGATACGACTGAGCAGTCCGCCGAAATGCAGAAGTCCTTCCGGCCAGGGCCCATGACCTGACTTGGCGTTGATGTGGCCGGCGTTGCCGGCCTCCACGAGCTTCGCATCCCAGGCATCGGCGAGGGCGCGCGCGCGATCGAGCGTGCAGTAGGGATCGTCCGACGAGGCGACGAGCGTCGAAGGAAACGGCAGCGGTCGCATGGGCAGCGGATAGAACCCGGTACGGCTGGCATCGAACGTGTAGCCCTCGGTCTCCGGCCACGCCTTCGCGTTGTCGACGTCGGCCGGCGCCACCAGGAAGGCGCCCGCAACCAGACCCTCCGGGATGCGGGTGGCGGCATGAACCACCGCCGCAACACCCAGGCTGTGCGCCACCAGCACCGGCGGCAGCCGCGCTTCCGCGATGGCCAGCAGAATGCGATCCGCCCACTGTTTGCGGTCGGGATTGAACCAGTCGTCCTGCTCGACCCGGTGCGCCGTCTTCAGGTTGCGCTCCCATCGCGATTGCCAATGGTCATCGCCCGAGCTGGACCAGCCCGGGATGATCAGGATTTCGGCGTCGGACGTGCGCATGGCGAGGAGGTTGGCTAAGATCGGTCGGCGGGGTTGGTTGGGGTCACGGCGTTTGCCGTACAGCCTGGACGCTGCTCGTGCGAGTGAAAAGTCAGTTTCGGCAGACCATCGTGGCGGCGGTGCTCTCGGCCGGCGTTTTCGCGGGGGTGCCGGCGCGGGCGTTCGACTGCGAGCCAACCCAATGTCCGGACATCACGACGTGCGCCGAAGCCTATTACAAGCTCGAGATCTGCGGCGACGTCGATGTTGTGCCGTGCAACAGCCTCTGCCGCGGACCATGACGGACCGTCGGTGTCAGGCCGGACCAATGCCGCGATACAGCTCGGCGAGGGGAAGGGCGATGGCGAGTGCGGCGATGTCGACGCTCGCGTCGCGACCCTTGATCTCGGTGGGCAGGGCGGGGAAGGCACGGGTGTGGGCGGAGCGCTGCCACACCCACAGGATCGGCTCGTCCTGACTGGCGACGATGTAGGCTTCGAGGCTCGCGAGGCTCGTGTACTCGGCGAGCTTGATCACCATGTCGGTACCGATGGAGGAGGGCGAGAGGACTTCGACGAGCACAACGGGTGAGGCCGTCGAAAGCGCGTCACCCTCTTGCGACGCATGCTCAATAAGGACGTCAGGATAACGGATGTCGGTTCCGATCTCGATGGCCAGTTCCGTGGGAACGACACTCCAACGGCTCGGGTCCAATCGAGCGATCAGCAGACCCACAAACCTTCCGATGATGGTCCCGTGTCGTCGCGATCCTCCGGGATGCATGACGACACTCCCATCCTTCAGCTCCCAGTGGCCTTGGCGGCCCTGCGCCCACGCAAAAAACGCCGCTTTGGTCATCGGCGGTTCATATGTGTGAGACGTCTCTTCGGCAAATTCGGTCATGCGGGGATGATAGGGCAAAGCCGGCGGCCGACCAAGTCGATCCCAGACCCGGTAACGCTCGCACTCAAGTCGTGCCGATGCCGCGATAGAGTTCGGCGAGGGGAAGCGAGACGGCGAGCGCGGCGATCTCGAGGCTGGCGTCGCGACCCTTGATCTCGGCGGGTAGTGGCGAGAAGGCGCGGGTCTCGGCCGAGCGCTGCCAGACCCACAGGATCGGCTCGTCCTGGCTGGCGACGATGTAGGCTTCGAGGCTCGCGAGGCTCGTGTACTCGGCGAGCTTGATCACCATGTCGGTTCCGATGGATGACGGCGAAAGCACCTCGACGAGGACGACCGCCTGCTCTGCGACGAGCGGAGAACCCGATGCGTCCAGCCGTTCGACGACGAGATCGGGATAGCGCACGTCGTTTTCGATCTCGACTGCGAGGTCGGAGGATGTGATGGACCAGACGTCGAGGTCCAATCGAGATCGAAATCCGCCGATGAAGTTGCTGACAATGCGGTTGTGCGGCTTCGTCGCGCACGTCATCTGCTGCACGATTGTGCCGTCCTTGAACTCGTATCGTCCCCTCGGCTGGTGCACGACCCAGCGATAGAACTCCGCCTTGGAGAGAGTAGCGGCGTAGCGGGCAGACTTTTCCTCGGCAAATCCTGTCATGAGGGGATCATAGGGCCATGCTGACCGGCCGTCCAAGATTGCCATGGGCAGGGCCGTCTCGGAGGTTCGGCCGGTTCACCCCCCAAACACCCGTTTGAAGATCGTGTCGACGTGCTTCAGGTGATAGGCGAGGTCGAACATGGCTTCGAGCTGGCTCGCGGGCACCTCGCTGGTGATCTCGGGATCGCCTTTCAGACCTTCCAGGAAATCCTTGCCGTCCTCCCAGGTCCGCATGGCATGCCGCTGCACCATGGCGTAGGCGTCGTCCCGCGAGACGCCGGCCTGCGTCAGCGCCAGCAGCACGCGCTGGGAATTGTGCAGCCCGGCCAGCTTGTCGAGGTTGCGCTTCATGTTCTCGGGGTAGACGACGAGCTTCTCGACGACTGTCGCGAGGCGGAGCAGGGCGAAGTGCAGCGTCACCGTCGCGTCTGGGCCGATCACCCGCTCGACGGACGAGTGCGAAATGTCCCGCTCGTGCCACAGCGCGACGTTCTCCAGCGCCGGCATCGCGTAGGCGCGCACCAGCCGGGCGAGACCCGTCAGGTTCTCGGCCAGCACCGGATTGCGCTTGTGCGGCATGGCGGAGGAGCCCTTCTGCCCGGCCGAGAAGTTCTCTTCCGCTTCCAGCACCTCGGTGCGCTGGAGATGGCGGATCTCTGTTGCGAGGCGTTCGACCGAGGAGGCGATGATGGCAAGCGTTGCGAAATACATCGCGTGGCGATCGCGGGGGATGATCTGGCTGGAGACGGGCTCCGGCGTCAGCCCCATGCGCTCGGCGACGTACTCCTCCACGCGCGGGTCGACGTTGGCGAAGGTGCCGATGGCGCCCGAGATGGCGCAGGTCGCGATCTCCTTGCGGGCCGCCACCATGCGTTCCCGCCCGCGCTGGAACTCGGCGTAGGCATAGGCGAGCTTCAGGCCGAAGGTGGTCGGCTCGGCGTGGATGCCGTGGCTGCGGCCGATGGTCGGCGTCATCTTGAACTCGAAGGCGCGGGTCTTGAGGGCTTCGAGCAGGCGGTCGATGGCGGCCAGGATGAGGTCGCTGGCGCGGGTCAGCTGCACGCTGAGGCAGGTGTCGAGCACGTCCGAGGAGGTCATGCCCTGGTGCACGAAGCGCGCGTCGGGTCCGACGAACTCGGCGAGGTGGGTCAGGAAGGCGATCACATCGTGCTTGGTCACCTGCTCGATGGCGTCGATGCGCGCGACCTCGAAGCGGGCGTTGGAACCCTTGTGCCAGATGACGGCGGCGGCCTCCTTGGGGATGACGCCGATCTCGGCCATGGCGGTGGCCGCGTGTGCTTCGATCTCGAACCAGATGCGGTAGCGCGCCTCGGGCTCCCAGATGCGGACCATCTCGGGGCGGGAATAGCGGGGGATCATGGGCGCGGACTTTCGTTGAGGATTCGGGTGGTTCGACCGAGGGCTACCAGAGCGTGACACGGGCAGCAATTCGACGCTCGCCACTCGTCCCCGGCAATCGGACATTCTCGAGTTCGCGGCGCAGGATCACCGGTGGGATGGGCCGGCAACGCCAGCGCAGAATGTCGAAGCGCCCGCCCTGCTGGAGGCAGCCGAAGGACGCGCGATCGACGGCGGAGAGACCTGCGACGGCCGCGGCCGCGAGGCTGGCCACCAGCGCGCGGACCAGCGTCGGCCGAATCATGTCCCGGCTCCACCATGAAGGGAAACCCAGGCCGGCGGGCCGGTCCAACCGGAAGGAGCCGGCGCGGCGGCGTGCACCCCGCGGGCGACGGCACGGGCCAGCACATTGGCGGCGACCGCGCCGAGCCGCGCGAGACCGGCGACAGGCTCGATAGGCACCGCGCCCGTCGCAACGGCGAACACCACGTCCCCGTCGAGCGGGGTGTGCACAGGATAGAGCGCGCGGGCCAGTCCCGTCTGCGCCATCACCGCGAGGCGGTGGCACTGCGGCTTGCTCAGGCGCGCGTTGGTCGCGACGATGGCGATGGTCGTGCTCTGCATCGGACCGCCCTTGAGGCAAAGGTCGAGCGCATTCGCCGGCCAGGGCGACGGGAGACCGCGCTCGCCGAACTCGCCGTCGCGCTCGAACGGGGCGGCCCAGAAATGCGGCGTGCCTCCGATCGTGGCGCTGCCGACGGCGTTGACGGCGACGAGGGCGCCGACGACCAGTCCGCCGTCGAGGTGATCGGACGCGGTGCCGAGGCCACCGCGCAGATTGGCGACGGTCGCCCCATGGCCGGCACCAGCGCTTCCGATCGCGAACTCGGTGGCGGCGGCAGCGCAGGCCGTGCGGGCGAGGCGCTCATACGGCGGGCTTGTCCCCCACTGCTTGTCGCCGCCGTTCGCGAGGTCGAACAGGATGGCCTGCGGGACGATGGGCACGCGCACTTTGCCGACGGGGAATCCGATGCCGCGTTCGGCGAGCCAAGTCTGCACGCCGGTTGCCGCCGAAAGTCCGAAGGCGGAGCCGCCCGAAAGGACGAGGGCGTGAAGCTGATCGACGGTTCCGGCCAGACCGAGGGCATCCGTATCGCGGGTGCCCGGCCCGCCGCCGCGAACATCGACGGCGGCCGTCATCGGCTCATCCGCCATCACCACTGTGACGCCAGTCATGGCGAGTGCATCGTCGGCGTTGCCGACCTTGAGACCGGGCACATCGGTGATGGCATTGCGACGTTGTGTCATGTGCGAACCCGGTGTCGCGACTTGCTCAGCGGATCGGACGGAACTCCCGTCGCCGCCGAAATCCTGGTCCGCGTCCGGCGGCCGAACATGCTGCATCGCCAACGCGATCGAACTCTCGGTAGTTCAATACCACAGAAAAACGGGTCGAATTCGATTGCTGCAATGCCCGCGTGGCGATCATGCAACGCAACAATAGAGTCGGATCGGATGCCCGGTTGGGGCCACAATTGGCCGGTTAAACCACGCCGCTCGCGAGAGAAGTGGAACTAATCCAGCTCGCGCGAGGCGATGGAATGAACACGATTCTGCAACCGTGTGCTTGCAATACTCTTGAATGAGTATGCAACTGGGCAGAAACTACTTGTTGGAGTCCAGTGGGTGCCAGCCGGGTTGCGGCGGTCGGTTCCCGGTTTCAACGCCACCCAATGCGAACTGCGGAACCGTTCGGTGGAGTGTTCGTGAGAAACATGCAGGACTCGATGGTACAGCGGGTTTGAGAGGGCCTTCTAAATGTCGGAACAGATGCAGAGTGAAATCGCGGAGATCAATCGCCGGATCGAGCAAATCGACGACCCGCGGCAGTGCTGGGCACTGGTCAAGGAGCGCATCGGGCGCCTTCGCCAGTCGGGCTACAGCGTGCCCGACGAGTTGGCGCGCATCGAGCGTCAGCTGATGGCCGACTGCCTGGCGGAGAGCCAGGGTCGCTGAGGACCGCATTGCAATTTCGGATGTTTCACAATGGAAAAGGGGTCCCGAGGGGCCCCTTTCGAGTTTGGTGCGATCGAAGCATCGACCGCAGCAGGCCTGATCAGAGGATCGCATCCGTGTAGACGAGAATATCCGCCGCCGTGAGCGTCGGGTGGCTCGTCGTGCCGATGGTGGCGATGAGCGTGCGGCCGCCCGCACCAGAACCGTTGACGTCGTAGAACAGCTGGCCGGTGGCCTCGTCATAGAGAATGTGATCGTCGGCGCCGATGCCGGCCGCAAACGTCGTGAACTCGTTCGCGAGAATCTGATGGTCTTCTCCGTCGCCGGGGCCAGTGTAAGTCAGTCGGGTGAAGATTGAAACATCGAAGCCGATGAAGTCGTTCGATCCGAAATCGCGGATGCTGTCGGCATTGGCCGCGCCGATTGCGGTGTTGTAGACGAAGAAATCTTCGTCGGTACCGCCGATAAGGATATCACGGCCTGCACCTCCGAATAGCGAATCGCTGCCAGCCCCGCCGTTGATCGTGTCGTTGCCGTCTCCGCCGATCAGCTCATCGTCTCCGTTCAAGCCGGATATGTTATCGTTGCCGCCGAAACCGTTGATGAGGTTCCCGCCGTTGCTACCAGTGAGCGTATCGCCCTCGGAGCTGCCAAACAGGTTCTCGATCGAGGACAGCCTGTCCATGCCTTGGGTGCCGGTATTCTGGAAGCCCGTGATCCTGAGATCGACCGTGACGGCAGTGCCGCCGTCTCCGCCCGGCTCGAGGTTGTTGTAGGCTGCGGTGTCGTTGCCGGCGCCGCCGCTGATCGTGTCGTTGCCGCCGCCGCCGTCGATCAGGTCATCGCCACCGTTGCCCGAGAGCGTGTCGTTGCCGACATCTCCCTGGATCACGTTGCGAACCGAATTGCCGATGATGCTGTCGTTGAATGCACTGCCACTGGCGTGGTTGATGGATGCGAACGTGTCGTTGCCGTCGCCAGTGACGGTTCTCGTCTGGAAGTTGACGGTGACGGCAGAGGCGGAGCTCGAATAATCGAGTGAGCTGCCGTTGTCGGAATGGCCGATAAAATGATCGTTGCCCGGTCCGCCATGCATCGAGATCAGTATGAAGCCGGGATCGTAGCCCACCTCACGATTGATCGCCGTGTAGGTGATGCCTCCACCCGTGAACAGGTTGCGGAAGGCAACCTCGCTGAAGAAGTCGTCCAGGAAAACTCCGACGGCGAATTGCAGCGTACTGCTCGGGAAATTGGCCCGCTCGGTGCCGATCACCTGCAGCGAAGCGTCGAGGTGGCGAACCTGGGTGACCGTACCGCCTGCGAGTCCCGGCGTATTCAGGGCGGTCGATAGCCCCGATCCGACGAACTCCAGAAAGGTCCCGTCAACAAGTGCCAAACGGACTCTCGTCGCGTTTGCGAAAGCAACGTCATCGACTGCGGCAAGTTCGGGCAGCCAGGAAATCGTTTCGCGCTTATCGAGGGTCGGCTGCAAGAAGTCCGCGAGCTGGCCAAGTGTCTGTGTGAGGCCGGTCAACCGCTCGAGAATGACTGCGGGGCTACCGGAGACATCGACACGGTCGATCCGGGTGATCGTGCCGCCTGTGGGGGTGCCTTCCGAATCATAAACGAAGCCAGTGCCGAAGATGCGGGTTTCGGTGCCGTCGGAGTTGAGTGAGAAGTGACGGGTGGAGGTCGCTACGAGTGGAGGAGAGTCATAGCTCAGAATGCCGTCCCAAGAGCTATATGCTTCCGTCATGAGCCTCTCCCGAGAATTTTTGGGTTTTTGACCGCATGTAGTTTAGGAAAGGATTTCCGGCAGGCAAGCCGTTTTGTCCGCCATCTGTCAAATCATCCGAGCGTGTGGCCATGGCGTGACACACTGCAGGTTGGAAAGCCGTTCATCATCCAGCCGGGCACGATAAAGTGGCGTTAGTGTTGGAATGGCCTTAGTCTGTTAGCCAGCGGCCGCACGTGCCGCGCAAGGACGGGACAGCGCGACGGGACAACGCATGGCCGGGGATGTTTACGTCGTAGCCTATGACGGCAAGGACCGGCCGGTCGTCGATTTCGCGATCGAGCAGGCGCGGAAGGCGGGAGCAGGGCTTTTCATCGTCCACGTCCTCGAATGGTCGCCCTACACGTTCCTCGGACCCCAGGAGCTTGCCGAGCGGCACAAGCACCGCGAGCAGGAACTCGCTCTGGCCAACAGCGCCGTGATGCAGCCGGTGCTGGCGTCCGTGCGTCAGGCAGGCGTCACCGCCGACGGCGAGGTGCGCCACGGCAACGTCGTCGATCTCGTCTGTGCCAGCGCCAGGGAACGCGCTGCGACACTGATCTTTGTCGGCCGCTCGAATCGGCTCAGTGATCGCGTTTTCGGAAGTGTCGCATCGGGGCTCGCCCAGTGCGCGCCCGTTCCGACGGTCATCGTGCCTTGATTTACAAAACACCCGCGAAAGGCGATCCATGAGCAGCGCATCGAACTTCCATGCGGGCCGTCAACAGGTTGCGGCCTTGTTGGGCCTGATCGCGCTGGTGACGCTGTTCTCCGATCCGGCCGCGGCGCAATCCATCGACGAGACGATCAATTCCGCGGTCGCCGCAGTGACGACGCCGTTCGTCAATTTCATTTTCTCGAAGTTTCCCGGCACGGATTTTCCCTGGATCGTGCTTTGGCTGATCGTCGCAGCGAGCGTATTCACGCTCTATTTCAGCTTCGTCCAGATCCGATGCTTCGGCCTCGCGATTTCCCTAGTGAAGGGCGATTATTCGAAAAAGGAGGACGCAGGCGAGGTCAGCCACTTCCAGGCTCTCTCGACGGCGCTCTCCGGCACCGTCGGCCTCGGCAACATCGCGGGCGTGACGGTGGCGCTTTCGATCGGCGGACCCGGCGCCACCTTCTGGATGATCCTCGCCGGGTTTCTCGGCATGGCCTCGAAGTTCTGCGAGTGCACGCTTGGAGTGAAGTATCGCAACGAGTATCCCGACGGCACCGTCTCGGGCGGGCCGATGTACTACCTCTCGAAGGGGCTCGCTCTAAAGGGGTACGCCGGTGCGGGCCGCATCATGGCGGTAATCTTCGCCGTGTTCTGCGTGCTCGGCGCCTTCGGTGGCGGCAACATGTTCCAGGCCAATCAGGTGCACGCCCAGCTCGTCAACGTCACCGGCGGTGCAGATAGCTTCCTCAGCGGGCGGGGCTGGCTGACGGGCCTCGTCATAGCCGCCATCGTGTTCGCCGTCATCGTCGGTGGGATAAAGTCGATCGCGCGCTTTGCAGAGAAGATCGTTCCACTGATGGCGGTGATCTACTGCGGCGCGGCTCTCGTCATCATCCTGATGGACATCGACAGGCTGCCCTGGGCCATGGGCCAGATCATCCAGGGCGCGTTTACAGAGATGGGCGTGGCCGGTGGCGTCGTCGGCGCGCTGATCCAGGGTTTCCGCCGCGCCGCGTTCTCGAACGAGGCCGGCGTCGGCTCGGCATCGATCGCACATTCCGCCGTACGTACCAACGAGCCGGTGACGGAGGGCTTCGTGTCTCTGCTCGAGCCGTTCATCGACACCGTCATCATCTGCACCATGACGGCGCTGGTGATCATCATCACGGGTGTGCTGCAGGTCGATCCCAACACGGGGCTTTATATCTGGGATGCGAGCGCCGGAAAGATTGCGACACCCGAAGGGCTGGCCGGTGTCGCTTTGACGTCTTACGCCTTCGCCAGCGTGTTCAGCTGGTTCCCCTACGTGCTCGCCGTCGCGGTCATCCTGTTCGCATTTTCGACGATGATTTCCTGGTCGTACTACGGCGTGAAAGCGTGGACGTACCTGTTCGGCGAAGGCCGCACCAACGAGATCGTTTTCAATACGATCTTTTGCGTGTTCGTCGTCATCGGCTCGGCGATGAACCTCAGCGCCGTCATCGACTTCGCCGACGCCGCCATCTTCGCCATGGCGCTGATCAACATCGCCGGCCTCTACATCCTGATGCCGGTGGTCAAAGAAGAAATGAACAGCTTCCTCGCCCGTCATAAATCCGGCGAGATCCGCAAGACGAGGGCGTGATCGTCATCGGTGCGGGTGGAGTCGACATCGAGGCCGTGTTACGGATCGGTGTCAATCGAGAAGGATCGTCGACGTGAACGGACCGTGTGAAACAACTTGAACGTGAGGCCCTCCAGCTTTCGGAATTGGAGCGCTGCGAATTTGTCGACGGCATCCTGGCCAGCGTGCATCGCCATGTTGCCTCTGTCTATGACGCTTGGGTCGAGGAAGCGAAGGATCGTCTGTCGGCTTGGCGGAGGGGTGAACTCGGCTCGCGTCCCGCAGCGGAGGTCTTCGCAAAGCACATCCGGCCGTGAAGCTGGAGTTTCTGGCTGAAGCCGAGGCGGAGTTAGGGGACGCGATAGAATACTACGACCATCAGCGGCCAGGGTTAGGAGCCAATTTGCGGTGTAGGTGCGAGCGGCGGCGTTGCGTATCGTCGAGTATCCTCGAGCTTGGCAGTGTCTCGATGACGAGATCCGGCGTTGCCAGCTCAATCGATTTCCCTATGGACTCGTCTATGCGATCGAATCGGAGTTGATCCTTATCATTGCTGTCATGCACCTGCATCGAAGGCCGAACTATTGGCGCGCGCGTGCTGCCCGAGGCCGGACTTGATAGCGGGCATCAATCCGCTTACTTCGCCCCTTCTGACAATGCGCCCGCTAACAGCAGCACGTTGCCGCCGAGCCAGCGGTGGCCGGACGCCATCTCGATCGGCGGCACGGTCCAGGCCGGATGCGAAGCCGCGTAGAGCGGCATCCATCCGGCGCCTGTCTTGACGGGACGCTGCTGTAGAACGCCCGCGAGGTCGTCGAACACGGCTGGATCGGCCAGTCCCCGCGCGGTGAGATCGACAAGCCGGCCGACAGCTCCGTTGCCGAAGGCATACCAGTCCTCGCCCCTCCGGCGGGCCAGCTCCGTCAGCGTCACCAGCGGCATGGCGGCGAAGGCGTGGTAGTGCAGGGCGCGGGGGCCGCGCGCGAGTTCCAGCGGCAGCGCGCCGTCGGGTCGTATGTCGCTGGCCGCCTCCTGCATGATGCCGCGGGCGGCGTCCCAGTGCGCGGAGCTATCGACGGCGAGGCCGGTAGCGGCCAGTCCGAGCCCCAACCAGTAGGCATGGTTGTTGCGTTTTACTCCCGGCTGGTCGAACGCGGCGCGCGCCTTGTCGGCCAGCTTCACCAGCCAGCCTGCGATCACCTCCCGCTGCTCGTCGGAGGCATGCGCCTTCACCTTGAGATAGGCTAGCGCCGTGCCGGCCAAGGTCCAGCGCCGCTCGGCTTCGGATTGCTTGCCGTCGATGGTGCCGAGCAGGGCTTCGCCGCGCGACCAGGCGTCCAGCCAGTCGATGGCGCAGAGCGCCCTGTATTTTCCGAGCGAGGGCGTTGCGGCCCTGAGCGAGGCATCCGCATCGGCGACGACGTGCTCGAGGTAATCGCGCACCGGCGCGCTCGCCCGGCGCTGGGCTTTGAGGCGAGCGGGATCGACCACCGAGCCGGCATCGTCGGCGTAATAGCGTTCGAGCGCCAGATCGCGGACGGGCGGCGGGGGAAGATCGCAGGCGGCTGCGGCCGGTGTCAGCGCGACAGCAGCGGTCATCAGCGAGGCGGGGAGGAATGAGCGGCGGACCATCGACCACACCTTAGCGAGGAGGCGTTAACATCAGTTAACCCGCCCAGATCGGATGTTTTCTTTGCGTTCCGATCAATCGGTCGCGACTTCGCCATCTGGCACGTGATGTAGGGTGCCGCGCCCATCGCGGATGGTTCGCACGGCGGACGCCGAGGGTTCATCCATGTAGCCCGGGCCGATCGGAACCTTGCCGTGCGCGCCGGGGATGTCGAGCACGTAGGTCGGCAGCGCGAGACCCGACAGGCGACGGCGCAGCTCGCCCATCAGCGCCTGACCCTCGGCTATGGTGGTGCGGAAATGCGACGTGCCGGGCGCCAGATCCATGTGATGCAGGTAATAGGGCTTCACGCCGGCCTCGACGAGGCCGCGCATCAGAGCCTCCATCGTATCGGCGTCATCGTTGACGCCGCGCAGCAGCACGCTCTGGCTGACGAGCGAAAGCCCGGCGTCCGCCAGCCGCCGCAGCGCCGCGCGAGCCGCAGGCGACAGCTCGCGCGGATGATTGGCGTGCACGCCGATGGTGACGGCGCAACGGCTGGACCGCAGGGCGGAGACGAGGTCGGGCGTCACGCGTTCCGGGCTGACCACGGGGACGCGCGTATGCCAGCGGATGACCTTGACGTGCGCGATGGCGGCAAGCGCGTCGGTCAACTCGCGGATGCGCGTTGCAGAAAGCATCAAGGGATCGCCGCCGGTCAGGATCACTTCCCAGATTTCGGAACGCGCGCGGATGTAGCAGAGTGCTGCGTCGATCTCGTCACGGGAGAGGCTGGCGGCTGAGTCGGGGCCGACCATCTCGCGGCGGAAGCAGAATCGGCAGTAGACGGGGCACACGCCGACGACTTTCAAGAGCACACGGTCGGGGTAGCGGTGCACGAGGCCCTTCACCGGGCTCTTCAGGTGATCGCCGATGGGGTCCGCCAGTTCCTCGGCGCGATGCTGAAGCTCCCGCACATCGGGCACGAACTGACGCGCGATCGGATCGGCGCGATCGTTGCGATCGATTGTTGCCAGCACGGCTGGTGTGATCGCGACGGCATAGCGTTTCGCCACTCGTGCGGCGTCCGCCAGCGCCTGCGCAGGAATGAGACCGGCCTCCGCGAGGTCGGCGGCCGTTCGCAGCGTTTTCGATGCGGAGGTCATCGAGTGTGAAAACCGATTGTCATGTTTCCAACTACCACGCGCTTGCCGCCTTTAGCGAGTGGGAGGCCCGTCGAGCGTTGTCCATTGCACCTGGTCGATGTGGGTGGCGCCGGTGGCAAGCATGACGAGGCGGTCGAAGCCGAGCGCGCACCCGGAGGCGGGCGGCATGATGGCGAGGGCGGCGAGGAAATCCTCGTCGATTGGATAGCGCTCGCCGTAGCGACGCTCTTTCTCCGCCATCTCGGCTTCGAGGCGCCGGCGCTGCTCGGCCGCGTCGGTCAGCTCGCCGAAGCCGTTGGCCAGCTCCACCCCGCAGCAGTAGAGTTCGAAGCGCTCGGCGACGCGGGGATCGCGAGTCGAGCGCCGGGCCATCGACGCCTCGCTCGCAGGGTAGTCGTCGAGCAGGGTCGCGAATCCGACGCCGAGGCGGGGCTCGATCAGCGCGGTCAGAACCTTGGCGAAGATGTCGGACCACGTGTCGCCGTCACGGGGCGGAACGCCGGCCGCAGCGGCGGTGTTCGCGAAGGCTTCGCGGTCGTTGCCGTCGGGGCCGAGCGTGGCGAGGAGATCGATGCCGGCGAAGCGCTCGAACGCGGCGGCCACCGAAAGCTGTTCGGAATCCTGCCGCGTGTCCGCCGTTTGCCCGCGCCAGGACACGATTGGATTGCTTGTCGTCGCGCAGGCGAGCCGCAAGAGAGCGTCCGCATCCTTCATCACCTCGGCGAGAGGAACTCCGGCGCGATACCACTCCAGCATGGTGAACTCGGGCGCGTGCAGGGCCCCGCGCTCGCGATTGCGAAACACGGGCGCGAACGTGAACAGCTTGCTCTCGCCCGCCGCCAGTAGCTTCTTGCAGGCGAACTCGGGTGAGGTGTGGAGGTAGAGCCTCTGCCGTTCGAGCCCGGCGCCGACCCGTTCCGTCTCGAAGGCGTGCAGGTGGGTTTCGTTGCCGGGCGACACCTGCAGGCAGCCGGTCTCGACCTCGACGAACCCGCGGGCCTCGAACCAGGCCCGGATCGCCGCCTTGATCCGCGCCCGCGCCAGCAGGGCCGGGCGGCGGTCGGCGTGTCGTTCTGGGGACCACCACGGCATGGAAGGGATTAGGGACTAGGGATTGGGGACTTGCGCTGCTCGCTTCGGCCTACTTGCGCGAAGCAGGACGGATTGTGGCACAGCACGGCATACCTAGTCCCAAGTCCCTAATCCCTAGTCCCTTCTTTTCTGCCGCACTTGGCCTTTTGGCCGCGAATGGAGTATGAGACGCGCCAGATTCCGATTGGGTCGGGTGGTTCGGCCGGCGCGGCTCGCGCCGGAACCGGCTGTTCATGGAGAAACGACGTGGTCAAAGTCATCGCCAGCTCGGTCCGCAAGGGGAACGTCCTCGATCTCGAGGGGCGGCTCGCGGTCGTCATGCACGCCGAGAACATCCATCCCGGCAAGGGCACGCCGGTCACCCATCTCGAAATGCGGCGCATCGCCGATGGGGTGAAGGTGGTCGAGCGCTATCGGACGACCGATCAGGTCGAGCGCGCCTACCTCGAAGAAAAGGATTTCAATTATCTCGATGAAGACGACATGGGCTACAATTTCATGCAGCCCGAGAGCTTCGACCAGATCACCATCCCGAAGGACATCATCGGCGACGGCGCCCAGTGGCTGATCGAGGGCATGACCTGCTCGGTCTCGCTTCACGAAGGCATCCCCATCGCGGTCGAGCTGCCACAGCGCGTCACGTTCGAGATCGTCGAGGCCGATCCGGTCGTGAAGGGGCAGACGGCCTCGTCGTCCTACAAGCCGGCCAAGCTGTCGAACGGTGCCCGCGTGATGGTGCCGCCCCACATCGGCGCGGGAACACGCGTCGTCGTCATGACCGCCGACGGCAGCTACGTCGAACGTGCGAAGGATTGATGCTGGCCGGCCTTTAGCGGCCACTCGGGGAGAGATGTCATGGACACGAAATCGATGATCATCGGCGCGCTGGCCGTGGCGGTCGGCGTGCTGGGCTATCTCTACTATCAGGAGACGCGCGAGCCGTCGGTGAAGATCGATCTTCCCGGCGTCAAGATCGAGGGACGTTGAGTTCGATCGCCGGGCCGATCACTTGCCTCGGTCGCCGCCGAGATCGCGGCGCAGAGACCATTTGCGGTGACGATAGGCGATGTCCGCCACCAGCCACTGGCCGGCCTTGCGCACGAGATACAAGTCGACGACGCGCTTGCGGCCGAAGTTCTTGAACTCGGCCCGCGCGATGGAGTGGTCGCTGTCGTCGTCGCCGCCGTCGATGTCGACATCGCGGATGTTGCAGTCCTGCCCGTCGATCAGGATGTCGAAGTCCAGCCGGTGTTCCCGGTAGGCATCGGCCAGGAGATCGCGCAGCTCGGGCAGGAAGTGGTACTCGGCGATTTCCGCCAGATTGTACGGCGCACGGCCACGCCCTTCGCAGGCGCGCTCGACCTGACGGTAGATGTCGCGCGCCACGTCGTCGGCGTCGTCGTCCGCGAGAGCCGACGGCCCCAACAGGCAGAGCGCGAGGCCGGCGGCGGCGGCTGTTCGGGTGATGGCTCTGGTTCGACGAGCAAGGCTGAGCGGCATTCCTCACTCCGCTGGTCATTCAGTTCCGCAGGTTTAGCAGGTGCGGCGGGCGTCGCCACTGTGGGCTGAGGGATCGCTTAAGACGAGAATGCGCGGGGAACGGGCGCGGTCGCTGAATTGGCGCGCGAGGTGCCGTCTTACGGGGCGGCGGCGACAACCGGCGGTCCGGTAACCCAACCTTAGAGGCGCCGCCGATAGAGTTCCGCGACGGAATTCCAGGCGGGCTCGGCGTCGCGTGTCGTACGGTGTTTACGATCTGTTAGGCTTGATGCTGGCGGCCCTGATGATGGGGCCGATGCTGATGCTGCCCGGTCTTGCCATCGCGCGCATCGCCGGGTTGCTCCCTGAGTGCCGCCGCGACGACACGCCGATGGTGCTGGCGGTGGTGCTGGTCGCTGCCTGCGGTGTGCTCCCGCTGCTCGACAGTCTGGCGGCTCGGCTCGTCGGCCTCGGACCGGCGCTGGCCATCCATCTCGTCCTCTGCGGAATTGGCTTGAAGGTCCCCCTTGGCCTGCCGCTCGAACGCTTGCCGCGCTCGTGGCTCGCCGCGCTGGGGCTGTGGCTCGCAGTCGTGGTCTTTGCCTGGATCGACTTCGACACGCCGGGCGGGCTCAATCAGAGCCTGCTGATCAAGGATATGATCAAGCACGCCGCCACCGTCGGCTCGATGGTGGATCGGGGCGCCGCGCCGCCGGCCGACGTGTTCTTCCTGCGCGACCAGCCTGCCGGATATTACTACTATTTCTACGTCCTCCCGGCGCTGGTCGAGTTTGCTGCTTGTGGTCTGATCGACAGCCGGGCGGCCGTCGGCGGACAGGTGTTCTGGACCGGCCTTGCGTTTTTCTCGCTGGCGCTGGTGCTTGTCGACCGGCTGTGCGGTGGTCGCGCGCGAACCACCAACTCCGCTCCCGTCATCGCGGTTCTGATGGCGGCATCGGGTCTCGAAATCCTGCTCGTGCTGCTGGTCGGAAGCGGCACCGGCGTCTGGTTCGCGCAGGTCGGCTGGTGGAAGGAAGCGATCGGCGGCTTCGTGCATTCCGTGCTCTGGGTGCCGCACCACGTCGACGCCGTCATCGCGACCTGGGCCGGGCTGCTGACGCTCGTCGGCGCTATTGGCAGACGGAGCGTATCTCCACTGTACAATGGGTCAACCATTGCTGTTGCCGGCGCGGCGTTTGCGTCCGCGCTCGGTCTGTCCGTCTGGGTGACGCTCGGCGCGGTGGCCATTGTCGGCTGCTGGATGGCCGCGCTCGCGCTCGAAAGGCGCTGGCCGGCGATCGGGCTGGTGGCCGCAGCCGGTGCGGTGAGCGTGCTGCTGTCGGCCCCGCATCTTGCCGATCTGCTCGCCAACCGGGCCTACGACGGCTTTCCGATCGCGCTGTCGCTCAGGGCGACGCCCTTCGACTCTGAGGTGGTCGATCCGACGGCGATGCAGAACGGGCTGCGCCTCGCCTGGCTGCCGGTGAACCTGCTGCTTGGTTTCGGTGTGCTCTTGATCGGATCGCTCGTCTACTGGCGCCTTGCGCTGCGGCGCGATCGTCCGGCAGATGACGTCGCTCGGCTGATCGCCCTTTCCGCCCTCTGCGGACTCGCCATCAGTTCCGTCTGCAAGTCGACCATCGTCAATAACGACCTCGGCTGGCGGGTGCTTCTCTTCGTGCAGGTGGCGGCACTGGTTTGGACGGCGAGTGTGATGCCACCACTCCTGCGGCTCTGGCGGCAGCGACGGTCCAGGCGCACGGCTTCTCCACCGCGTCTCGCGCCAGCCATGCTGGCCATGCTCTCGATCGGGCTCGTCGGCACGGCCTACGAGGTGACGGCGCTCAGGGCCAGCGACCTGCTGGGGCTCGCCGCGTTCGAACGTGTCGCCGGTCACGAGGCGATCGATGGGGAAACGCGGGCCGCCTATGAGTGGGCGAAGCGAAATGTGGCGTCCGGGGCTGTCCTCCAGCACAACCCGGACATGACCTACATGCTGGGCTTCGGTCTTTACAGCCGCCGCCCGGTTGCCGTGGCGCCGCGTAACCTCGGCACGCTGTTCGGGGCTTCGCGGACGGAGGTCGAGCAGCGGCTGGCGGACATCGGCCCCGTGTTTGCCGGTGGACTAACAGCTGCCGACGCCCGCGAGCGGCTCGTTCGCAACCGCGTCGATCTGGTGATGGTGACTACCGCAGATGCGGTGTGGCGCGAGTCGCAGTCCTGGGTCTGGCGCAGTCGGGCAGCTTATGCGTCCGAGCGGGTCCGCATCGTCGCCGTCGACGCCTTGATACAATAGGAGCGCAGAATGGGTACGCCGAAACTCGAAACGGCGACGGAGGCAACGGCGACTGCGCCTCGGTCCGCTTCGACCACGCTCGGCTGGCTCGGCGAATTGGGCGTGAGCCTTGCGACTTTCGCCGCGGCGACGGTGGCCGGCTTCGTGCTGCTCGTCGCCCTCTTCAAGTCCGGAGTCTTCGGCGGCATCGACATCCTGTTCTATCGGGGCCTCGTGCTCTGCGCGATTGCCGCGCCGCTGACGGCCCTGCTCACCGCCGCTGTGCTGCGACGGCTCGGCCGTTCTGGCCTCCGCGATGCCACCGCCGCGGCCGTGCTTTCTCTCGGCGTCAATCTGAGCGTGCTCGTGATCCTGCCGGTGACGGTCGACCGCTCGGTCAGCGTATTCGTGCTCGGCTACATGAATGCGCATGCCGGCGAGGCGATGACACCGGCCGAGGTCGATGCCGGCTTCCGGCGCATCTATCTCGACCGCCTCCATCAGATCGACCGCCGCCTCAAGGAGCAGACCATCTCCGGCAATCTGGTCGAGAAGGACGGCCGCTACACGATTTCGGATCAGGGCCGCGCCTTCATGCGCACGGCGTCCTGGATCGCCTGGGCCTTCGATACAGACCGCCGGCTGATCGAGCGGCGGCCCGAGGAGGAACACGGCGGACTGGCACAAGCGGCGAGGTGATGCAGGACGGTCTCACTTCTCGCCAATGAGCTTGCACGAGATTGCGATGGTGGCTTTGGCCGCCTTTTCGAGTGTGTCCTCGAAGATACCGCAGTCGATGAGATTGAGCTCCTGCGTCTTGCGTGCGGTGAAGACGTTGATCAGCGCGCGAGGCGGCCCGTCGACGTAGGTTGCAGCTTTAGCGGCGTCAAAGTCGCCTTTGAACACAACCTCCTGGTTCCGGCCATCGATCTCGAACGTTTCATCGCCGAGCGGGAAGCCTTCGATATCGTAGAAATCGTCGGGGCCTCCGACACCGGGCTTGGGTTGCCCGGAGTACATGGCGACGACCGTCACCTTTTCATTCACCGCGGCGATTTTGGCGATGGCCGCCGGTGAGAATGTGATGGCGAGCGTGAAGCTCGTGCTTGAGGGATCGCGTGCCTCGGCGATTGGCGCGGCAGCGCACGATGCAATCACTGCGCAGACAAAACTCCGGCGCATGGCGACCTCCCGGACTTCGACGATCGACATGCATCCTAAGTGCGCGATCGGCGGAACGGAAGCTGGAATGTCGCACCGCGGTTCGATCTGCGGCGGTCGCCGCAAGCGTGTGCGGCCCGAGAACGAGCAGGAGGGAGTTGACGCTTTCGTCCATTGAGGAGCGTTCTGCATTTTATTTCGGCTTTAGTTCGGATGTCACGTCAACAAGCGTCAAGCCGTGAGGGTGGGAAGGGTCGCAGGGTGGCCCTACGAGGGGTCGTCTCCGTTGGCGGGATTCGCATGGGCGGCAGTGTCCGTCCCCGCCAGGCCGGAGCGCAGCTTTCAGCACAAGGAGACCCCGCGTGATTGCATTTGATTTTTTCGCAGGTCCGATCGGCGCACACAACGGCCAGCGCGTCACCTACAACAATCCCGACGAAGGCTTCCGCGTTCTTTTCAACGGCAGCGGCCTGACGCTCGATGCCAACGGGTTCATCGATGGCGGCACGATCAACTCGATCAGCGTCTTCGACTTCAACGTCAATCCGCCACGCCTCGTGCAGACGGTCACGTTCCCCGGCGGGATCGCGGGATCGACCTTCGCCGATTTCGCGGCGCCCCTGGTGCCGCTCCATGACACCATCGCGAGTTGGACCAGCGCGGAGTTTGGGGAGGAAACGATCTCCAGCACATCGACCGAAATTCTTTACCGCAACAGCGACGGCACGCTGTTGCGCATCACGGGCTCGGGATTCGTGCCGGGGTCCGTGTCGGTCGGTACTGTCACGGCGATCGAGCATCTGGCGGCCAACGGCACCACGGTGCTGCACTCGGCGACGGGACTGTCCCTCAGCGCATTCGAGGCCGTCACGGTGCTCGGCTTCGATGCCGCTGTTTATATCCGTTTGGCCGCCGGGCCGAGCACCATACAGTCCTTCGACACGGCGGACTCCGCGCTCACTTTCTTCGACGGCGGTCCCGGCAACGATCGGATCGTGGGTTCGACCGAGCCCGGTATCGCACAAGTCGCATCCTACGCCCTGGCCGAGAGCGCGGTCGTGGTCGACCTCGACACAGGCTCGGGACAAGGCCGCGCGACCGGGGGAGGGGGCATCGACCTGCTGATCAACATCAACTCGGTTTTCGGCTCGAGCTTCAATGACCGCCTGACCGGCAGTGCAGGCGTCAATGCGCTCGTGGGCGGCGCTGGAAACGACATCCTCTTGGGCGAAGGAGGCGAAGATCTGCTTCTCGGAGGTGGGGGGAACGACGCGCTCAACGGGGGAGCCGGCAACGACGTTCTCGCCGGAGACGGCGATTTCGAAGATTTGGAAATCGGCAATGACGTATTGAACGGCAGCACAGGAATCGACATCGCGTCCTATGCGGGTTCACGAGCTGCTGTTCAAGTCGACCTGCGCATCACGGTCGCGCAGAACACCGGCCAGGGAATGGATCGTCTGGTCAGCATCGAAGGCGTCGAAGGATCGGATTTCCGCGATAGGCTCACCGGCAACAATACCGCCAATATCCTGGATGGCGGCGGCTCCCGGGACGTGATCAACGGCGGGGGCGGTGCCGATCAGCTTTATGGAAACGATGGCCTCGACGTGCTGACGGGCGGCAGCGAAGCCGATCAGTTCATCTTCCGCTTCATCGACGTCGGAACGTTTTCCAGTTTTTCCGAGGGCGCCGATCAGATCACCGACTTCGTGTCGGGTACGGACCGGATCGTTTTGACCGGCGACTTCGACTATCAGTCGGATGGAACCGCACTGGCGGCCGCCAACTACTTCGTCGTCGGTTCTGGAACGCAGGGCGCCGACGACTTCATCGTCTACAACCGGTCGACCGGGCAGCTCTTCTACGACAGCAACGCCAATGGGGCGGGCTCCGGCGACCTCATCTGCACTATCGGAGCCGGTCGGACCCTGCTCGCCTCGGACATCATCATCGACACTGCTCTCTGAGACAATGCTCCGTGCTGCGTTGACCGTCGACCGTGTCGGAAAAAAACAGGGGTGCAGGTGGCCACGCCGCCTGCACCCGAAGTCTTTCGAGCGAATTTTTCGAGACGCCGCATGGATCACCAACGACGCGAACACGATTTCGTCAGGGTGTCTTCGCTCGCTGCATGAGTGCCGTCGCTTAAATTTCCCCGAATAATCGCACCTTTAAGCCTTTCCAAAATTTCATGATTGTTTCGCGCTTTGCCACGGCCTCGCGCGTGATCACGACGGCCTTCGTAGCAGCCACGCCAACGTGAGTGGTGTTGATCGCCCGTCCTCCCTAACTCGAGGACATCGAAGGCACTGCTTCGCGGTGCCGGGAATTTTCACAGCTTCAACGTGCCGGACCACGAGGTCCGCACCCAATCCGGAGATCATCATGATCCGTGCCCTTTCCCTCGCCGCCGTTCTCGCTGCCGGTTCCTCACTGTCGGCGCTGGCCGCTGACGAAACCGCCGCTCCTGCTGTCGACGCGTCTGAAGTGACGGCCTACACGGCGCAGCTGACGACGGCAGCCCAGGCGACGCAGGTTCGCAATCTCCTGCAGGCCCAGGGCTACACCGGCATCACCGGCCTCGAGCGCGACGAGACGGGCCGCTGGGTCGGCGCCGCCGTGAAGGACGGCAAATCCATGGGCGTCGCGGTCGTGCTGCCGCCGAAGGGCAGCGCCCCGGCCGCCACCAATTGAGCTGCTCAAAGCAGCTCGAACGCTAAGTGCATCCGCCCTTCACCGGGGCGGATTCAGACCCGGCGCGCTCCGCTCAGGCGGCTGCGCGCCGGTTTCGTTGTGGGGAAGGCATTGAAAATAAAAACGATTGGCATACCGCACGCATGAAGTTTTTCCCGTGTCCCTCTCCAGGCGCGGACGTTGACACGTGGACTACTGATTAAAAGTGCTGGCAGACGGCCTGCCGTTCAAGTAACACTGTTCAATGCGGGAGGGGTCCACGGAAATTCCGACGCCATTGCAGGGTGTTCGAAGAGGCGGATTCCACTCGGTCATTTCAATTGACGACGTAGGGAGCAATCATGATTGGCATCGACATCCTCGGCGGAACGCTGGGGACATCCACCAGCACGCGGGTCACCTACCGGCAGTCGGACCAGCCCGGTCACCGCGTCCATATCATCGGCACCGGCCTCACGCTCGACGCCAACGGCGTCATCAACGGCGGCACGGTCACCTCGATCAAGCTTTACGACTTCACCGTCAGTCCGCAGGTGTTGATGTTGGACGTCCGCTTCACGGGCGCAGGACTGGCGGGCAACACGATCTCCTCGTTCGTCGATGACGTCCTTCCGACCGCGATTATCATCGATTCCTGGCCGGACTACTTCGCGGGGTTTGGAGAGTTCGTTTCGGTCACGTCCACTGAAGCGCTGTTCCAGAACGGCGACGGCACTTTCACGCGTGTCACCGGCGGCGGATTTATCCAGGGGACATTTGCGGTCGGTATCGTGACGGCCATCGAGCACCTCGATACCGACGGGACGACGGTGCTGAACTCTGTCACAGGGCTGGGGCTCACCTCGCGGCAAGCCTCCGCCGCGACCGGCATCAATTCCTTCGCCCTCTACGAGGCGCTGACCGACGGGCCCAGCATTGTCACAGCCTACACGTCGGGCTTCGGCAACTACCCCTATCTCGAAGGCGGGCTCGGCAACGACCGTATCGAGGGCGGAGCGAATATCGACGACCAGCAGAGCCGGGCGGTATCCTACTTCAATGCGACGGATGGGGTTGTCGTCGACCTCGACACCGGCGCCGGTATGGGGCGAGCGACCGGCGGTGGCGGCACGGATGTGCTGATCAACATCGATCACGTCTTCGGATCGGCATTCAACGACCGGCTGACGGGGAACGCGGCCACGAATTTTCTGTTCGGAAATAACGGCTCGGACCTTCTGCTCGGCGAAGGAGGCGACGATGTCCTCTTGGGCGAGCAGGGCCATGACAACCTCGTCGGCGGCAGCGGCAACGATTTCCTGATCGGCGGAGCGGGCAATGACACCTTCAACGGAGGCGCCGGTAACGACTTTGCGTCTTTCTTCTATGCGGAAAATGCCCTGACCATCGATCTGCGGATCGCCAATCAACCGCAGAACACCGGGGAGGGCAGCGATACGCTGATCGGCATCGAGAACCTCGAAGGCGGCGACTTCGGCGATACGTTGACTGGCAACAATGTCGCCAATGTGCTCGACGGCTTTGATGGAAACGATACGATTCGCGGCCTTGGCGGCAACGATCAGCTCGACGGCAGAATAGGGTTTGATACCCTGACCGGCGGCACGGGGCTGGATGAGTTCATCTTTCGCTTCGAAACGCCGTTTTTGGACGATTTCGGCTTCTATCAGAACCGAGACAGAATCCTCGACTTCGTCTCTGGGACGGACACGATCGTGCTGACTGACGACATCGACGATTACGACGGTGGGGGCAGCGCGCTGTCAGCCGCAAACTTCTTTGTCGTTGGTTCTGGAACCCAAGGCGCGAACGACTTTTTCGTCTACGATCAGAGCCAGGGCCGGCTCTATTACGACGCCAATGCCAATGGAGCGGGACGCGGCGAGTTGATCTGCATTCTCAATCCCGGACAGGCCATCACAGCCTCCGACATCACGCTGGACTTCATCCTGGTGTAGCGCCAGACAACGGCATTGAGCGGCGGAATGCCGCCGCTCAATGCGGCCGCTTACAGACCGAGCGACTTCCTGACCTCGAACACCTCCATGATGCGGCAGCCGCGATGCGGCCCGTCGCATACGAACGTCCATTTGCCTTCGGTGTAGGTGTCGCACATTTTGACGCCGCGGATCAGGATCCAGTGACCTTCCTTGCCCTTGTGAATGGCCAGGATGTAATGCGCCCAGGCATTGCGCGGCTTCTGCATCCAGCTCCAGAGCGTTGGCCGGGCTTTGCGTTCAAGCTGCATGAAGCTCTGCTTCAGCGCCATCTCGTAGCCATAGACCGCCAGCGCACCCTCGACCTCGTCGGCATAGGTGCCGCGCACGGCGTGATGCAGGTCCGCCGGCAGCTCGCGATAAGCGTTGATCGCCCGCTCGATCTTGCTGACCGGATACCCGGTGATGGCGGAGAGCACGTAGGGTCCGCAGAACGCCACGCGCCCGGTATCGTTCGATACCTCGTTGAGACTCGATGTGGTGCGCGGGATGCTGGCGAGGTCGTCCATGAGAACCAGACCGGAGCGGAGGAGAAACCTCCATGCTGCCGCCGGTCGGTTACCAAATGGTTAACGCATGGCCTTTAATGGGATTGCGGTCTCCGCGTGCGACCGGCCTTATCTGTTGGTCTCGTATCGTAAGTCCGCCGTCGGCATCGACGGTTTCTAGGTTGGGTCTCGCTTTAGTGCCGGCACCGGTGCCGTGCCCCCAACTCAGGTGGCATCGTTGTCGGCGCCGCCCAAAATCCTGAGGGTCGCCCTGCGGGCCGGAGTCGAGAGGCTCAGCGTCGCCCGAGCCGGCTTGATACCCGTCGGCTCCTGCCCCGCCAGCTCGCGGATCGATTCAGCGGTCAAGGTGCGTCGCACGGCCAATGTGCGAACCGGCTTCACGCGAAAAGGGGGCAGTGGGCGCATGATGACCTCCGTCGAATGTCGGCGCATCTGATACGCCTGCCGTTCCGCTGTTAGGCATATCAGGAATTGCGTTGTGCGTAAGGGAGTGAGCAGCTTTCATACCAGGATGATGACGGCTGTAACAAGGCAAGCATTATCAATACGTTGAGCTCAATGAGGCGGACTGAGACCAACAACCCGCGAATTTTGTCGCGGCCTCATTGCGCGCCAGTCCGGCGACCCGAACAATTTCTGTGCACTGGCAGCGGCTCGAGACCAGCCGCGGCGCCTCCGTCGCTCAGCGCATCACAGCATTTCAAACGTCATGCCAATCGGTTACCACCAGATCCGATCGGTCGAGACGCGAGGAGCCACTGTGAACGTCGCCTTCCTGCAGGAACTGTTGGGCACCGTGGCCGAGCGCGGCCGGGCTTTGCTGCCCCGATCGCTGTTCGGCGGAACGCCGGAAGAGGACATCTTCGAACTGTCGCGGGCGCTGCTCTCGGGTCGCGGTGAGGCATCCGGTGTCGCCTTGGCGCGCGAGGTTCTCGACCGCTACGAGCGGCTCGGTCCAGTAGAACGTGATCATTTCTTCGCCTTCCTGGCCGAGAATTTCGGACCGGACCCGGAGCGGGTGAAGGCCACCGCCAGCCGCTATCTCGCCACTCCCGATTCGGCCTCGCTGGCGGCGTTGCAGTCGGCGGTCGAAAGTCCGCGGCAGGAGTTTTTCCGGCGGCTCAATCTGGCGCCCGGGGCGACGCAGGCCATCGTCGCGCTGCGCAGCGACCTGATGACGGGCGCCAAGACCTCCCCCGCCTTCAAGGCCGTCGATGCCGACCTCCAGCATCTGCTCCAGTCCTGGTTCAATCGCGGGTTCCTGGTGTTGCGGAAGATCGACTGGCAGACGCCGGCCGCCATCCTGGAGAAGATCATCCGCTATGAAGCGGTGCACGCGATCCACAGCTGGGACGATCTTCGCCGCCGCCTCGACCCCGCCGACCGGCGCTGCTTCGCCTTCTTCCATCCCTCACTGGTCGACGAGCCGCTGATCTTCGTCGAGGTGGCCCTGATGAGCGAAACTCCGCGCTCGATCGCTCCCGTGCTCGCCGACCTCGAGCGGGAAGCGGTGGTCGCCGCGCCGACGACCGCAGTCTTCTATTCGATCTCCAATTGCCAGCCGGGTCTCAAGGGCATCTCGTTCGGTAATTTCCTGCTGAAGCAGGTGGTCGAGGAACTGGCCCGCGAGACGCCGTCGCTCGCGACCTTCGTCACCCTGTCGCCGGTGCCGGGCTTCGTGCGCTGGCTGGATGGGCTCGATGCCGCCGCGCGGACGTCGCTGCTCGACCCCGCGGAATGGACGGCACTCACAACCTGGCGGCAATCGTCGAGCGAGGAGACGACCGCGAGTGACAACGAGGCGGCGCGGCGGGTGCTGCTCGCGCTGGCCGCACATTACTTCCTGAACGCCAAGGCGGCCGACGGGAAACCGTTCGATCCCGTCGCTCGCTTCCACCTCGGCAACGGGGCGAGCCTCGTCGGCGTTCACTGGCTGGCCGACACGTCGGCCAAGGGTTTCGCCGAAGCGCTGGGTCTGATG
>JBQTIA010000013.1:0-16771 GCA_052388455.1 Hyphomicrobium sp.
CTCGGACTGCCATCACTTCAGATGGAACACCGACGCCTCAATCGCGTATCATGAACCGCCGGATACGGAACCGTACGTCCGGTGGTGTGGGAGGACGGCGGGGGCAACCCCGCCTCCTACCCGATTCAAATCGATCAGGAGCAGCTGCCACCGCCCAGAACGCAGAATTTGGCGCAGTGGGCATGGCACAGCTTGACCGCTCCGGAGCGGAACATGCCGCCGTCTGACGCCGCCGCCTCGGTGAGTGTGGAGCCCATTTCGAAGGCCCGATCGTAGGGCAGCAGTGTGCAGGGCAGCACGACGGGGCGGTCGGCGCCCTTGCGTTTGACGATCATGCGCGAGGTGGCGCACATCAAGTCGCTCGGGCTCTTTTTCAGGATGCCCCAGCAGGCCGTGGTGATTTCGGGTACGTCGTGCCGCCCGTCCATTTCGGGGAAGAGGATGAGACGGCTCCGGTCTTGGGCATCGATCGGCCATTGGCGCTCCGCGAACAGCCGTGCGAAGCCGGCGCGTGTTTCGGTCTCGCTCTCACCCCAGCAGGTGCGCCCCGCGATGGCCAGTTGGAACCCGTGACGAGCGAGCCAGTCGATGCCGTCGATGGTCGGGGCCCACGTGCGCGGACCGCGCTCGGTCTCGTGATGGGCGGCGGTGTAGTGGTCGAGGCTGACTCTCAGCGTCAGCCGGTCATTGTATGTGCGCTGCCATCCGGAAAGCGCATCCTTGCAGCGCGGCCGCTGCATGGGCAGCATCGCGTTGGTGAGGATCAGAACTTCGAAGCCGCGGCCGAGGGCCTCCTCGACCATCTGCGGAAATTCGGCGTTGAGGAACGGCTCGCCGCCGGTGAAGCCGATCTCGCGAGTCTTGAGGGCCTGAGCTTCGCCGAGGAACGAGGTGACCTCGGCGGCAGAGATGTAGGCAAGGCGGTCGTTGGCCGGGCTCGATTCGATGTAGCAGTTGCGGCATGTGATGTTGCAGAGCGTGCCGGTGTTGATCCACAGCGTATCGAGATGCGACAAGGGCACGCTCGCGCGCGGCTCGCCCCGTGCGGTCCAATCGGGGTTCTCGAATTTGCGCGCCACTCCGTCCAGCACTACAGCGCGGTGTTCTGCGGTCACGATGGCATTCCAATGTGGCGGCCGGCGGGTGCGGGCGGGATGTCAGAGTTACGCCAGATGCTAACACAGGGTTTCGCCGACGCCCAACTCCGTGCTAAATGACGCGGGTTCTGGCGGGCGTCGTCTAATGGTAAGACAGTAGCTTCCCAAGCTACGAACGTGGGTTCGATTCCCATCGCCCGCTCCATGCCTGCTCGGCCGGTCGTGGGCCGTCGCCCTGGTGGCTCCGCCGGCTTCCGTGGCACGTGCCAAGTCAACAAGGAGTGGCGGCAGTGAGCCGTTTGATCCAGGCCGTCATTGGGCTTTCGACTGGTTATCTGGCCGGCGCAATTGCCGGTGGGCTGGCCGTGTCGATGCTGTCGACCAATACCCACGATGCGGACGTCGAAATGGCGATGACAGCGGCTTTTGTGACCGGCCCGATGGGCGCGGGTATGGGGCTGCTGGCAGCTCTCTTGTGGCGCCGGCCCCCGGCTGGGGCTGACCAATCGTCAACGTGACCGGCGACCGCGACAGCCACCACGCGATCTTCACCCAGGCCGCAAAACGATTGTATCCACGATGGCTTTCGGCTCTGGAGCCCCTGTTTTGCCCTGGCCATGCCGACCGAAAGAGCATATCCTACTTCGTCCAATGCAACGGCGTCTGGGTGCTTTTAGTACCACAGAACTCGCTGAGGGTCGTGTGGCGTGGCAGTCTCCCCGCATCCGGCTGCGATCGAACATTTGCCCTGGTTCATTGCCGGGCCCGGGCAATCGGACACGCTGCTCACCTTCGCCACCGTCGTCACCCTGATCACGGTTCTGGCGCTCGGTATTCTGTTCTTCCGGCTTCACTCGCTCCCCGAGCGGATGGGACACAAGAAGTTTCAATTCGAGATCGTCGCCGTCCTGTGTCTACTGTCGCTATTTACGCATGTGCATCTGTTCTGGGTGGCGGGACTGCTGCTCGCGCTGGTCGATCTCCCCGACTTCACGACACCCCTCAATCGCACGGCCACCGCGCTCGAGAAGCTCTCGGGTGCCGGGCCTGATGCCGATCACGTTCCGGCGGTGACAACGGGGTCTGCCAACGGCGTCGTGACCCAGCACGCGCCTGGAGAATAAGCCATGCTGGAAGTCGTGCTGTGCTCGCTGTTCACGATCCTGCCCGACTATCTTTATCGCCGCTATGCGCAGGGCAAGGAGATCGGCCGCGAGATTACGCTCTATTCGGTCTGGTTCGAACTGAGGTGGGGAATCACAGCCTGCCTGATGCTGACCGTTCTGCTGATCACCATCATCTTCTATCATCATCCGACCAGCACGCGCGTTACCTCCTATTTCCGCACGATCCCTATTGTGCCCGAGGTGCCCGGCCGGGTGAGCGAAATCTATGTCAAGCTGAGCGACAGGGTCGAGAAAGGGGCTCCGATCTTCAAGCTCGACAGCTCCAAGCAGGAAGCCAGCCTCGAAGTCTCGAGACGGAAGATGGTCGAAGTCGACGCCCAGATCCAGATGGCGCAGGCGGACATCGCCGCCGCGGAAGGGCAGATCGAGCAGGCCAAAGGCAACCTTCAACAGGCCATCGACGAACTGCGCACCAAGGAGGAGTTGCGCCAGCGCAATTCGGGCATCGTCGCTGCCCGAGAGATCGAGAAGCTCCAGACCGCCGTCGACGGCAGGAAGGGCGCGGTCACCGCGGCCGAGGCGGCCAAGCAGGCGGCACAGACGCGCGTCTCCGTCGTTCTTCCGGCCGAGAAGGCCAGTGCCGAAGCGGCCTTGAAGCAGGCGCAGGTCGATTTGGAGAAGATGGTCATTTACGCTGGCGTGTCGGGACAGGTCGAGCAGTTCGTCCTGCAGGTCGGTGATTTCGTCAATCCGTTCACGCGGCCGGCGGGGTTGCTCATTCCTGCCGGCGCCGGGCGCCGTCAGCTCGTCGCCGGCTTCGGACAGATCGAAGCGCAAGTGATGAAAGCTGGAATGATCGCTGAAGCCACATGCGTTTCCAAGCCGCTGACCATCATTCCGCTGGTGGTCACCGACGTGCAGGACTACATCGCCGCTGGGCAGGTGAGGGCCGGAGAGCAGTTGATCGATGCCCAGCAGGTGACGCAGCCCGGTACGATCACGGTCTTCCTCCAGCCGCTGTTCGAAGGCGGTCTCGATGGCGTGACGCCCGGCAGCAGCTGCATCGCGAATGCGTATTCGAGCAATCACGAGCGGCTGAAGGGCGAGGATTTGGGCATGCTGTCGCGCATCTATCTGCACATGGTGGATGCGGTCAGCGTCGTGCACGCGATAATCCTTCGCGTACAGGCCCTGCTGCTGCCGATCAAGACGCTGGTTCTGCAAGGGCATTGATCTGCGGTATCGATCAGAGGCAATGACGGAGGGGCATGGATATCGTGATGCGAGCGCCATCCGCCCGGCGAACAGCCATTCGGAACGGACCGATGATATCCTTTGACGTCGGCCGGCCCTGTTTCGTGACAGTCCGGCGGGCAGGCTGATGCCGGACACTTACCCAACCGGCACAGAAAAGCTCCGCAGCCTCGGATTGTCCGTGATTGCCATGGGCGTCGTGGTCACGGGGCTCGTACTCGGCAGCTCATTCCTGATACCGCTCGCCATCGCCGTCCTCTTGTGGAACCTGCTCGAAGCCCTGATTGGGGGGCTTGCAGGCCTGAGCGTCGGCCGGTTCCGATTGCCGCGTTGGCTGGCGACGCTCCTGGCCCTCGCGCTGATCGCGTCCGTGCTCTACCTCATCGCCGTGATCCTGCTCGGTCAGGCCGATGCCATCGCAGCCGCCTGGCCCCGCTACGAGGAGCGGCTGAAAGCGATCATCGCCAGCTCCGCCGATTGGCTCGGCCCCGAACACTCGACTCGCGTGCGCGCCGCCCTCGGCAAGATCGACGTCATGCGGCAGGCCACGGGACTCTTTACGTCGGTCCAATCCTTCGTGTTGAGCCTCATCCTGGTTGCTCTTTATGTCGGGTTTCTGCTCGGCGAGTCTCGATATCTGGCGCCGAAGATCGCTACCCTCTTTCCGGATGCAGGACGTGCGCGCGAGGTCAGTCACATTCTCTCGGCGATCTCGGACAATGTCCGCCGCTACATCTGGCTCAAGACGATGGTCAGCCTGTTGACCGGCGTCCTGAGCTACGCGGTCCTCCGCGCCATGAGCATCGACTTCGCGGAAACGTGGGCGCTGATGATCTTCGTGCTCAATTACATTCCGAACGTCGGATCGGTCCTCGGCGTCATTTTTCCAGCGGTGCTGGCCTTCGTGCAATTCGACACCATCGCCCCGTTTCTGGCCATTGCGATCGGGCTGACGATGATTCAGCTGGTGATCGGAAACGTCGTCGAGCCCATGTTGATGGGCAGTTCACTGAATATGAGTGCGTTCGCGATCATCCTCTCGCTGACGCTGTGGAGCGCGATGTGGGGGATCGTCGGAATGTTTCTGAGCGTGCCGATCATGGTAATGGTGATGATCGTATGCGCCAACGTCCCGAGCTGGCGCTGGGTGGCGATTCTGCTGTCGAGGGATGGTCGGATCGAAAAACGGTGAGACCGTGTCGCTGACGCTTGCACTCATGCCGAGTGACAAGCGGATCAGGTTGCTCATCGGCCGAGGCCGTTCTGGCGTCAGCGGATAGCCGGATCGGCGTAGCACTGGCGCATGTATTCGCAGCGGTGCGAGCCGGAAAAGTGCATGCTGTCGCCCTTGGCTGGCGAGATGAAGTGGCAGACTTCCTCCAGCCCCTCCAGCGTGAGCCAGCCCTGCCGGCGTCCGCGCTGAACGGCGAAGCAATCGGCCGTCTCCTCGTCGGGTCCGCGGAACTGGTGTCCGCACTCGTGCGCGAAAATCCACAGCTTCACCGGCGTCGAGACCTTGGCCAGAAGCCGGGGATTGAGGATCAGAAATCCCGGATAGGCGGCGCCGTAATCGTCCAGCTGGCTGTCGACGACGACGGGGCGCTGGCCGCACACCTGCTGACGGCCGTCGAGCTTCAAGGCCCCGGGCGGCAGCACCTTGGCATCGCCTCCGACATGCGCGGCGTACTCCTCGGGAGTCGGCACGTCGTCCGCCGCAGCGACCGAAATGGCCAGCACTGCTCCGGCGGCAAGTGCCAGCCAAGGCCAAAGAAACTGCATGCGTGTTTCCGTTGCAAAACAGAGGGCTGCAGGAAATCTCGGCGCGCACCATCGCTTGAAACCGGCGCCGGCACAAGGTGGCTTAGGCCACAGCCCGTGGGCGAAACGATGGCCATGTCGAGGGGCCGCGCAAAGACCCTGTGTGCGGTGCCGTCGGCAGGCTCGTCACCCCGAGACCGTCTCTTCGATGCGCTCCATGTCATCATCCGAAAAACCGAAATGGTGGCCGATCTCGTGCACCAGCACATGCGTGACAATGTCGCCGAGGCCCTCGTCCCCGTCGGCCCAGTAGTCGAGGATCGCCCGCCGGTAGAGAAAGACCATGTCCGGCTCGCGCGGCACGTCCGCGAGGCTTTTGCGGTCCAGGCTGACGCCCTGATACAGGCCCATCAGATCGAACGGGCTGTCGATGCCGAGCTCGTCCAGCACTTCGTCGATGGCGAAATCTTCAACCCGGACGACGAGATCGCCGCACATCTCGCGGAAATCCGGCGGCAGCCGCGACCAGGCATCCGCGGCCAGCCGCTCGATGTCGGCCAGGGTCGGCGCGGTGGCCGATTTCCAGTCTGCGCTTTGTGACATGTCCTGCCCGTCTTTCGAATCAGCCCGTCGGCAACCTCTGGTACAAACCGGGCCAGGGTGCGGCAGTCAAACGGACAGTTCGAAATCGGCATGGCCGTTCGCCGCCGTCTTGAAACGCTTCGCCCCGAGCTTGCGGGTGCAGGCCCGGACGCGATAGAGAACGGCTGCTGATGCCGAGCGCGGGCGTGCCCTTCGTTCACGAAACGCCGAGCGAAACGCACCACGCCGAAGCAGGCCTCGCATTCGAGACCGGAGTGTCGGAAGCTGAAACCGCAGGTAGAAAAGTTCTTTTTTTGATGCCGAAGTCCAATAGGAAAGTCGGGCCGCACACGCCGGACGTGCGTCGGTACGTCGTCGGACTGCCGGACTGCCGCATCGCCAAACGACAGGCGGAACCTGCGGCATGAAAATCCTCGTCACGGGTGCGGCCGGGTTCATCGGCTATCACACCAGCGAAGCCCTGCTCGCGCGCGGCGACACGGTCGTCGGCGTCGACAGCCTCAACGACTACTACGACGTTCGATTGAAGGAAGCGCGCCTGGCGAGGCTCGAAGGCCGCCAAGGGTTTCGCTTCCACCGGATGGACCTCGGCGACCGCGCCGCGGCGGCCGAGCTGTTCCAGGCCGAGAAACCGCAGCGCGTGGTGCATCTCGCTGCTCAGGCCGGCGTGCGCTACTCGATCGAAAACCCGCACGCCTACATCACGTCCAATATCGACGGCATGCTCAACGTCCTCGAAGGTTGCCGCCACACCGGCGTCGAGCACCTCGTCTATGCGTCCTCCAGCTCCGTCTACGGCGCCGGCACGGCCATGCCCTTCAGCGTCCACCAGAACGTCGATCACCCGCTGAGCCTTTATGCGGCGACGAAAAAGTCGAACGAGCTGATGGCGCATACCTATGCCCATCTCTTTTCGCTGCCGGTGACGGGACTGAGGTTCTTCACGGTCTACGGACCCTGGGGACGGCCGGACATGGCGCTCTTCCTGTTCACCCGCAAGATTCTCGCCGGCGAGCCGATCGACGTGTTCAACAACGGCCATCACTCGCGCGATTTCACTTACATCGACGACATCGTCGAAGGGGTGGTGCGCACGACGGACCGTGCCGCGCAGCCCGATCCGGACTGGAACAGCGCCGAGCCGGACCCCGGAACATCGTCGGCGCCCTATCGGCTCTACAACATCGGCAACAACAATCCGGTCGAGCTGATGCATCTCATCGGATGCCTGGAGCGGGCGCTCGGCCGCGAGGCGAAGAAGAATTTTCTGGGTCTGCAACCGGGTGATGTGGTGCGGACTTACGCCAATGTCGACGATCTCGTCGCGGACGTCGGTTTCAAGCCGTCGACAGCGATCGAGGATGGCGTCTCGCGTTTCGTCGCGTGGTATCGCGATTTCTACAAGTGCTGAAAGATTGAGTTTTTTGGCGTCGGATCCGGCGGATCAATTTCGGCCCGCACCGGCGGCCGGAAACACCTCGCGGTAAACTTCCAGCGTCTGCCGGATGACGCTTGCAAGGGAGAACTCGTTCTCGACCATGGCGCGGCCTGCGAGGCCGTAGGACCGGCAGAGAGCGCCATTGCGGATGGCGGCTTCGAGCGCCGCCGCCAACGCGCCGGCATCGCGCGCCGGCACGCGCCAGCCGTTGACGCCCGGCCGCACGATCTCGCGGCACCCGGGCACGTCGGTGGTGACGATGGCGCGGCCCGCCGCCGCCGCTTCGAGCAGCGCCTTCGGCAGACCTTCGCGGTAGGACGGAAGGCAGACGATCGAAGCCTGAGCAAAGATTTCCGGCATTTTGTTTTGCGGCTGCCAGCCGAAATGCTCGACGACGCCCTCGGTCCGCCATTCAGCGATGCGTTCGGGAGGAATGGCGGCCGGGTTGAGCGGATCGGGATCGCCGACGAGCATCATGCGGGCTTCGACGCCGCGCGATTTCAGAATGCGCGCCGCCTCGACGAACTCGCCGACGCCCTTGTCGACGAGCAGGCGCGCCGGCAGCACGATCTGCGGCACGCCGGCGGGAGGATCGGTGACTTCGAAGGCATCGGGATCGACTCCGGAGCCACGGATCAGCCGGATGTTCTCGCGCCGAGCCAGTCCCTGCTCGGCGAATAGGGCCCGGTCGTCCTCGTTCTGGACGATGAGACGGCTGCCCGGCCGCCCGAGTGCCAGCCGCAGGCCGGCACGGACGGCGGGACGCAGCGCGCGTGCCTTCAGGGCGTCCGACGAAAAGACGTAGCCGAGCCCCATCATCGCATTGACGACACCCCGCACGCCGGCCGCGCGGGCCGCCAGCGAGCCGTAAATGACCGGCTTCATGGCCACATGATGCACGAGGTCCGGCTCGAGGCGCCGGTACAGCCTCGTCAGTGTGCGCAGCGTGCGCGCCTCGCTCAGCGGTCCGAGTCCCGAGCGCGAAAAGTCGAGCGGAATGAGTTGCAGGCCGGCGGCGGCGATCTGATCGCCGTGCCTGCCGACGTGGGTGGCGACGGAAACGTCGTAACCGGCCGCCTTCGCGGCGACGGCCAATGCGAGCCGGTGCGAGAGGAAATACCAGTCCTCGGTGACGAGGTAGAGCAGCTTTGGGCGGGCGGGCGCGGACGGCATCGGTATCAGCCCGTTCCGGCGCGAGCCGCGGGGCGCGGCGTTGCCGGTGTTGCCACAGAGCTCCGCTGGGCGTCGTGCCAGCACTGGAACATCAGCACGTTCCAGACGCGCTCCTGGTTGGCGGCGCGCCCGGAGAGCAGCGCGTCCCAGGCGGCGCGGATGGGCGCCGGCTGAAAATAGCCCTCGCGGGTGAGCCTCTGCTCCGCGAGCAGGCTTTCGGCCCAGTCCCGCAGCGGACCGGTCAGCCAGGCGGTGAGCGGCACCGCGAATCCGGACTTCGGCCGATCCATGATCCCCGGCGGCAGGCGACGGTCGATGATGTCGCGCAGCGGCCATTTCGAACGGCCGGCGTGCCGCAGGATCGACAGAGGCAAGGTCCAGGCGAATTCCACCAGCCGGTGATCGAGATACGGCACGCGCGCCTCGAGGCCGACGGCCATCGACGCCCGGTCCACCTTCACGAGGATGTCGTCGGGCAGGTATCCGAGCATGTCGCGCAGCATCATCTGGCGGGTGGCGTCGCCGAGGGTGGCGAGGTCGGCCGATGGCGGCACCCGGCTTCCGATAACCAATTTCTCCGGCTCGTCCCAGTGCGAAACGAGGGCTCTGTAGGCGGCGTCGGCATCGTCGAGGGCCAGCACTCGGGCCGCCTTGTGCAACCGGTCGCCGGCGAGACGCGAGCGCCCGGCCAGCGCATCCCAATGCTGCGGTTTCACGCGGCGGATCATGCCGGCCGTACCGGCCCGCAACCCGAGCGGAAGGCGCCGGAGCCGCGGCCACACGTCGGCGGCGAACTGGTAGCGCCGGTAGCCGCAGAACACCTCGTCGCCGCCATCGCCGGAGAGCGACACGGTGACATGGCGGCGGGCCATGCGTGCCACCAGAAAGGTCGGGATCTGAGAGGAGTCGGCGAAGGGTTCGGAGTAGAGGGCCGGCAGGTCAGGAATGACCGCGCGGGCTTCCTCGGCCGAAACGTAAAGCTCGTGATGATCGGTGCCGAGGTGACGGGCGACGGCACGGGCGTGGGTGGCCTCGTCGTAGCCTGCTTGCGAAAATCCGATGGTGAAGGTCTTGACCGGCGTCGGGCTCATCTCCTGCATCAGCGCCACGACGCCAGTGGAATCGATGCCTCCCGAAAGGAAAGCACCGTGCGGCACGTCGGCCACCATCTGGCCGGCGAGCGACTGTCGGACGAGACGCTCGACCTCCGTCGAGGCGTCCGCCGGTGAACCCCGGAAGGGAGAACGCAGCCCGTCGCGGGCGACGGTCTCGGCGCTCCAGTAGGTCGTCGTCACGGCCTCCCGCGCGTCGCTCGACAGCGTGACGAACGTGCCGGGCGTCAGCTTCCCGATACCGCGATAAATCGAATGCGGCGCGGGAACATTGTTGAAGCGCATCATCAGCGCCAGGGCGTCGCGGTCGATGTCGCCTTGCCATGCAGGATGACGGACCAGGGCCGCGAGCTCGGAGCCGAACAGCAGCGTGCCGCCCGACCAGCCGTAGTAGAGGGGCTTTTCACCCAGCCGGTCGCGCGCCAGCACGAGCGAGCGCATTTCACGGTCCCAGAGCGCGAAGGCGAACATGCCGGCCGCAGCCTGCAGCGTTCGCCCGACCCCCCACGCCGCCATCGCCTCCAGCAGCGTCTCGGTGTCGGAGTGGCCGCGCCAGACCGGTGCGCGGCCCTGGCGCTCGAGATCGGCACGCAGATCGCGGTGATTGTAGATTTCGCCATTGAAGGCGAAGACGTGGCGACCGGAGTCGGAGAGCATAGGCTGATGGCCGGCCGGCGAAAGATCGATGATCGAGAGGCGGCGGTGGCAAAGCGCGATGCCCGCCTCGGCATCGGTCCAGATACCCTCGTCGTCGGGACCGCGATGGCGGATAGCGGCAGCCATGGCCCGCGCCGTGGATTGGGTCGAGCCGTTCAAACCACCTGGAGTCAGGAATCCAGCAAATCCGCACATGCGGGACGGCACCTCGGGAAAGCGTGGCGAGCCACGGTTCCCTAGTCTTTAGCCGTTTCGCGACGCCGAAGCAGCGGGCAATCCGCCCCAGAAGGGCCCGGGCCGGTTGAGGCGCGTCAATACTGCCAGCCGAGGCCTACTCGGCCGCTGGCCTCACCTGCCGGTTGGTCGGCCGACCGCTGATCGAGATCGAATCCGCCGTCGAGCTGCAAAAAGAGCGAGTTGCCGAGCGGTGCCACGTAATAAGTGCCGACCTGGCCATAAGTTCCGAGACTGTCTGCGCGGGCTTCGCCGTCGAACGCTAAGCCATCGCCTCCGGATTGTCCCGCCGACGGATCGGTTGGCGAAGCCGGCGTGTTCGACGAGTTTCCCGAACCCGGACCGTTTGCTCTGGCGCCGGAGCCGGAGTTATGCGGATTGCCAACCGCACGGCCGTTCCCGTTGCTGTTGCCCGACTTGCCCTGCGCGAGAACCTCGATCGGGGCGAGAGCCAAGGATACCGACGCGACGAGTGCGTACCGCAAGATTGTCTTCATGCCCCCACTCCCTCGATTTAGCGAAGTGCCTGTCGTGGTGCGGCGGTGCCGAGATTCCGGAGGGTCCAGAATGGGCGCGACGCGAACAGCGCGACCAGAACCTCGGCACGCGCCGATGGCGTCAATGATTGCGACCGCGACCGCGATTGCCTTTGTCCGGCGCAGCGTTGTCCCGGCCCGACTGGCTGAGCCGCGTCTCGTTCTGGCCGCGACGGCCGTGATTCTCGCCTTGTGTGTCAGACCCGCCGCCGGCCCAGGCCGGCCGTCCGCGATCGACATCCGGTGCTCCGCCGCCGCCTCCGCCGCCGGGCCCATGGTCCGGGCCCTTGGCCCACGGCGGCTGGCCATCGCCGGGCGCCCAGTTCGAAATGGGACCGGTCGCAGGATCGTCGGATTTTGCCCAGGGCGGCCGCCCATCGCCCGGCTGCCAGAGCGTGGGAGCCGGCTCGTCGATGACCGTGGGTGGTGCCGGGGTGTCGGCGTCCTGAGCCACAGCAAACGAGGGGACGAGAGACATGCCGACTAGAACGGCCGCCGCAGCGGAGATCGACGGGAAAAGCTTCATTGCAACGAGCCTCCTTTGGGATGACGCGTGCAACAACGAACGGGATCGAGAACTATTCCCTCTGAGCGCGGTCTCAGACCCTCACCGTGACTTCGGGGCCATGGGCCGAGCGCTCGAAGCGCAGCCTCACCCGTCCGTCAGTGCCGGGTTCCGGCGTCGGCCGTGCTTTGCGTACCAGACGGTACGACTTCTCCGGCCGCGACGACTGCTGCGGGAACCTCGGCCGGCACCCGGCGGGTCGAAAGCGGGCTTGCCGCTCGCCACAGCCGGTCGAACGAGCGCATGGCCGAGCGGGCCGCGTCGGCCGCCTCATCGGAATGGAATTCGTAGGCGTCCCGCTTGGATGGGTCGCGGCGCATGCAGTCGCCGATCCACACCGTGGTCGGACCCAGCACCAGGAACTCGTGCGCGTCGAGCAGCCGAGGGTCGGCCGCGAAACGGGCGTCGATCATATCGTGATGCTCGGCCAGGATGGCATCGCGCGGACCGGGAGGGCAGTCGTCGAGCATGAACATGATGCGCATCTGCACGCCGGCCTGTGCGGCCGTCGCCGCCTGATCGAGAACGGCGCGCGCAACTGGGCTGTCGAGCGATCGGGCGATCATGAAATAGGTCTTGTCGGCCGAGCCGACCGAGCCGCTGCCACGCTGAGCGAGATCGCGGCGGACGAACTCCGCGAGCTTCGACTCCTTCTCCTCTTTCCGGACCACATTGACCTGGGGAGGAGGTGCGAGGCGCATGGCAATCGTGATCCCTTGCTCGGCCCGTGCGGCGGGTTGAAATTCCCGCCAGCCCGGCTCTCGTTGTTGTCCCGCATCATGGCGATAATAGAGTTAAGCAAGCGTTGCAGAGTGCTCCGTCGCCGGACGGAGTTTCGGGTCTCGTCACTCCGCCGGGATCGCCGGACGCAGCCGGCCGGCCATGGGGATGGCGTCGTCGGTCGCCGGGTCCGACCGGAGGTCGGGTCCGACGGGCTCTTGGACGTCCTCGTCGAAATCCAGCAGGACCGGCGTCAGCACTTCGGCGGTCGCCACGATCGGCGCCAGGGCCGGCATCGCGTCGGCCGGCCGGGTTTCGGCGAGCGCCCTGCCGAGCCTGTCGATCAGCGCGTCCGGGAACGGCGTCTCGGCGTAGGGCACGCGCAACGTCGCCGTTTCGCGGCTGAGCACGACGTCGATTTTTCCATCGGCTTCTGGCTGCGGCTGCAATTTCAGGGCGTTTGTCACCGGTGTGAAGGTCGTGGCTTCGACGACCGTCGCGGGGCCGGCAGCTTGCGCGTCGCCACCGGGTGTGGAGGGTCGCGCGGTGGGTCGGGGCCGCACGCCGTTGAATGGCACCACCGTTTCCGATGCCGGTGACGGCTCGGCGTGCCGATCAGCCGGTCGGCGAGGGCTCGAGCGAGAACCGGGTGCTGTGTTGCTGTTGGCGGCGTGGACAGACACCTCTACGTCATGCGCCGCTTCGATCGAAGAGGCGTGCAGTTCGGCCTGGGCGGCACGGTCGTAGGGTCCGTAGCCGGCGGTGAAGTCCGCCCGGATGCTGCCGGTGGACAGCGGCTGCTGCTGAGTGGGACGCGTTTGTGGTGCCTCGGTGCGGCTGGGTTGGCCGTAGGTTGCAGCACGGGTCCGGCCGTTGATCGCTGCGCGAACGCTGTCAGGCATGCGGACATCGCCGAGGTCTGAACCGATCCCGTGGCCATTGTCCGAGGTTCCACGCGCCGTCTCGCCGCGGCCCGACGTGCCGCCCTGGCGGCTGCGCCCGAACGCCGGCTCGCCGGCCGACCCCGGCTGCGGGACGGCGTACGGCGGGCGGACCTGCGATCGGGTGACCCCGAGATCGGGTTCGCGAACGATGCCGGCCAGCTCGTCCTCGACCATGCGGCGGTGCTTGGCGGCCTCGACGCGCCTGGCCGCGCCCATCACCGCGCCGAGGATGATCTCCGACCAGGCCCCGTCGCGGAAGCGGTAGGTGCGGAACGCCTCGCATTCGGCGAACTTGCTGCCCTGCCGGCGCAGCCGTTTCTGGACGGCCGATGCCTGGAGCAATGGATTGTAGACGCGCTTGAAAATACGTTCCTTCTCGAAACTCGAGAACAGGTTGGCGAGCAGGTGCGCCTCGTGCTGAAGTTCGATGCGCGCGTCCGGATTCATACGCTTCGGCGCGTCGAGCGGCACGGCGACGTAGTAGTCGCCGTGGTAGTCGAACACCACGTGGCGGAAGAGGTCGAAATTCTGCCGGATCTCGGGATCGCGGTGGATTTCGTTGAAGCGCGACAGGATCTGGATGACGGGGCCGCGCTCGGCCTCGCGCATTTTCGGCACCAGCCCGTTCAGACGGTGCATCGGCCGGCCCATCGAGACGAGCAAAAGGCAGAGGTCGACGAACATCGCGATGGCGAGCGGGACATAGTCGCGCTTCGAAAGACCTGCGCCCTCGATGGACAGTGCCCTCTGCGCGGCGCCGGCGCCTTCGACCGACTGCACGGCTTTCTGCTGCAACTCGCGCAGTTCGTCGGCCGAGGGCGGCAGCTTGAACGACAACATCCCGTAGAACGTCGCGGTCAGGCGGCGGAACGCTTCGATGGTGGCTTCCGAGCCTTCGACGGCCGCTATCGCCGGCTTCTGCAACTCCGGAAGCTGGTCGATGGCGCGCACAGCGCCCTTGAGGGCCTGCTGCAACTGCGGGTCCGGACAGACGAAGCCACCCTTCTTCGGGTCGCCGAAGGTGGTCTGGTCGGCGCGGGCGTCGAGGTCGGAGCGGAGCTGGCGCAACTGCGGGTCGGTGCGGAAGGCGTTGAAGCCCGTCACCGTCATGTCGAGCTTGCGCCCGAGCCCCTTCATGAACTCGTTGCGGGTGCCGGACTTGGCATCGACGATCGATTTGTCGTCCTTGGTGATGAGCGCGAGATCGCCGTTGAGACCTTCCAGGTCGGAGCGCACGGCGCCGACGCGGCCCTTGACGAACTCGGAGGCGAACGAGAAGCGCGCCGCGTCGTCCTCGCGCAGCTTGCGTCGCGGGCCGTCGCCCGGCTTGCTGTTCGGGCAGGAGGTGCCTTTGGCGCGCTCCAGATCCGCCTTTTCCGAGGACAGCGTGGCGAGTTGCACCAGTGTGATGTTGAGTTGCTCGAGGCGCGTAGAGGCCGCGTGCAGCGAGCCCTGCACTTGCGCGACCGCCGATTCCGCCGAGCGGGAGGATTCCGAACGGCTTTCGAGCACCTTCCAGTAGAAGCCGAAGCCGAACCCGACCGAAATCACGGTCAGGAAGACATAGCCGGCGAAATAGCAGAGCTTGGTGAAGGCGTTGATCGGCGCGAACATCTGGTCCAGCAGCCAGATGATCATCGTCATCAGCATGGCGACGGAAAAGCCGATGATCGCCTTGTGGACGAGCGGTAGCTCGCCCATGTTGGCCTCGATCAGCTCCAGCATGCCGACGTAGGTCGCGACCCACGAGAGGATGCCGAGACCGGCGACGAGAAACATCTTTTTCAGATCGCGAGGGGGCTTCTCCGGCTCAGCCCAACCCCCGCCGACCTCCGGCGAGAAATCGAGTGTACCTGAACGGGATTTTTGCCCGCGCGTGGTGGTCGCGTCGGACGCGTACGCCATGGGTTGACCTGTTCGTATCGTCGCGTATCCGGCCTGGGACTTTTTTGTTTTTCGGAGCCCCGCCGCAAGCTACGGCTCCCTTGTCGGCCTCGTACGCGATACCGCTCCTCTATTCCGATCAGCCCCAGTTTCGTGATCCAAGTCCGTGAGTAGTCGGCGTTTTTGACGGATGTACGGCTGAAGCATGTTCGCCGGGTGGGCATCCCAGAACGAACGGAATGCCCTTGCGACACTGACCTGAACGGCCGAAAGATGGGCCGTTAAAGGGAATATTTCGGGTGGAGGACGGGATGGCCAAGGCCGAGCAGAAGTCGAAAGGGGAAAAGGCTGCAGCCAAGGCGTCGGCAGCGCCGGCCAAAGCCTTCGACATCGACAATCCCGATCTGCCGAAGGCGATCGACGACGCGGCCATGGCCTCGGGTGGCTACCCCTACGACAAGAAGCTCAAATCGGAGGCCTTCGAAAAGGAGCTGGTTCAGCTCCAGACCGAGCTCGTCAAGCTGCAGACGCATTTCCAGAAGTCCGGTGAGCGCATGGTGATCCTGTTCGAAGGCCGTGATTCGGCCGGCAAGGGCGGCTGCATCGCGCGCTTCACCGCCCATCTCAATCCTCGCTCTGCCCGCACCGTCGCGCTGACCAAGCCGACTGAGACCGAGCGTGGGCAATGGTATTTCCAGCGCTACGTGCCCCACCTGCCGACGCGCGGCGAAATGGTTCTCTTCGACCGCTCCTGGTACAACCGCGCCGGCGTCGAGCGCGTGATGGGCTTCTGCACAGAGGATCAGGTAGCGGACTTCCTTCGCGACGCGCCGCAGTTCGAGGCGCTGCTCGTTCAGGACGGCATCAAGCTGTTCAAGTTCTATTTGACCATCGGTCGCGAGATGCAGCTGAAGCGCTTCCACGAGCGCCGCCACGATCCTCTCAAGCAATGGAAGCTGACTGACATCGATCTCGCCGCCATCGCCAAGTGGGACGACTATACGCGTGCGCAGACGGAGATGTTCCGCTACACGCACACCGCGACGACGCCGTGGACCATCATCCACGCCAACGACCAGCGCCGCGCACGACTGGAATCGATCCGCGTCGTCCTCTCGGCCTTCGACTACGCCGACAAGGACAGGAAGACCGTCGGCGACATCGACACTCGGATCGTCGGGTCAGGCCCGGAGTTTTTTGCGAAAGAGCCCGGCACGGCGCGATAGGGCCGGCGCATGGATCAAGGTGGAGTGCAATGGCAATCAAACATAAAGGCCGGATCGCCCGTATCGTGCATGAGGCCGCGGCCGATGCGCACAAGGCCGGGGTGATGGACAAGACGACCATGCGCAAGTTCGACGCGCTTTGCCTTGCCGAGGTTTCGGAGCTGTCGCCGAAGGAGATCCAAGCTCTGCGCGCGCGTGAGAATGTGAGCCAAGCGGTTCTGGCTCACCATCTCAACGTGACAACCTGGCTGATCAGCCAGTGGGAGCGCGGCGAGCGCCGCCCGAGTGGCCCGGCGCTGACACTCCTGTCGCTCATCAAGCGCAAGGGGCTAGCCCGACCTATGCACCAGAACCCGGTCGCGACGGAGGTGAATTTGACGGTACGCCAGAAGAAGCGCGCAGTTCGATGCCGTCGCATCGGACAAGCGTTTCGACGCCGCGTG
>JBQTIA010000014.1:0-40112 GCA_052388455.1 Hyphomicrobium sp.
TGCTGTTCGGCTAGCGGTTCCCATCACCAGGGTCCGCAGAGGACTTTCACCTCCAAGTCATCGGCCGGATACCACCCCGGCCAAACAGTGCCTTGCGGCACCACGCGCCATGCCTGGCGCACCAGCAAAAGGCCCCGCGGCGGGCACCGCGGGGCCTGCTCGATGTCGGCTTGGACGGGACGGTCAGCGCTTGACGAGCGCGTCGCGGATTTCCTTGAGGTAGACCTCGCTCGGCGGCGGCGCGGCGGGAGCGGCGGCGGGCGCCGGCTTCTTCATTCTGTTCATCCCCTTGACCAGCAGGAAGATGGCACACGCCGTGATGACGAATTTCAGCACCGCGTTGAGGAACAGGCCGTACTTGATCGCCACCGTCTTGGCCGGATCGGGATCGACGGCGAGCGGGATCTGCAGCGTAGAGAAGTCGATGCCGGCCAGCAGAAGGCCGATCGGCGGCATGATGATGTTGTCGACGAGTGTCGATACGATCGGACCGAATGCGGCGCCCATGATGACACCGACCGCCAGATCGACGACATTGCCTTTCATGGCAAAATCTTTGAATTCCTGGATGATGGCCATTGCTCTCAGCTCCTTCCCCTGTTCGTCGAACGCAGTGCGAGGCGAACGTCCAGAGAGCCCTCCGGGCGCCGACGATGCGACCGATTCGACAGTTGTGAGCCTAAGTGAGGGGCGGCATCGGATCAATCCGGCCCGCACCGGTTGGGTTCGCTGATAGGGCCAAATACCTGTGCCAAATCAGGGGGAAGTCGGGGCGATGGAGAACCCTCACATCGCCCGGCCGTGTCGCGCGACGGCACAATCGACATCGTATCGGCAAGGTTCTGGTCCAAGCGGCCGGGACGTGATCGAATGAACTCTCAGACGAGGAGCCCCGCCCCATGATCGAACGACGCGAGCGCAAGCCTTACTGGCGGCACACCAAGTGGCAGATGCTGGCCAGCCTCGTGCCGTTCATGGTCGTCATCATCGTGCTGCCGCTCTACGCGGGCAAGCTGAACTCGAGCAAATTCCTCGGCTTCCCGCTCGGCTATTTTCTCGGACTGCACGGGCTCGTGTTCATCGCCAGCCTCACGGTGGCGAGCTTCGTCAACCGGCAGGATGCCATCGACCACTGGCACGGCGCCCACGAAGACTCCTGAGCCGGGCGGCGCTGGCCGACCCTTCCGCCCGTCCCCGATCCACCATCCGTAAGTCACCCATGGCCACCGCCCTTCGCTCCCGGCTGATCAACCCCCGGCTCGGCACCTATTTCAGCATCTTCGCCAGCCTGTTCCTCGCGCTGGTGCTGCTGGTGATGATCTTCGAGCAGCTCGGCGTGTCGAGTTCGCTGCTCAGCGCGGCTATGCTCATAGGCCCGATGCTGCTCTATGCGGCCATAGGCATCGCGAGCGTTAATCAGGAGCCGCTCGATTATTTCGCGGCCGGCCGCCGCGTACCGGCGTTCTACAGCGGACTACTGCTCGCCGTGTCGGCCGTCGGCGCGACCGGCATCGTCGCCTTGACGGGCACGTTTTTCATCATCGGCTACGATGCCTTGTGCGTCGCCATCGGCGGCCTGGCCGGCTTCGTGCTGACGGCGATCCTGATGGCGCCGTTTCTGCGCAAGTTCGGCGCGTTCACACTGCCGAGCTACCTCGGCCGGCGGTTCGAAAGCCGGGTGGTGCGGATCGCGGCAGCTCTGTTCGTCGCGATCCCGATGCTCTTCCTTGTCGCCGCCGAGCTGACCATGGGCGCCACGGCGGCTTCGCTCCTGTCCGGCTATCCGGTGCCTCTGATGGTGGTGCTGCTCGGCGCCACGGTCCTCGCGACACTGACCGCCGGCGGCATGCGCTCGCAGACGTGGTCCGGCGTCGCGCAGTCGATCGCCGCGCTGCTGGCGCTGCTCATTCCCGTCGGCATCGTCGGCGTGCTGATGACCAACATGCCCGTGCCACAGCTCAGCCACGGGCCGATCCTCAGGTCGATCGTCCGCGACGAGGCCCGCATCGGCCTGTCGATCGCGGTGGAGTCCGGGTTCGCGTTCGGCTTCCCAGGCGAGGCGGCGACGCTGATCGCAAAGCGGTTCGCTGCGCCGTTCGGTGCGGTCAGCCCGCTGGCCTTCGTGACGGTGATCCTGACGACGATGATCGGGTTCGCATCGGCGCCCTGGCTGCTGCCGCGGGTCGCCGCCACGCCCGGCGTCTACGAGACCCGCAAGTCGCTCGGCTGGGCGACGGTGCTGTTCGGGCTGACGATGATCACGCTCGCCTCGATCGCGGTGTTCATGCGCGAGTACCTGCTGCTCGTCGTCAAGGACCCGGCGCAGCAGTTGCCGGCGTGGCTCAGTCAGCTCGTCGCTCTCGATCTGGCGACCATCGATACGCAGTCGCCGCGGCTCGATTTTCTCAGCCTGGCCATCAAGCGCGATGCGGTGCTGGCGGCCCTGCCTCTCGCCTCAGAGATGCCGCCTGTCGTGCTCTACCTCTCGCTTGCCGGTGCCATCGCCGCCGCTTTGGTGGCGGCCGGCGCCACGACCATCGCACTGTCCAATATCGTCACAGAGGACCTGGCCTTCGGGCTGTCGTGGGATCCGGCAGCGACCAAGCCGAGGCTGATCGTGGCCCGCGTCGCGATCGGCGTCGTCGTTGTGGTGGCCGGCGGATTTGCAATCTACTCTGGTATCGACCCCCTGCGGCTCTGGCTGTGGGCCATGGCATTGACCGGGGCGACGCTGTTCCCCGTGCTGGTGTTGTCGATCTGGTGGAAGCGCCTCTCGGCCTTTGGCGCCCTGGCCGGGCTGGCGACCGGGTTCTTCGTCACGGCCCTCGCCATGGTCGCAGGCGAGACGGGACTTTTCGCGCTGGACAGCGCGCTCGCCGGCTTGTTCGGCGTGCCGGCGGGACTGATCGCAGCCGTTGCCGTCACCGCGGTGACGCCCGGACCGGGCAAGCACGCTCTGGAGCTGGTGCGCGACATCCGTGTGCCGGGCGGAGAAATTCTCTACGATCGCGAGATGCGGTTGCAACGCCAGAAGAAGATGCAGCGCGGATGAGGCGATATACCGACAGTGCTCCAGGCGGAGGACAATGCGGGCTGTATCCGTCCATCGTTCCTTACCGCCAGGGCCGCCTCGACGTCGGAGACGGTCACGAGATCTCGTTCGAGGAGTGTGGCAATCCCGCCGGCGAGCCGGCGCTGCTCGTGCATGGCGGGCCCGGCGGTGGGTCCAACGAGACCATGCGCCGCTTCCACGATCCCCATCACTACCGCATCATCCTGTTCGATCAGCGGGGCGCCGGCCGCTCGACCCCTCACGCTTCGCTCGAAGCCAATACCACCTGGCATCTCGTCGACGACATGGAACGCCTGCGGCGCCACCTTCGTATCGAGCGCTGGCAACTGTTCGGCGGCTCCTGGGGTTCGACGCTGTCGCTGGCCTATGCCGAGGCCCATCCGGCTCGCGTCTCGGCGCTGATCCTGCGCGGCATCTTCCTTCTCCGCCGACGGGAGTTGCTGTGGTTCTATCAGGACGGGTGCAGCTGGCTGTTTCCGGATGCCTGGGCGGAGTTCGTGCGTCCGATTCCCGAAGGCGAGCGCGGCGATATGATTGCCGCCTATCATCGGCGCCTCACCGGCCCCGACCCCCACGTCCGTCTCGAAGCCGCCCGCGCCTGGAGCATCTGGGAGGGAACCACACTCGCTATGAAGGTCGATCCCGAGCGCATCCGCCGCTTCGGCGAGGAACGCTACGCGCTCGCCTTCGCCCGTATCGAATGCCACTACTTCATCAACGGCGGATTCCTGAAGCGCGACACGCAGCTGATCGACGAGGCGCCGCGTCTCGCCGGCATTCCGGGCACCATCGTGCACGGCCGCTACGACGTGGTGACGCCCGTCCGCAACGCCTTCGACCTCGCGGCGGTCTGGCCGGTAGCGCGCCTGCGCATCGTCGAGGACGCCGGCCACGCCATGACCGAGCCCGGGATCATCGACGAGCTTGTCGCTGCAACCGCGCGCCACGCCGGAGCCGGGTCCGGGACAGGGACCGGCGCGGCGATTTTGCCGGTCTGACGGACGGCACCGCCCGGCGATCCGGGTATAAGGTGCATCAGGGGTCGACGAGCCGCGCACCCCTGATCGAGCGAGCGTTTGCCCTTTGCCATGACCGAAGATCGTCGCCCTGTCCTGGCCATCGCCGACAAGAACCCGGTCATGCGGGCCGGCCTGGCCGATCTCCTGTCCCGCGATGGCCGCTTCGAGGTGGCCGGCACGGTGGCGACCGGCGAAGCCTTCATCGCCCTCTGCCGGTCCCGCGCCATCGATGTCGGCATCATCGGCTGGTCGCTCTCCGATCTCAACGGCGCGGCGGTGCTCGAAGCGCTGAAGGAGCTGAAGATCGAGACGCGGGTCATCGTCTATACCGGCGAGCCGACGGTCAGCGTGCTCCGCCCGGCTATCAAGGCCGGTGCCTGGGGGTTCACCTCCAAGACGGAAGAGCCGGCGGTGCTGATCGAGACGGCGGCGGCCGTGGCGCGCGGCCGGGTGTCGTTTCCCTACATCGATATCGCAAGCCTGCACGTCGATCCGCTCGAAGGACTGACCGCCCGCGAGCGGGAACTGCTTGCCGCACTGGCCAACGGCTGGTCGAACCTGCAGATCGCCGCCCGCATCGGTATCTCGCGCAATACCGTCAAGTACCACCTGAAAAATCTCTACGACAAACTCGGTGTTTCCAACCGGGCCATGGCGGTGGCGCTCTACGTGTCCGAAACGGGACGCAGGTAGAGGGGTGAGGTCGTGAGGTCGTGAGGTCGTGAGGTCGTGAGGTCGTGAGGGGTCGGATCACGGGCTGGAGTCGTCAAGCGCATTCGGTCGCCCCGCATTGTGCGGCGCAGCATGGCGACCAGACTCACAGACGCAATGTTTACTTCCTAACCACTCACCACCTCACGCCCAGCCGCCGCCGGGTAGGAACCGCCCTACCCAACTGCGATGCGCGTCTCACCTGGGGGGTGTTGCGGACCGGGGTAACAAGGCCGATTGAAACGCCAGATTTTGCAGCGCTATCCGAGCCGCGACGCCCATTGCGGGCGAGCGGTCGAGATGGGGGGCGCGAGATCGATGTCGACGAATGAAAAATCTGGAGGAAACGCAGCCATGCTGGTGACGCCGCACCTTTACATCCCTGGCCCGACGAACATCCCCGACGCCGTCCGCATGGCGATGAACGTGCCGATGATCGACATGCGCTCGCCGGAGTTCCCCAAGTTCACCAAACCAATTTTCGAAGACCTGAAGAAGGTTTTCAAAATGAAGGACGGCCGCGTTTTCATCTTCCCCTCGTCGGGAACGGGCGCCTGGGAATCGGCGATCGAGAACACGCTGTCGCCCGGTGACAAGGTCCTCATGAGCCGCTTCGGTCAGTTCTCGCTGCTCTGGGTCGACATGGCTGAGCGCATGGGTCTCAAGGTCGTGCTCTGTGACGAGGAGTGGGGCACCGGCGTTCCGGTCGAGAAGTACGCCGACATCCTGGCCAAGGACACGGCACACGAAATCAAGGCCGTGTTCGCCACCCACAACGAAACCGCGACGGGCGTCACAAGCGATATTGCCGGCGTCCGCAAGGCGCTCGATGCCGCCAAGCACCCCGCGCTTCTGATGGTCGACGGCGTGTCGTCGGTCGGCTCGCTCGACATGCGCATGGGCGAATGGGGCGTCGATTGCTGCGTTTCCGGCTCACAGAAGGGCTTCATGCTCCCCACGGGTCTTGGCATCCTCGCCGTCAGCCAGAAGGCGCTCGACGCCAACAAGCAGCCCGGCCGCATGAACCGCTGCTTCCTCGCTTGGGAAGATCACATCAAGACCAACGACCTCGGCTACTTTCCCTATACGCCCGCGACCCAGCTCCTGCAGGGCCTGCGCTGCTCGCTCGATCTCATCGCCGCGGAGGGTCTCGAAAACGTCTTCGCACGCCACACGCGGCTCGCCACCGGCGTCCGCAAGGCGGTCGAAGGCTGGGGCCTCAAGCTCTGCGCCAAGGAGCCGAAGTGGCACTCCGACACGGTGTCGGCGATCCTGGTGCCGGAAGGCGTCGACAGCGCCAACGTCGTGAAGACCGCTTACTACCGCTACAACACCTCGCTCGGCGTCGGCCTGAACAAGGTCATGGGCAAGGTGTTCCGCATCGGCCACCTCGGCGCGCTCGACGAGTTCATGGTCGGCGGCGTTCTGTTCGCCGTCGAGATGGCTCTCAAGGACAGCGGCGTTCCTGTGAAGTTCGGATCGGGCACGGGCGCTGCGGCGGAATACTTCAACAGCACGGCCACCAAGTCCGCCACCGGCGTCGAAGCGCCCAAAGCGAAGGCGGCCTGAAGTCGAGTGGTGTCAGACCCTCCGGTTCTGACACCATGCTCAAACCGCGCCACCCTGTAATATCAGACCCTTCGGGTTTGACAGAAAGCACCAGCCGATAATCAGAAAAAAATCGCAACAGTGTCAGACCCGGAGGGTCTGACACTCTCCACAACGAGGAAACGTCCGAAAATGAGCTACACTCTTTATCCGATCCGCAAGCAGCGCCTGCAGCGCTCATACCTCGCGGTACCGGGTTCCAATCCGACCATGATCGAGCGCGCGCACAAGAGCGCCGCCGACTACGTGTTCCTCGATTGCGAGGACGCCGTTGCGCCCCCCGACAAGGAGCAAGCCCGCAAGAACATCATCCAGGCCCTCAACGATCTCGACTGGAAGGGCGTTGGCAAGAGCGTGTCGGTGCGCATCAACGGCCTCGATACCCACTACATGTATCGCGACGTCGTCGACATCGTCGAGCAGTCCGGGTCCAAGCTCGACACGATCCTCGTGCCCAAGGTCGGCGTTCCGGCTGACGTCTACACGGTCGAGACCATCGTCAGTCAGATCGAGGTGGCGAAGGGCCTGCCGCACAAGATCGGCATGGAAGCGCTGATCGAGACGCCGCTCGGCATGGCCAACGTCGAGGCGATTGCGTCGGCCAACAGCCGGCTCGAATCGATGCATTTCGGCGTTGCCGACTACTCGGCCTTCAACAAGGCGCGCACCGTCGTCATCGGCGGCCTCAATCCCGACTATCCGGGAGACCAGTGGCACTTCCCGCTGTCGCGCATGACCGTCGCCTGCCGCGCCTTCGGTCTGCGGCCGATCGACGGCCCGTTCGGCGGCATCGACGATCCGGATGGCTTCAAGGCCGCCTGCCGACGCGGCGCGGCGCTCGGCATGGAAGGCAAGTGGGCGATCCACCCCTCCCAGATCGAACTGGCCAACGAGATCTACTCGCCGACGGCCGCCGAGGTCAGCAAGGCCGAGCGGATTCTCGTCGCTCTCAAAGAAGCTGCAGCTCAAGGCAAGGGCGCGGCCTCGCTCGACGGCAAGATGATCGATGCCGCCTCGGAGAAAATGGCCAACCACATCCTGGCGACCGCCGCCGCGATCAAGGCCGGCGAAGCCTCCCGCGCCAAGTCGTAACGCTTTCAATGGGTGTCAGACCCTCCGGGTCTGACACCTTGAAGTTCGGTGCAATGGTGTCAGACCCGTCACGTCGAAGACATGCCTCCGGCATGATGGGTCAAGCACCAACGAAGCTCCCAAAGGAGTCCCCCCATGGACATTCACGAGTATCAGGCCAAGGAATTGCTCTCGAAGTTCAACGTCCCCATTCCGCGCGGCGGTCTCGCCTATAGCCCGGAGCAGGCCAGCTATCGCGCCAGCGAGATCGGCGGCAGCAAGTGGGTTGTGAAGGCGCAGATCCACTCCGGCGCACGCGGCAAGGCCGGCGGCATCAAGGTGTGCTCCAACGAGCGCGACCTGGAGGCCGCCGCTGAAGCCCTCCTCGGCAAAAAGCTCGTCACCATCCAAACCGGGCCCGCCGGCAAGCTCGTCTCGCGCCTCTACATCGAAGAGGCGACCGACATCGACAAGGAGATCTATCTCTCGTTCGTCATGGACCGCGCCGCCGAGCGCATCGTCGTCGTCTCGTCGGCGGCCGGCGGCATGGACATCGAGGAAATCAGCCACAAGCAGCCTGAGACGATCATTAAAGTCCAGGTCGACCCCGCCGTCGGCATGCAGGCCTTCCAGGCCCGCGAGGTCGCCTTCGGCCTCGGCGTCGACAGCGATCTCATCTCCAAGCTGGAGCGCGTGATCCTCGGCTGCTACCGCGCCTTCCGCGATCTGGATGCCACGATGCTGGAAATCAATCCGCTCGTCATCACCAAGCAGAAGAACATCGTCGCGCTCGACGCCAAGATGAGCTTCGACGAAAATGCGCTGTTCCGCCGGCCGCAGATCGCCGAACTGCGTGACAAGAGCCAGGAGGACAGCCGCGAAACCTACGCCAACGACCGCGGTCTCTCCTACGTCGGCCTCGAGGGCAACATCGGCTGCATCGTCAACGGTGCCGGTCTCGCCATGGCGACGCTTGACATGATCAAGCTGGCGGGCGGCGAGCCGGCCAACTTCCTCGACATCGGCGGCGGCGCCTCGCCCGAGCGCGTCACCAAGTCGTTCAAGGCCGTGCTTCGCGACAAGAATGTCAATTCGATCCTGGTCAACGTTTTCGCCGGCATCAACCGCTGTGACTGGGTGGCGAAGGGCGTTGTCGACGCCATTCGCGAACTCGAGATCAAGATGCCGGTTATCGTTCGCCTCGCCGGCACCAACGTCGAGGAGGGCCGCCGCATCATCGATACGAGCGGTTTGACCGTGATCAGCGCCAACACACTGGCCGAAGCCGCGCAGAAAGCCGTCGCCGCCGCCAAGGCCGCGTAAGAGAGGACGAGATCAATGGCTATCTTCATCAACGAAAACACTCCGATCATCGTCCAGGGCTTCACGGGCCGCATCGGCACCTTCCACGCCCAGGAAATGATCGACTACGGCACCAACGTCGTCGGCGGCGTGACGCCCGGCAAGGGCGGGCAGACCCACCTCGGCCGTCCGGTGTTCAACACCGTCAAGGGCGCCGTGGAAGAGACCGGCGCGCAGGCGTCGATCGTGTTCGTGCCGCCACCCTTCGCGGCCGACTCGATCATGGAAGCCGCGGATGCCGGCATCAAATACTGCGTCTGCATCACGGACGGCATTCCCGCCCAGGACATGATCCGCGTGAAGCGCTACATGCGGCGCTACAAGAAGGAGAGCCGCATGGTTCTCACCGGCCCCAACTGCGCCGGCACCATCTCGCCCGGCAAGGCCATGCTCGGCATCATGCCGGGGCACATCTACGCCCCCGGTCGCGTCGGCATCGTTGGCCGCTCCGGCACGCTCGGCTACGAAGCCGCCGAGCAGCTGAAGATGCTCGGCATCGGCGTGTCGACCTCGGTCGGCATCGGCGGCGACCCGATCAACGGCTCGTCGTTCAAGGACGTGCTGGAGCATTTCGCGGCCGATCCCGACACCGACGCCGTGATGATGATCGGCGAAATCGGCGGTCCGCAGGAGGCCGAGGCCGGCATCTACATCCGCGATCACTTCAAGAAGCCGGTCGTCGCCTATATCGCTGGCCTCTCGGCTCCGAAAGGTCGCCGCATGGGTCATGCGGGTGCCATCGTCACCTCGTTCGGCGAAGCGGCAGCGGAGAAGGTCGAGATCCTGAAAGGCTGCGGCGTCATGATCGCCCCGACGCCGTCCGAGATGGGCAGCACCATCCAGAAGGCGCTGAAAGCCAAGAAGGCCGCCTGAACGATCGTTGGGACAATAGCCTCGGCACTTTAGCCGGGACGTGCTGCACCAACGGAGCGAGAAAAAAAGTGCAATGGCGCGGGCAGCTAATGCCGGCACCATTGCATCCGACACCTGCCAACGCTCGATAATTTCCATCTGCTCTCGACAACGCATGAGACCCGCCGTGCCGGATACCGCTGTGACGCAACAGAACCAGCTCGACGAATTCAAGCTGCGCGACGAGCTGAAGGCTCTGCGCTCGCTTATTCCCGATCACCCGAACCTCAACCCGATCGTCAACGTCGCCTTCTCGCTGTCGCGGCAGCTCGAGAGCGGTGCGCTGCCCTTCGCCGACCTGAAGGCACTCGCCGTCCGTCTGATGGACCGCGCCGCCTACCAGCGGGCGTTGCGTCTCAAAGAGCAGATCGGCTTCGTCGACGACGCGACCACTCAAACGGAGTTCGCGAGCTTCGTCTCGTCGACCATGACCAGCGGTCCGACGGGTGACGCGTTCGAGACGTTCTCCGAACGCTGGAGCCGAGCCCGCAATGGCATCGTCTTCACCGCCCACCCGACCTTCGGTCTTTCGGATGCGATGGCCGGCCGGATGATCGACATGGCGGTCAGCGGCAAGGCGTCGGAAAACGGGATCGGAGTTCCCCACCGGACCGACGACGGCATCACCATCGACTACGAGCACAAGCGCGCCCAGGCGTCGATCGCGCACCTGCGAAGTGCCTACGTCGACATCCTGAAGACCTTCTACCAGACCGCGCAGAAGAAATTCGGCAAGCGGGCCTTGGGGCTGAAGCCGCAGCTCGCCACCTTCGCCTCCTGGGTCGGCTACGATCTCGACGGCCGCACCGACATCAAGTGGACCTACACCTTCCTCGTCCGGCTGCGCGAGAAGCGCGCGGCGCTGATCGACATCCGCAACCGCTTCAACGACATCAAACCGAAGCTCGGCGACGCGGGAGAAATTTTGCGCCATGTCCGGCAGCTGACCGGCAAGCTCGACCTCGCCATATCGGCGGCCGACGCGCAGGTGAAGGCGCTCGAGGAATTAACCCCCGGCAACACGTCGCTCAGCAGCGCCGCCAACATCCTCTCCCACCGGGACGGCTACAATCCGACCAGCATCGAGCCGATCGTAACCCTGCTCGACGCCCTGTTGGAGGAGACCCCGGACGCGAATGCCAAGGTCGATCTCGCCGCACTGTCGGGGCTGTTACGCGCGACCGGTCTCGGCATGTCGCACATCCACCTGCGCGTCAATGCGGTGCAGATCAACAACGCCTTCCGCGCCTACGTGCACGAAAGCTGGACACGCGACCTCTCGGAGCGGACCGCGCTCGCACGCATCGTCGAGATGATCCGCACCGTCAAGCCCGAGACGGTGAACTTCGAAACCCTCGACCTGGAGACGGCGACCGCCATCCGCCAGTTCGCGCTCGCCGCCCAGCTGAAGAAGCACGTCGATAGCGAAACGCCGATCCGATATCTAATCGCCGAGTGCGAAAGCCCGGCGACGATGCTGATCGCGCTCTACTTCGCCCGGCTTTTCGGCGTCGACGACATCGTCGACATCTCGCCGCTGTTCGAAACACCGGCCGCGCTCGAGTCCGGCTCCCGGCTCATCGAGCGGCTGCTCGCCGAAGAAGCCTACCGCGACTACGTCCGCAAGCGTCACCGCATCTGCATCCAGACCGGCTACTCGGACGCCGGCCGCTTCATCGGCCAGATCGCCGCCGGACTGGCTCACGAGCGGCTGCATCTCGGCCTGGCGGAGGTGGTCCACAAGGCCAACATCCCGGGCGTCGAAACGCTGATCTTCTCGACCCACGGCGAAAGCATGGGCCGCGGCGCGCATCCAGGTCCCATGCGCCGCCGGCTGCGATACGTGCTGTCGGGCGAAGCGCGCTGGCGCTTCTTCCGCCATCATCTGCCTATCAAGCACGAGACAAGCTTCCAGGGCGGCGACGGCTACCTGTATTTCGCCAACAAATCTCTGGCCGAGCGGGCGCTGGTTTCGGTCGTGATGGACGGTCGCGACCCCGGCGACGGCGAGGATCTGTTCTACACCGACCAGAATCTCAGCCTCGATTTCCAGCTCCGCCTGCGCCAGTACCAGCAGCACCTGTTCTCGCACCCGGGCTACCGAGCGCTCTTGGGCGCATTCGGTGCCAACCTGCTCTACAAGACCGGATCGCGGCCGGTGAAGCGCCAGGGCGATCACCATTCCGATCGCGGTGATCCGGCGCGGATGCGCGCTATTCCCAACAACGCCATCCTGCAGCAGTTCGGATACGTCGCGAACGTCGTCGCGGGCCTCGGCGCGGCTGTCGGCTCGGAACGGGACCGCTTCGTCGAGCTCGCCAAGAAGTCGTCGCGTCTGCGTCCGCTGATCGAGATGATCGCCCGCGCCAAGCAGTTGTCCAGCCTCAACGCCATGGGCGCCAACGCGGTCGTGTTCGATGCGGGCTTCTGGGCCGCACGCGCCTCATGGGGCCGCGAGCCGCGCCTCGACGGTGCTTTCAAGACGCTGGCCGCCAACCTCTTGAGCGACAACCGCGCCGGCGAGATCAACGGCCTCGCTCATCATCTGCGGCTCGACGCCATCGAGCTGCATTCGATCCTGGAGGACATCGGGCTCGAAGGCGGCAAAATCCCAGACGACCACCGCCTGGAGCTCGATCTTCTGCAGGCGATCCGGCTGGCGCTGATCATGCGCATCTTCATCCTGGCCGCGCAGCTTCCCCGCTTCACGCCGACCAACGAAGTCTCCTACGAGCAGATCTTCCGGCAGGCCCTCGCGCTCGAAATCCCTGATGTGGTGAGCGTCATGCGGCAGGCGTTTCCGCGCCGCACGACCGCCGCGCACGACGCCGCCGCCTTCAACGAGAAGGCGACCTATCTGCCGAAGGGCATCGACGATTACGCGCGCATCGACGCGGAAATTCTGGAGCCGATGGAGGAAGCCTACGGACTGATCCGCGAGATCGGGACCGGCATCACGCACCACTGGGGTGCCTTCGGCTGATGGCGATGGCGGACGCGGGACGATTGCGCACCGCACCGGCCGATCGTCGTGACCGTCAGATTTTCAGGGCCGCCATGATGGCGTTCTCGGCCTGCCGGGTGGCCGGTGTCCAGGTAGCGACGTTCGAGGCGACGAGATTGGCCTCGGACCTGAGGATGATGCCGTCGTCGAGAATTTTCAGCCCGTTGGCCTTCAGGGTCTCGCCCGTCGAGGTGATGTCGACGATGAGATCGGCCGTACCCGCGGCCGGCGTTCCCTCGGTGGCGCCGAGGCTTTCGACGATCCGGTAATCGGTGACGCCCTTGGCGGCGAAGAAGCGGCGCGTCAGATTGAGATACTTGGTTGCCACGCGATACCAGCGGCCGTGCTCGCGGCGGAACGAGATGGCGATCTCGTCGAGGTCGCCCATCGAGCGCACGTCGACCCAGCACTCCGGCACCGCGACGACCACATCGGCGTGACCGAAGCCGAGCTTCTTCAGGAATTTCACGCGCGCTTCGGCATCCGACATCTGCTCGCGGATCAGGTCCTCGCCGGTGACGCCGAGGTGCGCCCGGCCGGTCTTGAGATACCAGGCGATCTCGCTCGCCGAGACGAACGCGACCTCGACGGTGTCGAGCCCCTCGATTTCGCCGCGATAGCCGCGCTCGTGGCCGATTTTCTTCAAGACGAGCCCGGCCTCAGACAGCAGCTCGGTCGTCTGCTCCATCAGCCGCCCCTTCGACGGCACCGCGAACACGAGGCGCTCGGTCATATCTTGTCCCCCGTCACCGCGGCGAGCAGGCGCTCGGTGTGGATGGCGGCACCGACGGCGGGTACGTGGTCCGGCGCGCCGATCGCCTTCATCAGGCTGTCGTAGCGACCGCCGCCGGCAACGGGCGTCTGAGGCCCGAGCGTCGGAGCGACGATCTCGAAGACGAAACCTGTGTAGTATTCGAGCGTGCGTCCGAACTCGGCGGAGAAGTCCGCGTGCACCACGTCGACGCCGGCCTCCGTCAGCAGTTGCAGGCGTTTGTGATAGGATTCGAGCGCCACCGACATGTCGAGGCCGCTGGCGCGCACCATGTCCTTGAGCCGTGCGCCGGCCGCGCGGGCCGGGGCCGTCACGCCGAGATAGCTCTCGATCTTCGCCGCCGTCTCCACCGACAGGGGCTCCGATTTGGCATCGGCCGCCAGCCAGGAAAGATTTGCGGCGATTTCCGCAAGGCTGCGGGCGCCCACGTGCTCGATGCCGTGCTGATCGAGATAGGCGGCCAGCGCCTGCTCGGAAGCGGCGCGGTTGCCGGGATCGATGCCGGCCAGCAGTTCCGCCGGGATGTTTCGGAGAAGCTGCGCCGGCTCGGTGGTCAGCCGCTTCAGCTCGGCGCGAAAGGCGTCGGGCCGCCAGAAATGATGCAGCAGCCGCTGGCGCCAGCGGTCCGGCATCTCGGCGGCCTTCAACAGCGCCCGCAAGAGACCGAGATCGCCGATGCGCAGACGGAACTCATAAAGGCCAGCGACCTTCAGCGCCTCGATGATGGTGGCGACCGTCTGCGCCTCGGCCTTCTCGCGCTCGGTGCTGCCGATGCTCTCGATGCCGGCCTGCCGGAATTCGCGCGGATGCGCCTTGTCGGCGCCGACGGGCTGAAAGCGGAAGGCGGTGCCGTTGTAGCAGTAGCGGCCTTTCGCGTTGCCGACGGGAAAGCGTTCCAGGTGCAGGCGGCCGATCGGCACGGTGATGTCGGGCCTGAGGCACAGCTCGTCGCCATCGGGGTCGTTGAAAACATAGGTGCGCGCGCGCAGCGTTTCGCCGATGACGTCGAGGAATACGCCGGCCGGCTGGATGATGGCGGGCGCAACAGCCTCGTAGCCGGCCTTGGTGAAGACCGCGATCAGCTTTTGCGCCTGGGCTTCCAGCGCCTCGAATTTTTTCGCCGACTCGGCGGCCATGTTTTAGTGCCCGCTGCTTCCCGGTGTCAAACCCGTCATGTCGGAGACATGCCTCCGGCACAGGTCTGACACCACACGCCTGATCTCGAAGTCTTCCACGGTGTCAGACCCAGAGGGTCTGACACCAAGCTGCTCTATGCGTGACGCGCCAGAATTTTTCTAACCTCGGCGACGAGATCGGCTTCCTTGACCGCGACCTGCGCCGGCCGGGCTTCCTTCCATTCCTTATTGTCGTTGATCGCGGCGGCGGCTTTCGCGCCTTCGATCAAGTCCTTGAGCGTGACCTCGCCCTTGGCGCGCTCGTCGGACCCTTGGATGACGGCGATGGGGCTGCCGCGCTTGTCGGCGTATTTCATCTGCGCCTTCATGCCCGAGCTGCCGAGGTACATCTCGGCGCGGATGCCAGCGGCGCGCAGCGTCTGCGTCAATTTCTGGTAGGCGGCGAGTTCGCCCTTGTCCATGACGAGGACGACGACGGGGCCGAGCGCGGATTTGTTTTGCGATTTTCCTAGCAGCGAGAGGGCGGCCTGCAAGCGCGACACGCCGATCGAGAAGCCGGTGGCCGGCACCTTCTCGCCGGTGAACCGCGCGACGAGATCGTCGTAGCGCCCGCCGCCGCCGACCGAGCCAAATCGGACGGGATTACCGTCGTCGTCTTTGACCTCGAATGTCAGCTCCGCCTCGAACACGGGCCCAGTGTAATATTCGAGGCCGCGAACGACGGACGCGTCTATGCGCACTCTCGACTCGTCGTAGCCGGCCACGCGAAGCAATGCGCCAATCGATGTCAGCTCGTTCACGCCTTCACGCAGGGTGTCGTTGGTCGTGCCGCCGCGGCTGAAGGTCTGATGCAAATCCCCTGCAAAGAGCTGAAGCAGCTGCAGGATGTCGGAGTCATCGAGTCCCGCACCGGCCGTGAAATCTCCCGACTCGTCCTTGCGACCTTTGCCGAGCAGTTGCCGCACGCCCTCCTGCCCAAGCCGGTCGTATTTGTCGAGCGCCCGCATGATGGCCAACCGCTTCGGTGCCGCCGCGGGATCTGAGGTATCAATTCCGATCGATTGCAGTAGACCGTCGAGAAACTTCCGGCTGTTGACCTTGATCAAATAATCGCCGCGCTTGATGCCGAGCGCTTCGAGCGTATCCGCCGCCAGCATGCACATCTCGGCGTCGGCCGCGATGCTGTCGCTCCCGACGGTATCGGCGTCGAACTGCGTGAACTGGCGGAAGCGGCCCGGTCCCGGCTTCTCGTTGCGATAGACGGAGCCGTAGGCGTAGCGGCGGAACGGCTTGGGCAGGCTCTGCGCATTCTGCGCGACGTAGCGGGCGAGCGGCGCCGTCAGATCATATCGCAGACTCATCCATTGATCGTCTTCGTCCGTGAGCGAGAACACGCCCGCGTTCGGCCGGTCCTGATCGGGGAGGAACTTGCCGAGCGCATCCGTGTACTCGAAGGCCGGCGTCTCCAGCGGCTCGAAGCCGTAGCGCTCATAGACGCCACGAATCTTCTCGATCATGTCCCAAGTGGCGCGCAGCTCCGCCGCTTCGATGTCGCGGAACCCCTTGGCGAGGCGCGGCTCGGGCCGGTTCGCGACCGGCGACGACGGGGCGCCTGCGGACTTCTTGTCGGTCTTGCTCATGAATTCCGCACTGGGATATTGGCCGTTCGCGCCGCGCGCTGCTGAAAGTGAAGCGCTTATAGCGGATCGGGTGGGGGTGTGAAAGGAGCGCCGGGCCGGCCCGCCGTGGTGAATTACCGCTTGCCCCTCAGCCGGTCGGCAAGTGCCATCAGCCGGCTGCTCTGCCGCGCTCGGTTCTTGGCGTGGATGAGGGTCGCGTGCGCCTTGCCGCGCCAGGTGAGCCCTGCAACCAGATCGACGAGCGGATCGGGTTCGATGCCGAAACCCCGTTTGAAGGCGTAGTCACCGATCCCCATGTCGAAAGTCCGGATACCGTGCGCCAGGAAATGCCGCATGGCCTCGGCCACGACGAGGCGGCCCGGCGAGAGATGGTGCCAGCGCTCGCCGCCGTTGGAGATGCGCAGCAGCGTGAACGCCCCGGCGTGGGTCAGGCCGAGCAGCACGGCGACCGTGTCCCGCTCGGTTTCGAGCGTGAAGATGTGCGCGGAACCCTCCGCCACACCGTCTCGGAGCACGCGCTCGTAGACGTGCGAGTATTCGGGTTTGTCGAGCGCATACTCACCGCCCGCCGCGTGTCGCCGCGCGCCCTGCTGCGTTTCGAGCGTCGCATAGGCGCGCGCCACCTCATGCGGTGTTTCTGCCCGCCGGAAGCTCCACGCCCCTTCCTTGTCCAGCAGCCGGTAGCAGCGCTCGACCTCCTTGCGGTACTTCTTGCCGCGCGAGCGGAGGAAGTCTTCGAGCGAGGTCTCGATGGCCAGGCGGTTGGCGGCATGGCGCGAAGGCATCTCGTGTCCAGCGGCGAGCAGCGGGTTGGGCCGGCCGCCCAGCAGCGTGGGCATCGATGACAGCCGCACGAGATCGATGCCGTCGAGGGCCGCGGCAATGGCGGTCCACATCCGCACACCATCGCTCGCCTCGGTCGGCGCCGCCGGACCGAGCAGTGGAGCGCCATAATCCGAGACGCCGAAATCGGGAAAGCCGGCGATGGTTGTCCCGCCGTCCCTTGTGACGATCAGCGGCAGCAGCAGCGCGAGGCGTCCGCTTTCGGCCTCCGTCACCCGCACGGCGAGTGGCCCCGCGCCATGGGCCGGCGCCAACTCGTCATAGACCGCCCGCAGCCAGTGCGGCGTTTGAAAAGGAGTTTCAGCCGCGTCGAACTCCGCCAGTGCGGCGATGATTGCGTCCGCCGTGTCTAGCCGTGTCGCGCGATAAGCCGTCATGGTCGGTCGCGCCGCTGCAATACGGCTGTCGAGTGCCGGATGGGGCCTGATCAAAGCGGCTTGCGAGCCGATCACTCGGCCGCCTCCGCCACATCGATCACGCGGCCGGGCTGGGTCTTGTCGAGGCGGAACTCGATCGGCCGGCGCGCCTTGCGGGCCTTCTTGAGCAGCCCCGAGCGCTTGACGCCGGCTTGAAGGGCCGCCTTGGCCCAGAAGCCGGGTCCCGACGTTTCGAGGCTGCGCGGCGTGACGCCGAGCTTGTGGCGCAGAATGCCGTTGGCCATGTTGATCATCTGGCGGCGGCGGATCGCTTCCGTCCAGTATTCCATCGTCATCGAGACGTTGAGGCAGTCGAGATTCTCGACCCGGTGCGGCGCGTTGAGCGGCCAGTGCAGCATTTCGCCGCCGGCGATTTCAAACACCTTGGCGCTCTGATCGAACGCCGGCTCGTAGCGCATATCCACTTCCACCTCGAACAGCGCGATGTTCTCGAGTTGCTCCGGCGTCAGGAACGGCGCCGTGTTCGGATAGACGTAGACGCGCTTCTTGCCGTGCAGCTGCCACAGCGACTGGCCGGGCAGATCGCAGTGATAGTAGACCTGCGCGTTCGGCGACGAAATGAGGATGCCCGACGTGTGGTCGAACGTGTCGTAGCCCGGCACGCGCATGCCGATCTCGTCGAAGATGTCATTCAGCAGCCGGCCATAGGGCTCCGCGACGTGCGCGACGTTGCGAAGGTTGAGCCACATGCGGCCCTTCTGAATGGCGTCGATCACCTGCCGTCCGGGCAAGCCGCCGATGTCGCCCTCGCGCCAGAGCCGGCGCGGCGAGCCCTGCGGTCCCATTTCAACCAGCGCATAGTGCGCGCGCGGGTAGCCGTCGATCAGCTCGGCCAGCGCCTCGAAAGAGAACAGCGGATGCTGGTGCAGCCGGTGTTGCAGGCAAACGGGCTCGGCCAGCCACTGCGCCGCGTGCTCGCGCCTCCAGTTGGTGAAGATCGGGTTCAGCGGAACGGCATCCGGCATCGTTGTTTACGCTCACAATTAACGAGGATTTCCCGCTAAGTAAGGCCCATGCCGGGCTGCCGTCAAATCAAAGGCGCGGGATCGGTTATCATGCGGCGTCAGCGCCCTTTACCCTGTTCCTGGGCGCGGCGCAGGGCTGCGGCGAGTGCCGACTCGGCACCGGCGGCGTCAGGCGGCGCGGCACTCCCGCTGCGTGGCGCGCCTTTGCTACCGCGCTTCGCGCCGGGGGACGCGGCCGGGCGCGGGCCGCCTGTATAGGGCATTACCGCCCCGCTTTTCATGGTGAGGGCGATGCGCTTTCGGTCGACATCGACTTCCTTCACTCGAACTTTGACGACATCGCCGGCTTTGACGACTTCGCGCGGGTCCTTGACGAAGCGGTCGGCCAGCTCGGAGATGTGGACGAGGCCGTCCTGGTGCACGCCGACGTCGACGAAAGCGCCGAAGGCGGTGACGTTGGTCACCACGCCTTCCAGCGCCATACCGGGCTTCAAGTCGGTGATCTTTTCGACGCCCTCCTGGAACTCCGCCGTCTTGAACTACGGACGCGGGTCGCGGCCGGGCTTTTCCAGCTCTGCCAGGATGTCGGTGATCGTCGGCACTCCGAAGCGGTCGTCGGCATACTGGCGCGGGTTGATCGACTTGAGGAACGCCCGGTCGCCGATCATCGCTTTCAGAGGCCGCCTCATCGTCTCGGCGATTTTTTCGACCACTTCGTAAGCTTCCGGGTGCACGGCCGAGCCATCGAGCGGATTGGACCCGTTCATGATGCGCAGAAATCCCGCTGCCTGCTCGAACGCCTTGGGGCCGAGGCGCGGCACCTTCTTGATGTCCGTGCGCTTCTTGAACGCACCCTTTTCGTTGCGGTGAAGGACGATGTTCTGTGCAATCGTGCCATTGAGCCCTGCGACGCGGGCGAGCAGCGGCGCGGACGCCGTGTTGACGTCGACGCCAACCGAGTTGACGCAATCCTCGACAGCCGCGTCGAGCGAGCGTGCGAGGTCCGCCTGATCGACGTCGTGCTGATACTGCCCGACACCGATGGCTTTGGGCTCGATCTTGACCAGCTCGGCGAGCGGGTCCTGCAATCGCCGCGCGATCGAGACGGCGCCGCGCAGCGACACGTCGAGGTCCGGAAACTCGGCCGCGGCCAGCTCGGAGGCCGAATAGACCGAGGCGCCGGCTTCCGACACCATCACCTTGGTGAGCTTGGCCTGCGGCAGCTTGCGAATGAGTTCGGCGGCGAGCTTGTCCGTCTCGCGGCTGGCCGTGCCGTTGCCGATGGCGATCAGCTCGACCCTGTGTTTGAGCGAGAGAGCGCCGATCGTCGCCAGCGTGCCATTCCAGTCGTTCCTCGGCTCGTGCGGATAGACCGTCGCGGTGTCGAGCACCTTGCCCGTCGCATCGACGACGGCCACCTTGACGCCGGTTCGGATGCCGGGATCGAGCCCCATGGTGACGCGCGGGCCGGCCGGCGCGGCGAGCATCAGATCCTTGAGGTTGGATTTGAACACCGAGATGGCCGCGGTGTCGGAGGTCTCCTTCAGCCGCGAGAGGAGATCGACGGCGAGCGAGACGTGCAGCTTCGATTTCCAGGCCGTCTTGACCGTCTCGATCAGCCACTTGTCGCCGAGCCGGCCGCGGTCGGCGATGCCGAAGGCGGTCATGATCCGGCCCTCGGCGGGGTGCGGGCGCCCGGGCTCGATCACCACGTCGAGGTCGAGATCGAGGACGCCTTCGTTGCGGCCGCGCAGCAGCGCCAGCGCACGGTGCGACGGCATCTCGCGGATCGGCTGTGCGAAATCGAAATAGTCGGAGAACTTGGCACCCTCGGTCTGCTTGCCCTTGAGAACCTTGGAGGTGATGATGCCCGTGCTCCACAGCCACTCGCGCAAGGCTCCAACGAGGCTCGCGTTCTCGCCGATGCGCTCGATCAGGATGTGACGGGCGCCGTCGAGCGCCGCCTTGGCGTCGGCGACGCCCTTGTCGGCGCTGAGATACTTTTCGGCTTCCGCCACGGGATCGAGGGCGGGGTCCTTCAGGATCGCATCAGCCAGCGGCTCCAGCCCCGCCTCGCGCGCGATCTGCGCCTTGGTGCGGCGCTTCGGCTTGAAGGGCGCATAGAGGTCTTCCAGCGAGACCTTGGTGTCCGCACCCGCAATCGCGCGCTGCAGCTCCGGCGTCAGCTTGCCCTGCTCGGTGATGCTCTTCAGCACGCTGGCACGGCGGTCCTCCAGCTCCTTCAGGTAGCCGAGCCGCTCCTCCAGCTTGCGGAGCTGAGTATCATCGAGCCCGCCGGTTCGCTCCTTGCGGTAGCGGGCGATGAACGGCACCGTGGCGCCTTCCTCCAGCAGCGCCACCGCTGCCGAGACCTGCGAAACCTGGACAGCGAGCTCCCTCGCAATGCGCTGATTGACGATGTCCATGTCGGGCTCCCTTGCCGTGCTTGCCGTGTGCGATCGTTCGATTTGAGAAAACAAACCAGAGACAACCCGTGCACCTGCCGGGTTCTGGGGATCGCGCTGGTTCGCGAACGGTTACCACCGGAAAGCACACTTTAACCATTGCCATTTCCGGGACAGTAACGGCTGCGCACTATTTTCGTCGGGTCTCGAACTGTGGGTTGCCGCCATGCCTCAGAGCCTTGACCTCACCCTGGTCTTCTTCGCCGCCTTCGGAGCTGCGCTCTCGCTGCAGGCAGGGATCGCTGCCTGGCGCGTCCGGACAGCGGGGTGGACCGAGGCCACCACCGTGGAAGTGCTCGAATTCGCCGTATCGATCGGGTTCATCACATTGAGCTCGATCATCGGCCTGCTGCTCTGCCGCTCCGAGCTGTCACTCGCCGGCACGTCGGCCCTGGGGCTCGGGCTCGTGCTGCCGCTGGTCTGGCTCACGCGGCGCTGCTTCGCGCGCCTGGAGCAGCGGAAAGCCATGCTGATCATCGGAGCGAACTGACGATCAAGCTCTCACGTTTCACTGGCGGGCCGGACCGGGGGATGCCCGAACGGCCTGAGCGGCGTGGTGTAGACGGCGCGCGACGGCACGGAAACGATCTCGCGTTCGGGCCAGCGCAACGCCGAGAGCTTGCCGCCGAAGCAGCAGCCGGTGTCGAGGCAGAGCGTGTTGTTGAACCACTCGGCTTCCGGCACCGGGGTGTGGCCGTACACGACGGCCGTCGCGCCGGCGTATTCCGCCGCCCAGTGATAGCGGATCGGCAGTCCGAACCGATCGGTCTCGCCCGATGTCTCGCCATAGAGGCAGAAGGCGCGCACCTCGCCCGAATCGTGGCCGAGCATCGGCTCTTTGATTCCGGCGTGAGCGACCGCCAGCCGCCCGCCGTCGAGCCACACGTGCGTCGGCAGCTCTTCGAGGAAGCGCTTAACGTCGGCGTGGAACTGAGGACTCTCCGCTTCGAACTGGGCGACGGTCCGTTCGAGGCCATGGCTGAGCTTCACTTTCTGCCCGCGCAGCCAGCGGAGAAACTTGGCATCGTGATTGCCGGGCACCGCGAATGCAAAACCCGCAGCTACAAGGTCCATGACCAGTCGCAGCACGTCCGGCGACCTCGGCCCGCGATCGACGAGATCGCCCACGAACACCAGCCGCCGGCCTGCGGGCGGCGTAACCTCGACGTCCGCGCGCGATGCAGTTGCCACATGGCGGGTCGAGACCGTCCAGCCCAATACAGCCAGGAGGTCGAACAACTCATCCGCGCAGCCGTGCACGTCACCAATAACGTCGAATGGTCCGCTCACGGCTCTGCGATCCGGGCTGGCACGCGGAATTGCTTCCGCCGCCGCCTGCGCGATCCTTTCGGTTGGAGAACGAGCTGACATCAGGCTTCGATGAAATCCTCGACCACGGGCTTGGGCTTGGGCACGTCGCTCACCCACTGGTCCAGATGCTCGAGGCTGCGGGGAATGGGGCCACCGTAGGCCCAGTCGAGCAGCTCGATGGTGTGCACCACGGGAATGTCCATGCCGGCCTGGAGCTGCGTGATACAGCCGATGTTGCCGGTCGCCACTACGTCGGGCCGGGTCGCGCGGATGTTCTTGACTTTGCGGTCGCGCAGCTCGGTCGCCAATTCGGGTTGCAGCATGTTGTAGGTGCCGGCCGACCCGCAGCAGATATGGCCTTCGGCAATATCGACCACGCTGTAGCCGGCCTGCTTCAAGAGCATCTTCGGCTCCTCCGTGATGCGCTGGCCGTGCTGCATCGAACAGGCAGAATGGTAGGCGATACGGATCGACGACCAGCGGCTCGGCGCACCGATCTTGTACTCGGCGAGGAACTCGGACACGTCTTTCGTCAGCCTGGAAATCTGCGCCGCGGGTCCGGCGTAGTCGCGTTCGTGGCGGAGCATGTGGCCGTAGTCCTTCACTACGGTCCCGCAGCCCGAGGCGTTGATGAGGATGGCGTCCACTGGACCCTTGCTAATCTCCTTAGTCCACGCATCGACATTGCGTTTGGCCTGCGCAAGCGCGTCGGCCTCGCGCCCAAGGTGCTGCACGAGCGCGCCGCAGCACCCCGCGCCGTTGGAAATCACCACGTCGACGCCGCGTCGGGCCAGGAGCCGGATGGTGGCGTCGTTGATCGCGGGTCGCAGCACCTGCTGGGCGCAGCCGGCGAGCAGGATCACGCGGGCACGGCGCTCGGCATTGGTGGATGCGGTGCCGGGTCCGTCGTAGCGCGGTCCGGGCGGCAGCAGCACGGGGGCCAGCTCGACCATCGCCGCCAGCTCTTTGAGGCCGAGACGGCGCAGCAGCGGCAGGAACGGCCTGCCGAGCGGCGCCATGCGCAGCGCCAGCCGGAACAGCCGTGGGTTCGGCACGACGAGGGCAAGCAGCCGCCGCATCGTACGATCTTTGAAACCGCGATGTCCCTTGTCCTCGATCTCGGCGCGCGCGATGTCGACCAGGTGCATGTAGTCGACGCCGCTCGGGCAAGTCGTCATGCAGGAGAGGCAGGACAGGCAGCGGTCGACATGGTGGCGGACCTTGTCGCTCGGCTTGCCGCCTTTTTCCAGCATGTCCTTGATCAGATAGATGCGGCCTCGCGGACTGTCTCGTTCGTCGTTGAGGATGACGTAGGTCGAGCACACCGCCGTGCACAGCCCGCAATGCACGCAGCGTTTCAGAATGCGGTCGGCCTCGGCGATGCGCGGATCGGAGCGTTGCTGGTCGCTGAAGTTGGTTTGCATTGTCGGGATCGGACTCGCGGATCGGATTTGAGAGCAATCATGGTACGCGCTTCAGAGCGTCGCGTACATGCGCCCTGGATTGAGCAGACCGTCGGGATCGAACGCCTGTTTCAAGCCGCGCGTCAACTGATCGAGAGCCGGGTTGAGTGGCTGGAAAACGTCGACGGTATGGCGCACGGCGGCGTCGGCGCGGATGAGGGTTGCATGGCCCCCGTGCACCGCGACGGCGCGGCGGATGTCGGCGGCTCCCGCATCGGCCGAGGCCGGCGTCTCCAGCCAGATCAGCCCTCCCGACCAGTCGTAGAAGACCTCGGCCGGCATATGGCGGCGGATCATGGTCACGAGATCGGCGGCGACCTTCGGCGTCGTCGAGATGCGCCACAGGAAGGTCTGGTTGGGCGGCATCACCGACAGGCGGCGCATCTCGCCCCAGAGCCTGAGCGAGCTTTCCAGATCAAGCACCAGCGGCTTGCCGAATTCGCGAAGGGCCTCGATCATCCGCTCTTTGCGGTAGGCGATCGATTTGGTGAAGTTCTCGATCCGCAGCGCCGTCAGCGGCTTTTTCTGCGCGGCCAGATCCTCGTGCCGGAGCCGCGACACTAGATTGGCGGTCAGGTGCATGGTGCCAGACACCTCGTAGGGCAGCCCCATGGCCGCGCACATCAGCTCGATAGCGAGATCGTCGGGCAGACCCGGATAGACGAGGGTCGCCACGTCGTCCGGAATGGGCATCACCTTGAACGTCACCTCGGTCAGCACGGCCAGCGTGCCCCAGCTCCCGGCCAGGCCGCGCGAAACGTCGTAGCCGGTGACGTTCTTCATCACCCGTCCGCCGGACTTGAACACCTCGCCGCGGCCGCTGATCGCCTTGATGCCTATGAGATGGTCGCGTGCCGCCCCGGCGCTGATCCGCCGCGCGCCGGACAGGTTGCTCGCGAATATGGCGCCGATGGTCTGCAGGCCCGCGTGTCCGCCGAGCGCCTGCCCGAGGTCGATCGGCTCGAAACCCAGCATCTGGCCGCGTGAGGCCAGCTCCACCTCGATCTGCGAAACCGGCGTGCCGGCGCGCGCCGACATCACCAGCTCGGCGGCTTCATAAAGCGTGATGCCGCGCAGGCCCGCGGTCGACACGGCGATATTGGCCGCCACCGGCCGGCCGACGCCGCGCTTGGTGCCGGCGCCAATCACCTCGACAGCGATGCGCTGATCTCGGAGCTGCCCGAGCATGCTCTGGAGCTCCCAGTCCGTCGCCGGTCTCAAAACATCGTGCACGCCGTCACCCTCACGCTGCCATCGGACGGCCGAACGACACTCCGGACGAAGGGCTCGCGGCGTCGGTCAAGGGGAAGACCTTGGCTGGATTGAGCAGCCAGTCGGGATCGAACACGGACTTGATGCGCAGTTGAACGGCGAGATCAGTCGGGGTGAATTGCACCGGCATCAGGTCGCGCTTTTCGATGCCGATGCCGTGCTCGCCGGAGAGACACCCGCCGACCTCGACGCACAGCTTGAGAATTTCCGCGCCCGCCAGCTCCGCCTTCTCCGATTGCGCGGCATCGTTGGCGTCATACATGATCAAGGGATGCAGGTTGCCGTCGCCGGCGTGGAAGATGTTGGCCACTTTCAGTCCGTACCTGGTGCAGATGGCCGAGATCTGTTCCAGCACATAGGGCAGATGGACCAGGGGTATCGTGCCGTCCATGCAGTAGTAGTCTGAGAGACGCCCGATAGCGCCGAAAGCCGACTTGCGGCCTTTCCAGATGCGGGCGGCGTGGGCGGCATCGGCGCTCATCTCCAGGCTCTGCGGATTGAGCTCGGCCGCGATTTCGGCGATGTAGGCTAGCCGGTCGTTGATCTCCTCCTCCGACCCTTCGACTTCGATGATCAGCAGCGCTTCGACGTTGGTCGGATAGCCGGCCTTGGCGAATGCTTCGCAGACTTCGATCGCCGGCTTGTCCATGAACTCGATGGCCACCGGGATGATGCCCGAGGCGATGATACGGGCGACGCAGATGCCGGCCTTGGCGGAGGATTCGAAGCCGATCAGCATCGGCCGGGCCCCTTCGGCGGCTTTGATGATGCGCACGGTCGCCTCGGTGACGATTCCGAACTGCCCTTCGGAACCGACAATCAGGGCCAGCATGTCGTAGCCTTCCGCATCGAGCGCTCCCCCGCCGATGTCGACGATGGTGCCGTCGATCAGCACCATGCGCACGCCGAGCACGTTGTTGGTCGTGACGCCGTACTTGAGGCAGTGGGCACCACCGGAGTTCATGGCGATGTTTCCGGCGAGCGTGCAGGCGAGCTGACTCGACGGGTCGGGAGCGTAGAAGAAGCCGCTCGGCGAGACCGCGTCGGAAATCGCGAGATTGGTGATGCCGGCCTCGACGCGCACAGTGCGTCCGCCATAATCGATATCGAGCACCTTGTTCATGCGCGAGACGCCGACCACGATCGCATCCTCGGCCGGAAGCGCGCCGCCGCAGAGCGATGTGCCGGCTCCGCGGGCCACCACCTTGACGCGGTTGGCATTGCAGTAGCGCAGCACCTTGGCCACCTCGTCGGTCGTCCGCGGCAGGACGACGGCGAGCGGCATCCGCTTGTAGGCGGTGAGCGCGTCGGTCTCATAAGCGCGCCGGCCGTCCTCGTCGGCGATCACCTGCTCGGCCCCGATCAGCGCCGTCAACTCGGCGACGATCGCGTCGCGGCGATCGACGATCTCTCTGTCGGGCGGCGGCAGGGGCACCAGTGACATGGGGGTCGCATTCCTTCGGTTTGGCTAGAGAACTCTACACGCGATCCCCTCGGCTTGCCGTGGTTAATCACGGGGTTGCGTGGGCACGGATTCCGGCGACCCTACGGCTATTTTCAATGAAAAAGAAAAAGAGTAGTCCTTACATATCATCTCGACGACACAGTGCGGTCCGGCCATGAGGATAATCAACGAAAGGGCGAAGGACCTTGCCCGAGCGCTGTAGAAGTCCAGAGGACGAAACCGTGACCGCCATCAGTGATTTCGACATTTTCGCACGCGTCGCCCGCACCGGCAACATGTCGGCCGCCGGCCGAGACATGGGCCTTTCGCCTGCCGTCGTCTCGAAGCGGATCAGCCTGCTCGAGGAGCGGCTCGGTGCCCGTTTGTTCCAGCGCACCACCCGCCAGCTCACACTGACGGAGACGGGCGAAGGCTACTTCAAGCGCGTCGTCGATATCCTCAGTCTCGTCGAGGAGGCGGAAGACTTCGTGACCCGGCGCAACACGAAGGCGCGCGGCGTACTCAAGGTCACCGCGCCGACCTCTTTCAGCCGCCTGCATCTTGCGCCGCTGCTGCCTGAGTTTCTGAACCGCTTTCCGGAAATCCAGCTCGACGTCCACCTGACCGACAACTTCGTCGACATCATCCGCGACGGCTATGACGTCGCCATCCGCATCGGAGAGTTGCAGGATTCCTCGCTCGTGGCACGCAAGCTGTCGCCCGACACCCGCGTCATCTGCGGCTCACCTGCCTATATCGCACGTAACGGCAGCCCCAAGTCTCTGGCCGATCTCGAGAATCACAACTGCCTCTCGGCCGGAGCACAGGATCTTTGGCGGCTTGAGGGCCCCGAAGGACAGCGCCAGATCCGCGTCAAAGGCAACATCCGGTCGAACTCGGCCGAGTTGATCCGCGAGGCGCTGCTGGCGGGCGTCGGCCTCGGTCTGCGCGGCACCTGGGAGATCGGCTCCGAGATCAAGAGCGGCGCATTGCAGGTCGTGCTGCCCCAGTACCGCGGCTCGACCAAGATGGCGATCTACGCGGTCTATCCGTGTCGCGACTTCATGCCGACCAAGGTCAACGCATTCATCGAATATGTCGCCGAGCACTTCGGGCTCGAACCCTATTGGGACAAGGGGTTGCAGCAGCCTGACACGGATCGCAAAGCGGGGACGCCGTCGATCCCGAAACATCCGAAAAAGGACGTCACCAAGCGGTCGAGCGTGATGCCGGCTTGATCCCGGTGTTACAGACCGACTGAAATCTGGGCGAAGAATGCCGTGCGCCCAGAGCGCGACGGGCTGCGATCGAATTGTTTGGCGGGCGGCGAGCAGGCAGGCCGGTGCACCCCGACGGTCAAGCCCCGTTCTTTTTCTTCATTTCCAGGATGCCGCGGTTGAGCTCAGCCCCGAGCAGGATGATGATCGCCGTCGCCTGGAAGAAGATCATCGCCACCATCAGCTGCGACAGCCCGGCGTAGAAGCGCGAGTAGTCGGAGACGTCGAGGTAGTGCGAGTAGAATCCGGCCAGAGTCAGCCACAGACCGACCGACAGCGCCACTCCCGGCCACACCTCTCTGAGAGTCCGTTTGCCCGCCGCCAGCCAGATGTGAAACGCGAACAGCTGCGCGGCGATGACCACGCCGGCGAAGACGTAGCGGGTCCAGGCAGCGAGCCAGCTCGAATCCAGAAGGGTCTTGGCCCACGACGGCTCGAAGCGCGCCGCCATTCCCGGCCCGAACACGACGGCCCACGTCAGCACCAGCATCGACGCCGCACTGACGAACACGAACAGCATGCTGAGACCCAGGCAGACCGGATAGGGTCGGTTCTCGAGGACGCGATAGGCCCCGTTGAGTGCCGCGCGCATGGTTTCGATGGCGCTGGTCGCGAAAAACAGGGCGACGAAGCCGCTCAAGGTCATCAGGTTGATGCGGCTGCGGCCCATGATCGCCTCGACCTCGGGGACCAGCGCTTCCGCCACGCCCTGCGGCAGGATCTGAAAGAGCTGCGCCACCGCCTGCGCCGCCAGATGCCGGCCGCCGAACACGCCCGACAGGGCGCCGAGAAAGATGCAGAACGGAAACAGCGAAATCACGAAGGAGAACGCCACGGCGCCGGCCATGGCGAACCCGGAGTGCTCATACAGCCGGTAGATGGATTCGAGCAGGGTCTTGTAGCGTTGCATCGGGCTGTGGCGGGTCCGCTTTCCAGGCTCGACCTATCTCTAGACGCGCCCCGTCACCCGGTCCATGTCCGCGATGCCACGGTCGCCCGACGTACGATACGAAACCGCTAGAGCCTGACGACGGACGCACCTCGCGCATTCGACCTTTGGAGAATAGTGGCGGCGGTGCCGTTGTTTCCGATGCCGGCAGGCGTCGACAGTCGGGGCTGATCAGGAAACTCCGGCCCGGGCAGGCATGAGGCAGGCATGGACGCGACGACGACAGGCCAGTAAACTCGTCTCTTCAGCTTGGAACGCCCATGACATCCAAAGTTCTCGAACAGATCCAGTCGCTGGAAAGCGAACGTCTTCGCTTGGAGCGGAGACTGGCCGACGACGAAACGTGGCTGGCCTTGCAGGCGCTGGAGGCCGGAAACGGCGCGGGCGAAGGCGCCAGCGCGGCCGCGCAGGCCGCCGAGGTGGTCCGCCTGAAGAAGGTGCTGGTGGCCAATCCCTACTATGCGGCACGCCTCAAGATTGTCGAAGCGGTCACCATCCTCCGGCGGCTGGGCGGCACCGGCGCAGGCCCGACGCCGGAGCCCGGGCTGGCGCACGGTCTCGATCCGTCGCGCTCGACACTCGTGGCGAAGCAGCCGCTCGGCGTTCCCCTGCTCGGCGAGCTTTCTCAGTGCGTGCGGCCATTGCGCCCGGCGGAGATCGGCTTGAGTTCGGCGGCGACCTCGACCTCCGAAACCAAGGTCGTGGAGAGCGAACTGAGTGTGATCCGCGGGATCACGCCGGAGATCGCCGAGGCTCTGGCGAAGCACGGAGTTACGCGCTGGTCTGAGGTTGCAGCGTGGACGGCCGCCGACGTGCGCCGCTTCGCCGACACGTTGAACGTCGGTCGCCGCATCAGCACCGAGAACTGGATCGAGCAGGCGGCGCTGCTGGATCGCAAGCGCGACGAAAGCGAGAAGGCTCAGCCGAAACCGCGACCAGAACCGCGTGCCCTCGCCGTCGAGCCCGCCCCGACACCACCCGCTGACCCTGCTGCCCTTGCCGCATCTCCCGAGATCGCCGCCGCGGCCGTGAGGGACCCCAGCCCGATTGTTTCTAAGCCGACTGAACCCGCCGTGACGCATCCGGCCGAGAGGGCCGCCGAGGCCATCGCGCCGCCGGCTCCGATGCCGTCTCCAAGAGACTGGCTGGCGCAGCGACGGCGCGAGCAGGCGCGGACCATCTCGACACCGCCCGCGAGCACGCCGCCACCATTGCCGCAGCAGGCGGACATCCAGCCCGAGTTGCGTACAGACATTCGACCAGAGCTACAGTCGCAACCACCACCCTTGCCGCAAGCGCAGGCTTCGCAGACCCCGCCCCCACTACCGCGCATGCAACCGCCGCCGCTGCCACCCTTGCAGCCCTTGGCGCCGCTCCGGCCCGCTTCCCTCGCCGCCGCTCGGTTGTCCGAGCCGACGGCGCAGGCCAGCGATGACAGCCGACAGCGGGCGGACTTCTCCGGCGGAGTCGATGCCGAACCGCCCCCGGCACGGGTCAACCGGCCTTTTCGCAGGCGTCAACCGGTGCCGGTCGATCCGCCCGCCGGTATGGAGCCCTCCACGGCCCGCACCGCGCCATCTCCGCCCGAACGCCTCTCCGCCGAAGCCGACGTGACGATCGTCAGCCGCGCGCCGGCTGGACCGGCCATCACGGGGTCTGGCGGAACGGGCCCGCAGCCCTATTCGGCTCCTCCGTCGCACGCCGCGTCGACCCCGGCCCAGGCCGCATCGCTTCGGCGGCGGCTGCGCGGCGTCAACAATTCCGAGGGCGGCGCAGCCTCGGCCGCGGCGACCAATCCGGCCGGCCATCGCGGCGGCGTCGACGAGGCCAGCGTCAAGATCGTGCGGCCGGAGGAGGCGCGCGCGGGCGAATCGTCGGCGGCCGACGCGTCGAAATCGTCGGGCCCCTCCGTCGTCTCCCGCTTCCTGTCCGCCCTCAAGGGCCGCGGAACCGAGGAGCACTGACACGCGCGACGTGCGCTCCTGTCGCGCGCGAAGTCCTTTGCCTTGCCGGTCCGGGCGACTAATTTGCGCGTAAAGTTCGAGATCGGCCGAATTCATGAACATTGGCCCCGAGTGGGAGAACGCGCGCATGTCGCTGGCACAGTTGAAGACATCCTCCGACCTCCTGTCGTCGGGCCCCGGCCGCCTGATCGACCGCTGCAAGGAGGTCGTCATCGCAGCCGACAAGGTGCTTGCCGCCGCCAAGGCCGGCGTCCGCGTCAAGATCAAGGAAGCGGGCGGCATGGACGCCGCGCAGCACGCGGCACACGGCCTCGCCTGGCTGGCGACGACGGTCGAGGGCCTGCGCCAGATGCAGCTCTGGGCCGAGCGACTGAACAGCGAGGGCAAGCTGACCGAGATGGATCAGCTGCTGCTCGCCGCCGCCTTCGCCGAGTACGGCGCGCAGATCGCCGGCGGCATTCCGATGAACCAGGGCGAGATCATCCGGCCCGAGGCCATGGGCATCTCCCGCGCCGACATCCGCAAATACGAGGACTCCGTTGCCGATGTCGTCGCGGCCGGCGGCACGGAGAGCGTGAAAGCACGCATCGCCGATCTGATCGAGCAGTCTCAGGGCGCGACCACCTTCGGCAGCTCGGGCCTCGAGGACATCTACGCTGAAATCCACGAGCAGATGCGCAAGTTCTCGGAAGCCGAGGTCGTGCCGCACGCGCACGAGTGGCATCTGAAGAACGAATACATCCCGCTCGAAATCGTTCAGAAGGTCTCCGAGATGGGCGTCTTCGGCCTGACCATGCCGGAGGAGTTCGGCGGCATGGGCCTCGGCAAGCTCGCCATGTGCGTCGTCTCGGAAGAGCTGTCGCGCGGCTATATCGGCGTCGGCTCGCTCGGCACCCGCGCCGAAATTGCCGGCGAATTGATTCTGCACAACGGCACCGCGGAGCAGAAGGCCAAGTATCTGCCGAAGATCGCGGCCGGCGAGATTCTGCCCACCGCCGTCTTCACCGAGCCGAACACCGGCTCCGACCTCGCGAGCCTCAAGACGCGCGCGGTCAAGGACGGCAACGTCTACAAGCTCACCGGCCAGAAGACCTGGATCACGCATCCTGTCCGCGCCGACCTGATGACCGTGCTGACACGCACCAACCCGAGCGAGGCCGGCTACAAGGGCCTCTCGATGTTCCTCGCCGAGAAGCCGCGCGGCTCCGACGAGACGCCGTTCCCCGCCAAGGGCATGACCGGCGGAGAGATCGAGGTGCTCGGCTATCGCGGCATGAAGGAGTACGACATCTCTTTCGATGATTTCGAGGTGCCGGCCGAAAATCTTCTGGGCGGTGTCGAGGGCCAGGGCTTCAAGCAGCTCATGAACACCTTCGAAGGCGCGCGCATCCAGACGGCTGCCCGCGCCGTCGGCGTGGCGCAGTGCGCGATGGACCTCGGCTTGAAGTACGCGCTGGATCGCGTGCAGTTCGGCAAGCCGATCTACAAATTCCCGCGCGTCGCCAACAAAGTCGTCATGATGGCGGTCGAAACCATGGTGGCGCGCCAGCTCACCTATTTCTCGGCCCGCGAGAAGGATCAGGGCCGCCGCTGCGATCTTGAAGCCGGCATGGCGAAGCTGCTCGGCGCCCGAGTCGCCTGGGCCAACGCCGACAACGCCCTGCAAATCCATGGCGGCAACGGCTTTGCTCTCGAATACCCGATCAGCCGCGTTCTCTGCGACGCGCGCATCCTCAACATCTTCGAAGGCGCAGCGGAGATTCAGGCGCAGGTGATTGCGAGAAGGTTGCTGGAGGGGGCGAATTGAGGGTGGTGCGGGTGTCAGACCCTCCGGGTCTGACACCGTCGATGGCATGGCCGAGATCCAGGCGCGGGTGATCGCGTGAGCTGTTGAAGCGGAGGGAATTGGGGGAGCGAAAGTCTGTTCATGACCCCAAGCAGACCTTTCGTGCCGGCTTGCTTTCGCTGCTCCACATCTATCCGCGTGCCGCGCGGCTGTGGGAGACCGCTACCACCTCGCATCCAATCGGTCGACCTTCCCATTACGCCCCGATATCGGATGCCCGGCGAGCGTGTCTTTCAATTCTGACTACTCCCGACGATCCTCGAACGGATTGACAAGCTGCACGCCGAAGAGCGCGAAGTCGGCGGTGTTGCGCGTCACCACCGTCAGTCCGTTGACCAGGGCCGTCGCCGCGATCATGGCGTCCGCATGAATGTGTTCGGCCCGCCGGTGAACAAGCGTTCCCCAGACCCGGAACTCACGTTCGGTCATGTTGACGACCCGAAACGTCGCGGCGATTGAATCGAGCCACAGCTCAAACTGCCGAGCTTTCTCCGCATCCGTGCGACGCATGCGCTCGATACCGATTTGAATTTCGCCGATTGATACCGCGGAAACGGAGAGCTGGCTGGCCGGTCGGGCTTCGATCCACGCCACAACCCCACCATGCGGACGCGGACGACGCAGCTCCGAGACGATGTTGGTATCGAGCAGGTACATCCCGGCAATCTCAATCGAGATCGGGAATTTCACGCCACTTGTGCTTCCGGCGCTCGGGCACGAGGTCATCCGTCCGAGGCTCGGGAGCCAGCAGCAGCTCCTTCAGGCTCGGACGGGCGCGCTGCTCGAGATCGCGGTAGGTCGCGACCGAGACGACGACGGCCTCCTCCTTGCCGCGCCGCGTCACGATCTGGGGGCCGTCCTTGACAGCCTTGTCGATCAGCTCGCTGAAGCGCGCCTTTGCGTCCTGCAATTTCCAGGGCTCGTCCAAATCGTGTCATCCTCATCTGACTAGTCATCAAACTAGTCAGATAGTGGCAGCAATTCAACCGTCCTCTTGCGGCGGCGCTGTTATTGACCGGACTTCGAAGGCAACCGCCGCCCGCCTTGCATTTGCATTGACGGGACGCCCGGCTTGACCCGGTCGGCGGGCGAGGCAATGTGCCGGCTGAAAGATCGGGGACAGCATGGCCGCCGGCTGCTGGCCCTAACGGCCGCCGCCTAAATCCTCCCCCAAGCTGAAGGACCTGAATGGCCCTCCTCGACATGTTTCGCCTCGCCAGGGCCGGCGCCGTGCTCGCCGGTCATGGCGTCCGCTTCGTGCCGCCGGGCCAGAAGGTGCCGTTGCCCCTCACCCTGGCCCGCGCGGCCACGTTCCCGTTCCGGGCTCTCGCCTATCCCTTCACCGCCGGCCAGCCGCCGGAAACGCGCATCTCGCGCGCACTCGCCTCGCTCGGTCCGAGCTACATCAAGCTCGGGCAATTCCTGGCGACGCGCGCCGACATCATCGGACCGGAGCTGGCAGGAGACCTCGGCCACCTGCAGGACCGCATGCCGGCCTTCTCAGAGGCGGAAGCCCGACGCGCCGTCGAGGAGGAACTCGGCGGCAAGATCGGTGACTACTTCGCCGAGTTCGGACCGCCGATCGCCGCCGCCTCGATCGCGCAGGTGCACAAGGCCGTGGTCGTCGACGACGGGGTCAGGCGCACGGTGGCTGTCAAGGTGCTGCGCCCCGGCATCGAGCGGCGGTTCAAGCGCGATCTCGACAGTTTCACGTTCGCCGCCCGCCAGATCGAGCGCTTTCATGCCCCCGCGCGCCGCTTGCGCCCCCTCGCCGTCGTCGACAACCTCGCGCGCACCACTCAGCTCGAGATGGATCTGCGGCTCGAAGCGGCGGCGATCTCGGAAATGGCCGACAACATCCGCGGCGATACCGGCTTCCGCGTGCCGGAGGTCGACTGGAAGCGGACCCGCAAGCGTGTGCTGACCACGAGCTGGATCGACGGCATCCCGATCTCCAGCCGCGCCCTGCTCGCCGAGCGGGGGTTCGATCTGAAGCGTCTCGGCCAGACCGTGCTCGGCGCCTTTCTCACGCACGCCATGCGCGACGGCTTTTTCCACGCCGACATGCACCAGGGCAACCTGCTGGTCGATGCGACCGGCACGGTGGTGGCGGTCGACTTCGGCATCATGGGACGGCTCGGCCAGCGCGAGCGCCGCTTCCTCGCCGAGATACTGCACGGGCTCATCACCCGCGATTACACGCGCGCGGCGGAGGTGCATTTCTGGGCCGGCTACGTGCCCCCGCATCATCCGGTGAGCGTTTTCGCGCAGGCGCTTCGGGCCATCGGCGAGCCGATCCAGGGCCGGCGCGCCGACGAGATGTCGATGGCCGATCTGCTCGGCCAGCTCTTCGCCTACACGGAAGTGTTCGACATGCAGACGCGGCCCGAGCTGATCCTGCTGCAGAAAAGCATGGTCATCGTCGAAGGCGTCGGGCGCAGCCTCGATCCCTCACTCAACCTCTGGACGACGGCGGAGCCGGTCGCCAAGGACTGGCTCGACCGCAACCTCGGTCCCGTCGGGCGATTGCGTGAGGCCGGCGAAGGCGCCGCCGAGATCGCCCACGTCATGGGGCAGCTTCCAGCGCTTCTTTCACACGCCGAGCAGGCGGCGTCGGGACTGGCGGAGATGGCCCGCTCGGGCATCCGCCTCGACGAGGAAACGGTCCGCAGACTCGCACGAGAAGAGGCGCGCCACGGGAGATGGACGCGCCTCGCAGTTTGGGCAGGTGCAGTGGCCTTGGTGACGCTGGCGCTGATGGCCTCCGGGATCATGCCGTTCAAGAATTGAAGGGACGGGGTCGATCGGGTGGCGGCAGCGCTCAGTCGTCGTTGTCATCCTTTCCCTTGCGGTCGCAATCGACCGTGATGTTGACGAACGGGGCCTTGATCCGGCACTTGCCTTCGCCGGTCTTTTTCATGCTGAACACGTCACCGACTTCGATGCCGTCGTCGAGATTGACGTTGGTGCTGGTCGATGTGTCGTCGTCCGCGGCCTCGTCTTCGGTCACCTCGACCGGCGCAGGCTTGGCCTTCTTCGGCTCGGCGGCGACCGCCGGAGTGTCGGCCTCGAGGGCTTCCGCCTCGACGCGCGCACTCTTGACAGGTGCCGGCGCGACGGACGCGGCCTTCGGCTTTTCGATGGGTGCCGGCCGGGCGGCTTCCTCGGCGTCGCAGCGCTCGAGATCGGCCGGCGCCGGCTTCCAGATCATGGTCTTCGACAGGAAGCGGATGCCAGCGAAGCCGGTGACGCGCAGATTGCCGTTGCTCATCGGCTCAAGCTCGACGTCGTAACGCTTCTTCTTGTCGGGATTGTAGATCCAGCCGCCATCCCAGGCGCCGCCGCTGTCCTGAACTTCGCCAATGATCTGCTTTCCGCAGCCGTAGGCGTCGCTGCCGGCCTTCACCCAGACCACGTATCCGCACAGGCCCGAGCCGCAGTTCTTGATTTCGATGGCGCCGCGGCCGCTGTCCGTCAGCCACACGCCTCGGGGATCGGATGCCGCACTGGCCGAAGTGGCGGAGATCAGCCCGATTGCCGCCGCCGCAATGCCGGATGCCGAAAGAATACGTCTGCTGGTCTGGAGCCCCATGGCTGCCTCCTCTGAAAAGACTTCTCTGGCGGCGGAACCGAACCGGAACAGGTCCGGGCCTTCCGACTGCAAGTGGCGTCAATATCGCCGAGGCCGTCCATCGGGGCTGTTCCGCACGAGACAGGGGGCGGAAAAATCTAGGGGCGGAAATTGCGCGCGGACCGCAGCGGCCGCTCGACAATACAATGGGCCGGCCCTGGTGTCCCAGGAATCCGGCCCAGCTAGTGTGATGATTTCGAAGTCCGCCTCATACTTTGCGGCTGGCTGGGGTGTGGACTTCGAAATCTGAATCACACTAGAATCATTGACTTGCTAGTGTCCTTTCGATCGCGAAGTCCCTACGGAGCGTGCGGAACAATGTGAGGGACTTCGCGATCGGGACACCAGCCCCCGCTGAGGTATTTTTTAGCCCGATCAGACGTCGACCGACTGCTTGCTACCCGGCACGGCCTGCCCCGACGCTTCGAGGGCGGGGAGGCGCGGCTCGGTCAGATCGCGCTCGCGGCGCTTGACCTGCGGCGGCTGGAAGGCGCGCCGGGCGTGGAATTCGCAATAGGGAAGGTTGCCGATCTTGGTCTTGCCGCAGAAATGGAAGTCGGCCATCTGCGGATCGCCGATCGGCCAGCGGCAGCTGCATTCGACGAGCGTCTGGATCGACTTGCGCTCGGCCATCGGGATGTCCAGTTCCTCCACCGACGCTGTGAACGGCTCGGCTTCGGGCTGGTAGAGCGCGCGGAGAGTCGGATTGCCGACGGTGGCAAAGCGGGCCTTGGCCATCCGCTTGGCGACGCGCTGGCGCGGCCGATGAGATTTCATCCGCGAGGTGGTGGCCCGGCCGGACAGACCCAGCCGATGCACCTTGCCGATCACCGCGTTGCGCGTCACGCTGCCCAGCCGGCCGGCGATCTGGCTGGCACTCAGCCCTTCCGCCCACAGCTTTTTCAACAGCTCGACGCGCTCGTCGTTCCAGGCCATCCTCGTCACTCCTTGCAATAGACCGCGATGGACCGCGCCCGGCGGGCGCAGACCGACCAACGGCGGATGGGGCAGCGGCGCGTCGAACGACGGCGCGGCGACGCTGACGGCATCTCGCCGGCGACAAACGCTTCACATTCTGAAAACGCAGACTGACTGCACGCTCTACTCAGCTCGGCCCGACCTCGGCGCGCCCCGACGGGGGCGGGCTTGGCCCAGGCTGGTCCCGACAGGGGACCGCTCGGCGTGCGGATGCGGCAGACATACTCGGGTCGCGCAACAGGCGACATGTCGTGTCCGCAGAGCCAGAACCTACCGCATCTGGTTTTCCCACCACAAGCTGCGGAATGTTCGGCGCATGGCATTGACAGGGGACACGTGTCGCCTCGGCCACAACGTGATTCGTGGGGATGATGCGCAACTCGAGCTTGGCTGTGGCCTTCCGGGCGCAGGACGGAGCGGCTCCAGCCGAAGTCGTCTCGTGCGGCATCGCGTTGACAGGTCAACGAACACTGCGTATCGCATTCTCCGTCGCTGGCCGCCGTCGAGGCGGCTTTTTTGATTTTTGGGATGAGGATTGGGCGCCGTGTCCAAGCCTTCGCCGACCAAGCCACCGCCCGTGACGCCCATCCAGCCGGCTCGACCGTCGCCGCCGGCGGTGATGGGCACCTACGCACGCCAGGACATCGTCTTCGCCCGCGGCGAGGGCGCCTGGCTCGTTGCTACAACCGGCGAGCGCTACCTCGACTTCGGGTCCGGCGTGGCTGTCAACGCCCTGGGACACGCCCATCCCCGCCTCGTCGCGGCCCTCGCCGCCCAGGCCGAGAAGCTGTGGCACACCTCGAACCTCTATCGCGTCGGCGGCCAGGAACGGCTCGCGCGCCGGCTCGGTGAGGCGACGTTCGCGGAGCGGGTCTTCTTCTGCAATTCCGGTGCGGAGGCGTGCGAAGGCGCGGTGAAGACCGCCCGCCGGTTCCACTTTGCCGAGGGCCGGCCGGAACGCTGGCGGATCATCACCTTCCAGGGCGCCTTCCACGGCCGCACGCTGGCCATGATCGCCGCCGGCGGCAATGCCAAGTATCTCGAAGGGTTCGGCACCCCCGCCGACGGCTTCGACGTGCTGCCGTTCGGCGACCACGCTGTGCTCGAAGCGGCCATCGGCCCCGAGACGGCGGCCATCATGGTCGAGCCGGTCCAGGGCGAGGGCGGCGTGCGCGTCGTGCCAACGCAGTGCCTGCGCGGACTGCGCGAGCTGGCGGACCGGCACGGCCTGCTGCTGATCTTCGACGAGGTGCAGAGCGGCATGGGCCGCACGGGCAAGCTCTTCGCCTACGAATGGGCCGGCGTCACCCCCGACATCCTGGCCGCCGCAAAGGGGCTCGGCGGGGGCTTCCCGGTCGGCGCGGTGCTGGCCACCGCCGAGGCCGCCAAGGGCATGGTGCCCGGCACGCACGGGTCGACGTTCGGCGGCAATCCGCTGGCGATGGCGGTGGCCGACGCCGTGCTCGACGTGATGCTGGAGCCGGGCTTTCTCGACGAGGTTCAGACGAAAGCGCTGCAGCTCAAGCAGGGACTGGCGGAGCTGCAGGACCGTTTTCCGCTGCACGTCGAGGAGGTTCGCGGCCAGGGGCTGCTTGCCGGACTGAAGCTCAAAGCATCGACACCGGCGGCCGAGGTGGTCAAAGCCTGTCTCGCCGAAAGGCTGCTCGTCGTTTCGGCGGCGGAGAATGTCGTGCGCATCCTGCCGCCTCTGGTCGCCAGCGCCGAAGAGCTGGCGGCCGGCATCGACCGCCTCGGCAAGGCACTCGGCAGCCTTGCGAAACCCGCCGCCCCGGCAAAATCCTGATCCCCAACACCGACAGACGGAGCTGGCCCCGCGCCATGGCCGACATTTCATCCCCGCGACATTTCCTCGATCTCGACCAGCTCGACGCCTCGACGCTGAGGCGGATCATCGATGCCGCCCACGATCTCAAGCGGGCCGGCCGGCGTGCGCCCGCCAGGCATCGTCCCAAGTCCATCGAGGACAAGGTGCTGGCGATGATTTTCGAAAAGCCGTCGACCCGCACGCGCATCTCGTTCGACGTCGCCATGCGCCAGCTCGGCGGCGAGACCATCACGCTCAACCACACCGACCTGCAACTGGGCCGCGGCGAGAGCATCGCCGACACCGCGCGGGTGATGTCGCGCTACGTCGATGCGATCATGATCCGCGCCAACTCTCACCTGACGCTCGAACAGCTGGCGAGCCACGCCAGCGTTCCCGTGATCAACGGGCTGACCGATCGGACGCACCCCTGCCAGGTCATGGCCGACGTGATGACCTTCGAGGAGCACCTCGGACCGATCAAGGGCCGCACGGTGGCCTGGATCGGCGACGGCAACAACGTCGCCGCCTCGTGGATGCACGCCGCGGCAAGGTTCGGCTTTTCGCTGCATCTCGCCTGCCCCGACGAACTGCGACCTGAAGCCGAGGTGATCGACTGGGCGCGGCGCGAGAAGGCCGGGATCACGCTCACTGACGATCCGGCCAAGGCGGTGCGGGGTGCCGACTGCGTGGTGACCGACACCTGGGTCTCCATGGGGCAGACGGACGCCGCCCGGCGGAAAAAGCTGCTGAAGCCTTATGCCGTCGACGCCAAGCTGATGGGCAAGGCGGCCAAGGGAGCGATTTTCATGCACTGCCTGCCAGCCTACCGCGGTCACGAGGTTTCCGAGGAAGTGCTGGAGGGCCCCCAGTCGGTGGTGTTCGACGAGGCCGAAAACCGGCTGCACGCCCAGAAGGCCATTCTCGCCTGGTGCCTGGGCGCGCCCTAGCCCGACCTATGCACCAGAACACGGCCGCGACGGAGGTGAATTTGGCGGTACGCTAGGAGAAGCGCGCAGTTCGATGCCGTCGCATCGGACAAGCGTTTCGACGCCGCGTGGCGTCAAATTCACCCCGCCCGTCTTGGCGAAGCCAAGCTTCGCTTGGACAGGGTCGCACGCCCGTGGCCGCCCA
>JBQTIA010000015.1:0-4327 GCA_052388455.1 Hyphomicrobium sp.
TGTGACGAGTTCCTCGGCCGCGCTCGGATGCAGGGCGAGGGTGGCGTCGAACTGGGTCTTCGTCGCGCCCATGGACAGCGCGATGGCCGCCATCTGAACGATCTCGGCGGCGTCGGGCCCCAGTACATGGCAGCCGAGAACGCGGCCACTGGCGGCGTCCACCACGAGTTTCATCAGCATCCGTTCGTCACGTCCGGAAAGCGTATTTCGCATCGGGCGGAAGCGCGTCTTGTAGATGTCGACCGTGCCGAAGGCCGCGCGGGCGTCCACCTCCGACAACCCGGCGGTGCCGACCTCGGGCGTCGTGAACACCGCCGTCGGGATCAGCGAGTGATCGACCGCAGTCGGCCGGCCCGCGAACAGCGTGTCGGCGAGCGCGTGGCCTTCGCGGATGGCGACGGGAGTGAGATTGACCCGATCGGTCACGTCGCCGACCGCATGGATGCCCTCGACCGAGGATTTCGAAAAGGCATCGACCACGATTTCGCCCTTCGGTCCCACGGCCACCTCGGCCCCTTCGAGGCCGAGCCCGGCAGTATGGGGATGGCGGCCCGTGGCGAACATCACGAGCCCGGTCTGCAAAGCGCCGCCCGTTGAGAGCGTCGCCGCATAGCCGTCGCCGCTCGGGGCAATGGCGGTGACGTCGACGGCGGTGCGCACGTCGATGCCGCGCACGCGCATGGCCTCCGTCAGTCCGTCGCAGAGATCGTCGTCGAACCCGCGCAGGATTTTGACACCCCGGTAAAGAAGCGTCACCTCCACGCCGAGGCCGGCGAAGATGCACGCGAACTCGACCGCGATGTATCCGCCGCCGACGATCGCGATCGACGCGGGCAGCGCATCGAGATCGAATGCCTCGTTCGACGTGATGGCCAGCTCCGCGCCGGGAATGTCCGGCTTCACCGGGCGACCGCCGGTCGCGATGAGGATGTGGCGCGCACGGACGTGATAGCCCTCGGTCTCCAGCATCACCTCGTGAGGCGCGCGCAGCGTCGCCCGCGTTTCGAAGATGCGCACGCCCGATTTGTGCAGCAGCCCCCGGTAGACCGCTTCCAGCCGCGCAATCTCGCGATCCTTGGCCGCGATCAGCCTCGGCCAGTCGAACCGCGTCTCCCCGACACTCCAGCCGAAACCGGCCGCGTCCTCGAACTCGTCGCGGAAGCGGCTCGCGTAGACGAGCAGTTTCTTCGGCACGCAGCCGCGGATCACGCAGGTGCCGCCGAAGCGATCCTCTTCCGCAATCGCAACACGCGCACCGTGCGCCGCCGCGACGCGCGCCGCCCTGACGCCCCCCGAGCCGGCACCGATGACGAAGAGGTCGAAGTCAAAGCTGGACATGTGCGCGCTAGGAGAGCCGGAGGGGTTGGCGGCGGGGGGGGAATGGGCGAGGCGCCGAAGATTACGCCGGGGTTCTGCAAGCGTCATCCGCGCCGATCGGCTTCGTCGTGCGCGGCGCAATCGGCAAGCAGTGGTTGAAAGGCTACGGCTTCGTGGCGGCCGCGTCGTCGGCCTTCAGTTCCTCCAGCACCATCTGCGCATACTTGCCACCGATGGTCTGGCCGGCCTGCATCAGCTCGGGCATGGCCGTGACGAACTTGGCGCCGGGGCCCGAGCGATAGAAGGCGGCGATCGTCTGCAACTCCTCGGCGGTGAACCGCTGGGCATAGATGGCGGCGAAGTCGTCGAGCATGGCCTCGCGGTGACCGCGGAATTTATCGAGTACCACGTCCATTCCCGACTTGGTCGCGGCTCCGGCTGCCGGACCCTGCGCGCTGGCCGCCCCGTCCGAGAACCCGGCCGCCATCGCCGACATCATGGCATCGAGCTGCTTGGTGGTGCCGACCGCGTCCATCATGTCCTTGGCGGCAGCCATGCGCGCCGGGTCGATCACCGCCCCGTCCTCTGCCCGCCCCGACGGCGAAAAGCACAGCACCAGGACTACGGCGGCCAGCAGCCGCGGAACGATCGGGCGGATCATCGTTCAGACTCCTCGCAAAGTGTCGGCATCGAACGGCTCGGCCTCCAAAACGCTGATGCCCTCGGGGCCGGCGATGATCGCCGCGTCGGCGATGCCGAGAAAAAGGCCGTTCTCGACCACGCCGGGAATGAACTTCAACGCCTCGTCCAGAGACTCGGGATCGTCGATTTTCCCGAAGGCGCAGTCGAAGATGTAATTGTTGCAGTCGGTCACGAAGGGCTGCCCGTCGCGCCCGAGCCGCAGCTTGATCTCGCCCTGGCAGCCGGCATCCGAGGCGAGCATCTCGATCATGTTGCGGGTCGCGGTCACGCCGAAGCGCACGACCTCCACGGGAAGCGGGAAGGCGCCGAGCGTCGCCACCTTTTTTGAGGCGTCGGCGACGACGATCATGCGCTCCGAGGCGGTGGCGACGATCTTCTCGCGCAGAAGCGCGCCACCGCCGCCCTTGATCAGCCGCAGGTCGCCGTCCAGCTCGTCGGCGCCGTCGATGGTGAGATCGAGCAGCGGCACGTCGTCCAGCGTGGCGAGCCGGATTCCGAGCGCAGCGGCCTGCATCCGGGTGGCCTCGGACGTCGGCACGCAGATCACGTCGAGCCCCTGCTTCACCTCACGGCCGAGCAGATCGACGAACTTGGCGGCTGTCGATCCGGTGCCGAGCCCCAGCCGCATGCCGCGCTCGACATAGCGCAAGGCGCGCTCTGCGGCCGCGATCTTCTGGGCGTCGGCGTTGGTCATCTCGTGCTGCGCTCCGGAAGGATGGAGAGTCGTGAGTCGTGAGTGGTGAGGTCGTCAGGTCGTGAGATGGTCTGGTCGTGATGTCATTAGGTAGAAGGTTGCCAGATGCTCACAACGACATCGAAGAAAGCATGTTTCGCAGCCAAGCTCGCAGAATTTGATCATCACCATATTCTTTTGTCGCTCACCATCTGACGACCTCACCACTCACCACTCACCACTCAAATCCCACCCATCATGACATATTTCATCTCGACGAACTCTTCGATGCCGTGATGCGAGCCCTCGCGGCCGAGGCCCGATTCCTTGACGCCTCCGAAGGGGGCAAGCTCGGTCGAGACGATCCCTTCGTTGACGCCGACGATGCCGTATTCGAGCGCCTCGGCCACGCGCCACGCCCGGCCGAGGTCGCGGGTGTAGAAATAGCCGGCCAGTCCGAACGGCGTATCGTTGGCCTTGGCGATGGCATCGGCCTCGCCCTTGAAACGGATCAGCGGCGCCACCGGGCCGAACGTCTCTTCGCGAGCCACCAGCATGTCCACGGTGACGCCGGTCAGGATCGTCGGCTGGAAGAAATTGCCCCTGGCGGCATGGCGACGGCCGCCGGCCAGGACCTTCGCACCCTTGGCGACGGCATCGGCGACATGTGCTTCCACCTTCCCGACCGCCGCCTTATTGATCAATGGACCCTGCGTGACTCCGGTATCCACACCATTGCCGACCTTCAGCTTCGCCACCTCGGCGGCGAGCCGCTTCGAAAACTCGTCGTAGATGCCGTCCTCGACGAAGATGCGGTTGGCGCACACACACGTCTGACCGGCGTTGCGATACTTCGACGCCATGACGCCGGGAATGGCCCGGTCGAGATCGGCATCGTCGAAGACGATGAACGGCGCGTTGCCGCCGAGTTCCATGCCGACCTTCTTCACCGTTCCGGCCGAGGCGCGCATGAGGATCTTGCCGACCTCCGTCGAGCCGGTGAACGTGATCATGCGCACGAGCGGGTTCGCCGTCATCTCGTTTCCGACCGGCACGGGATCGGCCGCGGTCACGATGTTGAGCACGCCTTTCGGTACACCCGCCTGCTCGGCGAGCGCGGCGAGCGCCAGCGCAGACAGCGGCGTGTCCTCGGCCGGCTTCACCACCGCCGTGCATCCGGCCGCAAGTGCCGGCGTCACCTTGCGCGTGATCATGGCGTTGGGGAAATTCCACGGCGTGATGGCGGCGACGACGCCGATCGGCTGCTTCAGAACCAGGATTCGCGCATCCCCGCGCGGAGAGGGGATCGTTTCACCATAGATGCGCTTGGCTTCTTCCGCGAAGAACTCGACGAAGCCGGCACCGTAGATGATCTCGCCTCTGGCCTCGGCCAGCGGCTTGCCCTGCTCGCGCGTCAGCAGCAGCGCCAGCTCGTCGGCGTGGGCGATGATCAGGTCGTACCAGCGACGCAGGATCGCCGCGCGCTCCTTGGCGACCAGCTTCGCCCAGGCCGGCATGGCCCTGTGGGCGGCCTCGATGGCGGCGCGGGTTTCCGCGGCGCCGAGCGCCGGCACGCGTCCGATCTCGTCGCCGGTCGCCTTGTCGAGCACCGGCAGCGTCGGCTCACCGACCCAG
>JBQTIA010000016.1:0-25330 GCA_052388455.1 Hyphomicrobium sp.
GCCTACTCCTCCTCGCGGCCTCAACTATTCCGTGTCCCTTTCCTTGTTTTTTTTTGTCGCTGTAACATATACCCCTCAACCTCGTGCGGCGCCCCGCCCGCCACCGCCCTTCTCCGCTTATGTGGCCAGCTTGCTCAGACGCGCGACGTGCCGGCTAAGGCTCAGTCAAGCCATACATGGGGGATGGCAAGGCTGCAGTCGCCACAGCAGCATGAAGAGCCATTGCAGATTGAGCCGAAGCGAGGTCTCGGCTCGGTCGTGTCCGAAACAGGGGACAGGATCGGGCCTGGAAGTGCGATGCTTCAGCATGGGTGGTGTCCTCTCGCGTGGAAACACCGTGCCCGCGGCCCTTGCGGGCAGTCCGGTTCGAGGCTCGCAGCGCGACGCAATCGACCGTGGGCCGGGAGACCACGGAGCAAGACGACGATGCGGGCGGGGAGCCGGACATGGCACGGCGGATCGGATGGATCGGCGAAAGCAGCGGGTTGCTCGGCCTCAGGCGCTCCCTCTGGCGGTCCATCCACATCCGCCACGCGCCTGAAACGGTCGAACGGCCGGTCGGTTCAGAGACCTGGCTCGGAGAACGCAAGGGTGGTTTCCCCTCGTGACCTCGACTCGCGCACCTTCGAGCGGCCCGCGGAAAGTGAAGCGGGCGGCTAACGTTCGGAGCAGGCTCCCAACGCGAGGCTGATTCTAAGTGATTCGAGTGACTTAGCGATGACAAAAATGGTGCAGCGCAGCGCCGGCCTGCCCGTTCAATCGTCACCTGCGACCGTCTCGCCGGAGTTCTGCTGAGACCGACGATTGACGCTTCGGACCGATGGGGGCGGAAGCGGTCGCAGTCTACTGCAGCGCCCCAGTGGTCGTCGCGGCTGTCGTGGGTGATGATTGCGGCGCCGCCGATCCGACCTCGACGCCCTGAAGATTGCGGAGCACCTCGTCGTCACCCTTGAGCGGTAAGACCTCGGTGACCCTGAGACCGGCGTCGTAGTTGACGCGGACGCTCAGCTGCGACCCGTTCATGTGACCCTCGACGGGCGTGCCGATGATCTCCCAAAGCCCGAGCGTGGCGAGCGAGGCGACGCCATGCACGACGGCGCGGCCCGCCTTGACGGCTCCGTTGTAGCCCTGAACGAAGGTGAAGATATCGGACTTCTGCCCGTTCAATGTCTCGGAGTGCATGGGACTGCCGAATTCGGCGAGCACGCGATCCCGAGGCGTTCCGGCCTTGAAGACGCTGAAGTCCTTTTGTCCGGGCTGGTTGGCGGCCATGTAGGCGGCGCAGCCCGAGAGTGACAGACACGCACACAGCAGAGCCCCACGCAGCCAGCCCTTGCCGTCGTTCATCCGGTTGCCCCGCCTCTCGCCGATCCGTCGACGAGCCGGGCGGGCTCGCAGTTCGCAGCCCGTCGACACCTCGACGCCGCACACAGAGCAAGTGCCCTTGCAGGCGTCAAGGGGCAGCCGTTGACGTTGGTTGCAAAAAAGGGGGACGAGCGTGCGTGCCGGTGATTACGGCGCGGCACCCGTCCCCTGCGCTGCACTTTTCACCGCCTTCTGAACCTTTTCGAAGGCGCGCACTTCGATCTGGCGGATGCGCTCGCGGCTGACGCCGAACTCGGCCGACAGGTCCTCCAGCGTCACCGGGTCATCTGCCAGCCGGCGGGCCTCGAAGATTCGCCTCTCCCGCTCGTTCAAGGTTTTCATCGCCTTGGTCAGATAGGATTTGCGCCGCTGGCTTTCCTCGCTTTCGACCAGCCGCTCCTCCTGGCTCGGCGTGTCGTCGACCAGCCAGTCCTGCCACTCGCCGGCTTCAGAGTCGGCGCGCACCGGTGCATTGAGAGAGGCGTCGCCGCCGAGCCGCCGGTTCATCGAAACGACGTCGCTTTCGCCGACACCGAGTTTCTTGGCGATGGCTTTGACGTGCTCGGGCTTGAGATCGCCTTCTTCCAACGCCTCGAGCTGGCTCTTGGCGCGGCGGAGATTGAAGAACAGCTTCTTCTGCGCCGCCGTCGTTCCCATCTTCACGAGGCTCCAAGATCGCAGGATGTATTCCTGGATCGAGGCGCGGATCCACCACATGGCATATGTCGCAAGCCGGAACCCGCGGTCGGGCTCGAAGCGCTTCACCGCCTGCATCAGGCCGACGTTGCCTTCCGAGATGACCTCGCCGATCGGCAGTCCATAGCCGCGATAGCCCATGGCGATGCGCGCCACGAGCCTGAGATGCGATGTGATCAGCCGGTGGGCGGCGTCCGTGTCGCCGTGCTCGCGCCAGGCTTTCGCGAGCATATATTCCTCGCCCGGCTCCAGCATGGGGAACTTGCGGATGTCGTCGAGATAGCGGGAAAGACCGACGGAGCCATTGGCCAGCGTCGGCAGGGATCTGTTTGCCATGATCGTCTCTGCGCCGCCTTGTTCGCCGGGCTCTGGGCCCTTGGAATACGGCAGCGCTGCTCCTAGTGGCCGATGGACCCGGTCAAGGCGGATCCGACCCGGTCGAGAGCGTTAGCGGAGCACCCGCCGCGGCTCAAGACACTTCGCCGTGTCGCAGGGGACACGCCCAATCACTAACGGGGCAGAAGTACGTGATCAGTCGCGAGACGGATGTGTGCGCAACCTGGTCGCGGTGAGAGGCGCCCTACGAGCGCTCAACGCGTCGCCGCGCCAAAGAGTTGCGGCGTGCGGCTGCAATGCGGACCGCCGTCAGGGGGCACAACCCGTTGTGCGGCGAGGTTCAACGCGGAATTTTGTCGAAGTCGATGCGGTCGGCCCAGCTCGAGCCAGACATGGCCCGGTCGACGCGGTCCGCCCGCTCGGAATTCGGCCACAGCGCGATGACCGACAGAACGAGCAGCGAGGCGAGGCCGACGAACACCTCCGACACGCCGTCGATCGGGTTCGCGTCGGTGTGGTAGGAGACCAGCATCAGCACCAGATAGACCGCCGACAGAAACTTGAAACGCATGCCCATGGTACGGCTCCCTTTCCCCGCCGATGCGCCAACTTGGCATCGTGTCGATCGGCCGGGCACGTATACCCCTCACGAAGTTCCATCTTGTCGCAACCGTTCTAAGGAAGGCTTTCAGCGCCGCTTGCGATTGCGCGCATCGGGCGATTTCATGCCGCGCAGCGCGCTGATGAGCCCCTCGATGTCGTCGGGGCAGGGGCTCGTGAACGACAGCCGGCGGCCTTCGATCGGATGCTCGAAACCGAGTTCGGCGGCGTGCAGGGCCTGCCGTTCGAGCGCGGCGAGCCGGTCCCGGGCGGTGTCGGAAAGCAGCCGGGCCGAGCTTTTGAAGCCGGCGCCGTACACGGGATCGCCGAGGACCGGGTGGCCGAGGTGGGCGAGATGCACGCGGATCTGATGCGTCCGCCCGGTTTCGAGCGTCAGCCGCAACCGCGCCGCGACGGGCGTGCCGGTACCGGCGGCGAAGGACTCGACCACCTCATAGTGCGTCGCCGCCCGGCGCCCTCCGCGCGCCACCACCGCGATCTTCTTTCGGTTGCGCTCCGATCGGGCGAGCGCTGCCTCGATGGTTCCTCTCGCCCGCGGCGGGCATCCCCAGGCCAGCGCCACGTAGGCGCGCAGCAGCCGGCCATCGGCGCCGTGACTGCTGAACTGTGCCGCGAGGCCCTGATGGGCCGCATCGGTCTTGGCCACCACGAGCAGGCCGGAGGTGTCCTTGTCGAGGCGGTGGACGATGCCCGGCCGCCTGACGCCGCCGATGCCGGAGAGGCTCGTTCCGCAGTGCGCGATCAGGGCGTTGACCAGTGTGCCACCCTGGTGGCCGGGCGCCGGATGAACCACCAGTCCCGCCGGCTTGTCGACGACGATCAGATGTGCGTCCTCGAAGACGACGGTGAGCGCGATGGCCTCGGCGGCGGGTGCCGCCGCGACGGGCTCCGGCAGCGCCAGCTCGAAGCGCTCCCCCGGTTTGACCCTCCGACCGGGCTCGCCTATTGTTCCGCCGTCATCGCGAACGGCGCCGGCGCGGATCAGCGCCTGAAGCCGGGAGCGAGACATCTCGGGCAGCCGGGCGGCCAGCAGCCGGTCGAGGCGCTCGCCGGCTTCGACCGCGGTTGCTTCGACGGCAATGATCGGGGTCGGGCCGGACGGCGGCGAGGACTGAGTTGGGATTGCGGGCCGTCGGATGCCGTCATCGTCCGGCCTGTCGGCCGGCGGTCTGGGTCGGGTGGGACGTCTGCCGCTGGTCATTCCGATGCCCTGCGCCCTCTGGACTAAGCAGAACGGCCCCATGTAGAGCAGGCCCGTTCCGAATGAACCGACTGCCACCGATGGCCATCCAATAGCTCGAGTTCCAGACCCGCCATGACCATCGCCGCTGACAAGGCTTCCGCTGCTACCCCCTCGCCCGCGGCCGGCGACCCCAACCCGCGGTTGGTCCGGGCGCTCAAGATCGCCGTGATCGGCATGGGTGTACTGATCCTGGCCGGTCTCGCCGCCGTGATCTGGCGCATCGTAGACCTCGCGTCCAGCCCCGCTTCAAAGGGGACGGGCGTCCACCCGGCCATGACCGCCTTGACCGATGCGCCGTCCAGCGCGTCGCCCGCCGCGCTGACCGAGAGCATCGCACTCGCCCTGCCGGCCGGCGCCGTGGTGCGATCGACCTCGCTCAGCGGCCACCGTCTCGCCGTTCACTACGACGCGCCGAGCGGCCCCGCGGTCGCCATCCTCGATCTCGAAACGGGTCGTCGTCTGAGCACCGTCGGCATCACGACGGGATCGCGCTGAGGGCCGAATGGGCTCCGTCGCTCATCCCGCGCGGACGGTTCGCGTGGCTCCGAGCCGACACCATGCAGGCCGGGACAAGACGTATGCGGTCGAGACAAGACGCTTGATCCGGGCCTCCGCCGCCCCTATAGCTGGCAGCTTCGAGGCAAGCCCCGTTCGTCTAGTGGCCTAGGACACCAGCCTCTCACGTTGGTAACAGGGGTTCGAGTCCCCTACGGGGCGCCAGTAAAGTCGGTAAGTTGGCTTGGTACGCCTGTGATGGCGAACCACTTTCTACTACTTGGCGCTCGTCCAGGCAGACCGAGACCTTACGGCGTCGAGGTATGCACTTCTTCGAATTGCACGGCCGACGCGGTAGGCAGCCGGACAGCCTGACAGGAAGGCCGCACTCTCGAATGGCGCGCTACCGGACGTTCATGGCTTTTGGCCGCACAAGGGATTGACTGGTCGGAGCGAGAGGATTTGAACCTCCGACCCCTTGCTCCCGAAGCAAGTGCGCTACCAGGCTGCGCTACGCTCCGCCCGACCGTCAATCCATCGATGCTGCAATGAGGTTTGGCCCACCGGGATGCGGGCGCCATCGCGTGCAAACGAAGCGGCCTTATAGCGGCCCCCGACGGGCGCCGCAAGGCGTTCGCGGACAGGCGTTCGCGGACGGGGGGTTGAGGGCAGTGGTCTGCCGGCCGGCGCTCGCGAACGTCGGCCGGCCAGAAAGTACGCCTGACGTGCTGGCAGCCCAATGGCCAGTCGTTGCCGCTGCCGCTGCGAACCAGTATATCAGCCCGCGAACCCGCCTTGCGGGCTTCCTGTTGGGGTGTAGCCAAGTGGTAAGGCAGCGGATTTTGATTCCGCCATTCCTAGGTTCGAGTCCTAGCACCCCAGCCAGTTGCCATCCAGTTGATCGCTGGCAGAGTTTCGTGACTGGACCTGCAAAGAAGCTCGAGGCGGGCAGACGCTGTTCCGACTCTGACACTGGGTTCCCTTTTCTCGTCATCCCGTCATGCTGGAAGCATGCCTACGGCATGAAGGCCGGGATCCAGAACATATGTCGGTTGTTTGCTGCCCGCTGATCTGGGCCCCGGCCTTCGCCGGGATGACGTGTGGAGAGAGCGGTGAGGACATTCGACGTTGGGCGTCAGAACCGCCGTGTCGTGTCGGAGACACGCCTCCGGATTGAGGACATGCCTCCGGCTTGGGACTGACCCCGCTTCGAAAAAAATACCAGTCGGCCTGTAAGCCGGGTTCTGTCTGGAGGCTTGCACCTCCGCGACGGCCATTCGTCTGGGACGCCCGTTGCCGGACGCCTCGAGCAACCAACCCGGGTGACGGGCGTGAAGACGCGCCTTGCGCCGGTTTCCCGCGCGTGGCCACCCCTATTTGGTCTTGCTCCGGGTGGGGTTTGCCGTGCCGCCGCTGTTGCCAGCCGCGCGGTGCGCTCTTACCGCACCGTTTCACCCTTACCTCGTTCAGGGGCGGACCCGGAGGGTCTGACCCATCGTCGGAGGCGGTCTCTTCTCTGTGGCACTGTCCCTGGGGTCGCCCCCGGCGGCCGTTAGCCGCCACCCTGTCTGCATGGAGCCCGGACTTTCCTCCACCGGACGCTCTTCGCTCGGCGACCTTTAGGGTGCGCCTTCGCGTTCAATCGAACCGGCAGCGGCCGTCCGGCCGACTGGTGGAAGTGACATAAGGCTGTTCAGGATGCCGGCGTCAAGCGCGCTGCGGGCGCACGGCGAAGCGGGCCTTGGCCTGCTGGTAGCGCGGATATTCGACAACCGCCCGGTTGGCGGCCGATCTCAAGGACTGGCGCTCTGCGCGGTCGAGATGGGCGTGCTCGGAGACGGCGCGGGCTTCGAGCGCCAGAAATTCCTCCGGCATCAGCACGCGGTGGATGCGCTTGGCCTTGCCGGAGAGCGTCGCGCCGGGCTCGACCGAAAGCTGGCGGTGGAAGACATCGCCCTCGACGAAGGCGCCGGGCAGCAGATGCACGCCGTCGGCCGCTGCCGTGCCGACGATCTGGCCGTGGACGAAAATCTCCTTGGCGGTGACGCGACCGAGCAGATAGCCGTCCACGCCGATCTCGAGCCGCGAGCACACGACATCGCCCTCGAGCCAACCGTCGAGCTTGATGGTGCCCGCGGCAACGATATTGCCGCGCATGATGGTGCCGATATCGACGACGAACATGGAACGCCTCGCGAGAGTTCGCTGCACAAGACTGTCCCGCCACGGACCCCTGTGTTGTCGTCGCACTTGTCGAAATTGAGGCCAAAACCGCGAGAAACTCGCCGCGCACGGTGCATCTCATGCGGTCCACGACGCATGGCGTCTCCGCTTCGAACGTGAGCCGCGTGGCCGTCGCGGGCGGCGCTACGAGCGCCGGCGCGGATCGGGAATGAAGCGCTGCGGACGGTTCTTCAGCGACGCCTCGGCGGGCCGCAGCAGGGCGCGGGAGATGCTGATGTTTGGAGCCGCAGACTCACGCTGCTGGCTTCTCATCGCCATCGTCTGACCGATGGTGATCATGCGCGCCACGCGCTCGCCGGCATCCTGCAGGTAGGCCCGGGACTTTCGGATGGCGACCGAGAGATCCATCGCGTTGGGCGTCGCGGATTCGAGGCCGTCGATGCCGTGCTGGAACACGCCGCTGGCATCGTCCGAGAGGCCGCCGCCGATGGCGATGACCGGAACGCCCTGACGCTTGGCCGAAGCCGCCACGCCGGAGGGCGTCTTGCCGAACGCGGTCTGAAAGTCGACACGCCCCTCGCCGGTGATCGCGAGGTCGGCGCCGACCATGTGATCGTCGAGGCGGGTCGCAGCGACGACGAGTTCCACGCCGCGTTTCAACACCGCGCCGGTGAAGGCGATGAGGCCGCCGCCCATGCCGCCGCCGGCACCGGCGCCAGAGACGTTGGCGATGTCGATGCCGAGGTCGCGTTTGATGATCGCGGCGAAGTGAGCGAGGTTCCTGTCGAGCGATTCCACCATCACCGGCGATGCGCCTTTCTGCGGACCGTAGACGCGGGAGGCGCCCTTCTCGCCGATGAGCGGATTGGTCACGTCGCAGGCGACGTTGATCCGTGCCCGGCCCATCGCCGGGTTGACCCAGCGCGTCGAGATGCTGGCGATTTCGGCGAGACCGCCGCCGCCGAGGTGTGCGGTGATCGGCCCGCCGTCCGCATCGAGAAACTGCACACCGAGCGCCTGTGCCATGCCGGCGCCGCCGTCGTTGGTTGCCGAGCCGCCGAGGCCGATGATGATTTCCTCGACACCGCGATGTAGCGCGTCGGCGATCAGCTCGCCGGTGCCGAAGGTTGAGGCCATCAGGGGATTGCGCTTCTCGCGCGGTACGAGTGGCAGGCCGGAGGCTTCCGCCATCTCGATGACGGCCGTCTCGCCGCCGCCGAGCAGACCGTAGGAGGCGTTGACACGCCCGCCGAGCGGCCCCGTCACCTCGCACTTCACGATGCGACCGCCGGTCGCGTCGACCAGCGCCTGCACGGTGCCTTCTCCGCCGTCGCCCATCGGCACTTTGACGACCTCGGCGTCGGGCCACACGCGGCGAATGCCGGCCTCGATCTCGGTCGCGACCTCCAGCGAGGTGAGGTTTTCCTTGAACGAGTCCGGTGCGATGACGATCTTCATGTAACTCAGAACCCCCCTTGGACGGTCCCTCCTGCCGCGGTCACAGCCGCGACAGGGAACACAGCGAATGTGTGCCATGACGGCCATGGCATGGCTACAGGCCCGCATGTCGCGCTCGTCCTGCCGGGCCGCGACACTTCTGCCCGGTGGTCGTCCCGCGAGAGCGTGGGAACAGAAGAGATGATGATGCCGGTTTCGGGCCGTGCGGCGGCGGCGCTGTGGCGCCGGCAAGAAAGACTTTCAGGCGACGGGCGGCTGCGGCAGACCGGCGACAAGCCTTTCGAGCGTCGCGAATGTCGAGCGGTCGAGGCGCTGGTCGACGCGCGCGGGTCGGAAATGCAGCTGGAACGCCCTGAGCACGAAACCGAAAGCCGGATCGAACGTCCCGGTCGGCGCGATACCATAGCCATAGCGGGCGAGCAGATCCTGGGCGGCGGCGATGCGGGAGCTTTCGCACCCGGGACCGAGTCCGGGGTCGGCCGGATCGACGGGCTCGGGGGCCACCCAGTGCCCGATGCCGAGACGCGCGAGCCCCGGCCAGTCGAATTTCTCTCCGGGATCGACCTTGCGCTCGGGCGCCACATCGGAATGTGCGAGGACGCGCTCGGGTGGAATGGGATGACGGGCCAGAATATCGCGGCAGAGCGCGGTGACCGCCTGCATCTGGATCGCCGGAAAATCAGGATAGCCCTTCGCGTGACCGGGATTCTGGATTTCGATCCCGATCGAGGCGGAGTTGATGTCGGTTTCGCCGCCCCAGAAGGAAAGTCCCGCGTGCCAGGCGCGCATCTCCTCGGCCACCATTTGAGTGATGCGGCCGTCGTCGTCGATGACGTAATGGCAGGAGACCTTGCAGTCGGGCCGCGACAGAACTTCGATCGATTTCGCCACCGTGGGCAGCCCCGTGTAGTGGAGGATGAGGATGGTCGCCGTCAGTCCGCGGTTGCGCGGCTCGATATTGGGCGAGGGGTGGAGATCGGCCACGAGGGGACTGTCCGGCCGGTCGATCAGCCGGATGGTCACTGGACACCCCCGCGACGCCGCTCCTTCACGATCGCCTCGTGCGCCGCGTTGATGGCCGCCATCTTGGTCGTGGCCGCCTTGACGACGGCAGCGGGCGCACCGGCGGCCATCAGCCGGTCGGGATGCGATTCGGCAACCAGCCGTCGGTAGCGGGTCTTGATCTCGGCATCGCTCACGTTCGGCGCCAGGCCCAGCACCTCGTACGGGCTGGTCGGGTCGCTGACGAAGCGGGCGCGGATGGTATGGAATTCGGCGGCGGAGATGCCGAGCGTTCCGGCGGCCTCGGCCAGAAACGCATCCTCGGCCGGATGCAGCACACCGTCGGAGCAGGCGACGTAGAGCAGGCATTCGATGACGTCGCGGCGCAGCGTGGGATGCGGTGCGAGCAGCCTTTCGAGCCGCGTCGCATAGACGTCGGCGCCGCTGGCATCGCCCTTCGCCAGATCGTAGAGGCGTCGGACGTTGGCCCTCTCGGCCTCGGGCACCTCCAGCAAGCGCTCGAAGGCGTCCCATTCCGCCGCCACCGCCACGCCGTCGGCCTTGGCCATCTTGGCGGCCAGCGCGACGAAGGCACTGGTGAAGGCGGCGCTTTCCCCGGGCGCGCGGAACCTACGCCGCCAGAAGCGGAGCAGCCCCAGCCGGTCCAAGAGACGCCGTAAAGAGCCCCGCATCCCGTGAGCCGCCCCCGCCGCCGGCACCGTCTCGACACAATCGCATGACATCGCCAATGAGCCTTAGCCGCTTTCATCATGGCGTTGAAGCGTCTGTTGCGAGAAGCTGGACGGCGATCGGCCGGCGGGCTAATTGGCTTGGGTTGTCGGTGCAGGTTAAACAGTTTGCAGCGGCCGCGTCCGACCGGCACAACGTGATCGCGGCTTCAACACCATTGACGGAACACGAGGAGGACGGACGTGAGAATTGGTCTTGCACTGGTTGCGGCGGCGACCATGGGATTGCTGTCGAACGGCGCCATGGCCCAGACGGCGGAAGATGCCTTCGGCTTCTGGCAGGAGCCGACGACCGGCGGTCAGCTCGAGGTGCTGAAGTGCGGCGAGGCGCTGTGCGCCAAGATCGCAAAGGTGCCGCCGGGCAAGGAAGACGCCAAGGACGTCAATAACGAGGATCCGGCCAAGCGCGACCGTCCGCTGATCGGCATGATGATCATGGAAAATGCTGCCAAGAAGGACGACACGACCTGGGCCGGCATCATCTACGATCGTGAGCGCGGCAAGTCGTTCGACGCGACCGTCAAGGCCAAGGACAAAAACACACTGGAAATCACGGGCTGCAAGCTGGCCGTGCTGTGCCGGACCAAGACGCTGACTCGCGCACAGTAATCGCGCGCGACTGACACCGGTCAGGACAATCGAAAGACGCCGCGCATCCGTGCCGGCGTCTTTTTTGCGGCCGCAGACCGCTCACCGCGGATGCAAAACGGCGTTCACGTCCTTTCGCACCTGCGGTGATCAACAGGAAATAGTCGAGCCGAATCATCGTTTCGCACCGCCACAACATGGATCGCCGTTTCGGCCCGGTGCAGGACCGGCCAAGTTTCCGCCGTCGCTGATCTCAGGCGGGAGTTCGATCAATGAAGGTGCTCGTGTTCAGCATCGCCCTCGCGGCCCTGCTTTCGTTCCTGACGGGCTGAGCCGTGCCGACGCCGCCCGCGCGCCCGCCCGGATGTTGACGGAGTGCTCCATCGCCGTTAGCTGACGCTTCTCATCCTCATCGGAAACGTCAGTGCGATGCCCGCCAGCGCCGGCCAGTGGCAGTTCTGGATCGATCGCGGCGGCACGTTCACCGACATCATCGCCATCGCGCCGGACGGCACGCTGTCGACCCACAAGCTGCCTTCGGAAAACCCGGGTGCCTACGACGACGCCGTACTGGCCGGCATCCGTCGCTGTCTCGGCGTGCCGGACGACGCGCCGCTGCCGATCGCCGCCATCGGAAGCGTGCGCATGGGCACGACGGTTGCGACCAACGCCCTGCTCGAACGCAAGGGCGAGCCGACGGTGCTCGTCATCACCCGCGGCCTCGCCGACCAGCTCGAAATCGGCACCCAGGCACGGCCGGACATTTTCGCGCGGCAGGTCAGGAAAGCCGCCATGCTTTACGACCGCGTCATCGAAGCCGACGAGCGGGTGCTCGTCGACGGCCGGGTAGAGCGCCCGCTCGATGCGGCGGCTCTCCGCTCGGCAATGGAGACGGCGCGCGGTGAGGGTTTCCGCTCCGCCGCCATCGTCCTGATGCACGCCTACCGCTATCCCGCCCACGAGCAGCAAGCCGCACACATCGCGACCCAAGCCGGCTTTCTCAGCGTCTCGGCGAGCCATGCCGTCTCGCCGCTGATTCGCATCGTTCCCCGGGGCGATACCACCGTCGCCGACGCCTACCTTACGCCCGTGCTGTCGCGCTACGTTGATCAGGTGGCGGCAGCCCTCGGCGCGACGGGGGTCGAGTCCGACGCCCGACCGCGCCTGTTCTTCATGTCTTCATCGGGGGGATTGAAATCGGCCACGGCGTTCCGCGGTCGCGATGCCATCCTCTCCGGTCCGGCCGGCGGCGTGATCGGGATGGTGGAAACGGCCCGCGCGGCTGGCTTCTCGAACGTCATCGGCTTCGACATGGGCGGCACCTCGACCGACGTGGCGCACGCCGCCGGCGACCTCGAGCGCACCTATGAAACGACCGTGGCCGGCGTTAGAATGTCGGTGCCGATGCTGGCCGTCCACACCATTGCGGCCGGAGGCGGATCGATCATCTCCTTCGACGGCAACCGGCTGCGCGTCGGCCCGGACAGCGCCGGCTCCAATCCCGGACCCCGCTGCTACCGCCGCGGCGGCCCATTGACCGTGACCGACGCCAACGTGATGGTCGGCAAGCTCCGACCCAAGTTCTTTCCAGCGGTTTTCGGACCAGACGGCAACCAGCCGATCGACGCCGACGCCTGCCGCGACGGATTCGCAATTCTGCGACGACAGATCGGCGGAGGCACGTCAGCCGAGGGGATCGCCGACGGCTGTCTGCGCATCGCGGTCGAGAACATGGCCAATGCCATCCGCAAGGTGTCGGTCGAGCGCGGCCACGATGTCAGCCGCACCGTGCTGAACTGCTTCGGCTCGGCCGGCGGCCAGCATGCCTGCCGCATCGCCGAGACGCTCGGCATCGCGACGGTGCTCGTGCATCCGCTGTCGGGGCTGCTCTCGGCCTACGGCATTGGGCTCGCAAGGTTACGGTCCAGCCGCCAGCAGTCGATCGAGGCCGAATTGGACGAGGCGGCTGGGCGGGCCATTGAGAACACGTGTGCCGCACTCGGCGCGGCCGCCATGGCCGAGCTGGTAGACCAGGGCGTGTCCCCCGATGCCATCGCGGTCTGCCATCGCGTTCACCTTACGTATGCCGGCACCGATACGGCGCTCCCCGTTGCCCTCGCCGGGCCCGACGCCATGCGACGGGAGTTCGAGGCCGTTCACCTCCTGCGCTTCGGGTTCATTTCTCCCGAGAAGGCGCTGGTCGCCACCATGATCGACGTCGAGGCTGTCGATCGCCCACCGCCAGCGCCGGCAACCCCCACCGCCACACGCCCACCGCAGGCATGCGGGGCTCTGAACGCTGCAGGCGGGCGACACACTCGCTTCTTCTCGCAAGGCCGCTGGCACGATGCGACCATCCACTTGCGTCATGAGCTGGCGACCGGCGACGTGGTCGTCGGTCCAGCCCTCGTCATCGAGCCGCATCAGACCGTGGTGGTCGAGGCGGGTTGGTCGCTCACCGTCACCGACCGCGACAACCTCGTGCTGACGCGCGCACGCCCCCCGATCCGCGAGGCCGTCTCGACCCGCGCCGATCCGGTGCTGCTCGAAGTCTTCAACAATCGCTTCATGGCCATCGCCGAGCAGATGGGGGAGACGCTGCGGGCCACGGCGCAATCCGTCAACATCAAGGAGCGGCTGGATTTTTCGTGCGCCGTTTTCGACAGCGCCGGGCGGCTGGTGTCGAATGCCCCGCATCTTCCGGTGCATCTCGGCAGCATGGACCGCTCCGTCGAAGCCGTGATCCGCGCGCGCCGCCGCGACATGCGCCGCGGTGACAGCTACATGCTGAATGCCCCTTACAACGGCGGCACGCATCTGCCCGACATCACCGTCGTCACTCCGGTTTTCGGCGCAGCCCCGTCCTCCGACGACGTGCTCTTCTACGTGGCGAGCCGCGGCCATCATGCCGACATCGGCGGGCTGACACCCGGCTCCATGAGCCCGCGCGCGCGCCACATCGACGAGGAGGGCGTCTATATCGATGACGCCTGGCTGGTCAGCGGCGGCCGCTTCCTCGAAGCCGAGACGCGCGATCTGCTCACCGGCGCGCGCTATCCGGCGCGCAACCCGGACCAGAACATCGCCGACCTCAAGGCGCAGGTGGCGGCCAATGCGCGCGGCGCGGACGAGCTCGTGCGTCTGGTCGCGAGCTTTGGGTCCGACGTCGTCGGCGCCTACATGGAGCATGTGCAGGACAATGCCGAGGAGGTGGTGCGCCGGCTGATCGCCCGGCTGTCCGACGGCCGCTTCCGCAGCGAAACGGACCAGGGCGCGGCGATCGAGGTCACCGTCACCGTCGACCGCGCGCAGCGCTCCGCGCGCATCGACTTCGCCGGCACCTCGCCGGAACGTCCCGATAATTTCAACGCTCCCGAGCCGGTGACGCGCGCCGCCGTCCTCTACGTGCTGCGCGTCATGGTCGACGAGGCGATCCCGATCAACGCCGGTTGCCTGCGGCCCGTCGAGATCGTCGTGCCGGCCGGTTCGATGCTTGCGCCGCGCTATCCCGCTGCCGTCGTCGCCGGCAACACCGAAGTCAGCCAGATCGTCACCAATACGCTGTTCGCCGCATTGGGAGGGCTCGGTTCAGCGCAGGGCACCATGAACAATCTGACCTTCGGCAACGACCGGGTTCAATACTACGAGACGATCTGCTCGGGCGCGCCGGCTGGTCCGGGCTTCGACGGCGCGGCCGGCGTGCATGTCCACATGACCAACACGCGGCTGACAGACCCCGAGGTGCTCGAGCTGAAATACCCGGTGGTGGTGGACGAATTCTCGATCCGGCGCGGCTCCGGCGGGCAAGGCCGCTGGTCGAGCGGCGACGGGACACGGCGCGTCCTCCGCTTTCGAGACAGCGTCGACTGCGCGATACTTTCGGGCTACCGGAGGGTGCCGCCGTTCGGCCTGGCGGGCGGCGATCCCGGCCAGTGCGGCCGCAACACGGTTCGACGCCGCGACGGTCGCGTGCAAACGCTGGACGGCTGCGACGAAGCCCGCCTCGACGCCGGAGACTCCATCATCATCGAGACACCGACCGGCGGCGGCTTCGGTCCTCGCGGCGAAGGCGGCAACCAATCCGGCCCGGTGTGAACTCGGGCAGAAGCCCAGGCGCCGCTATCCCCGGCCGAGCACATTGCTATATTGAGGGGGTTATCGGATTCGCTCCCTGGGAACGTCCATGCGCGGCACGCTCAACGCTTCGGTTGCCGCATTGCTGATGTTGGCCGCCACCACTGCCGGCGCCGAGGACACCGGCCTCGGCCCCGTCGGACCCGAAGCCGATCTCAGCGTGCGCGAGATTTCGGAAGCCCTCTACAAGGCCGGCCCCAACGATCGCCTCGATTTTTCCGGCAAGGACCTCACCTACCTCGATCTCTCGGGGCTCGACTTCAAGGGCGCGGAGATGGCCCGCACCGACCTCTATGGCACCGACTTCACCGACTCGAGCCTCAAGGGCAGCAACCTCTCAGGCGCGCGTCTCGACCGTGCGGTGCTGATCCGGACCGACCTCTCCGGCGCTAACCTGCTCGGCGCAACGCTGTTCCGGCCGACCATCTACTCCGACCTGTCGAGCAACCAGGCCGACGCACCCCGTTTCGCCGGTGCCATCCTGAAGGGGACGCGTTTCCAGGCCGATCTTTCCGGTGCCGACTTCCGCGGTGCCGACATGACCAGCGTCGACATGAGCCCGCTCGAGGCGCGCCCCGGGCAGGGCACCCTCGTCACGCTGCCGAAGAACGTCTGCAAGTCCTGCAACTTCTCCGGCGCCACCCTGCGGCAGGCCAACTTCACCGAAGCCGTTCTTCATTTCGCGCGCTTCACCGGCGCAGACCTGACGGGTGCCGATTTCACCGGCGCCGACCTCGCGAAGGCCGACTTCGCGGGTGCCGACCTGCACGACGTCAACTTCGCCGGCGCCGACCTCGATGGCGCCAATCTCGCAGGCGCGAAGGGACTGAACGACGCTCGCGGCCTCGACAATGCGATCAACTTCGACAAGAGCCTGCGCTGACGTTTACGCTGACACCTGAGCTGAGTGCGCACGCGCCGTTCGGTTCGAGCCTGCTTCGACGCCGGCTCAACCCATCTTCTGCCAGCGGCCATTGTCCCCCTGCCGCCAGTAGGTGACGGCGACGCCTGCGGCTTTCGCCGCCTGCCAGTCTGTACGGGCCTGCGACTTGGCATCCTCGTCGCGACCGTCGAACAGGTAGACGATGCGAGCGAAACCCTGGAACCGCGACGTGGTCGCGCCGTCCACGAGAAAGCGGACGCCGGCTCCGTTCGGCGTCTCGTCACCCGTCGTCAGATAGATCGGCTGATCCGCGCTGTGACCATCCTTGGCTGTTCCGTGCGCGAGAAAGCTCTCCTCGCTGTAGGTCCAGAGCGCCGTATCGAGCGCGTCCAGCCGCTCGGTGCTGCCGGCTTGAACAACGGCCCGCCAGCCGCGCTCCAGCGTCTTCTCCAAGAGGCTCGGCAGCACCCGCTCCAAAGGCAGGCGCTCGATGTGGTAGAACAGCACTTCCGTCGGCAGAGTATTCATACGTTCATGCAACCAGCACCTCGAGGCGCGCCCGACCGCGTGCCGCTGCTGAACAACAGCCGTGCAACATCTGCCACGATCTTGCGCATGACCCCTTGCAGGCAGCACCAACCTACACTAACTACCACGGTCCGGTGCGGCGCCATCTCTGGGTGACGCCCGTGCGGGCGGTGAGCTTGGTGGCATCTTCGGGTTCGCCACCTCGTTCCCGCCCGCTGCGATTCTCAGGGCTCGCCAATTGAAGCGGCCGCCCTCACTTCCCGAGCTGACTGCTGTGGTACTTGCGCGCGATGTAACCGCCATCGGCCAGCGCATCACGGCACTTGCGCGAGATGTTCGCACCGGCCGAGCGCATGCACGACTTGAGCTGCGGACTGTCCTCGCCGTACTTCGGACAGAAGCGATAATAGTCGGATCGGCAGGCGGACTTGACGCGGGCCGTGTAGGCTTCGGCGGTGACCGACAGCGTCAGCAGGGCCGCGAGCGACGCCGCTGCGACGCGCGCCGCAGGAGCGATCCGGTCGACGGCCCGAACTTTCAGAGAGTTGCTCGACATTCGTGGGTTCCTTGCATCGTTCGAGGCAATTCGTCTTTCCATTGACAGCGCGATCACCACCAAATTAGCCGCTTTGCCGTGTCCTCGCCAGAGCCGTCCGGCGGCGGCGGCAAGGCATTTTATGTCCAATTCTGCGACCGCCGGGAGCAAGCGCGCACCTTTCGCACCTGCGCAATGGCGGTAGGCCGCTGGTCGCTCCCATATCCAAAGCAAAAGGCCGGCGACGACCGCCGGCCCCTCTCGTCAGCTGAAAACACGGGTAGGCTCAGCCACGGCTACGGCTGTGATACTTGCGGGCGATGAAGCCACCGTCCGCGAGTGCATCGCGGCAGCGGCCGGAGATGTTGCCGCCAGCCGAGCGCATGCAGGCCTTGAGCTGCGGGCTGTTGACCTTGTAGGACGGGCAAAACCGGTAAAAGTCGCTTTTGCAGGCGGACTTGACGCGACCGCTGTAGGCCGACGCCGTTCCGGCCGTGGCGACGATCGCCGCCAGGGCGGCAACGGCCAGCGAGGCCCGCTTGAGGGTCTTTGTCATGATCTACTCCTTGCTTGTTGCTTGAGGACCGGAGCGGAGCACCGCATAGCGCAAGCGCTTTCCTTGCTCTGGTCATCCCGGCAAGGGACGTCCAAATCGGACCGAAATATGTCGGCGAATGGCTCAGCGGCGATCCTGGTCGTAGGGGTTGTCCGGCTTGCGCAGGCTGAACCGGATCGGCACTCCGGGCAGGTTGAACGCCTCGCGCAGCCCGTTTGTCAGGTACTTGATGTAGGACTTCGGCAAGTCCGCCGGCTTGGAGCAGAAGGCCACGAAGGCCGGCGGCCGGGCCGAGACCTGCGTCATATAGCGGAGCTTGATGCGTCGGCCGGACGCAGCCGGCGGCGCGTGCCGCGAGAGCGCTTCGGCCAGCCAGCGGTTGAGCGCGGCGGTCGGCACGCGGCGGTTCCAGGTGTCGGACGCGCGGAAGACGGCGCTCATCAGCTTGTCGAGCCCCTTCTCGGCGAGCGCCGAGATCGGCACCACGGCGACGCCCGGCACCTGTGCGAGGCTCATCGCCGCCATGGCGCGCAGCTCCTTCAGCCGCTTCTCTTTGTCTTCGATCCGATCCCATTTATTGACCGCGATGACGAACGCCCGGCCCTCCTCGGTGACGAGATTGCCGATGGTCAGATCCTGGTGCTCGAAGGGGTGCTCGGCGTCGAGCAGCAGCACCACCACCTCGGCGAAGCGGATCGCTCGCACGGCATCGGACGCCGAGAGCTGTTCCGCCAGCTCGGTAATCTTGGCCTTGCGCCTCAGCCCGGCCGTATCAAACAGCCGGATGCGGCGGCCGCCCCACTCGAAATCCGTCGAGACGGCATCGCGCGTCAATCCCGGCTCGGGGCCGGTGATCATGCGATCCTCGCCGAGGATGGCGTTGACCAGCGTGGACTTGCCAGCGTTGGGACGCCCGACGATGGCCACCCGCAGCGGCCGAGCCGCGACGGCGGGGTTCTCCTCATCGGCGGACGCATCGCCTGGTTCACCCAAATCCCGCGCCGCGTCCTTGCCACCCGCACCGGCGGAATCGAGGCCAAGGGCAGCGAGCATGTCGTGCATCAGTTCGCCGATGCCTTCTCCGTGTTCCGCCGAGATGGCGACCGGCTCGCCGAGGCCGAGCCGGAAGGCGTCATAGAAGCCGGCTTCCGAGGACCGGCCCTCGCACTTGTTGGCCACGAGGATGACCGGACGGCCCGAAGCCCGGACGGCACGTGCGAAGGTTTCGTCCGCACCTGTGATGCCGGCCCGTGCATCGATGACGAACAGCACCAGATCGGCGGCCGCGATGGCCGCCTCGCTCTGCTGACGCATCCGGGCGGCGATGGACCCACCGCCGGCTTCCTCGAGCCCGGCGGTGTCGACCAGCTTCAACTTGTAGCCGGCCAGCACGGCTTCCCCGTCGCGCCGGTCGCGCGTCAGCCCGGGCAGATCGGAGACGAGGGCCGCCCGCGTGCCGGTCAGGCGGTTGAACAGGGTCGACTTGCCGACATTGGGTCGGCCGACGATGGCGATGACGGGTGTGCGGGCGGCGTCGGACATGGGTGGCGGTTGTCTCAGAAATACGGAGAGGTCAGGTTTTTCGGTGTCGGGGGCTTATGCCCGAATGTGGGCGGGAGGCAAAGCGCCAGCCGCGCCGCCTCGGCATCGGCCGCGGCCTTGAGGCAGCGAGATCGGCGAACGCTGCGCAACGCCCCGAGCGCCGGCGCACCCGCGAGCAACAGGCACGGCATACCTGCACGATCCGGCGATACGCTTGCCCGCGATCGTGAACAGCATGGAGCGGCGTCTCTCGCCATGGTCGGCCCCGCGCAAACCCGCGGGGCGGCATGCGATGCATCGGACCTGACGACCGCCGCGCGGCTACTTGAACTTCGATTTCTCACCCTAGCCAAGCTCGCCGGCTCGAGCGTTCAGGAAGGTGAAGTCCTCTCCGGCCCAAGCGCTGTGGTTCATCTGTCGAAGACCGAAGTGCGAGGGCCGACGTTGCGGAATGCCGACTACACCGCCGCGCGCCGAAAGTCCGGCGGCCACCAGTCGATCCACCAGTCTTCCTGCTCGCTGTCGTCGAACCACACGAGCGGGGCCGGTGAAGCTCCGTCCGATCCGTCGAGGAAGGACCGGGTTTCTGGATGCCGCTTCAGCCACCACTCCAGAATGCGCTGCGTGTCAACGACGCGGTCGCGGACGAGCACGCCCTGCGCGAATGTCATCACCCGCTCCCGTTCGAACCAGCTCGACCAGCCGTGGTGGCTGTAGACCAGCCGGCGGCCGAGGGGCAGGCGCAGGCGGCCGTTGAACCAGTAGGCGAAGGCCGGGAAGCCGGTCGCCGGCAGCGCGCGGAGGATCCGTTCGCGCAGGGACGTGGGGAGCGGGGCCTCGTCGGGCCACATTGTGTTGAGGTGGATGAGGTGCAGACGGCCGTCGATCACCTCCCAGGTTCCGCAATAGCCGCGATAGCAGCCCGTGCTCCAGCCGACGCTCTTGTTCGACAACTCCATCCGACGCGATTTCAGCAGCCGGTAGAGCGGTTCGGAGTAGAGCGGGAAGGGCCGGCCATCGATGATGATGCGCTCGGGCGACTGGGCCGTCATGGTCAAGCCTTTCATGCATGCCAGCGCGCGCTCGAAAGGCCGCCCACGAGCGGCGTTTCGAGGTTGGCGTTGGTGGAAAACGGGACTGAGTAGAGATGATTTGAACACTAGCAGACATGCTGCTCAGACGCAAATCTGATGCTCAATAACTTATTGAAATATAAATAGTATTTTCAATTTTTATTGTGCTCCGCGGAGCCGGCGCAGATGCCGGATCGCCACCCGAAACGGTTTTCATCCAGCGTGCCGGACCCTCTCCGTGGCGCGGGAATTCGCCTCACCCGAAGGACTCGCGTTCACTCGACACTGCTTCGTACTTTCGTATAGATAGGCCGCCGACTTGGGGAAGGTAGCCAGCACGGGCCGAAGGGCGACTGGGCGGCGCTCGTTTCAGATTTGTCGAGACCGCTGTTCAGGCTGCCGGGGTCGGCGGGCGATCGGGACTTCTCTCGGTGGCGGACGCATGGGGCGGCGCGGCGCGCGGCTTCGGCGAAAATGGCACTCGGCGCTCCGTGGGGGAGCGTAGTTTCGGATGGCGCAGTGCGCTGCCGGCCTGGGGCTGGCGAGCGGCGGTCGCCAGGATGAAAGGCGAATTTCAGCGGTCATGGCCAATCGAGCTTTGTCGAACGGAGCCGTCGAGGCGCGGTCCATCCACCCCGGGTCCGGCCGCCGCAAGGCTCCCGTCCATGCCAAGGGCCGCGTGCTGAAGCCGGAGGAGACGGCGGCGGTGGTCGCGCTGATCGGTCCCGGTCCCTATGAGCGCCCGCTGCTGATCGAATACCTGCACAAGATTCAGGATGAGAGAGGATGTCTGCCGGCGGCCGACCTGCATGCTCTCGGCGAACTGGTCAAAGTTCCGATGGCCGAGGTCTACGAGGTGGCGACGTTCTACGCCCACTTCGACGTGGTGCAGGATGGCGAGGAACCGCCGCCGGCGACCACAATCCGCGTCTGCGACAGCCTCTCGTGCATGATGGCGGGGGCCGAAAAGCTGCTGGCGTCGCTCGGATCGCAAGACTGGGACGGTGTCCGCATCGTCCGGGCGCCTTGTATCGGCGCCTGCGACGTTGCCCCCGCTGTCGAGGTCGGTCACCGGCAGGTCGACAAGGCGACTGTCGCCAAGGTCAAGAAGTCGGTCGAAGCGCACGATCACCACCCCGAGATGCCGAGCTATCAGCGTCTCGCCGAGTACGAGAAGGATGGCGGCTACAAGGTTCTGAGGGCGTGCGTCGGGGGGCAGCGCAAGGTCGAGGATGTGATTGCGACGCTGTCCGACGGCGGCTTGCGCGGTCTCGGCGGCGCCGGGTTCCCGACGGGCCGCAAATGGTCGTTCGTGCGCGCCGAGAAGGGTCCGCGACTGATGGCCGTCAACGGCGACGAAGGCGAGCCCGGCACGTTCAAGGACCGCTACTATCTGGAGCGCCGGCCGCATCAGTTCCTCGAAGGCATGCTGATCGCAGCCTGGGCCGTCGAGGCGACGGACGTGTTCGTCTACATGCGCGACGAATATCCGGCCGTGCTGAACATCCTGCGCGACGAGATCGCGGCGTTGGAGCAGGCGGGTCTCACCAAGCACACCAAAGTGCATGTGCGCCGCGGTGCCGGGGCCTACATCTGCGGCGAAGAAAGCGCGATGATCGAGAGCATTGAGGGCAAGCGTGGCCTGCCGCGCCATCGCCCGCCTTACGTCTCACAGAACGGCATCTTCGGGCGGCCGACGCTCGTCAACAACGTCGAGACGCTCTACTGGGTGCCGAAAATTCTGGCCAACGGCGCGCAGTGGTTCGCCGAGCAGGGCAAGAACGGCGCCAAGGGCATCCGCTCCTATTCCGTTTCCGGCCGCGTGAAGAAGCCGGGCGTCATCGCCTTGCCTGCCGGATCGACGGCCAACGAGCTGATCGCGGCCTGCGGCGGGATGGCCAAAGGGCACACCTTCAAGGGCTATCTCCCCGGCGGCGCATCGGGCGGCATCCTGCCGGCGTCCATGGCCGACATCCCGCTCGATTTCGGCACGCTGGAGAAGCACGGCTGCTTCGTCGGCAGCCATGCGGTTGTCATCCTGTCCGACAAGGACGATATGAAGGATGTGGCGCTCAATCTGATGCGCTTCTTCGAGGACGAAAGCTGCGGGCAATGCACGCCCTGCCGCAACGGCACGGAGAAGGCGGTGCAGCTCATGAGCCAGAAAAAATGGGATCAATCCGTGCTCAAGGATCTCGCCCAGGTCATGAACGACGCTTCCATCTGCGGCCTCGGGCAGGCGGCGTCGAACCCGCTGATGTCGGTCGTGAAGTTCTTCCCGGAGGATTTGAAGTAACCTCCACTGTCATCCTCGGGCTCGTCCCGAGGACCCATGTTGCACCAGTTGCGGGTGCCGAGGTTTGGATCCTCGGGACGAGCCCGAGAATGACATCGTTGATCGAGAGAGACCAATGACCGCCAAGATCACCTTCGAACTCGACGGCAAGCAAGTCGAGGCCGAGCCGGGCGAAACGATCTGGCAGGTCGCGGAGCGTCATAAGAAAAGGATTCCGCATCTGTGCTGGCTGCCGGAGCCCGGCTACCGCGCCGACGGAAACTGCCGCGCGTGCATGGTCGAGATCGAGGGTGAGCGGGTGCTCGCCGCCTCGTGCCAGCGCAAGGTTTCGAACGGCTTGAAGGTCAAGACCGCCAGCGAGCGGGCCAAGAAGTCACGCGAGATGGTGTTCGAGCTGCTGCTCGCCGATCAGCCCGCCAAGAAGGACTGCCACGACCCCAACTCGAAGTTCTGGGGCTGGGTCGGCGAGATGGGCATCAATCCGACGAGCCGCTATCCCAAAGCGGACAAGCCGGAAGCCGACTATTCGCACTCGGCCATCGCGGTCAATCTCGACGCCTGCATCAACTGCGGACTGTGCGTGCGCGCCTGCCGCGAGGTGCAGCACAACGACGTGATCGGCATGGCTTACCGCGGCCACGGCGCCAAGGTGGTGTTCGACTTCGACCAGGACATGGGCGCCTCGACCTGCGTCGCCTGTGGAGAATGCGTGCAGGCGTGCCCCACCGGCGCGCTGATGGAAGCGAACCTGATCGACAAATCCAGCGGCAAGCGCACCGAGTTCGAAGAGAAGGCCGTCGACACGCTCTGCCCCTATTGCGGCGTCGGCTGCCAGACGACGGCGTACGTCAAGGACAACAAGATTCTCTACGTCGACGGCCGCGATGGTCCGGCCAATCAGAACCGGCTCTGCGTCAAGGGCCGCTTCGGTTTCGACTACATCCACCATCCCGACCGGCTGACGACGCCGCTGATCCGCCGCGACGACGCGCCGAAGGCCGGCGACCAGCAGGTCGACCCGAGGAACCCGTGGGCCGTGTTCCGCAAGGCGACTTGGGACGAGGCGCTGTCCAAGGCGGCGAGCGGGCTCAAGTCCATTCTCGACCGCGACGGCGGCGATGCGCTCGCCGGCTTCGGCTCGGCCAAGTGCTCGAACGAGGAAGCCTATCTCTTCCAGAAGCTCATCCGGCAGGGCTTCGGCACCAACAACGTCGACCACTGCACCAGGCTGTGCCACGCCTCGTCCGTCGCAGCTCTCATGGAGGGCTTGAACTCGGGCGCCGTCACGGCGCCGTTCATGGCCGCCAAGGATGCCGAGTGCATCATCGTCATCGGCGCACGCCCCGCCGAGAACCACCCCGTTGCGGCAACGTTCCTGCGCGACGCCGCCAAGCGCGGTGCCAAGTACATCATCATGGACCCGCGCGGGCGCGCGACCGGCGTGCAGCGCTATGCGTCCCACATCCTGCAGTTCAAGCCCGGCACAGACGTGGCGCTCCTGAACGGCATGCTGCACACCATCGTCGACGAAAAACTCTACGACCAGCAGTACATCCAGGCCCACACCGAGGGCTTCGAAGCGCTGAAAAAGAAGGTCGCGGCCTACGCGCCCGAGAAGATGGAAGCGGTCTGCGGCATCCCGGCGTCGACCGTCCGCGAGGTGGCGCGCATCTACGCCAAGTCGCGCGCCTCGATCATTTTCTGGGGCATGGGCATCTCGCAGCACGTGCACGGCACCGACAACTCGCGCTGCTTGATCGCGCTGGCCCTCGTCACCGGACAGATCGGCCGGCCGGGGACGGGTCTGCATCCGCTGCGAGGCCAGAACAACGTGCAGGGGGCCTCGGACGCAGGTCTCATCCCGATGGTCTATCCCGACTACATCTCCGTGGAAGACCCTTCGACGCGCAAATTCTATGAGGAGCTGTGGGGAACGAAGCTCTCCGACAAGCGCGGGCTGACGGTCGTCGAAATCATCAAGGCCATTCACGCCGGCAAGATCAAGGGCATGTTCATCCAAGGCGAAAATCCGGCGATGTCCGACCCCGACGCCACGCACGCCCGCGAGGCGCTGGCCGCGCTCGAGCACCTCGTGGTGCAGGACATCTTCCTGACGGAAACGGCGTGGCACGCCGATGTCGTGCTGCCGGCTTCGGCCCATGCCGAGAAGTGGGGCACTTTCACCAACACCAACCGGCAGGTGCAGATCGCGCGTCCCGTCGTCTCGCCGCCGGGCGAGGCGCGGCAGGACTGGGAGCTGATCCAGGCCATCGCACAGGGCGTCGGGCTCAATTGGAATTACACGCATCCGAGCGAGATTTTCGACGAGATGGCCTCCTGTATGCCGTCGCTGAAGAACATCACCTGGGATCGCGTCGAGCGGGAGGAGTCGGTGACCTATCCGTGTGACGCGCCCGACCGGCCCGGCAACGAGATCATCTTCGCAGATAAGTTCCCGACCAAATCCGGCCGCGCCCGCATCGTCCCGGCCGACGTGTCTCCGCCGGGCGAGCTGCCCGACCGCGAGTTCCCGATGGTGCTGACCACGGGTCGAATGCTCGAGCACTGGCACACCGGCTCGATGACGCGGCGCGCGACCAACCTCGACAACATCGAGCCCGAGGCGATCGCCGGCTTGAACGTCGCCGACATGCGCCGCCTCGGCATCGCGCCGGGCCAGATGATCCGTGTCTCGACCCGTCGCGGCGAGATCGTGCTGAAGGCGCGCCAGGACCGCGAGGTGGCGGAGGGCATGGTGTTCATCCCGTTCTGCTTCGCGGAAGCGGCGGCCAACATCCTGACCAACCCACAGCTCGATCCCTACGGCAAAATCCCGGAGTTCAAGTTCTGCGCCGCCAAGGTCGAGGTGGCCGAGCAGAAGGCGGAAGCGGCGGAGTGATTGGAAACACCTCCCCCTCGAAGCAGGGCAATCGCATATGGCGCGAAATGTAGGTTGGGTCGACGAAGGAGACCCAACAAACTCGAGCGACCAAAGTTGTTGGGTCTCGTGCCTCGACCCAACCTACGTCCAAATGCGATTCCCCTG
>JBQTIA010000017.1:0-42297 GCA_052388455.1 Hyphomicrobium sp.
GCTGTTCGCCATTCGTCGCCGTGGATCGACTCACGTTCGTGCGATCGCGGCCGTGTTCTGGTGCATAATTCGGGTTAAATTCTTCGACCCCAGCGCGAGGCAGGCATGTGGCCTTTCAAGTCCGGTCCCATCGTCCCCGTGCTGCGGCTGTCGGGCGTGATCGGCATGGCGACGCCGCTCAGGCCCGGCCTGTCGATCGCCGGCCTCGCGAGCCCGATCGAGAAAGCGTTCTCCCTGTCGAAGACGCCGGCGGTGGCCGTCGTCGTCAACTCGCCCGGCGGCTCGCCGGTGCAATCGAACCTGATCTGCCGGCGATTGCGTCAGCTTTCGGAGGAGAAGGGCAAGAAAGTCTACGTCTTCTGCGAGGATGTTGCGGCTTCGGGCGGCTACTACGTGGCGCTCGCGGGCGACGAGATCTACGCCGATCCCTCGTCGATCATCGGCTCGATCGGCGTCATTTCGGCGAGCTTCGGTTTCGACAAGGCGATCGAGAAGGTTGGCATCGAGCGGCGCGTTTATACAGCCGGCGAAAACAAGGGCTCGCTCGACCCGTTCCTGCCGGAAAAGCCTGACGACGTCGCCCGGCTGAAGGCGTTGCAGCGCGATGTGCACGACGTCTTCATCGGCGTCGTCAAGGAGCGGCGCGCCGGCCGCCTGCGCGGCCCCGACGCAGAGCTGTTCTCGGGCGCCTTCTGGTCGGCCGCGAAAGCCCTGGAGTTCGGCCTCATCGACGGCATTGCGGATGTGAGATCGCGGATGCGGGACCTCTTCGGCGACAAGGTGCGCCTGAAATTGGTGCCGACCGAGCCCGGCGGGCTCTTGGCGCGGCTGAAGAAGTTGCCCGGATCGTCAGGGGCCATCGACGGCGGCACCCCCGGTGGCTCCCCTGGCCTTGCTTTGGCCGATGATCTGGTGTCCGCTGTCGAGGCGCGGGCGTTGTGGTCGCGTTACGGCCTCTAATCGGATCGTCGTCGTGCGCGCCGCCCAGGTGATGCGAACGAGCGCGGAAAGGATGCCCGCCCCCGCGTCGAGGAGGAGCCATGCCCCCTGTCATCGCAGCCCTGGCCGCCGCTGCCGGATTGTTCGCCGGTGCCCGCTGGATTGCGCTCCAGGTCGCCCGCCGGACCGAGGAAGCGCGGGCGACGGCCGAGAGCATGGCGCGACGCGCCCGCGAGAACGTCGCAGCGCCGCGCGATCTCGGCGCGCTGGAGTTCGACCCGGAAGCCAAGGTGTATCGCCCGCGCGGCGAGGGCACCGAGTAACCGCAGAACGCTACCCTGATCGCCACCCGACTACCGCGTGGACTTGCCGGTCTCCGCGGATGCCACCTTGGCCTTTGGCCGCGGGATGCCGCGATTGATCTGCTCGTCGCTGTCGCCGCGGGCGCAGGCTCCCGCAACCGGGATAGTCAGGCGCGCCGCATCGTGATCGGTCTCGCCTCGGGCGTCGATCGGCAGCAGCCGCGCATGGTGGCCGGCCTCGCGGACCTTGTTGGTGAAGCGCAGTTGCTGATCGAAGGGAGTGCGGCTGTCGGCCTCGTCGCCCAGCACGAAAATCCGGCGCTTGGCGTTGCGGGCGATGCCGGACACTTTCGTCGACGGATCGTAGATGACGGTGGCCAGGATCTCGCGCGGGGTGCGATCACCCTTGGACTTGCGGAAGGCGTGGTCGAGATCCACGATCTCGTAGGCGCCCGAGCCAAGCACGGCGCATGTCACGTCGGTGCGCCCGAAGGTCAGCAGCGATGCCGCGATGGTCGAGCCGCCGGACTGTCCGGCGAGCGTCATCGTGTCGAGACCCAGCCGGACCTTGAGCCGGCTGACAGCCTCATTCATGATCAGCGTTTCGTGCGGCAGACGCCGCTTGCCGTGATTGCCCGACGAGCCGTGCACACCGACGCGGGCGATATCGACATAGCGCGTGCCAAACTTATCGGCCCAGCGCTGCATGAAGGCGCGCTTGCCAGCCGCACCGCGCGCCAAGGCGGCCTGATCCTGAAATTTCTCGAGCGAGATGTCGCCGTCGAGGAACATCACCGCATGGCGATTGCTCTCGTTGCCGGCGGTCACGAAGTAGGAAATGCACTCACTCGTCTTGCCGACCTTGACGAAGATCCGATTGGGGCGCCGCTCGCAGAACTCGGCCGAGCGGGCCTCCGCCGGCAGCGCATCGACATAGCTTTTCTGACCGATTGCCACCGCCGCTCCGCTCCAAACCAGTCCGCTGACTGCCAAGGCCAATGCGGCGCTGGCGATCGACGTGGGACGGACAGATTTTGAACTGCTGCAGGTCATGGCGGGTCTCCCGTCGCCGGCTTCGAGTGCCCGGCTCTGACTGGCCGGCTGAGGGCGACGAAGCCGACATTAGGGAGGTGAAGCGCCATCGGCAGTTCCGGCGGAAACAGGGGGTTGGGCGCAAAGGGACCGGCGGACAGCGTCGGCAAGAAAGAATTGTGGGTTCACGACAAAATTTTTGACCAAAACCGATCTAGGGCTATCCTCGTATGACAGGCCACGACGTATCGTGATCGACCAGGCCGGCGCAGTCTTGCCGGCCCTATCGTCGAGTTGGGAAAACCGCCGCATTCATGTGAGGTTCCTTTGGTCCGCTTCACGCCTGCCGCCACCCTCCTCCTGGTGCTCATGGCCGCAATCCCGGCGGTCGCCCCTGGCGGCGCGCGGGCGGAGGAAGCGGCACCCCAGCGGTTCGCGGTGGTAGAGGTTCCCTTCGAATGCCGCGACTTTCGCGGCCAGCGGGTCGTCGTGATGCAGAGCCCGGGACTGGGAGATGTGGCCCGCGCGCGGATCATCGGCCGCATTCCCTACATCCAGATGGACCCGGATCGGCTGGCGACGCTGCCGCCGAAGATGCAGATGTTCTTCTATGGGCACGAGTGTGCCCACCACCTGCTCGGGCACAACTACTACCCGACGCCGACGGTGGAAGTGGACGCCGACTGCTGGTCGATCATGCATGGACGCAAGCAGGGGCTGTTCACGCGCGAGGAGGTCGACGGCTTCAAGCCGTATCTGGCGCACTCGAAGGGATCGGTTTTCGGCCACCTCCCCGGTCCGGAGCGGGCGGCCCACCTGCTGAAGTGCTACGACGATCCCCGCGAGCTGGCCAAGCGTTGACCACCGCCGCCACAGCAGCCCGTGACATCACCAGCCATTGGTCATCCCGGCCACAGTGTGTCCAAAATTCTGGTCCAGCACCCAGCGGCTAACGAAGAGTGACGCGTTGGGCTGCTGGTCACGCACTGGTCCGTCCGATAGCTTAAGTCCAGTCTGTCCATCGGAGATTGCGTTCTCATGGTTCGAGCGGCTGCCGGCGCACTTGTAATTTCTTGGCTCGCCACGGCAGCCCTGGCCATCGAACCCGAGGCCCTTCCAGCACCGGTTTCAATGCCCGGTCCTGCCGCGATCGCCGCGCCCGACGTGACGCCGACCTCGGCCGCACCGACCGACGCCGTGCAGGTGGCGCCGCCACCTCAGCCTGCACCTCCGATAACCGCAACCCCTGCGGCGTCACCGGACTCATCCGCGCAGGCCGTTGACGTCCCCGCCAAGCCATCGGCCGGCGCGGCCGCCGCCGCACCTGCGCAAGCAACGCCCGGTCCGGCAACACCACCGGCGATTGCCGCAATTCCGGACCCTGCTGTCGCCTCGGCTGGCGTCGATACGGCCCGCCTCGACCTCATCCGCCAGAGCCTCCCGGTGCCGTCTCAGCCACCCGCTGCCGACGATGCCGACGGCCTCGACCGCGCGGCAGCCGCCCGGTTCTACGCGTCGGCCGAAGCGCGACCGCTTTGGACCTCGGGCGATGCTCTCTCACCGCGCGGGGAACAGCTTTTGGCCGAACTCGATCGAGCCGGCGAGTGGGGGCTCGATCCAAAGGCCTTCGCGCGACCGGGAAAGACAACGGGGCTTGCACCGGCCGAAGCCGTGCAAGCGGAACTCGCGCTCACCCTGTCGGCGCTCGCCTATGCCCGGCACGCCCGCGGCGGCCGCATTTCCGAGCCGGCCAAGCAGCTCTCCTCCTATCTCGACCGGACGCCGCAGGTTCGCGATCCGGCCATCGTTCTGGCCGAGCTGGCGAAAGCCGCCGACGCCGCCACAGCCTTGCGGGCGCAGCACCCGCGCCATCCGCAGTTCGAAAAGCTGCGCCAGCGCTATCTCGCCATGCTGGCCGAAACCGGAGCCTCTCCGGCGGTCGAGCGCATCCCGCCCGGCCCCATGCTGAAGCCCGGCCTTAAACATCCCCATGTCTCTCTGGTCCGCCGCCGGCTGGAGCGGCCGGCGGCGGCCGATGCCGACGAGACGCTGTTCGATCCCGACCTCGTCGAAGCCGTCAAGGCGTTTCAGAAGGAAAAGGGCCTGCCGCCCGACGGCTACGTCGGCAACGGCACGCGCGCGGCCTTCGACGATGTCGAGACCTCGAGCCCCGGCCGGCTCCTCGCCAACATGGAGCAGTGGCGCTGGATGCCGGACGACCTCGGTGACTTCTATGTCACCGTCAATATCCCCGAGTTCATGCTTCGAATCGTAAAGGGCGGCGCCGTCGTCCACGAGGAGCGGGTCATCACCGGGCTGCCCGACAAGCAGTCGCCGGTGTTTTCGGACGAGATCGAGCTGGTGACCTTCCATCCGCGCTGGAATGTGCCGGAGAGCATCAAGGTGCGTGAGCTCTATCCGAGCCTGGCGCGCGGCGGCACGTCGTTCCAGCGTCAGGGACTGAAGCTCTCCCAGAACGGCCGCATGGTCGATCCGGCCAGCGTCGACTGGTCGACGGCGGACATCCGCCGCTTCGACGTGCACCAGCCGCCGGGCAGCAGCAATGTCCTCGGCGTGCTCAAGTTCTCGTTCCCCAACAAGCACCTCGTCTACATGCACGACACCGGCACGAAGGGCCTGTTCGACGAAGCCAGCCGGACCTTCAGCCACGGCTGCATGCGGGTTCGCAATCCCGTGCGGCTGGCCGAAATTCTGCTGGCGGCCGACAAGGGGTGGGACAGCGCAAAAATTCAGGAGCTGCTGGCGACCCAGCCGATCGAAAATCCGGTCACGCTCGACCGCAAGGTGCCCGTGCACGCAACCTACTTCACCGCCTGGGTCGACGCGGAAGGCAAAGAGCACGTGGCACGGGACGTCTACGGCCACGAGAAGCGCATCACCCAGGCGCTGGCCGGCCAATGGGCCGAGATCGCGCGCGGACCCGATCATCTCGCACCCGTCACCTACGGCGCGGCGCGCTACACGTCCTCGCAGGGCAACTTCTTCGACGGCGTCATCGGCAACGTGTTCGGCGGGTTTTGATAACCGTTCTCGACAGAATTCAGGCGACCTTACGCGAGATCCTTTTCAAGTTCAGAGTCGTCGTGGCGAGCCGCGCTTCGGCGAGATCATAGGCCGCTTGCATCCGAAGCCAGGTATCCGCCGATGTACCAATCGCCTTCTCCATGCGGATCGCCATCGTCGGCGTGACGGCACTCGTGCCATTCAAGACGCGGTAGAGCTGCTGGCGCGTGACACCCAGTGCTTTCGATGCCTCGTTGACGGTCAGCCCAAGGGCTTCGAGATCGTCCTTCAGCAGCCTCCCCGGATGAGCCGGTCTCTTCATGGGCATGACTTGCTTCCTCAGTGGTAATCCAGAAAATCGACGTCGAAGGCTTGAGCGTTTTCGAAGCGGAAGATGATGCGCCAATTGGCACGCACCGTCACGGCCCAGAATCCCTTGAACTCGCCTTTGCGAGCGTGAAGGCTCAGCGTCGGTCGATCCAGGTCTTCTATGTGCTCCGCTGCATCCAACAACGTGAGGATTGAACGAATGCGCTCCAGCTTGTCGGCTGGAAGTCTTCGGCCGTCGTCGTCATCGAAGAACCGCTTCAAGCCTCGGTGACGAAAACTCCCGATCATGGTCCGATTGTAACTTGTAACGTTACGTGCGTCAAATTTGAAAAAACAATCTCGATAGATCGACGTACCAAATGCGAAAAACTTCGATCAGGGACGGTGCCGACCGTCGGCACTTGGCGTGATTTCGTCCGAAGCGCGTTCGCCGAGCGTTCGTTCACTTCCCTCCCGGAGCGGCGCCGTTGCGGTGGTCGCGCACGATGGCGCCGGACTTGCGGCAGGGCTTGTAGCTGCCGCAGCCGAGCACCGGCGCCACCTGAAGCGTCTTCTCTCCGCGGTGATCGCGAACATTGGCGGCGTGGCTGGTCTGCACCAGGAGGAACGTCGCTGAGCCGACAGCGGCGGCGAGCAAGGTCAGCAAAAAGCGTGTGGTCGGCGGCATGGGATACTCCGGGTTGCGTACCGGAATGCTTGCCAGTCATCGACCTGTGCCGCGGTTACGGCCGGAACACTGTGGAGAGATGGGGATCCAGTGTCGGTGGCATGGCCCCGAGCGGGCCGCCTTTCAGCCCAAGGGCGGCCCCATTCGCCGCTTACGAAACCTTAAGGACTTATGCACGACCCTGAAAACCCTCGGTGATTCGCCGCCTGCTCCAGTGTGATCACCGTCAGACGGCCGGCCGAAGCCTCCGGCACCGATCGGACTGCGGGCCGAGAGACCAGAAAGAGACCGGGTGTTGAGACCACGCAGCCTCTTGGCGATCCTCCTGGCCGCCGGCGCCATCGCGCTGACTGGCGGCCGCGCGCTGATCGCTGCTCCCGAGCCACCGCGTGAAATCTCGTTCTTCCACATTCACACCAAGGAAACGCTGACCATCGTCTACAAGGTCGATGGTAAATACGTTCCCGAGGCGATGGACAAGATCGATTGGCTGATGCGCGACTGGCGTCAGAACAAAGCGATCAAGATGGATCCGAAGACCATCGACATTCTCTGGGAAATGCACACCGAGCTCGGCTCCAAGGAGCCGATCCACATCATCTGCGGCTACCGCTCGGGTGCGACGAACGCCATGCTGAGGCGAACGGTCGGCGGGCAGGCCAAGAATTCCAATCACATCACCGGGCTCGCCATCGACGCCTATTTCCCCGACGTGCCGCCGAAGTTCGCACGCTACGCGGCTCTCGTGCGCGAGCGCGGCGGCGTCGGCTACTATCCCACCTCGGCACTGCCCTTCGTGCATGTCGACACCGGCCGCGTGCGCCACTGGCCGAAAATCGCTCACGACGAGCTGGCGCTGCTTTTCCCGAACGACCGCAGCAAGCACGTTCCGCTCGGGGGGGCGCTGCGGAGCGGAGATCACGCGCGCGCCAAACAACGCAACGCGGCCCTCGCCACCCAGGTCGCCACATACGTCGATCTGCGGACCGCTCCAAAGCAGCCGACGCTGATTGCCGCCAATCTCCCGGTTGCACCGGCGCCGAAGCCCGCCTTGCGCCCACAGAAGGCCGCGACGCCTGCTCCCAGGCCTGAGCCTGTAGTCGCCTCGCTGACCCCGCCTGCGGCACCTGCTCCCAAGCTCGTCTCCGCCCCACGTCTCGTCGAACGCCCTTCGCGATTCACGCCGCGGCCGTCCGACGGCGACCGGGCGCAGCTCAACCAGCTCGTGACGCTGGCCGCGCTGCAGCCGACCCTGCCTCCCCCGAAACTGGTCGCGGCACCGGCTCCCGCCGTTCGCCCGCCGAAATCGGCCGTCACCGGACCAGAAGCCGCGGCAACGTCTCAGGTGCCCCAGGTGGCAACCGAGGACCAGGGCCTCGGCATCACGGACCTGATCACGCAGTGGGCACAGAGCTGGGTGCAGTCTCCCGCCTACGACGAGGATCATCCCGAAGAGCTGTCCTACCTGCCCTTCCCGCTCGGTCCCGTCATGACGGAGACCTCGTCTCCCGACGATCCTCTGCTGGCACAGTTCGTTCCGCCGGACATCGCGAAAACCCTGGAAATCCTCGACGACGACGGAGGCGTGCAGCCGATGCGGCTGAGGCCGCAGTTGCAGGTGGCGCAGCTTCTCTGGAGCCAGCAGTTCCGCGGCGATGCCGTGCAACCGAGTAACGCCGCCGAACCGGCCGATGCGGGCAATCCTGTTCCGCCGGGATTGGCGGAGCGTTCCGTCAAGACGACGGTGCGGTGACGCTGCGGCGGTCCTTGAGGATGCCGGCTGCAATCGACTGCGGTCCTGCGGTCCAGGCCATCGACACGAGGCGCGCGAACTCCAGGAAGTCGAGCTTGCGCGGACTGGTTGCCCGCCACACCAGACCGACGCTGCGCGCGGGTTCGGGATCGGCGAAGCGTACCAGCGTCAGCTCGCGGCCCCTGACCTCCATCCCGACACTCATCTCCGGAAGCAGGGTGATGCCGAACCCCGCCGACACCATCTCGACGATGGTGGAGAGGCTGGAGGCGCCGAAGGTGTTGACCATGTTGACCTGCTGCAGCGTGCAGTAGGTCAGCGCCTGATCGCGCAGGCAGTGGCCTTCCTCGAGCAGCAGCAGGCGCTCCTTTTCGATCAGCTCCTTGGTCGCACGCACGCGCCCGGTCAGCTTCTTGTCGCGGGGAATGGCCAGGAAAAAGCGGTCCTGGAAGATTTTATGCTCTTCGAGGTCCCCGTGCTTGATCGGCAAGGCGAGCAGCAGCAGGTCGAGCTTGCCTTCGACCAGTTCGTCGGTGAGCGGCTTGGTCTGCGTCTCGCGGACGTGCAGTTCGAGGTTGGGATACGACTCGCGCAGGATCGGCAGCAGAGGTGGCAGCATGTAGGGCGCGATCGAGGGGATGACGCCGAGCCGCAGCGGGCCGGTCAGGAGCTGGCTGGTCTGCTGAGCATAGGCGACGAGATCGCGGACATCGCCGAGGATGCGCGTCGACCGACTGGCGATTTCCTGTCCCTTGTCGGTCAGTTGCACGCCCGTACGGGTGCGCTCGACGAGCAGTATACCGAGGCTCTGCTCCAATTCGTGGATTTGCATGGACAGCGCCGGCTGCGTCACCGAGCAGACCTCGGCCGCGCGGCCGAAGTGGCGCTCGCGGGCCAACGCGTCGAAGTATTTCAACTGTTTGAGCGTCACGTGCGCCATAAGCACGCCTGATCAACGGAGTAATGAATTACGATTAGTACTTATTCGCAATCGAGTCTAGGTTCCTGAGTAACAGAGGAAGCCAAACGCTTCCCGCTCAGTCTGGCCCCGCCATTCTGGCCGCCGCAATCGAAACACGGCAGGTCCGGCCGCAAGTCCGGCCCGTCGTGAGCACCTCGTACCGAACGCCGAATCGGTACGGGGTGCTCCATTGCGTCTCGGCGCCGCCGAGGGCTATTCCGCTGCTTCGAGATGGGCGTGAGCGGCCCCGTCGCCGAGCACGGGATCGAGCATGCCGAGGGCATGCAGATAGACCTCCAGCACGGTCGTTTCTTCCTGCCGCTCGGCGTTGCTCTTCTTGCGAAGCCGCACGACCTGTCGCAGCACCTTGATGTCGAAACCGACCGCCTTGGCCTCCGCGTACTTGTCGCGGATGTCTCCGGCCAGCGCCTTTTTTTCCTCCTCCAACCGCTCGATCTGCTCGACGAGCTGACGGAGCTGCTTCTGTGCGGAAACCTGAAGCGTCGACATGCACTACCCCCTGAACGGACTGAAGATGTGGATTGGAAGCTGATCGGCGACGCGCGACAGGCCGTGGCGTCTTGCGGATCACACCGCAGCGCCCTCGTGACAACGCTAGCCGCCGCCGCGCCGCCCGAGCAAGGCATCGTGCAGCGTCATCCCGCGTTTTGTCATTTGTCCCCAGAGGGTAGCCATACGGCTTGACTAGTGATCTTTCGGACGCGCCGCGTCGAAGGCGGCTTTCTGCGCGCCGCTCGCCTCGCGCTGGTGCTTGGCCTGCCATTCGGAATACGGCTCGCCGTAAACGATGGCGCGCGCCGCGTCCTTCGAGAGATCGATGCCTTTTGCCCGGGCCGCGTCCTGATACCAGTTGGCGAGGCAATTCCGGCAGAATCCGGCGAGGGTCATGAGATCGATGTTCTGCACGTCCGTGCGTCCGCGCAGATGCTCGACCAGCCGGCGGTAGGCGGCGGCTTCAAGCTCGATGCGCGTCGAATCGTCGATGGGGGTCATGTCCGTCTCACTCTGCGTAGGAGCCATGATGGGCGACCCGCGACAGCCGCGGCCGCAACTCGGGACAGGCGAGCATCTTGCCGACGATCCTCGCGAGGCGGTCCGACCACTCCGTGACGCCCGCTTCGGTCGCGATGAGATCCTGGCGGATCTCGACGATGGCGTGAGCAAGGCCACGCTCAGTCCCATGCTGCCACATCGTATCGCCCTTGAGGCGACCCGTGTAGGGCTCGTTGTCGCCAATGACCAGATGGCGCTCGGCGGAGAGTTCGGCGATCAGCGGTGCCGCCGCGCGATCGTCCCGGTCCCACAGAATACCGGCATGCCAAGGTCGCGGCTGGCCCTTCCACAGCCCGGTGAAGCTGTGGAGCGAGATCAGCATCGGCGGCGGACCGGAGCGTATGCAGTCGTCGATCAGCCCGTCGACCGCGCGGTGATAGGGCTCATAGTAGAGCCGCAGACGCCGCTCGCGCTCGGCCGCGTCGAGGTGGCGGTTGCCGGGAACGACGGCGCCGTCGGAGATGCGCATGATCAGCGTCGGATCGTCCCGGCCGCGATTGCAGTCGATCAGCAGCCGCGAGTAGCGGGTCAGCACGGCCGGAACGCCGAGGATGCCGGCCAGACGGCGTGTCACCGCTGCAGCCCCGATGTCGTAGGCGATATGCCTTTCGAACTCGGCCGGCGGCAGCCCGAGCGTGCCATAGGCGTTGGGCAGCGCGTTCGACGCATGATCGCAGAGCAGAACGAGACCGCGCGTTGCACTGCCCGACTCGATTTCGAACGCATCCTCGCACATGGGTGCGACAGTATGGTCCAAACCGTTCCGGGCGCTGTCGGGCATAAGCCAATATAGCGTCGCCGACCGGATCGCCCAAGCGGGCTGGCCGACGTGTCGCTCCGAGCGCCGAATTCGCTTGCGATCAGAGCCCCTTGCAACCCCGCCGACTGGCGTTTCGTCATCCTCAATGCCGCCCGATTCCTTGCCGAGAGAAGTGTCGTCGCACCGTCCGGTCCGCGGGCGCCGCTCCGCGGGCGCCGACGGCCGGCGTCGGGTGCGAGGCTGGGGGACGAAGCCGCGGGGGTGGACGCGAATGCGCGACGCAACATCGATCCGACGACCAATCATGGGATTGTTCGTCGCCGCCGTTCTGCCGGTCGCAACGGCCGGCGCGGCGCGAGCCGACCTCAAGCTCTGCAATTCGACGCCGAGCCGGGTCGGCGTCTCGATCGGCTACCAGGATGCCAACGGCTGGGCCACCGAGGGCTGGTGGAACATCGCCTCGCAGACCTGCGAGACGCTGCTCAAGGGCGCGGTGCCAAGCCGTTTCATCTATGTCCACGCGGTCGATTACGACCGTGGCGGCGAGTGGGCCGGCGGCAACAAGATGTGCACGGCCGACAAGTCGTTTGCGATCCGGGGGGTTCAGGACTGCCCCAAACGCGGCTATAAGCCGACCGGATTTTTCGAGGTGGACACGGGCGAAGCCGAGGAGTGGACCATCCGCCTCACGGATCCCGAGGATGGAGCCAAGAAGGCACAATGAGACGTTACCGGCGGGTCAAGATCGTCGCCACGCTCGGACCCGCAACCTCCGCACCAGAAATGGTCGAGCGGCTGGTCATTGCGGGCGTAGACGTATTCCGCATCAACATGAGCCACGCCAGCCACGCCACGGCGAAAGAACTCTATACGACCGTACGTGAGGTGGCGGACAAGCATCGCCACCCGATCGGCATCCTGTTCGATCTTCAGGGACCGAAGTTCCGCGTCGGCGAATTTTCGAGCGGCCGGGTGTTCGTCAATTCGGGCGCCACATTCCGCTTCGACCGCAACGAGAAGAGCGGGGCGACGGACCGCGTGTTCCTGCCGCATCCCCAGATCTTCGATGCCGTCAAGGAAGGCGACACGCTGCTGCTCGACGACGGCAAGCTGAAAATGCGCGTCACCGATCGATCGAAGGGCGTCATCGCCGCCGAGGTGCTGACCGGCGGCGCACTGTCGAGCCGCAAGGGCCTCAGCCTGCCCGATACGGTCCTCCCGATCAGTCCCCTGACCGAGAAAGACCGCGCCGATCTCGACTGTGCGCTGGCGCTCGGCGCCGACTGGATCGCTCTGTCGTTCGTGCAGCGCCGCGAGGACGTGGAAGAAGCCAAGGCGATCATCGGGACGCGCGCGGCCCTGCTGGCCAAGATCGAACGGCCAAGCGCGGTCGACGATCTCGACGGCATCATTGCGGCCGGCGACGGATTCATGGTGGCGCGCGGCGATCTCGGCGTCGAGATGCCGGTCGAGCGCGTGCCGGGCTTGCAGAAGGACATCACGCGCCGCGCGCGGGCCGCCGGCAAGCCGGTGGTCATCGCCACCCAGATGCTCGAAAGCATGATCACCGCGCCGGTGCCGACGCGCGCTGAAGTGTCCGACGTGGCCACCGCCGTCTTCGACGGCGCCGACGCCGTGATGCTCTCCGCCGAGTCCGCCGTCGGCCAGTATCCGATCGAGGCCATCCAGGTGATGGACCGCATCGCGCGCGAGGTCGAGGGAGACCGCAGCTACGACGCCTTCGTGCACGCGACGCAGCTTTTCCCGCAGCCGACCGGCGCCGACGCCATTGCCGCAGCGGCCGACGCCATCGCCCGCACGGTCAAGGTGGCGGCGATCCTTTGCTACACGGCGACGGGTTCCACCGCGGCGCGGGTCGCCCGCGAACGGCCGAATCTGCCGGTGATCGGACTGACCCCCGTCGCCGAGACCGCCCAGCGCCTGGCGCTCGTGTGGGGCATCCAGACGGTGCTGACCAACGATCCCGAAGACCTGTCGGACATGGTGCGCAAAGCCTGCCGCATCGCCTTCGACGAGGGCTGGGTGCGGCCGGGCGAGGGCGTCGTCATCACCTGCGGCGTGCCGCTCGGCTCGCCGGGCGCCACCAACATGATCCGTCTGGCGTTCGTCGACGAGCTGGGCCTTCCCGACGGCCACACGCCCGGCGAGCTTCCGATCGGCGGCATCAAGCTCGCCGCCCGCCCGAAACACCGCAACGGGAAGCGGTGAGCAGGGCGTCAGAGCACCCGCGTCATCGGCGCTTTCGTCTCACGTCGCGACTTGTTAGAACGCGCCACGAAGCGAACGCAAAGAAAGACACGAGCGATGACCAAGACCCCGGGCGGCAAGGCGGACAAGGCTGCCGAAGGGCGCGACTGGAGTGCAACTCTCTTCCTGCCGAAGACGGACTTCCCGATGAAGGCCGGACTGCCGGAGCTGGAGCCGCGGCTTCTGAAGCGCTGGTCGGAGATCGGCCTCTACGAACGGCTGCGCGAGACCTCCGCGGGCCGCGCCAAGTTCGTGCTGCACGACGGCCCGCCCTACGCCAACGGCAACATCCACATCGGGCACGCGCTCAATAAGATCCTCAAGGATCTCGTCGTCAAATCGCAGCAGATGCTCGGCCACGACAGCAACTACGTGCCGGGCTGGGACTGCCACGGCCTGCCGATCGAATGGAAGATCGAGGAGCAGTATCGCGCCAAGGGCAAAAACAAGGACGAGGTTCCGGTCAACGAATTCCGCCGCGAGTGCCGCGAGTTCGCCGCCAAGTGGCTCGACGTGCAGCGCGAGGAGTTCAAGCGCCTCGGCGTCGTCGGCGACTGGGACAACCCCTATTCGACGATGGCCTTCCGCGCCGAAGCCATCATCGCCCGCGAGCTGATGACATTCGCCGAGAACGGCCTGCTCTATCGCGGATCGAAGCCGGTGATGTGGAGCGTCGTCGAGAAGACCGCACTCGCGGAAGCGGAGGTCGAATACCAAGATTACCAGAGCGATCAGGTGTGGGTGAAGTTTCCGGTGCGCGAGGCGCCACCCACCTTTCCGAAGGGAACATCCATCGTCATCTGGACCACAACGCCATGGACGCTACCCGGCAATCGAGCTGTCAGCTTTTCGTCGCGAATTGAGTACGGCCTATTCAAAGTCACAGCAGCACCGGAAAACAACTGGGCAAAGGTCGGCGATCACTTCGTGCTGGCCAAGAAACTTGCCGACGAAGTCCGAAAAGCGGCGAAGGTCGAGAGCTTGGAGGAGGTCACCAGCAACGTCGGTGATCTCAAGCTGGCAAAAATAGTTTGCAACCACCCGCTCGCGTCGCTCGGCTACGACTTCCCCGTCCCCCTGCTCGACGGGGATCATGTCACCGACGACACCGGCACCGGCTTCGTACACACGGCACCCGGGCACGGCGCGGATGACTACAACATCTGGACGGCGAACCAGAAATCGCTGCGCGACCGCGGCATCGACACCGACATCCCCTTCACCGTCGACGCCGATGGCGTGCTGACGTCTGCCGCGCCGGGCTTCACCGGCAAGCGAGTGCTGAAAGAAAACGGCGACAAGGGCGACGCCAACGATGCTGTCATCAAGGCGCTGGCGGAGGCCGGCAACATCATCGCGCGCAGTCGACTCAAGCACCAATACCCGCACTCGTGGCGCTCGAAGAAGCCAGTCATCTTCCGCAACACGCCGCAATGGTTCATCGCCATGGACAAGGCTTTTGCCGTGGTGTCTGAGACACGCCTCCGGCGTGACGGGTCTGACACCCTGCGACAGGTAGCCCTCTCTGAAATCAAACGCACCGAATGGGTGCCGCCGACCGGCGAGAACCGCATCAACGGCATGATCGCCAACCGGCCCGATTGGGTGGTGTCGCGCCAGCGCGCCTGGGGCGTGCCGATCACCGTGTTCCGCCACATCGACACCGACGACATCATCCCCGGCCCCGACTTCGGAAAGTCGGACGAGTTGATCCGGCGCATCGAAACCGCCTTCGCCGAGAAAGGCGCCGACGTGTGGTTCGAGCCCGGCGCCAAGGAGCGATTCCTGAAGGGCCTCGTGCCCGACGCCCAGCTCGATAAATGGGAGCAGGTCCGCGACGTGCTCGACGTCTGGTTCGACAGCGGTTCGACGCACGCCTTCGTGCTGGAGGACGCCGATACGTTCCCCGGACTGGCCGGCATTCAGCGCGTGCACGAGGGCGGAGTCCTGCCCGGGCATAGCCCGGTTTCACCGGGACAGGCGGGCAAGCAATACGACCGCGTGATGTACCTCGAAGGCTCCGACCAGCACCGCGGATGGTTCCATTCCTCGCTGCTCGAGTCCTGCGGCACACGCGGCCGCGCGCCCTACGACGTGGTGCTCACCCACGGCTTCATCCTCGATGAAAAGGGTGAGGACAAAATGTCGAAATCGAAGGGCAACGTGCTCTCGCCGCAGGACGTGATGAAGACATCCGGCGCCGACATCCTGCGCCTGTGGGTCGCCTCGTCGGATACCGTCAACGACATCCGCTTCGGACCGGCGATCCTGCAAGCCGCCGCCGATTCCTATCGCAAGCTGCGCAATACGTTGCGCTGGATGCTCGGCGCGCTGGCGCACTTCGAGGACGACCACCGCATCCCCCGCAACGAGCTGCCCGAGCTGGAGCGGCTGATGCTGCACCGGCTCAGCGAGCTCGACGAGGAGATCCGCACAGCCTACACCGCCTTCGACTACCGGCAGGTGGTGACCGTGCTGTCTCAGTTCATGAACACGGACCTCTCCGCGTTCTATTTCGACATCCGCAAGGACACACTCTACTGCGAAGCCTATTCGAGCCCGAAGCGGCGCGCGGCGCTGACGGTGATCGATCAGATTCTCGGGTGCGTGACGGCCTGGCTTGCTCCCATTCTGTCGTTCACGGCCGAGGAGACGTTCCTCGCGCGCTATCCGTCCGAGCGCGACAGCGTCCATCTGCATCCCTTCCCCGCTGTGCCGGCCGCATGGCGCGACGAGGCGCTGGCCGAAAAGTGGGAAAAGGTGCGCGGCGTGCGCCGCGTCGTCACCGGCGCGCTGGAACTGGAGCGGGCGGCGAAGCGCATCGGCGCCAGCCTCGAGGCGGCGCCCGAGGTCTACGTCACCGATGCCGCGACGCTCGAAGCGCTGACCGGTGTCGATCTCGCCGAGCTGTCGATCACCAGCGCCGCGACGCTGCTTCGCAAGGTGGCGCCGGATGGTGCCTTCACGCTGGCCGACGTGCCGGGCGTCGGCGTCGTGCCGAAGCTCGCGGCGGGCAGGAAATGCGCCCGCTCATGGCGCATCACCGAGGACGTGGGCAGCGACCCAGAGTTTCCCGATCTCTCCGCCCGCGACGCCGCGGCGGTCCGCGAGTGCGACGCGCGGGCACGCGGCTGAAATTGACCGGAACCGGCGTTTGCACTACACTGTAGTGCATGGCCAAGACCGAGGTTTACAGCTGGCGCCTCACGCCCGAACTCAAAGCAGAGCTCGAGGCCGCCGCGCGCAGAAAAAAGGTCGGTGTGGCGACCGTTCTTGAACGGGCCGCGACTGACTGGCTGCGCCGTGAAAAGCCCCGGACCCTCGACGCTGAGGAGCAGAAGCGCATTCGGGACACCCTCATGGCTGTTTGCGGCTCGGTTTCCGGGGACGGAACTTCGGCTACGAACGCCGTCGTACGCAAGGTAGTGGGTGAGGCTCTTGAACGGAAATACGGCAAGCGTCGTTCTGGCTGATACGGGGGCGTTGCTCGCATTCGTCGGTCGCCGCGACAAATGGCACGAAAGATGTAAAGCAGAGTTTGCCCAGGTGCGACTGCCGCTGGTCACGACATACCCCGTTTTGACTGAACTTTTCCATCTGGCGAACCGGTGCTATCGATCGACGGCGGCCGTATTGCCCCTGCTCCACACGGAGCTGTTCGCGATGGCGCCGGTCGGCACGGCCGATCTGCCCGCCCTCCATACTCTGATGACCCGCTACGCCGACCGGCCGATGAACTTTGCCGACGCGACGCTGGTGCATGTGGCCCAGCGCGAGCAGATTTCGACCATCCTCACCGTCGATCACGACGACTTCGAAACCTACCGCATCGGCCGCAACAGGAAGTTCCGCATCCTTCCGGCCCGGTGAGATGGCAAATGCCGGCAACACGAGCGCGACACCCTACGGACTTGCCGCCGCCGCCGCCAGCCCCTAGACGGGGCCGATGACACACGGCGCCCGCGAAAAAGCCCTGCAGACTCCATCCCGCTCCTGGCTCTGGGGGCCATTCTCCCGGACGGCGTTCTGGGTTGCGCTTGCCACTTTGGTGCTCGACCAGGCCAACAAGTGGTGGATGCTGAACGTCTATCAGATCCAAGACAAAGGCCGGGTGACCGTCACGTCGTTTCTTGATTTCGTCTTCGTGAAGAACACCGGGATCAGCTACTCTCTGTTCGATATGGACAGCTATACTTGGCAGATCGCCCTCGCCGTCTTCGCTGGACTTGCGGCGCTCGCCATGTGGGTCTGGCTGGCGCGGGCCGGCACCGGCCGTCTGATGGCCTGGAGCCTCGGATTGATCATCGGTGGGGCTCTCGGTAACGCCATCGACCGCCTGCTCATCGGCGGGGTCGCAGACTTTTACTCGCTGCACGCCTTCGGGTTTTACTGGTACGTGTTCAACGTCGCCGACGTGGCGATTGTTGCCGGGGTGGCCGGGCTCTTGTATGAGTCGGTTCTGGATTATCGCAATGATGCCGCAAATCCCTTGTAGCGCGTCGAGTTGCTGTCGCGGGTTGGGAACGTTGGGCTGACGCTGCCCAGCCGAGGACTGGAGGGAATGCCAGGATGAGACCGATGATTCGATCGACGACGCGATCGACCCTCGCCGTCATCGCCGCGGCGGCCCTCGCTGTCGGTCTCGGCGGCTGCGGGGCCGACGACGTTGAGCTGAACGGCAAGATCTTCGATATGGTCGGCATCGGCTCCAAATCCGGCGGCGACGGCAAAGAGCCGAAGATGGTGGCCCGCGCTCCGATCGTCCTTCCGCCAAACGTCGACCGCCTGCCCCCGCCCGGCGCCCAGCCGGCGGCGCAGGATGCCCAGCTCGCGCTCATTGCCGATCCCGATCGCAAGGCCGAGGTGAACCAGGCGGACCTCGAGCGCCAGCAGGCGGAGTTCTGTGACAAGAACTACGATCGAGGTCGCGATCAGGGCGATCGCCAGAACTCCGAAGACGTCATCGGTCCGCTCGGCTCGTGCCGCGGCTCGGCACTCTCGGCCTTCGGCGGCCTCGCCGGCATCCTGGGACAGACCAACGCCCCGCAAGAGGGTCAGGTCGAAAAGCAGTAGCTTTCGAGCGCTGCCCGCACCTTTCCGACTTTGCCGCCACGACCTGCACGTCAGTCGGCCAGATCACGCCCGACCGACGACCGGATGAACGGCTTGTCATTTGACAAGGCGAGCCCGCCTGCCGACATCAATGCCGACAATGGCGCATCCTCTGCGTCCTCCGACAGCTCTCGAGGCCCTTGCATGATTCACCTTGCCGGCCGCCGCCTCCTCGCAACACTCATCGCAGGATTGACCATGCTCGCCGTCGCCGAACCAATCCGCTTCGCCGCAGCCGCCTCGCGCGTCACCGAGTATCGGCTCGACAACGGAATGCAGGTCGTCGTCATCCCGGATACCCGCGCGCCCGTCGTCACGCACATGGTCTGGTATCGCGTCGGCGCGGCCGACGAGCCCAAGGGCGTGTCGGGCATCGCGCACTTCCTCGAGCACCTGATGTTCAAGTCGACCGATAAGATTCCGATGGGCGAGTTCTCGAAGATCGTCGCCCGGCTCGGCGGCCAGGACAACGCCTTCACCGGTCACGACGCCACCGCCTACTTCCAGCGCATCTCGAAGGACAAGCTCCGCACGGTGATGGAGATGGAGGCGGACCGCATGGTCAACCTCCGCCTGACCGAGAAAGAGGTGCTGACCGAGCGCGACGTCATTCTCGAAGAGCGCCGCTCGCGCATCGAGAACAACCCGTCCGCGATCCTGGAAGAGCAGATGGACGCCGCGCTCTACTACTCGCATCCCTACGGTATCCCGGTTATCGGCTGGGAGCATGAGATGGCGCAGCTCAGCCCGCAGGATGCGATGAGCTACTATCATCACTGGTATGCGCCGAATAACGCCATCCTGGTGGTCGCCGGCGACGTGACGCCCGAAGAGGTCCGTACGCTCGCGACCGAAATCTACGGACCGCTGAAGCCCAATTCCTCGATTCCTTCCGTGCGCAAGCGGCCGCAGGATCCCCCGCACCGCGCGGCCCGCCGCCTGGAGCTGCGCGACGCCCGCGCCGGCAAGGCGTCGCTGCACCGCGATTACGCCACGCCGAGCTATCAGACCGCCAGCGGCATGGATGCAGAGGCCCTAGATCTGCTCGGCAAGATCCTCGCCGACGGCGCGACGAGCCGTGTCTACAAGGCGCTGGTGGTCGACCAGCAGGTCGCCTCGTCCACCGGCGGCGGCTACTCTGGATCCAGCCTCGACAGCGGCAAGATGTCGATCTACGCGGTGGCAGCGGACGGGGTGACACTCGAAAAAGTTGAAGCCGCCCTCGACGCCGTGATCGCCGACATCCGCGCCAAGGGTGTGACGGCGGCGGAGCTGGAGCGCGCCAAGTCGAGCTACATCGCCGATTACATCTACGAGAGCGACAATCAGATGACGCTCGCCCGCCGCTACGGATGGGGACTCGCCATCGGCCGCTCGATCGAAAAAATGGACGCCTGGGCCGACGACATCGCGAAAATCACGCTCGACGATGTGAAGAAAGCGGCAGCCTACCTCGATCCCAAGCGATCGGTGACGGGCACGCTCATACCGACCGCCTCCGATGGCGGAGCCGGCGGGCCGCAGAAGCCGGCCGCCAGCCGATCATGATCCGCTTTCCCCGGAGCCACGCGATGCTCACGTCATCTCCCTCACGCCGGCCGATCCTCGTTACCGTCGTCGCGCTGATCCTTTCCCTCTTCACCGTCATCGGGCCCGCTCACGCCATGAGAATCCAGACCGTCACAAGCCCCGGCGGCATCGAAGCCTGGCTGGTGGAAGCGCACGGCGTTCCGATGATGGCCCTGCGATTCTCCTTCGAAGGCGGCAACGCCCAGGACCCGTCCGGCAAGGAGGGTCTCGCCAACTTCATGACGGCGATGATGGACGAGGGTGCCGGCGACATGCCGGCCAGCCAGTTCCAGGAGCGCATGGAAGAGCTGGCTGTGCGCATGAGCTACGACGACACGAAGGATGCGTTCTACGGCAGCTTCGAGACGCTGACCAAGAACCGCGACGCGGCCTCCGACCTGCTCCGCCTCGCACTGACCAAGACGCGGTTCGACAAGGATGCGGTCGATCGCATCCGCCAGCAGCTTCTGGCCAACCTCGTCTATGCCGCGCGTGATCCTGAAAAGGTGGCGGCCAAGGAATGGTACACTGTCGCCTTCGACGGACATACCTATGCGCGCCCCGCCAACGGCACCGATGCGAGCCTGAAGGCCATCACCCGCACCGACCTCGCCGACTACAGGAAGCGCGTGTTCGCCAAGTCCAACCTGAAAGTCGTGGCGGTCGGCGACATCGACGCGGCTGAACTCGGCGCACTGCTCGACAAGGTGTTCGGCGATCTCCCGGCCACCGCCGAACTCGTGCCCATCGCCAAGACGGCTCCCGTCTCGGGCGGCCGCGAGAAGCTGATCGCCATGGACGTGCCGCAGGCGGTGGCCACCTTCGGCCTGCCCGCCATGCCGCGCAAAGACCCTGATTTCCTGACCGCATTCGTCCTCAATCAGCTGGTCGGCGGCGGCGGCTTCGCCTCGCGGCTGATGGAAGAGGTGCGCGAGAAACGCGGCCTCGCCTACTCGGTCTACAGCTACCTTCAGCCCTACCGTCACGCCTCGATCCTGTCCGGCGGAGTTGCGACCAAGGCGGAATCGATCGGCGAAAGCCTCGACGTCATCCGCGCCGAATTTAAAAAGATGGCGGACGAAGGTCCGAGTCAGCAGGAGCTGGACAACGCCAAGAGCTACCTCGTCGGCTCCTACGCCCTCCGCTTCGATACCTCGGCCAAGATCGCCTCACAGCTCTTGGGGCTGATGGAGGAGGGCTTCGGTCCCGACTACGTCGAGAAGCGCAACGGGCTGATCGAAGCGATCACGCTCGCCGACGCCAAGCGGGTGGCCAAGACTCTCTTCGCGCCGGAGAACCTGATCGTCACCATCGTCGGCCAGCCGGTCGCGAAAAAAGGTTGAGCGTTTCGACCCGGCGCGCGAAGCGAAGCCCGCTCCGCTCACTCCCTCCCCTTGGCGCTCGCGGGAAAAGCCGGTAGTCGAAGGCCCGGACTTCGCTCGCTCGATCTTTCGGGGATTCCATGACCAGAGCTGCCGGCTCGAACTCCGCCTATCGGCAATCGATAGAAGGGTGTCTCAAAGGCGCCATCGGCGCGCACGGCCTCGAGGCGTCGACGCTCCAGAATGCCCTCGACCGCCTCGCTCCGGCCATCGCCGGACTGCGCGAGGACTACGACCTTGGCCGGCTGCCGCTGCTGCGCATCGCGGAGGACACGGCTGACCTCGCCGAGGCCGAATCGGCCCTCGACCGCCTTTCGGAGAACGCCCGGACCATCATCTTCTTCGGCACCGGCGGGTCGGGTCTCGGCGGGCAGACGCTGGCGCAGGTCGCCGGCTGGAACATTCCCGGCGGCGCCAAGGTCTACCGCCGCAAGCGCCCCCGCACGCGCTTCTACGACAATCTCGACCCGCTGACCGTGCAGGGTTCGCTGGACGGCATGGACCTCTCCGAGCTGCGCTTCGTCGTCACCTCGAAGTCCGGCGGCACCACGGAGACGCTGGTGCAGGCCATCACCGCCATCGAGGCGGTGCGGGCGGCCGGGCTCGGTGCGCGCATCCCCGAGCTGTTCCTCGGCATCACCGAGCCGGACACGCCCGGCAAGTCGAACGGCCTGCGCGGGCTGTTCCGCAGCCTCGGCATTCCGATGCTCGAGCATCATACCGGCATCGGCGGGCGCTTCTCGTGCCTGACCAACGTCGGCCTCGTGCCGGCGATGGCGCGCGGGCTCGACGCGCACGCCATCCGCGCCGGCGCGCGCGAGGTCGTCAATGAATTGCTGTCTGCCAAGTCCCCGGCGGAGAGTGCGCCGGCGATAGGCGCCGCCGCGATGGTGGCGCTGGCCAAATCGCGTGGCATCCGCACGCTCGTGATGATGCCCTACTCGGACCGGCTCGGCCGCTTCGCAGAGTGGTACGTCCAGCTGTGGGCGGAAAGCCTCGGCAAGGGAGGCGAGGGCACGAGCCCGATACCGGCGCTCGGTCCGCTCGATCAGCACAGCCAGCTTCAGCTGTTCATGGACGGCCCGCGCGAGATCGCCGTGACCGTGCTGCGGGTCGCCGGCCGCGGCACCGGTCCCGTCATCGACGCGGACATGGCCGCGGCTGCAGGGAGCGCATTTCTCGGAGGCAAGCATGTCGGCGACGTGGTCGACGCGCAGGCCCATGCCGTCACGGCCGCGCTGGCCAGGGCGGGGCGCCCCGTGCGCACCATCGACGTGCCCGTGCTCGACGAGCGCGCCATCGGCGCCCTGCTCATGCACTTCATGCTGGAGACGATCCTCGCCGGCCGCCTCATCGGCGTCGACCCCTTCGATCAGCCCGCCGTCGAACTCGCCAAGGTGCTGACGAAGGAGCGGCTGTCGAAGCCGTAAGCTGGTTGAACAGGCCGGCGTTCGTTGGTTTCGAACGCGACCTAGCGAAGGACTCGCCAACGCCAACGCGCGTGCTGCCGGACTTGACCTGAAAACATTGAATTGCTTAGCCTTGCCATCATGGCCAGGAGGCTCGCATGGGTGAAGTCAAAGAGATTGAAGACCGCATTCGCCAATTGCGGCCGGATGAGCTCGCCCAGCTCCGGGCTTGGTTCCTGGAGTTCGATGCGCTGCAGTGGGACCAGGAGATCGCCGATGATCTGGCGGCTGGAAAACTCGACGATTTGATTGCCGATGCAAAGGCCGATCGCGCCGCTGGCAAGGCTCGCGATTTGTGAAGCACCGGGCCTCTCCAAAGTTCTGGAAACTTTACGATCACCTGCCCGCCCACGTTCGCAGTCTTGCCGACAAGAATTTCCAACTTTTGAAGTCCGACCCTCGACACCCCTCGCCTCACCTCAAGAAAATTGGTCAGCTCTGGTCGGTTCGCGTCGGCGACCACTACAGGGCTGTGGGGCTCGACGATCCGGATGGCCTTTACTGAATCTGGATCGGGGCACACTCGGAGTATGACGTCCTCACCGCACGACGCCGAAGCTGAGTACGGTTGCGCTGTAAAACGACCACGCGGCGGAAACGTTACCGCGCGTGCCGTGTTAGGGTTCGCCCTCAATCGAATCAAAACTCCAACTCGATCTCATGCCGATTCGCCAGCTCCCGCCCGAGACCGTCAATCGCATCGCAGCCGGCGAGGTGATCGAGCGGCCGGCCAGCGTCGTCAAGGAGCTGGTCGAGAACGCCATCGACGCCGGTGCGGCGGAAATCGAAATCGTCATCGCCGCCGGCGGGCTGTCGCTGATCCGCGTCACCGACGACGGGCACGGCATGGGGCCGCGCGATCTCGTGCTCTCGGTCGAGCGGCACGCGACCTCGAAGCTCGCGGGCGACGACCTGCTCGACATCTGCACGCTCGGCTTTCGTGGCGAGGCGCTGCCGTCGATCGGGGCCATCGCCCGCCTCAGCATTCAGTCGCGCACACAAGACTCGCGCGACGGCTTCGAGGTCGTCGTGGCGCGCGGCGACAAGCAGACCCTCAAACCCGCGGCTCTCAATGCGGGAACGCGCGTCGAGGTGCGCGACCTCTTCTCGGCGACGCCGGCGCGGCTGAAATTCCTGAAGTCCGAGCGCGCCGAGACGATGGCCGTGTCGGAGGTGGTGAAGAGGCTGGCCATGGCGCATCCGCCCGTCGGCTTCTCGCTGACCACGGGCGAGCGCACCGGGCTCAGGTTGCCGCGATGCGAGGCGACCGCCGAAGGATTGCTCCAGCGCCTCGGTCGAATCATGGGCGGCGAATTTCTCGCGGACGCGCTCGCCGTCGGCGGTGAACGCGATGGCGTGCGCGTCAGCGGCTTCGCCGGCCTTCCGACGCTGCACCGCCCCGACGCCGGGCAGCAGTTCATGTTCGTCAACGGCCGGCCGGTGAAGGACAAGCTGCTGGTCGGCGCCGTGCGGGCGGCCTACGGCGACCTCATTCCGCGCGGACGCTATCCCTATCTGGCGCTCTTCGTCGAGCTGCCGCCGGCCGAGGTCGACGTCAACGTGCATCCAGCCAAGGCCGAGGTGCGGTTCCGGGAAGCCGGCAACGTAAGGGCGCTGCTGGTCGGCGCACTGCGTCACGCACTGGAGGAGGCAGGTCATCGCGCCAGCGCGCGGGGCGGCTCGGGAACATTGGCGGCCATGGTGTCGGCCGCGGTGTCAGACCCTCCGGGTCTGACACCGTTCTCCGGACCTGCCCATGGCGTGAGACCGACCGGATCGGAGCCCCGCTTCCGGCGCGATGGGTCCGGCGCGTGGCCCACGCGCGGGTTCGCGGAGGCGATGCAGGCGCCGTTCGATGCGTTCTCGTCGCCCAGCGCCGATGCACGAGCCGGCGAGACCCTGCCCGCCGCAGACCTTCTCGATCGGCCCCTCGGGGCGGCACGCGCGCAACTGCACGAGACCTACATCGTGACGCAGACGCGGACATCGGTGGTCATCGTCGATCAGCACGCGGCCCATGAGCGGCTGGTCTACGAGCGCATGAAGAGCATGCTGGCCAGTGGCGGCGTGGCGCGGCAGGGCCTGCTCATCCCCGTCATCGTCGAGCTTGGCGAAGACGAGGCTGCGGCCCTGCTCGAACGAGAAACAGAACTGGCCGAGCTGGGTCTCGTCGTCGAGAGTTTCGGCAGCGGAGCGGTGGCGGTACGCGAGGTGCCGGCCCTCATCGGCACTGCCGATGTCGACGGACTGGTCCGCGATCTCGCCTCCGAGATCGTCGAGCACGGCAAGGGCTTCGCCCTGCGCGACCGGCTCGAATCCGTCGCCTCGCGTATGGCGTGCCACGGCAGCGTGCGGGCGGGTCGGCGGCTCACGGCCGACGAAATGAATGCGCTGCTCCGGGAGATGGAGGCAACTCCCCACTCCGGGCAGTGCAACCACGGCCGGCCGACCTACGTGGAGCTGAAGCTCACCGACATCGAGCGCCTGTTCGGGCGGCGCTGAGCCGCGTCATCACTTGAGATTGCCGCAGAAGCGCTGGATGCGCATGCAGGCTTCCTTCAGAGCCGCCGTGGACGTGGCATACGAGATGCGGAAGGCGGGGGAGCCGGCGAATGCGGCGCCATGCACGCAGGCGACGCCCTCTTCTTCCAGCAGCGCGGTGACGAAATCCTCGTCGTTGGCGATGTGCTTGCCCTTGGGGCTGGTCCGGCCGATGGCGCCGGCACAGGACGGATAGACGTAGAACGCCCCCTCCGGCTTCGGGCAGCGGATGCCGTTCGCCTGATTGAGCATCGACACCACCAGATCGCGACGCTCGACGAACACGGCGTTGTTGCGGGCGATGAAATCCTGCGGCCCGTTCAGAGCCTCGACGGAGGCCCACTGGGTGATCGACGACGGATTCGAGGTCGACTGCGATTGCAGCTTCGACATCGCCTTGATCAGGCTTTCCGGCCCACCGGCATAGCCCATCCGCCAGCCGGTCATGCAGTACGCCTTCGAGAGGCCGTTCATGGTCAGCGTGCGATCGTAGAGGCCCGGCTCGACCTGGGCGGGGGTGCAGAACGTGTGGCCGTCGTAGAGCAGGTGCTCGTACATGTCGTCGGTCAAAACCCAGACGTGGGCGTTCTTCGGCTGCATCAGCACGTCGGTCAGCGCCTTCAGCTCGGCGTGGCTGTAGGCGGCGCCGGTCGGGTTGGACGGCGAGTTGAAGATGAACCATTTGGTCCGCGAGGTGATCGCCCGGTCGAGCACCTCCGGCTTCAGGCGGAAGCCGTCGTCGATCGTCGTCTCGGCGAAGATCGGCGTGCCGCCGCCCAGCAGCACGATGTCGGCATACGAGACCCAGCAGGGCGCCGGCATCACGACCTCGTCGCCCGGATTGAGCGTCGCCAGCAGCGCGTTGTAGAGCACCTGCTTGCCGCCGGTGCCGACCGAGATCTGGCTGGTTTTATAGTCGAGGCCGTTGTCGCGCTTGAACTTGGCCGTGATCGCAGCCTTCAGCTCGGGAATGCCGTCGACGTCCGTATATTTCGTCTTGCCGTCCTTCAGAGCAACGACGGCCGCCATCTTGATATTCTCGGGCGTGTCGAAATCGGGCTCGCCCGCCGAAAGCGAGATGATGTCATGGCCCTGCGCCTTCAGTTGCCGGGCCTTCATCGAGACGGCGATGGTCGCCGAAGGTTGAATGCGGTTCAGACTGTCGGCGATAAAGCCCATGGCACACCCTCGCATGTGATCAGCAACGGCATTGTTGCAGCGCAAACAACCCCGATCGGCGCGAAGCTATAACCGCGACACGGGCGATTTCAACACCCAAACGGACGCCCGTGAAGGCGTATTCCCAGTTGCCGGCGAGGCACAGCCAACGGCCGTTCATCTTCCGTAAAGGCAAATGCTCGCACAACGCCACATTGTCGGCCCAACGAGGCCACACGAAGCATGTGCAATCCTCGGCAGTTAAGTGGGACAATCTCGAATGAGAGGATGCGAGATGATGGTTGCCAAGACACGCGCCGCAACCGCCAAGCCGGTGCACCGGGTCGCCGCCGACGCCGGCCTCGGACTCGTGCTGTTCGTCGCCTTCGCCATCGGCCTGCTCGGAGCGCCGAGCTTCAGCGACATGCTGACGGGCGGTCAGGCGCGAGCCGCCGATCTCGCCCGCGTGGCCGCCTTCACCGGACCGACTCTGCCGTCGGCCATCGAGCCGGCCGCGGTCCGCCCGGCAATTCTGATCTCGACCCGCGGCGGCCTTCAGGCCCAGTCGAGCAGCACCTCGGCCATCGCTCTGCTGGCCGGAGTGTTCGCGGTACTGTTCGCGTTCAACCTCGCCTTTTTCCGGCATCTGCGCAGGGTCTACGTCACGCCGCGCCGCGCCGGTCGCCGGAGCCGAAACGCCTTGTAACCCAATGCGCGGGCGCTTCGGCTCTCCTCGACCAAAATGCTGTTCGTGGTCCGGCCGAGGTCTAAATTCGTAGTTGTCCCCAGGGAGGGGGTCGCTAGAGCGAGCACCCACCCCTATATTCGCAGGATCGAGAGCGAAAACCGGAGGGCAGGCCATGCAACCGACAGCGACCAGCGGATCGACTCGCACGCCCCGCCTTTCATGTAATTCCTCAGTGCTGGCCTTGACGGCGGCCGGGGCGACCATCGGCCTGATGGCGGCATTCAGCTCCGACGCCATGATCTCGAAGGGTTTTGCGGTCGCCTTGCAGAGCGAACCTGCGGTGCTGGCCCGAACTGAAGGCGCTGCGGCAGAGCCGCCAGTGGCCGGCAGCGAGGACTTCTGGCTCTCCCACGAAAGCGCGCCACCGACCCGGGACGGGGCCGATATCGCACTGACGGCCTGGGGGGCGCCGGTCAAGCTCGGCGCCACGCTGACCTTGACGCTTTCCGGGCAGCCGCGGACGCTGGAAGTGGTCGAGATTGCCGAGCTGGATGCCGGCGTGACCCGCGTCGAGACCGGCTCATCCCCCGCCCGGCCTGTCATCGTCTCGTGCCGCGAAGTCGGCAAACCTGATGGCGCCATGGTGCGCTTCATCGTCGAGCCGGCGGCTGGCCGGACCGCACGTCAGGTCGCCGTGGTTCCCGCACGCTCCCTCTCGCCCGACCTAGGCACCAGAACCCGGCCGCGATCTCGCGACCGTGAGCCGATCCACGGCGACGAATGGCGAATAGCGTAGCTTTGCCTACGGTTGAGCCATTCGTCGCCGTGGGCGGCCACGGGCGTGCGACCCCGTCCAAGCGAAGCTTGGCTTCGCCAAGACGGGCGGGGCGAATTTGACGCCACGCGGCGTCGAAACGCTTGTCCGATGCGACGGCATCGAACCGCGCGCTTCTTCTGGCGTACCGTCAAATTCACCTCCGTCGCGACCGGGTTCTGGTGCATAGGTCGGGCTAGGACCCGTCATCGTAGCGGCCGAGTTGCATGACCCGGTGGCGTCCGTGATATGCTGTTCGCCGAGAACGGCCGACGGGCGCCGGACATCCTGGGGAGCACTGCCATGCGGCTCAATCCGCCGACCATCATCATTTTCCTGATTTCGTTCGTGCTGGCCGCTCTGGCCCTGATCACCAAGCTGGGGTACATCCCCATTCCCCGCTACCTGCCCCACCAGGAATTCTGGCTGTCGATCATCGCGTACTTCACGCTGATGGTCGGAAATCTGGTCAAAGGGCTGTAGGTCTCGCCCCTCCTACGCTGTCCGGGAGTTCCCTCGAACATCGGCTGCGGGCTGGCGTGCCGGCGGCACGTGAACTATGCCACTTTGGGGGTGGACGGACTCATCGCCGACACCGCGGCATGAAACCCGATCTCCGCCCCCGCGTTGATCATCATCGGAGTCCGTCGCGACCCGTGTCTGTCGCTCTATTTTCGCACTCACTCAAAATCGGAGAACACGCAATCATGGCATCCACCCCTTCGGGCGCCGTTTCGGCAAGTCTGGTCATTCTCATTCTGGTCGCTGCGGCGATCGGCGCCGTCGTGGCCCTCATGCTGCAGGACACCGGCCTCAGCACGCGCGCCATCGCCGTCATTGCGGGCTTCGTTGCGACGATCGCTGCCAGCATCGCACGCTACAAGGTCATTTTCCTCGGCGCCGGGAAAGGTCCGGATGAATCGCGCATTCCGAACGTGGTCGTGATCTACGCCGCCATCGCCTCGATGGCCGGAAGTCTCGCCGCGCACGACCTCAACGGCGTGTCCGGCATGTCGTCGACGGTTTTCCTGGGCGCACTCGCCGGACTGCTGTCGGCGGTTCTGATGGCGATGCTGATGATCACCTATCACACCAACCCGCGTCCGTAGTCTCAGCCCGGTTCCCGCCCAGGCGATCCGAGAGGGTCGCCTGGGCGGCGGCTCCTGCCTTTGAGCGAGATCGGCTGTCGCGCGCAACCGATGTCACCTGATCAGCCGCTCGTACTCGTCGTGCGGACCAATCCAGTATCAGACGAGAATGTTCGGTTCGGGCTCAATGGCCAACGCCCGATAGTTTCGGCCCACACGCACCGACCAGTAAATCCCGACCCGCTTGAAGTGCAGCGGGGGTGCCGACTGTCTTGCTTCAAGAGCGAATACTGCCTGTCGGCGAGCTTTTTGACATCAGAAGGTAATTTTGCGTAGCAGGCCTGAAGTCTAAATTTCTCCGGTGCTGCACGACCAAAGCACCTCTCACCAATAAGGTCAGATTTCTTCGGTGAGACCGACCTTGTAGTCCGCTCCGCGTCGCTGAGCTCGGTGACCGCTTTTTCAATGTCTTCAAACCTGGTCATACGCGGATTATACACGAGAGAAGCCTGACGGCGCTACTGACCTACTGGCCCGGTCTGCCGGTCCGACGAGGGTTTGCTGGTGGTCGTGCGGCTCGTTACGTCGTTCAAACGCAGGGCGCCGGCCCGGTGTAAAACGGCTGGAAACCGCCACGACGCCACTGCCCACGACCCAGCCTCGCGTGCTACAAAAAGTTCGCCGTCTCAACATATCACGGAGGTCGTCATGACACGCTTCGGCATGGCTCTCACACTTGCAGTCACCCTGACGGCCGGTGCAGCCGGCTCTCACGCAGGCTGCCGCACAGTCGCGGGATCGGCAGACATGGTCACCACCGATCTCGCAAAATTCATGGCGAATGCCGCGCTCAAGAATGCGATCGCCGCGCACGGTCTGAAGCCGTCCGGTGCGATTTCCATGAAGTGCCGGGAGGACACGTTCACCACGTACTGCAAAGCCACCCGCCAGGCCTGCAGCTGAATACGTCTACTGCCCCGGCCGGCCGGTCTTGCGTGCTCTGCCCCGTCGGCCCTTTTTTTCGCTGGGATCGTCGAAATCGCGCGTGCGAACCGGCACCGCCGGCTTTTCAGGCAACGGCCCGCCACCTGACTTCACCGGCAAACTGGCGTGCGGGCCCATCTCGTCGAGCGTCGGCTTGTGGGGTCCGCGGATCTTCTCGCCGAACGCTCCCGCCCTGGTTCGCGGGTCCACGGGAGAGGTGTCAGACCCTCTGGGTCTGACACCGTGCAAGGTGCCATCGTCAGGTGTCAGACCCTGAGGGTCTGACACCGCGTCACGACGCGGTGTCGGGCGATCGGTCCCAGGGCCCATGTCGTCGAGCGAGGGCTTGCGGGCGCGTGACGTCGACTGGGCGTTCGTCGGCTGCACAGGCTCGTAGCTGGTGGCGATCCGCGATCCGGATGTCGCTGCAGTGTCAAACCCTGTTTCCGGTGTCAGACCCGGAGGGTCTGACACCGGTCGAGATTTGGGCGGCAGGTTGGCGCTGGCGCCGTACTTCTTCGCACCCTTGAAGGCGCCGGCGCTGTCCTCGACATCGGTCTGCCGAGCGAGCGGATCGTCGGCGATCACCAGCTCCGTCTCACGCAGGCGCTTGATCTCGTCGCGGAGCCGCGCGGCGGTCTCGAATTCCAGGTCGGCGGCGGCGGCCTTCATGCGCGCCTCCATGTCCGCGATCACGGTCGCTAGGTTGTGACCGACGGCGACGCCCGCTTCGGCAAGCCCAGCGTCGACGGTCACATGATCCTGCTCGTAGACCGACTGCAGGATGTCCTGGATGTTGCGCTTGATGCTCGCCGGCGTGATGCCGTTGGCGAGGTTGTAGGCCGTCTGCTTCTCGCGTCGCCGGTTGGTCTCGGCGATGGCCCGCTCCATGCTCCCCGTCATGTTGTCGGCGTAGAGGATGACCTTGCCGTCGACGTTGCGTGCCGCGCGGCCGATGGTCTGGATCAGCGAGGTTTCCGAGCGCAGGAAACCTTCCTTGTCGGCGTCGAGGATGGCGACCAGCGCGCACTCGGGGATGTCGAGACCCTCGCGCAGCAGGTTGATGCCGATCAGCACGTCGAAGGCTCCGAGGCGCAGGTCGCGGATGATCTCGATGCGCTCCAGCGTCTCGATGTCGGAGTGCATGTAGCGCACGCGCACGCCGTTTTCGTGCATGTACTCGGTGAGGTCCTCGGCCATCCGCTTGGTCAGCGTGGTGACGAGCGCGCGGTAGCCTTTCCTGGCCACCTGCCGCACTTCGTCGAGAAGGTCGTCGACCTGCGTCTTGGCTCCGCGAATCTCGACAGGCGGATCGATCAGCCCCGTCGGCCGGATGACCTGCTCGGCGAAGGCGCCGCCCGTCTGTTCCAGCTCCCAGCCGCTCGGCGTCGCCGATACGGCCACGGTCTGTGGGCGCATGGCGTCCCATTCCTCGAAGCGGAGCGGGCGATTGTCCATGCAGGACGGCAACCGGAAGCCGTACTCGGCGAGCGTCGCCTTGCGCCGGTAGTCGCCGCGGAACATGCCGCCGATCTGCGGAATGGTGACGTGGCTTTCGTCGGCGAACACCAGCGCGTTGTCGGGCAGGTATTCGAACAGCGTCGGCGGCGGATCACCGGGATTGCGGCCCGTCAGATAGCGCGAATAATTCTCGATGCCGGCGCAGCTTCCCGTCGCCTCCATCATCTCCATGTCGAAGGTGGTGCGCTGTTCGAGCCGCTGCGCTTCGAGCAGCTTGCCGACGGCGTAGAGCTCATCGAGCCGGCTTTTCAGCTCGGCCTTGATCGATTTGATCGCCTGCTGCAGGGTCGGCTTCGGCGTCACGTAATGGGAGTTGGCGTAGATCTTCACGAGGCTCAGATCGTCGGATTTCTGGCCCGTCAGCGGATCGAACTCGGTGATGCTCTCCACCTCGTCGCCGAACATCGAGATGCGCCACGCGCGATCCTCGTAGTGGGCAGGAAAGACTTCGACGGTATCGCCGCGCACGCGGAAATTGCCGCGCAGGAAATTGGCGTCGTTGCGCCGGGAGTGCAGCGCCACGAGGTCGGCGAGCAGCTGGTCGCGCGACAGGCGCTCGCCGAGCTTGATGGCGAACGTCATCGCCGTATAGGTCTCGACCGAGCCAATGCCGTAGATGCACGACACCGAGGCGACGATGATCACGTCGTCGCGCTCCAGAAGCGAGCGCGTCGCGGCGTGGCGCATGCGATCGATCTGCTCGTTCACCGACGCCTCTTTCTCGACGTAGGTATCGGTGCGCGGTACGTAGGCTTCCGGCTGGTAATAGTCATAATAGGAGACGAAGTACTCGACCGCATTCTCCGGAAAGAAGCTCTTGAACTCTCCGTAGAGCTGGGCGGCGAGCGTCTTGTTAGGGGCGAGGATCAGCGCCGGGCGCTGCGTCGCCTCGATCACCTTGGCCATGGTGAACGTCTTGCCGGAGCCGGTGACGCCGAGCAGCACCTGACTGCGTTCGAGTGCGTTGACGCCCCTGACCAGTTCCTCGATGGCCGTCGGCTGGTCGCCCTTCGGCTCGAACTCTGACACGACCAGGAACGGCCGCCCGCCCTCGCTCTTCTCGGGACGCTCGGGCCTGTGCGGCATGAACATCGGCAGGTTGCCGGATACCAGAGGATGCGCTGCCATCATCGGCTGGCGGGCGATGATCGCCTTCGCCCGCTCGGAGCGCTCGTGCGGACGCGCAAGCAACGCATTGAGCGCGTCTGAGACGCTGCCCCCGCCTGCTCCGGTGCCGACGGGCGGCGAATAAAGTGCCTGGGCGCGCAGCGCCGGCAGCGTCGAGGGCCCGGCGACATAACTCGTCTGCAGGGATTCGCCCAATCCGGGCGTCGCAGCACCTGTTTCCACCGGCGGCGGCGACGGCTTCCCGGATCGCGCACGGGAGGGTCGGGGGGTGGGGGAGGAGGATTTGGGAGGTCGGGGCATGGCCGACAATATGGCCCTGCGGTCGCCGGCTCTCAAGGCGTTGCATCCGAGTGCCACGAATCGGTTGGGAGGATAAGCACCCTTTCCCGGTGACCCAGGTCACAGACATCGATGTCGCGGTGAGCTAGGCATGGGATGCTGTCCTGCCCTAACGTGACGACGGCGGCGTCGCGGGACGCCGCGTTTGTGATTGGGATTCCGTCGATGAAATTCATAGTGTCGAGCTTCGTGGCGGCCGCCTGTTTCGCCCTCGGTGCGATCAGCTCGCTCGCCGCCGGAGCCCTCCCCGACGGGACACGGAGCATCACCTTCATCGCTGCCGATGGCACGCGCCAGCCGGTCGGCAAGGTCACGTTCGTTCACGACGGCGATGGCGCCCGCATCGAAGTGAAGCTCGACGCTCCGGAGTTCACAGACGAATTTCTGTCGATGCGGCCGTTCCGCTGCCTGTCAGGGCCGAAGCAGCAGTGGTGCCACCTGCCTTACGGGTACGATATCAAAGGGCGGGTGACGGCCGCCGACCTGATGGACCTCGAATATATGCTGATGTTCATCTGGCGCACTTACGAGCGAGTGGGGGCCGACGCCTGGAACGGTCTCTATTTCAAGCTGGCGCTGGCGCCCGATGGAAGCATCGCCGGCGACTTGCACGAAGCCGATTTCAACATCCTGGCCGTTCCGCCGGACGACCCGACGGTTAGGCCCGTGACCCACCGCGACCTGACCCCGGCCCAACCCGGCAACCATTTGTTCGACCGCGTGGAAATCCGCTGACGCCCGCGCGGCGCTGCCCGCCCCCGCCACCGCCCCTGTTGCGCCAAGATCACAGCGCGTCGACGCTCCGCGCCGCCGTTGAAACGCGGACATGGCCACGTCGTAGCTCCCCCCGGTATTGATGGTTGGACAGGGTCGGCGGCGCAGAATCGCCTATGAGTGCCGAGCGGCCGGCAGACGCTGGGGAGCAGGGTTCATGTTTCACGGGTTGATCGGCAGCAGCGGCGCCGACCGAGGTGGGCTAGCAGCAGCCTCTCTGTGGACGACGGTTCGTGTCACAGCATGTGCCGCGTGCCTTGTTACGTTCGGCAACAACTTCGCCGTTGCGGTTGAACTGACCCCCGGGGAGCAGACCCGGCTTTCGGCGGGTGAGGCCGTCGTCCGCGTCAATGAAGCGCCGCGACCGGCCGATGGAGCCATTTTCGGCGCCATCGACATCCCGGCCTCGCCATCGCAGGTGTGGTCGGTGCTCTACGACTGTGCGACCGCGGCCTCGTTCATGCCAAGTCTCAAGAGCTGCACCGTCCTGAAGTCGAGCCCCGACCAGAGCTGGGACGTGCGCGAGCATCGCGTCGAATGGACATCGTTCCTGCCGGAGGTGCGCAGCGTATTCCGCTCGGAGTATCGCCGCGATGCCTCCATCCGCTTTGCACGCGTCGAGGGCGACCTGACCCATCTCGACGGCGAATGGCGGCTGGAGCCGCTGGCCGGCGGACGCGGCACCCGTCTCGTCTACGACACCCGCGTCGGCTTCCATGCCCTGGTGCCGAGTTTCATGGTGCGCGGGGCCCTGACCGAAGACATTCCGGTCTTCCTTGCGACCATCCGCACCGAAGTGCTGCGTCGCTCGCTGGCGGTTCGCTGAGCCGAGCCGACGCTCGCGCCTGCTCTTGCGGATTGGATCGACCGGGCGCAGTATCGACGGCAGGGAAGACGGGAGGAGTGCACGCATCTCGCCAGGGAGCGCGCCTCATGACGATTGTCGAAATTCTTGCCGGCAAGGGCAAGTCCGTCGTTACGCTGTGGACCAACCACACACTCGCCGATGCCGTCCGGCTGTTCGACGAGCGCAATGTCTCGTCCGAGATCATCATCGACCCGGAGCGGCGGCCGCGCGGCATCGTCACCGACCGTGACGCCGTGCACGCGATTTCCCGCCACGGCCCGTCCGCGCTGACCATGGGCGTCACCCACGTCATGACCGCACCCGTTCCCGCCTGCCGTCCCGACACCACCGTCACGCAGGCCATGCAGCGCATGACGACGGACCGGCGTCGGCATCTGGTCGTCATGGACGGCGACGAGATGATCGGAGTCGTCAGCATCGGCGATCTGGTCAAAGTCCGCCTCGACGACGCCGAGGTCGAGGGGCGTGTGCTGCGCGATCTGGCGATGAGCCGGATGGCCGCCGAATAGGTAGCTGCATAGTGTGTCCCGGCGGAGGCGGTCGCGCCCCCTGTTGCCGCCGCCAGGTCCGGCGAGCCGGTAGCCTTGCGCCTCCATGCAATTGCAATTGGGCAGGCGCCATGCCAGCCTTCCCCTCGCCGGCATGTGGCCGGACGGCGAGGCATCCGCCACATGGTCGAACTGCGTGTTGCTCTCGTGACCGGCGCCAACCGCGGAATCGGGCTGGAGATTTCCCGGCAGCTTGCGCGGCGGGGTCTCATCGTCGTGATGGGAGCCCGCGATCCGGCCAAGGAACGCACCGCCGTGGCCGCGCTGGCCGCCGACAAGCTCAGCGCCGCCTCGGTTCTGCTCGACGTCGCCGATTCGGCGAGCATCGGCTATGCCGTCGCCGCCATCGACGGCCGCTACGGCCGTCTCGATGTCCTCGTCAACAACGCCGCCATCCTGATCGACGGTCCGGGCGGCTTCCAGGCCAGCCTGTTCGAGCTGACGGCCGAAACCTTGCGCCGGACGTTCGAGACCAACGTGCTCGGACCGATGCGGCTGACGCAGGCCATCGTGCCGCTGATGCGCCGCAACGGCTACGGCCGCGTCGTCAATCTCTCCTCGGGTGCCGGCCAGCTCGCGGACATGCGCATGGGGTTCCCCGCCTATCGCATCTCCAAATCGTCGCTCAACGCGCTGACCCGTATCACGGCAGCCGAGGTGAAGGCCGATCCGATCAAGGTGAATGCCGTCTGCCCCGGCTGGGTCAGGACCGAGATGGGCGGACCGAACGCCGACCGCTCCGTCGAGAAAGGCGCAGAGACACCGGTCTGGCTGGCGACACTCCCCGACGACGGCCCAAGCGGCGGGTTTTTCCGCGACATGCACCCCATTCCCTGGTGATACCTTCGAGCGGAAGTTCTGACTTCCGCTCGAAGGTATCGGCGCGCGGGGTTGGCGGGGCGGCCGCGCGCGATGCAAAGCAAATACCGGCGCGCCGACCGTCAAACCATGAGCCGACAATTCTGAGCGCCGGTATGAGTGTCCGGCCGGCGGTGCAGATGTGCATCGTCACGCCGTTGTCATGCCCTCGATAGAAGAGCGTCACCGGGCTTTGCTACGCCTCCCCGACAGAAGGGGAGACGCAGAGCATGGCCGGAGCCGGCGCGAGAAGCGCAAGCAGCGCGAGAATTGCATCGGTAGCGATCGGAACATTTCAACCCGCTCCAGCGGTGCGGTCCTCCCATTGCTTTCCGAAGTCGCTTCCGACGCTGCTCGCGGTGCTGGCGGCGATCGCGGCCTTGCGCATCGCAGCCCTAGCCTTCAACGCCACCGACCTCTTCGTCGATGAAGCGCAGTACTGGGCCTGGAGTCGCGAGCTGGACTTCGGTTACTATTCGAAGCCGCCGCTGATCGCCTGGATCATCGCAGCCTTTAAGCCGCTGTGCGGCGACGGCGAGGTCTGCGTCCGCCTTCCCGCTGTCCTCACCCATCTGGCGACGAGCCTCGTCGTTTACGTCATCGGCCTCAGACTGTCGTCCGAGCGGGTCGGATTCTGGTCGGCCGTGACCTTCGCGACCCTGCCCGGCATCTCGGTATCGTCCGGCATCATCTCGACCGACGTGCCGCTGCTCTTCGCCTGGGCCGTCGCGCTGCTCGCCTTCGCAGAGCTGGTCGTCGTGCCAAGCGTCTCGATGTCCATCCTGCTCGGCGTCGCCCTCGGACTGGGGTTGAACGCGAAATACGCCATGGCGTACTTCATCCCGTGTGCCGCTCTCTTTTTTCTGCTGGCGCCGGCGCGTGCCGCCGTGCTGCGCACGCCGTACCTGTGGCTTTCGCTCGCCATCGCCGCAGCGGCCATCGTCCCGAATGTCCTCTGGAACGCCGCCCACGATTTCGCGACGCTCTCGCACACGGCCGACAATGCAAACTGGTCGGGCTCGCTGTTCCACCCCGGCCGCGCGCTGGAGTTCTTCGGCGCTCAGTTCGGCGTATTCGGTCCGATCCTGTTCGGCGCGCTGATGGTGATCGCCGCCCGCGCCTGGACATCTCGGCAGAGCCTCAGCGACGAAGACCGGCTGCTGATCGCATTCTCGCTGCCGATCATCCTCGCCCTTACCGTCCAGGGCCTGCTGTCGCGAAGCCTCGCCAACTGGGCGGCGCCGGCCTACATCGCGGCCACAGTTCTGGTCGTCTCCGTCATGATCCGGCGCAGCGACTGGGGTTGGCTCAAAGGTTCTCTGGCGATCAACTCCACCGCCGCCGTCGTCTATGCCGTGGCGCTCTCGCTGGCCGGAAAGTTCACCTTGCCCGGCGGCGATCCCTTCACGCGCACGCTCGGCAACCGCGAGATGGCAGAGGTGGTGGTCGATGCCCTCGTGGCCCCACCCGGCGGCGAGGCCTACGCGGGGATCCTGACCGACGACCGCGACGTAACGGCGGCGCTGCTCTACTACGCCCGCAACATCCCCGTGCCCGTGCACGCATGGCGCGCCGGCGAGCGGCCGCGCAATCATTTCGAGCTGAAACGACCATTCGAGGCGGCCGAGCCGCGCCCGGTCCTCCTCGTCAGCCGCCGCGCCGATGCGGGAGGTATCGACCGGCATTTCGGCTCCGCCATCCCGCTCGGCGCCGTGCAGGTTCCCGCTGGTCGCACCGCCAAACGCACTGTTCACCTCTTTGCCCTCAGCGGCTTTCAGGGAAGATAAGTCATGCGCCCCGCCGCCGTTGCGTTCACCGACGACATCTCCGCCGATACCCGCTTCAGACGGGATTTTCTGATCGGTGCGCTTCTGATCGGATCGGGCTTTGCCTTCGTCTTCCTGACCTGGCCGGAGATTGACCTCGCCGTCTCGGAGATGGTTCGCAGCGCCTGTGCCGGCGACGATCGCAACCGGGGATGGTGCACCCAGCACGGCGTCCTCTGGCTACCGCGCTGGCTCGGGATGATCTTCTCCGCCCTGTGCATTGCTGCTTCAGTTGCGATGGTCGTCCGCGCCGTGCACCACGGCGGGCGGTGGATCGGGCGGGACCAGGCCCGGGCCGCCATCCTGCTCGCGACCTTCATCGCCGGACCGGGCGTGCTCGCCAATCTCATCCTCAAGGAGCATTGGGGACGGGCCCGTCCGAGAGAGATCGTCGAGTTCGGCGGCAGCCGGCAGTTCACCCCCGCGCTCGTGCCGGCCGCGCAGTGCTCCTCCAACTGCTCGTTCGTCAGCGGCGAGGCAGCCTCGGTCTATGCGCCATTCTTCGCCACCGCACTGCTGGTTCCGCAGGCACGCGTTGCTTTCATCGCAGGCGGCATTGCCGCCGGGTCCGCCGCAGGACTGGTCCGCATGGGCCAGGGTGGCCACTTCCTGAGCGACATCGTGTTTGCCGGCGTCTTCATGGCGATTACCGCGAGCCTGATGCACATTCTCCTGGTCGGGTTGTGGAGCCGCCCGCGCAATGCGGCATCGAGGCGGAGGCACGGCCGTCCCGCTTACGATGGGGCCTTCCACATGCTGCCGGTGGCCGGCGCGATCGAGGAGCGGCCATGATCCCGGTTCCTGCGCTCCGGCTCAGCATCGTCATCCCGGCGCTCGACGAGGCCGGCAACATCGGCCGGCTGATCGACGAGACGTTTGCGGCCGTTTCAGCGGACCGGCTGGCAGAGATCATCGTCGTCGACGACGGGAGCACCGACGCCACGGCGAGCGAGGTGCAGAGCCGGATGCGGCACCGGTCCAACCTGCGCCTGATCCGGCACGACCGCCCGGCCGGGCAGAGCGCCGCACTCCGTTCCGGCGTTCGCGCCGCGCGGGGCTCGCTGATCGCGACCATGGACGGCGACGGCCAGAACGACCCGGCCGACATTCCGCGCCTCATCGCCGCGCTGATCGGGCCTCCGGCCATGGTCGCGCTCGCGGCCGGCATCCGCACGAACCGCAAGGCCCAGGGATCGAAGCGACTCGCATCGCGGCTCGCCAATGCCCTGCGCGACCGGGTGCTCGCGGACGGCTGCCCGGACACGGGTTGCGGCATCAAGGTCTTCCGGCGCGACGCCTTCCTCGAGCTACCCTTCTTCTGCGGGCTGCACCGCTATCTGCCGGCGCTATTCCAAACCAGCGGTCACGGCGTCGTCTACGTACCGGTTAACGACCGCGCCCGGCAGGCGGGGCGCTCGAAGTACACCAATCTCGGCCGCGCGCTGATCGGAGTCTACGACCTCGCCGGCGTTCGCTGGCTGCGCAAGCGCGCCCGCGTTCCGGCCGTCACCGAAATCGGCAGCGCTGCCGAGTTGGATCGCCCGCGGTCGCTCGCACCGGCCATCGGCACGAGCGCAGCGCCAAGCCCGTCCCAGCCGCATGGCGCCGAGCCGGAGTTCACGACATGAATGAAGCCTTGCAGACATGGTGGAGCACTCTCGCCGCCCGCGATGCCGTCTGGCTCACCATCGGTCTCGTCGGGCAGGGTCTCTTCTCCGCCCGCTGGCTGGTGCAATGGGTGGCGAGCGAGAAGAGCCGCCGCTCCACCATGCCGGAGGTGTTCTGGTACCTGAGCTTCCTCGGCGGGCTGCTGGTGCTGTCCTACGGCATCCACAAGCTGGACCCGGTGATCATCCTCGGTCAGTTCGGCGTGCTGATCTACGCCCGCAACCTGTTCTTCATCCGCAAGGACCGGCCGAGTGATGCCGGCGTCACTCCGGCCGAGTGAGTGGACGAGGACACAATACTTAATTCGCCGTTCAGGCTGTCGGCACTCGTACGCATGGAGTGGCGCGAATTAAGTGTGGTGTCCCCGAACAACCCAGCCGCCTTCAGTCCAAGAACGGGTCCTTCATCAGGATGGTGTCCTCGCGTTCCGGCGAAGTCGAAAGCAGCGTCACCGGGCATTCGATCAGCTCTTCGATGTGGCGGACGTACTTGACCGCCTGCGCGGGCAGATCGGCCCACTTCCTCGCGCCCCGAGTCGACTGCGACCAGCCCTCGAACGTCTCCCAGATCGGCTGCACCTTGGCCTGGGCGTTCTGGCCGGCGGGGAAGCGGTCGACGCGCTCGCCGTCGAGCCTGTAGCCGACGCAGACCTTGATCTCCTTGAACCCGTCGAGCACGTCGAGCTTGGTCAGTGCGATGCCGTCGATGCCGGCCACCTTGGTCACCTGACGAACGAGCACGGCGTCGAACCAGCCGCAGCGGCGCTTCCTCCCGGTCACGGTGCCGAACTCGTGGCCCCGCTTGCCGATCTCCTCGCCGATATCGTCGGTCAACTCGGTCGGGAACGGCCCCGAGCCAACGCGCGTGGTGTAGGCTTTCGCGATCCCGAGCACATAGCCGACGGCGCGCGGCCCCATGCCGGAGCCGATGGCCGCCTGCGCGGCGACAGTGTTGGACGAGGTGACGAAAGGATAGGTCCCGTGATCGATGTCGAGCAGCGCACCCTGCGCGCCTTCGAACAGGATACGTTTGCCCGCCTTGCGCGCACGGTCGAGCAGGTCCCAGGTCACGTCCATGTAGGGAAGGATTTTCGGTCCGATCTCGGCCAGCTCCGCCATCAGCTTCTCTTTGGCGATCTGCTCGCGGCCGAGACCTGCGCGCAGCGCGTTGTGATGCACGAGGATGCGATCGACCTTGGCGCCGAGCGTCGACTGATTGCGCAGATCCTGCACGCGGATCGCGCGCCGGCCGACCTTGTCCTCGTAAGCCGGGCCGATACCGCGGCCTGTCGTGCCGATCTTGCCGGCGCCCGCCGCCTCCTCGCGGAAGAGGTCGAGCTCGCGGTGCAGCGGCAGGATCAGCGTCGCATTCTCGGCGATGCGAAGGTTGTCGCGCGAGATGGCGACGCCCTGCTTGCCGAGCTTTTCGATCTCGGAGCAGAGCGCCCAGGGATCGACCACAACGCCGTTGCCGATGATGCCGAGCTTTCCCGGCCTGACGACGCCGGACGGCAGCAGGGAGAGCTTGTAGGTGTTCTCGCCGATGACGAGCGTGTGGCCGGCGTTGTGGCCGCCCTGAAATCGCACGACGATGTCGGCGCGCTCCGACAGCCAATCGACGATCTTACCCTTGCCTTCGTCGCCCCACTGGGCGCCGACCACGACCACGTTCGCCATTCTCGCCTTCCACACGAAGAGGCCCCGGCAACACGCCAGGGCCCCGAGCACTCTGTTGCAATCCGTTATAGCGCAGATTCGGACGCTGCAACCCCGAAACACCGCCCATTTTGCCGCTTTGCCGCCGATCGTGAGCACGGGCTAAAGAGCGATCGATCACCCCCTGCAAGGGTCCAGTCCCCACCATGCTCGAACGCCTGAAGCGGCCAACACCATGGAACGCCTATCTCTTCCTCGTCGCCGTGATGGCGACCTGGGCGGGCAACCATGTGCTCGGCAAGTGGGCCAACGGCCATATCCCGCCGATGACGCTGTCCTTCTTCCGCTGGTCGCTGGCCGGGCTCATCATGCTGCCGCTGGCCTGGAGCAGCCTGATGAAGGACCGCGCCATCATTGCTGAGAACTGGCCGCGCCTGCTGCTGCTCGCCCTGCTCGGCAGCGGCTACTACAATACCCTCCAGTACATCGCGCTGACCGAAACGAGCGTGACCAATGCCGCGATCCTGAATTCCTGGGCGCCGGTGCTGATTGCCGGGGCCGGGGCCGTCGTTTTCGGAGACCATTTGCGCCGCAGCCAGATCGGCGGACTGATGCTGTCGCTCGCGGGCGTGCTGGTGATCATCCTGCGTGGCGACCTCGCCGCGCTGGCGACGCTGAGCTTCAACCGCGGCGACCTCGTGATGCTGTTCGCGACCGGCATGTGGGCGCTCTACACGACACTGCTGCGCATCCGGCCGCCCATCTCGACGCTGAGCTTCGCGGGACTGACCTACGCCATCGCAGGACTCGCCAATCTGCCGCTCGCGGCCTACGAGCATTCGAACGGGCAGCACGTGGACTGGTCGTGGGGCGTGGTCGCTGCCATCGGCTACGCGGGCATTCTCGCCAGCGTGATCGCCTACTCCCTCTACACCCGCAGCGTGGAGATCATCGGCGCGACGCGCACTGGCGCATTCATCCACCTGATCCCGCTGTTCGCCAGCCTGATGGCCGTGGTGCTGCTCGGCGAGCAGCCGGCACTCTATCACGCCGCCGGGTTTCTCATGATCCTGACTGGCGTGTGGATTGTCGCCCGTCCGGCCAGCACGCCGGCGTGTCCGGCGTAGGACAGGGGGCCTCGTCATCCTCGACGGACGAGGCCCCTTCAGGCCGAGGGCGTCGGGGATCCAGCGTGAG
>JBQTIA010000018.1:0-52429 GCA_052388455.1 Hyphomicrobium sp.
GGCGGTTTTCTTGTGTTTTTCTCTTCTCGGGCGCTGCCCGCGGTCGTCTTCTCGTGTGCGCGTGTTTTTTTGGGGGTGCTTGTGGTTCGGGTGCGCGGCGTGGGCGGCCCCCCCCCGCCGCGGGGCCAACTTTCCTGTTAGCAGCACCGGTGTCAGACCCAGAGGGTCTGACACCGAATTCAGAATTTCTCGAATTCATAGTTCGAAGACCTCGGCATGAACCTGGGGCATCGTCGATGAGGAACACATCTTACTTTCTAATGGTCGTTTTGGCCCTGATGCCGGGCGCATCGACGGCGGCCGCTGAAATACTGTGCGACGTCGAGGTCGGCTCCTACGACATTCTCGAAGCCAAAATCTCCGGCCGGCAGGGCGTGAAGCTCTTGCCGAGCGATGCTGCGACCCGCTCGTACGAGGATCCTCAAACTTCCATCATCTGGAATTTCGCGACCAAGGGCAGCCCGGCGTATCCCTCGGTGGCGTGCCGCCGTCTGAACACGAAGGACGGCACTATCTTCGTCGTCACCGAGATCAGCTGCCGCGCCGCCAAGGATGCGTGCGATCGCCTGGCTGCCGCCTACAGCGACCTCGATCGCCAGATGACCGAAGCGCTGAAAAAGAAGTGACGACGCGGTTCTCACCTCTCGCGCCATGAAACAACGGGTGTCCGGATTGCGATCCGAACACCCGCGTAATCACGACATCAGGATGCGCGCGGTGCCTACTTAACCTTTTCGGCCGGAGAGGATTTTCCGGGCTTGCCGTCACCCTCGCCCTTCTTGAACGCGGTCTTCACGTAACCGCCATCCGACTTGGAAATTTTCGTCGTCCAGCCGGATTTCCATTCGATGACGACCGCCTCACCCTCGGCCTTCCAGGTTCCAGCCTGACCCGCTTCCTGGGTGCCATTGGCGCTTCCATCGGGGGCCAGAGTGATCTCGTAAGCCTTGCCTGTGGTGTCTGTCACTTTCCACACGCCCTCGAACTCGCTCGCCGCCCAGGCGGGACCGGAGATCATCATGGCGAACATTCCGGCCCGTACGACATTGGAAAAATTCGGGTTCATGGCCGTTCCTCCTTTACCTTCACACGTCTGCCTGCGCTAAAACGCGCCAGCGATAGCGATGGTTCCGCGCTGCGAGTTGCGGCATGGGGTGGGCCTGCACTGACGGGAGACTTGCCGACATGCGCTGCCCCTACTGCTCGGGCGAGAATACGCAAGTGAAAGACAGCCGGCCGACGGAGGAGAATGCCGCCATCCGCCGGCGCCGCGTCTGTCCGGATTGCGGTGGCCGATTCACCACCTTCGAGCGCGTTCAGTTGCGCGATCTCGTGGTCGTCAAGCGCTCGGGCCGCAAGGTGCCGTTCGATCGCGACAAGCTGCTGAAGAGCGTCGAGGTGGCTTTGCGCAAGCGGCCCATCGACCCCGATCGCATCGAGCGGCTGGTCTCCGGCATCGTGCGCCAGCTCGAAAGCACGGGGGAATCGGAGATCGCCTCGTCCGTCATCGGCGAATACGTGATGGAAGGACTGCGCGGCCTCGATCCCGTGGCCTACGTGCGCTTCGCCTCCGTCTACCGCGATTTCCGCGAGGCGGCCGATTTCCAGGAGGTGCTGGGCGAGATCGCGGGCGACGACCAGGGTAAGCCATAGCGGCGTCAGCGGAGCTCCAGGTTGCCGAGCGTGACGGCGATCTCGGGGGCGAAAATTGGAGTGAGAGGCAGATGGGAAGCAATTTCACTCATTGCGATGTAGCCGTCGAGCCCGGGCCGCGAATGCACGCTGGTGACGAGGCTCTGTGCATTGATGACCCAGACTTCTCGGACGCCGTAGCTTGCATAGATTCGCACCTTGCGCCCGAGATCGTAGGCAAGGCTCGAATCGGCCACCTCGACCGCAAGCAGCACTGTTTCCGGCTTCAGGTTTCCCAGTCCATCGGAGCGCCGGTAGAAGACGATATCGGGCTCCACGAAGCTATCGGCATCGAGGCGAAACGTCGTCTCGATCGCGAAATGAATTTCGTCTGTGCAGCGCTTGCCCCAAAAACGAATAAGTGCGTTCTTCAGAAGCTCATGCCGGATACCTTTTGGTGACATCGGCACGACCTCCCCGCCGATCAGCTCGAATCGCTCGTCCTCGCCGAGAATGCCGGCTTTGACCATGGCCTCGATCTCGGCCACGCTGAAGCGCCGGCGCAGCAGCCCTTCGGCGGCTTGCGTCGTGGGGGTTGAGCCGGGCATACGGAGATGCTGGTTCATCGGCATATTTTAGCATGGATGGCGGGAGGCGAGCCAGTCTCGGCGCGGCAGTTCCTCCGTGCATTGCCCTTCACGGAGCCGGATCGACTGATGACAGCCGACGATTTCGATCATGCCATGATGGCCGGCGCGCTGCGCATGGCGAAGCGCGGGCTAGGAACGGCGGCGCCCAACCCGAGCGTCGGCGCGATCATCGCCGATCCGGCCACCGGCGAGGTGATCGCGCGCGGGTGGACGCAGCCGGGCGGGCGACCGCATGCGGAGACGGAGGCGCTTCGCAGAGCCGGCTCGCGGGCTCGCGGGGCCACGCTCTATGTCACGCTGGAGCCCTGCGCGCATCACGGCAAGACCCCGCCCTGCGCGGATGCCATCATTGCCGCCGGGATCAGGCGCGTCGTCGCGGGGAGCCCCGATCCCGATCCGAGGACGGCGGGGCAGGGTTTCGCGCGGTTGCGGACGGCCGGCATAGCCGTGAGCGAGGGCGTCGGCGCGGAGGCGTGCCGTGCAATGAGCCTCGGCCATATCCTGCGCGTCACCGAAACGCGTCCCTTCGTGCAGATCAAGATGGCCGTCGACGCCAACGGCGAGATCGCCCGCGGCACGAGCGGCAGGCCGGCCTGGGTCACCTCCGAGGCGGCACGGGCGCGGGGACACCTGCTCAGAGCCGAGGCCGACGCCATCCTGATCGGAGCGCGGACGCTGGCCGACGACGATCCGGAGCTGACCTGCCGCCTGCCCGGCCTCGCGCATCGCTCGCCGGTCCGTGTGGTCGTCTCGAAGCGTGCTGAAGGCATGCTGGCGAGCAAGATCGTCGCGACACTCCGCAAAGGTCCATCTTCGGCCGCTGGCGTTTGGATCATGACCGGACCGGACGTCGATTTGGGCCCCGTGGCCGGGTTGGAGGCCGCCGGGGCCTGGGTCTCGCGATGTCCGCTCGTAGGCGGGCAGCTCTCCACGGCGGCCGTTCTCACTTGCCTCGCGGCAGAGGGCATCACGCGGCTGCTGGTCGAAGGCGGCCCCGTGGTCTGGCGATCGTTCGCAACGGCCGGGTTTGTGGACGAGATCGTCGTCCTCTCCGCTCGTCAGCCCGGCCATACGGCCGACTTCGCCCCGCGCGCCGCGCTGGTCCGCTATGCGCCGGAAGCCGCCGTGACGCTCGCCGACTCCCGCCGCATCGGAGACGACGACTTGACGATCTACCGGCGTTCGTAGATCAGGCTCGCATGTTCACCGGCATCATCACCGATCTTGGCGAGGTCGCCTCGCGCGACGGCGGCCGCTTCGCGATTCGATCGGGCTATGACGCTGCGACGATCGCGCTCGGCGCATCGATCGCGTGCGACGGCTGCTGCCTGACGGTGACGGGCGTCATGCCGGCGGAAGGCGGCAGCGTCTTCGCCGTCGATGTGTCGAACGAAACGCTGTCGAAAACCACGCTCGCCTCGTGGCAGCCGGGCCGGCGGGTCAACCTGGAACGCGCGCTGAAAGTCGGTGACGAGTTGGGCGGGCACATGGTGTCCGGCCACGTGGACGGCCTCGCGACCATCGTCGATGTAATGCCCGATGGCGAAAGCCGGCGGTTCACATTCGACGCGGCGCCGGCCCTCGCGCGCTTCATCGCGAGCAAGGGTTCCGTCGCGCTCGACGGGACCTCGCTCACCGTCAACGACGTCGCGGGTCGCCGCTTCGGCGTCAACCTCGTTCCCCATACCTTGACCGTGACGACGTGGGGGCGCAAAAGGGCGGGCGATACGGTCAATCTCGAAATCGATCCGCTGGCCCGCTACGTCGCGCGGCTCATGGAGTTTGCCCCGTGACTGGAGTTTCCCGTTGAATCGAGGGCAGGGCATCGCCGTCAAAGGCATCGACAAAAGTGTGCTGTCCCCCACTCCCGAGATCATCGAGGAGATGCGGAACGGTCGCATGGTCGTGCTCGTCGACGCCGAGGATCGCGAGAACGAAGGCGACCTCGTCATTCCCGCGCAGATGGCCACACCCGACGCCGTCAACTTCATGGCCAAGCACGGGCGCGGGCTGATCTGCCTGACGCTGACGCAGGCGCGCGCGCAGGAGCTGCGTCTCGAATTCATGGTGCGGACCAACGCCTCGCGAAACCGCACCGCCTTCACGCAGTCCATCGAGGCCAGCGAGGGCATCTCGACGGGTATCTCCGCGCATGATCGCGCCCGCACCATCGCCACCGCCATCGACCCGACCAAGGGCGCGGCCGATGTCGTGTCGCCGGGGCATGTGTTCCCGCTGATCGCGCGCGAGGGCGGCGTGCTGATCCGCGCCGGTCATACCGAGGCGTCCGTCGACCTCGCCCGCCTCGCCGGGCTGCTGCCGGCCGCCGTCATCTGCGAGATCATGAACGACGACGGCACCATGGCTCGGATGCCCGATCTAGTGCCCTTCACCGAACGCCACGGACTGAAGATCGGCACCATCGAGGATCTGATCGCCTACCGTCTCGGCAACGAGCGGGTCGTCGAGCCGGTCGCCCGCACGTCGATAGAAAGTGTGTTCGGAGGCACCTTCGACCTGCACGTCTTCCGCACCACGGTCGAGCCGGTCGAGCACCTGGCGCTGGTCAAGGGCGATCTCTCCAGGCCGGGCCCGGTGCTGGTGCGTGTGCATGCCGTCAACGTGATTGGCGACCTGCTGGGCGCCGGGGACGAAGCCGACGGCGGGACGCTGGTCGCCAAGGCCATGCGGGCGATCGAGGCGGAGGGGCGCGGCGTCATCGTCCTGATCCGCGATCTGGCGCCGCGCAGCGTCTCGGAGTGGGTTCAGCGCCGTGCGGTGCCGGCCGCCAAGGCCAAGGACGCGCGGGACCGCCGGCGGGTCGAGATCGGGGTCGGCTCGCAGATCCTGCGTCAGCTCGGCGTCAGCGACATGGTGCTGCTGTCGAACTCTCCGGCGCACGTCTATGTCGGCCTCGAAGCCTTCGGACTGAGCATCGCCGGCACGCGCAGGGTCGAGTGAGCAGGCCATGGTGACGCGCGCGCGAGAGACCCTGGACGCTCCTCAGCCGACGGCCGGTCATCGGCTGCTGCTGATCGAGGCCCGCTACTATGCCGCCATATCGGACGCCTTGGCGGAGGGCGCCCTCGCGGAACTCGCGGTGCGCGGCTGCACGTTCGAACGCGTCGTCGTGCCCGGCGCGCTCGAAATCCCGCAGGCGCTGGCGCAGGCGGTCGCGGCGGGCCGCATGAGTACGGCCAAGTGCCGCGGTCACTTCGCCGGTGCGGTGGCGCTCGGCTGCGTCATCCGCGGAGAGACCTCGCACTACGATATCGTCTGCAACAATGCCAACCACTGGCTGATGGAGTTGGCCATGCGCCATGCGATCCCGGTGGGGAACGCCATTCTGACCGTCGACACCGAAGCACAGGCGATGGCGCGGGCCGAGGGCGGTCGCGAAGGCAAGGGCGGCGACGCCGTGCGCGCCTGCCTTGCCTTGATCGACGCCGGCCGCGCCTTCGAAGGAATGATCCGATGACCACACCGGACCCCATGAAGGCGGCGGCGACGAAGCCGAAGCCGCGCAGCACGGCCCGCATGGCTGCCGTGCAGGCTCTCTACCAGATGGATCTCGCCGGCACCGACGTCGGTGATGTCATCGCGGAGTTCGAGACGCTGCGCTTTCACGGCGGTGCGAGCGACGGCGCCGACGGATCGGGTGAAGCGAGCTCGGATCTCGCGGGCGCCGACCCGACCTTCTTCGCCGAGATCCTGCGCGGCGTCGTCCGCCGGCAGAAGGACATCGATCCGCTGATCGACCAGCAGCTCGCCACCGGCTGGCGGATGGTGCGCATCGATTCCACGCTGCGCGCGATCCTCAGGGCAGGCGCCTTCGAGCTCTTCGAACGTCCCGACGTGCCCGTCCGCGTCGTCATCAACGAGTACATCAACATCGCGCACGGCTTTTTCGATCGTGACGAGCCGAAGGTGGCGAACGGCGTGCTCGACGCCATCGCGCGCCGCATCAGGCCGCAGGATTTCAATGACCCGGCGCCGGGCCCGACCGCCAAGTCGTGATCGCGCCGGCTGCGCTAGTGTCCCGTTCGCGAAGTTCGCAACCACCCGCTGCAGGATCTTGGCGAACTTCGCGAACGATAAGGACACTAGCCAAGCATATGTTTTCTAGTGTGATTCAGATTCCGAAGTTCGCAGCCCGGACTCGCAGCAACATGAATGCGAACTTCGGAATCATTACACTAGCACGAGCTGACCATCGGAGGCGATTTTGACCGCGCGCATCGCCAGCGAAGAAGATCTGATCCGCCGGTTCCTGGCGCCGCTGGCGGCGGGTGTGCCCGGAGCGCTCGACCTCCGCGACGACTGCGCGCTTGTTGCCGTGCCGGCCGGCGAAACGCTGGTGGCCAGCATGGATGCCGTCGCGGCCGGCGTGCATTTCATCGGCGACGAGCCGGCGGCCGACATCGCCTGGAAGGCACTGGCCGTCAATGTCTCCGACCTCGCCGGCAAGGGCGCCCGGCCGCTCGTCTACCTGATGGCGCTCTCTTTTCCCGAGGCGCCCTGCGAGGACTGGCTTACAGGGTTCGCATCTGGCCTTGCCGAAGCACAGCATCGGTTCGGCATTCGGCTCGTCGGCGGCGACACGGACCGCCGGCCGGGACCGCTGACCATCACCATCACCGCGCTCGGCAGCGTGCCGTCCGGGCGAATGGTGCGGCGGAGCACGGCCGGCGCGGGTGACCGCGTGTTCGTTTCGGGAACCCTCGGCGATGCCGCGCTCGGCCTGGCCGTGCTGCGCGATCCGCGGATCGCGGACGCCGCCGGCCTCGACCTTGCTTCGCGGGACTCCCTCACCGCCCGCTACCGCCGACCCGAGCCGCGCCTGCCTCTCCGCGAGGCGTTGCGTTCCTGCTCGACGGCGGCGATGGATCTCTCCGACGGTCTCGCCAAGGATCTCGCACGCCTCGTCGCGGCCAGCGGCTGTGGCGCGCGGGTCGAGGCCGGGCGCGTACCGCTTTCGGAGCCCGCGCGCCGTATCGTCGCCGCCGATACCGGATGGTGGTCGACGATCCTCGCCGGCGGCGACGACTTTGAAATCCTCGCGACCGTGCGGCCCGACCATGCGGCGCAATTCTGCACGCTCGCCGAGAGCGCCGGCATCGCTGTCACCGAAATCGGACGGATCATCGCAGGTTCCGGTGTCGAGATCACCGATCCGGCCGGGCGGGTGCTGGCCCTGGAACGCGCCGGATGGGACCATTTCGCGACCCGCTGGGAACATCTCCCAATCGTCCGGCGTTGGATAAGCTAAGTGCCGCCAATTCAAGCACATTGGCGCACCGATGAGCTGCGAGAAGCATGGGTCGAGGGTCTTGGTTTGGCCACATCGATGGTGCCTTGCTCGCAAGTGCATTTGAGCAGATCATCCGTCGCGGTCGACTCATCCGGGACGCGCAAGTCCAGCCACCGGAATTCGGGGGTTTAAGTCTGAACTTCGCCAGTCCGGGACCTGGCCGCGACCATCCATCGAGGGAAACGAGACCGACGTGACGGCCCTTTTGCGATTCGAAGCTGCCGGCCCATCGTTGCCGAGCCTCCCCGCCCGTTTGCTGGCGATGACTGTTCTCGTATCGGCACTGCTCTCCGGCCTCATAGGTCCGGTGCGCGCCCAGGAGTCGGCCAACTGGTGGGACGGCATTCCCGGTTTCGGTTCTCCCAACTACGGCGATAAACCGCGATCGGAGCGTGCCCCCCGGCCCGTGGAAGCGCTCGAGGATCTGCGCGCCGACGCCACGCCCTGGCGCAGCGACGAAATGATGATCTCGATCGAGACGGCCATCCGCCGCTACGAGCAGATCGTCAACGCGGGTGGCTGGCCGCGGCTCGGCGGCACGCGGCTGCTGCGTCCCGGCGACGATGATGAGCGCTTGCCGGCGCTGCGCAGGATTCTGCGCATCACCGGCGATCTCAAGGCCGGCAGCGGCGGCTTCGAGGATTACAGCTACGACGGTGAGACCGAAGCCGCCGTGCGCCGCTTCCAGGTCCGCCATGGATTGAGGGCCAACGGCCGTGTCGACCGGCTGACGATCGCCGCACTCGAGGTGCCGGCGCAGGCCCGGCTGGAGCAACTCAAGCTCAATCACACTCGGGTGGCCGAGCTGATGAACATGGCGATCGAGGATCGCTATGTGCTGGTCAACGTGCCGGCGTTTCAGCTCGAAGCGGTCGAGCGATTCGAGGTCGAGCGCCGCCATCGGGTCATCGTCGGGCGTCCCGAGCGGCAGACGCCGTCGCTCAAGGCGACCATCAAGGCGGTGAACTTCTTCCCCTTCTGGCGCGTGCCCGACAGCGTGGCCCAGCTCGACCTGCTGCCGCGGCTGGCCAAGGAGCCGGACTACCTGTCGCGCGAGCAGATCCGGCCGGTGCAGGGCGATTTCAATGGTCCCGAGATCGACCCGACCAGCCTCGACTGGAGCCAGATCGACATCACCAAGGTCAAGTTCCGCCAGGATCCCGGCCCGAAGAATGCGCTCGGGCTGGTGCGCATCGACATGCAGAATGAGCATGGCGTTTATATGCACGACACTCCCCTGAAGGAGCTGTTCGGGCAGACCGCTCGCCCGTTCAGCGCCGGCTGCGTGCGCGTGCAGGATCCTTTCAAGCTGATCGAGTGGCTGACGCGCTACGAACCGGGCTGGGAAAATCCAGGCCGCGTCGAGGAGACGCTGGCCTCGGGTCAGGCGGTGGACCTGCAGCTGACCCGGCCTGTGCCGGTGTATTTCGCCTACATCTCGGCCTGGGCGGAAAAGAACGGGCAGGTCATATTCCGCAGCGACGTCTACAATCGCGACGGTCGCGAAGCCCCGGCCGAAATTTTCGACCCTGATGCGCCGCCACCGGCGCCGCAGTCGCTGGCACCCTGAGCCTCGCCGAGGACCGGCCTTAACCTTTCGCTAACCTTCCCGCGTTTAGCTCGACGTTCGGCGTGCCGGTCCGGCGCGCCCTCGGGTATGCCGCTGGAGGTCACATGCGCGGACTGCTGGTGATGGTGAGCTTGATCGTCGCCTCCGCGTCGGTCCGGGCCGAGCCGGCCGACAGCTACGCCATCGTGCGCGAGGACGCGACAGCCACCAGCCGTGTCGTCGCCGTCCGCATCGGGGAGCGCCTCGCCGCCTCGCGCCTCGCGCGCATCGCCGGGCTCCTGAAGGCCAGCGGTTCCATGCCGACGACGCGCCACGTCCAGGTCTCGTTCTATCTGCCGCGGATGCCGCTCGACCAGCGTCCCTGGGCGAGCGTGGACATGACGCCCCACACGAAGGTCACGATCGGCGGATTGAGCCTCGAAGAGCAGCGCCAGCTCGAAGCCGAGGCGGCGGACGACCGGCGCACTGTCATCGGCACATGGCTGACCGATCTTCCTTCCGTCCCGGGACGGCTGACCATTTTCAGCGAGGCCGGCAAAACGATGCTCGAATGGAGGCAGCGAGGCGGATCGACGACCCTCGACGAGGTGGTTGCGGTGCGGGGCACGCGGGCCGTACGCTATGATTTGCATGGTGGCAGCGGCGACTACTATCTGGCGAAATCGTCGGGCGAACTGGAGCTTCGCAGCGGAGATCGGCTGATCGCCATCGCGGCGGCGCTGTCGCGAAAACGCCCCGCGCGATCGTCTCCGGAGGTCGCCGCCGACCTGCCGACGTCCAATTCACCGGCTTCCGACACGCCGCCGGCCGTCAATATGCTGACCAGCGCGACGGCAACCGACGCAGTGTCCTCCGAAACGGCCGCCGCGATTGCGCCGCTGCCGGTCGAGGCGGTGAAGCCGGTGCGCAAGAAGCGGATTGCCAAGCGCGATCGTGGCGGACCTGCTGGGAACGGCCGGATTTCCTTCACCGACTACATCCGGTCCGAAATTGCGCAGTGAACCGGCGGCTGCAGGTTGACGATCGTCCGGTGGCACCGGCGTAAGCCGATGAGGCGACGGCGTTCTGCGTCCGGGCGAGCCTAATTTTTCCCAATGACAAGGTGGCAGAACAGCCGCAATCGCCGGGCGCATTCAGCGCTCAGGACAAAACGAGAATCTGGCTCCGCGGGTAGGATTCGAACCTACGACCAACCGGTTAACAGCCGGTTGCTCTACCGCTGAGCTACCGCGGAATACCAATCTCGAAGCCGGGCACATAGCAGACGCCCGCCCGGCGGACCAGAGGCTTAGTTCAAAAACTTTACCAGATCCAGCACCGGGAGGCCGACCCCTTCGCGCGCAGCGGAGGTTCGAGCACGATGTTCGGTAATACGGCTGGAAAGGTTTGGAGGCCACGCCCGGAATTGAACCGGGGTAAACGGATTTGCAGTCCGCTGCGTCACCACTCCGCCACGTGGCCTTCCGGTGTGCGACCATCACGGGACGGCTTCGCGACACGTGTGCAGCTTTGCACTGCACGCGACAGCCTCTATCATCCTCCTTCATCCTCGACAAGTCGCGCATGGGTCGGCAAAGGATTGAGCGTGGGAAACCCTGGTCGGTTGCTCAAGCGTCGAGGGGAACGCGGCGCCGGTCCGCAGCGGAACCGGAGGTCGTCGGCGGGCCATGTATTCGGGTTCGCACGGTCGGTGATGGGGATGGACATGGTCGATTATACGGCGCAGCGCCGCAACATGGTCGAGTCGCAGGTCCGTCCCAGCGACGTGACCGATCGTCGGATCATGCTGGCGATGCAGGCGGTCCCGCGCGAGGCGTTCGTCACCGACGTCATGAAGCCGCTGGCCTATATGGACGGCGAGGTGCGGATGTCCGATGGTTCCGGCAATCGGCCGCCGCGCACCCTGCTGGCGCCGAGGACGCTGGCGCGGCTTTTGGATCTGGCCGCCGTCGAGCCGCATCACGTCGTCCTCGATGTCGGCGCCGGCAGCGGATATTCCTCCGCCGTGCTCGGCCGGCTGGCTGAAACCGTGGTCGCGCTCGAAGCCGAGTCGTCGCTCGCCGACCGAGCGACGGCGACACTCGCCGCTCTCTCTCTCGACAATGTCGCGGTCATGCAGGGTGCGCTCGCGGCCGGCTGGCCCAAAGCGGCGCCCTATGACGTGATCGTCGTCGAAGGCGCCATCGCGAGCGAGCCGGCGGCCCTTTTCGAGCAGCTCGATGAGGGCGGGCGTCTCGTCGCCGTTCACCTGTCGGGCGGGGCCGGGCAGGCCGTCGTCTGGCAGCGGCGCGGGGAGACGGTCAGCCGGCGGGTGGCGTTCGACGCCGCCGCGCCCCGGCTCGCCGAGTTCGATTCCCCGCCTGTGTTCAGCTTCTGATCCCTTGATCGCCGGATAGCGCTTCCGCTCATCATCGGCGGGGCGGCCGGTTGACGGCATGGCCCCGGCTTTACCAATCGTTCAGCGAATCAGCCGCCAATCGGTCCCAGCAGGCGTTGCGTCCTGTGGGGTTCGAGGAGCGGACAATGCCGCTGGGTTGGAAAGCCGTCGGTCGGATGGAGCGCCATGGGACGGCCGGTCGGGGATCGGTGTCGGTTCTGGCAGTGCTGGCCGTGGCCGCGGCATTTGCGGCGACGCCTGTTTATGCCGAGACGCTGACGGAAGCGCTGGCTGCGGCCTATCAGTACAATCCCAAGATCGATGCCGAGCGGGCGCGCCTCAGGGCGACGGACGAGGAGGTGCCGCGGGCCAGCGCGGGATACCGGCCGCAGGTGGACGGCACGGCCGACTACGGCAACGACGGTCGCAAGACAAAGCCCGAGACGGCCGGCATGGGCTCGACCAACCCTTGGGGCTACGAAATCAGCCTCGTGCAGCCGATCTTCAGCGGGTTCAGGACGGAAAGCGCGGTCAATCAGGCCGAGGCCAACGTGCGCGCCGGGCGGCAGACGCTGCGTCAGGTCGAGACGGAAACTCTTCTGGAGGCGGTCACCGCCTATCTCGACGTGGTGCGTGACCAGACCATCCTTCGCTTCCGCGAGCACAACGTGGTCGTGCTGACGCGGGAAGTCGAGGCGGCAGAAGCCCGGCGGGCGGCCAAGGAGGTCACCAAGACCGATGTCGCCCAGGCGCGGGCGCGGCGCGCGCGTGCGGTGTCGGCGGCCGAGTTCGCCAAGGCCAACCTGAAGGTCGCCCGCGCCGCCTACGAGCGCGCCATCGGCCATGCCCCCGGAGCGGTCGCGGAGCCGCCGCTGCGTATGAAGCTGCTGCCCCGCTCGCTGGCGTCGGCGATCGAAATCTCGGAGCAGGAAAGTCCCAACGTCGTATCCGCGCTCTATCGGGAGGAGGCGGCACGCTTCAACGTCGACGAGGTGCGCGGCGAACTGCTGCCAGAGGTGCGACTCGAAGCGAACTACGCCTATCGCAACGAGCTGTCGCGCACGCTCGATGAGCAGGAATCCGCCAGCATCACCGGCCGCATCAACGTGCCGCTCTATCGTGGCGGCGAGATCGATGCGCGCGTGCGTCAGGCCAAGCATACCCACGTCAGCCGTATCCAAGAGATCGAGCAGGCGCGCACCGAAACGCGGGAAGCCGTCTCGCGGGCCTGGGCCCGGCTGATGGCGTCGCACGCCCAGTTGAAATCCGATCAGGTGCAGGTCGAGGCGGGCCGCACGGCTCTCGATGGCGTGCGGGAAGAAGAAAAGGTCGGGCAGAGGACGCTTCTCGATCTGCTCGACGCCGAGCAGGAATATCTCGATGCGGCGATCCAGTTGACCCAAACCCGGCGCGACCACGTGCTCGCCGGCTATTCTCTGCTCGCCGCCATGGGCCGGCTGACCGGCGAGGCGCTCGCCGTCAGCCCCACCCTCTACGACGAGGAAGAGCACTATCACGAGGTTCGCCAGAAGTGGTTCGGCCTCGCCATCTCGCATGCGGACGGGCGAAGCGAGCTGTTCGACGCCCCCGACGCCGAAAACGAGCCCATTCTCCCCGACGAGTGAGCGGCGGCGGCTGCACCCGCACGGGTGCTGATCGACCGGGCCTGAGCGGGCGGGTGCCTCAGCCGACCACGCGGCCACACGTTTGTGATACATCTTTTGCACATCGAGCGGCGCGGCTCGCCTGATGTGCTCGCCCGGTCCATTTTGTGGCGCGGACGATGGCGATCCGTCCCTGACTTTCAAGCCCTTGTGGGATTTGCGCCACGCCCTGCGCCTTGCCTGGAGCGGCGGCGAGCATCCGTCGTGGGTTCGCTGTTCTGTCGGCTGTGGATCGTGTTAGTAACTTATCCATGATTCTGCGGTCGGGGGATTTGCGAATCGCGCGTCCATGCGGACGACGGCGTTGGTGGTACTTGGCAAACGGCGCAGCTCAGTCCCGACGCTGCAAAACGGACTCCAGATCGTTGCCGATGGCGAGGAAGAACCTGCCGGACATGCTGCGAAACACGCTGCCATCGATGCCGAAGTCTGCGCTGATGGCCGCGACTGGCCGTTTGCTGTCCGGATTCGCAGCGAGAGCCATCGCGGGGGCTGCAGTCGTCGTAGCGCTGGCCTCGGGAGTGCTGCTGGTCTCTACTAGCTTCACTTCGGCCCACGCGGAGACGCTCGAAGAGGCTCTGGCGTCCGCCTACCAGTACAGTCCGCGGCTCGATGCCGAGCGGGCGCGTCTCAGGGCCACCGACGAGAACGTCGCCCGGGCCATGTCGGGATACCGCCCGCAGATCGATGCGACGGGCGACGTCAACATGATCGACAATAAAACCCGTCCGCCGAGCCTCAACGATGGCACGATCCACCCCAAAGGCTACCGGATCGACGCGGTGCAGCCAATCTTCCGCGGCGGTCAGACGTTCTTTGCCGTCAGCGAGGCCGATGCTCAGGTTGCGGCCGGCCAGCAGACGCTGCGCGACACAGAGCAGACACTGCTGCTGGAGGTGGTCACCGCCTACATGGACGTGATCCGCGATCAGGCCATCGTGCGGCTGCGGGAAAACAACGTCAACGTGCTTTCGAGAGAGCTGAAGGCGACGCAGGACCGCTTCGCCGTCGGCGAGGTGACGAAGACGGACGTCGCCCAGTCGCAGGCGAGACGGGCCGGCGCGGTGTCTGACCTGGAGCTGGCCCGCGCCAATCTCAAGATCAGCCGTGCCAATTTCGAACGCTCGGTCGGCCATCCGCCGAGCAACCTGGTCGAGCCATCGAATTATAACGCCGGCCTGCCAAGCTCTATAGATCAGGCCGTCGACATCGGTACACACGGCCATCCGCAGGTCGTCGCGGCGCTCTTCCGCGAGCAGGCGGCCCGCCATGCGATCGACCGCATCCGCGGCCAGCTTCTGCCTCAGGTGCAGCTCGAGGCGAGCTGGTCCAACCGGTTCGACACGTCACGGTTCACCGACGAGACCGAGACGGCGACGGTGACCGGGCGGCTGAGCGTGCCGATCTACCAGGGTGGCGAAGTCTATGCCCAGGTCCGGCAGGCGAAGCACGAGCATCTGGGACGCATCCAGGACATCGAGGAGGCGCGGACGCAGGTGGAGGCGCGGGTCGTGACCAACTGGTCGCAGACGATGGCCGTCCGGGCCCAGGTGCAGTCGGACAGCACGCAGGTGTCGGCCAACAGCACGGCGCTCGCCGGCGTGCGTGAGGAGGAGCGGGTCGGGCAGCGGACTCTGCTCGACGTGCTCAACGCGGAGCTCGAGCTGTTGAACTCCCAGGTTCAGCTCGAAACGACGCGGCGCAACCTCGTGGTGACCAGCTATTCGCTGCGCTCGGCCATCGGTCTGCTCGACGTCGCAAATCTCGGGGTCGCCTCCGTGATCTACGATCCTGAAGTCCATCACCTGGAAACCCGCCGCAAATGGATCGGCACGCGGATCACCGACGATGATCCCTGGCGCGCGGAGGTCGTGCCGGAGCCGGTGAAATAACTCCTTGGCAGCGGTGCTTTAAGCTCAAATCCTTCATCGAACCATGATGGGGCTGTAGTTCCGGTCGAGCGCTCTGCTGTGGGTCCCGCAGGCCGCTTACGCTGCGGACATCGGCGAGAAATCTGCGCCGTCGACGGTCCATTCGACTTCGGAATCATGGACGGGCCGGCAGGCGCAATGATACAAAGCCGCAGTTTCGCTGCTTTTTGCCACAGAGTTGCCAAGGACGATACCTAACCTTCGGTCTTGACGTGGGTTTTGCACACAACACGGCATGAGCGGGATTGATCCCGTCCGCCTCTCGTAATTCCCGGGGCGGACGGATCGGAACAGGCGCTGGATTGGGGGCGGCTGTTCCGGGTGGATGGGTTTGCAGGCGGATAAGCAAATCGGATCCAGATCGCGATTGGGGGCTGAAACAGCGCGTGCGTGTAAGAGGTGGCGTAATGAATCTCACCGAGAAGAACGGTCAGCCGAGCATGGAAGAGATCCTGGCGTCGATACGCCGGATCATTGCCGACGAGCCGCAGGGGGCCAATCCCGTCATCGATCTGCGAGCGGCCCGGCCGCAGGCTTCGATGCAGACGATCGACGACTCCCACGATTTCGAATTACCGGCCATTTTCCGGCCATCGCCGCCGACACCTGAAAAACCGGCTCCGCTCTTCGGCCGTCTGACGGATGCCTTGCGTAGCGCGTCGGCCGGTCCCGCCGGCGAAGTCCGAGCCCTGCGCGGCGGAGAGAACGGCGCGTCGGTCGATCCGTATCTCTCGCCGCTGCCGTCCAGTCCGGTCTGGCCTTCTGCGAACGGTGCTCACGCCACTCAAAACGATCAACTGAGCGGTCTCACCTCGCCGCGTCTCGAAGCGCGTCCCGCGGCCCCGGCCGTCGTTCAGGCCGTCGCTTCCGCCTCCGCAGTCGAGCACGTCCCGCAGCCCCATCCCCAACATACAGCCTACGAGCCCACCCAGGAACCGAGCCCTGCACCGGCCGCGGCGCAGGCGTCGTCGGGCTGGCTCGCCAGTTTCACCAACTCCGCCAGTGCCATGACCAGTCCTCCGGCGACCGCATCGAGTTCCGGCACCGATGACGTGAAGCGCGTGATGGTCCCCTTCCGCGACACGCGGATGGCGCGGCTAGGTGCCGTGCAGCCGTTCCAGCCGGCCGCCGCCGCATCGCCGGAAGAGCCGCCTCAAGCCTTCGAGCCGACTCCCGTCGAGCCACCGCCGGGCGTCGACTTCTCCGCCATCATCCCGGGTCATTTCGAACGCGATGGGGTGGAGCCGGCGCCGGTCGAGGCAACGGATTGGGCGACCCCATCGGTTGCCACCCCTGCCAGTGCGCCGATTTATGCGGCTGCGGCCGAAATGTCAGCCTATCCGCTGCTCCACGAAGTCCCGCTGCCGGTCGAAGCTCCGGCGAGGGCCGCGCCGCCGGTGCCGGTCGCCGAATCGCTGCCTCCTCCGTCCGCAGCGTCGGCCGCCGACCGCGGAGCCGCGCAGCCGGTCGGTACGATCGAGGATACCACCGCCGACCTGCTGAGGCCGATGCTGCGGCAGTGGCTGGCGGAAAACATGCCGCGCATGGTCGAAAAGGCTCTGCATATCGAGGTGGCGGAAAGCGTAAAACTCACCCGCAAGCCACCGGCCAATTGAAGCGGGGTGATGCGCTGGGCGCCTCTCCGTCAGGCCGGCGCGTGGGCAGGCACCTGCGCGGCCGCTCGGGGCGACGAGGTCCATGTTGGAATTGCAGACCCTCAAGCTCTTTTCGCAGTGTGAATGGGCGGCGAGAAGAGCTGAGGATGGCAGGGGAAGTCACATTGAAGCGCTGCGGAGGTCGTTGTACCACCGGAGGCGGTCGAATCGGCGCGTGCGCGTGTGAGTCCGCCGGTCATGCGGGGCACGTCATCGAGGTGGGGATATGAACAGACAGGAACGGGCCAGCGAGCCGAGCATGGAAGAAATCCTGGCGTCGATCCGCAAGATCATCGCCGAGGAGCCCGCCGTCAGACCGGACCGGCACTCCGATTCCGCCATCGTCGCGCCGCTCCCCTCCAATCCCTTGTTCAAGCCGGCCTTCGCCGTGCCGGCCAGCGGCTCGGAGGCTCGCGAGCGGAGCCGGGACACCCAGGCCGAACGGTCGAAGCCGGCCGCTGATCATAGCCCGGCGGCGATAACGCTGCCGTCCCCAGCGTCCGCAAGTCTGTCCCTCAGCCCGTCCTTCGGTCAGCCGGCGAGCCTCTCGCCGGCCTCGCAGCCGGCGGCGACCGCACCGGCCCCTGTAGCGCCGATGCTGGCCGCGCCGAACGGCGCATCCCCCGGACGCGCTCCGCATGCGCACGTCGCCGAAGCAGCCCCCTTGCCGCCCTTCGGCCGGCTGGCCGAGGCGTTGCGGGCTCCGGCGTCTTCATCGGTGCCGGCCGGTGCTCCCCTGGAACCCGATCTCGCCGATTTGCTGACGAACCCGCTGTTCGGCGTCACGACCAATGGCGCGGGTCCGCCGACGCCCTCGGCCTCTCCGGCGCCTCCCCTGTCGTCGTCGAAAATCGAAATTCCCTCGCCACTGGTCCGCGCCTCCGATGAAGCTGCGTTGCGCACGCCGCCGGACCTAGCCGACGAGTCGTGGGCGGTGTGGAGGAATTCCCCGGCCAAGTCGGCGCCGTCGGCGTTTGCGATCCTCTCCGGGCAGGCCGATCCGCTTCCCACATCAACCGTACCGTTCACGGGTGCCGCTCCGCCGCCGCCACCGGTGGCACATACCGCCCCCGCGAGGCCGTCGTTTTATCCGCCGGCCAGTTCGCCGGCTCAGAACATCCCGGCTCCGCCCGCCGCACCGTCCGCCCCGCCGAAGTCCTCGGCGTCGAACGGCGGCGACTCGATCGGCCGCGAACTCGGTTTGGCGGCCATGGAGACGCCGGCAGCAGCCCGTGCCATCGCCGGCAGCAATGGGACTGCTCTGCACCCGGCCAACGGCAGCCACCTCGAAGCCGCCGCAGCGCAGGCCCAAGCCCCCGTCGCCCAGGTTGCCGACCGCGCGACGAAACCTGGGCCGGTTGTCATCGCCGCCATGCCGATGCCGGAGGCGTCGCCGTCGCGCGCCGGCTCCGACGGTCGCCCGTCACTCGGTTCGTCCGTGTCGGTGCCTTCGGCGTCGTCGGCACTGCCGCCGTCCACTCTCGAGACGCGGCTGACCGCCCTGGCGCGGGGCACGTCCCAGGGCGACACCTCGCCCAAGGCGGAAGCGTCGGTGCCACTGCCGCCGCGATCAATCGCATTCGGGTCGTCGTTCGACGGACCCGCCGCCGCTGTGCCGGCTGCGGCCACTCCCGAGACCACTCTGCAGCACACCGAAGCGGAAACGTCGGCCGCGGGTGCCACGGCACTCGGCGCGCTGGCCGCAGGACTTGCGGTGGCGAGCGTCGAGCCGAAGGCTGGTGCTCATGTCGAGCCGAAGGCTGCGGTGCATGTCGAGCCGAAGGCCGCGGTGCATGTCGAGCCGAAGGCTGCCCATCAAATTGAGCCGAAGGCCAATGCGGACGTCGAGCCGAAAGCAGCCGCCCGAGCCGTGCCGAAGGCGGCGACACCGGTGGAACCGGCGGCTGCCACCAGCGAGACACCGCGCTCGGCGGCAGCCGCGGCCGCACTTGCCGGGGCCTCCGAGCCTGTTTCGGCCGGATCGGGTTCGATTTTGGCCGCATTTGCGGCGGCTCAGGCGATGAAGCCCCCTGCAACGGCGCCCCAACCTTCGACCGGCAGCGGCAGCGACACACCAGCCGGACAGGCGGCTCCCGTGCGCACGCTGGAGGACGCTGTCGCCGATCTGCTGCGGCCCATGCTGCAGCAATGGCTGACCGACAACATGCCTCGCATCATCGAAAAAGCCCTGCGCGTCGAGACGGTGAGAGCCACCGCCGACGCCGCCCGCCCGCCGGGCGGCTGACGGAGGAGCGCCTGGGGAGGGAAGCTCCGTGACGCGAGGGCCGTCAAACCGTCGCTGGGTTGCCAGCCCCTGTGGTTGTCAGGCTTCCTTCGTGGTTTATGCCCCTGTGTTGACAGTGCGCTTTGTGGGAGCGTAGGACGGCCACCTTCTCCAAGCGAAAGCGCGCCACCCTTCGATGCTCGACAAGACCTATCAGCCGGCTGAAATCGAACCGCGAATCAGCGCTGAATGGGAGGCGGCCGGCGCCTTCAGGTGCAGCCAGGCCAAGCGTGCCAAGGCCCCCGCCTACGCCATCGTCATTCCGCCGCCGAACGTCACCGGCTCGCTCCACATGGGGCATGCGCTCAACAACACGCTGCAGGACGTGCTCTGCCGCTTCGAGCGCATGCGCGGCAAGGACGTGCTCTGGCAGCCGGGCACGGATCACGCCGGCATCGCGACGCAGATGGTGGTGGAGCGCAAACTCGCCGGCGAGAACCGCACCGACCGGCGCACCATGGGCCGCGACGCCTTTCTAGCCGAAGTCTGGAAGTGGAAGGAGGAATCGGGCGGCACCATCGTCAATCAGCTGAAGCGGCTGGGCTGCTCGTGCGATTGGTCGCGCGAGCGCTTCACCATGGACGAGGGGCTCTCGAAGGCCGTCGTCAAGGTCTTCGTCGAATTGCACCGCGCGGGGCTCGTCTACAAAGACAAGCGGCTGGTCAACTGGGACCCCAAATTCCAGACCGCCATTTCCGATCTCGAAGTCGTTCAGATCGAGAAAAAGGGATCTTTTGCCTGGGTCCGGCCGGAGGCCGGCAAGCAACAGGACGGCGATCCGGACAAGCCGTTCGACGCCGAGGCGCTGGGCAAGGTGCTGGCGCGCGACCCTTCCGGGCACATGTACTATTTCCGCTATCCGCTTTCGAGCCCGGTGGCGGGATACGCGAAGGACCACATCGTCGTCGCCACGACGCGGCCCGAGACGATGCTCGGCGATACCGGCGTCGCAGTGCACCCGGAAGACGAACGCTACGCGCCGCTGATCGCCGCCAAGGCGAGGGTGAAACTGCCGCTCGCGGACCGCGACATTCCCATCGTTGCCGACGAATACTCCGATCCCGAGAAAGGCAGCGGCGCGGTCAAGATCACGCCCGCGCACGACTTCAACGATTTCGAGGTCGGCAAGCGGCAGGGTCTCGACAAGCTCAACATCCTCGATGCCTTCGGAAAGCTCAACGACGAGGTGCCGGCCGCCTATCGCGGCCTCGACCGCTTCGAGGCGCGCCGCCGCGTGGTCGCCGATCTCGCCGCGCTCGGGCTCTTGGAAAAGATCGAGCCGACCTCGCACGCGGTGCCGCACGGCGACCGCTCGGGAGTCGCTGTCGAGCCCTGGCTCACCGATCAATGGTACGTCAACGCCGCGGAGCTCGCCAAGCCGGCGCTCGCCGCCGTCAAGGACGGCAAGACCCGCTTCGTGCCGGAACGTTTCGCGGCCGATTATTTTCGCTGGCTGGACAACATCCAGCCCTGGTGCGTCTCACGCCAGCTCTGGTGGGGGCACCAGATTCCGGCGTGGTACGATGCTGATGGAAAAGTTTTCGTCGCAACCGACGAAGCCGAAGCAATTTCGCTGGCCAAGAAGCATCACGGCAAGGACGTGCCGCTGATCCGCGACGAGGACGTGCTCGACACCTGGTTCTCCTCGGCGCTGTGGCCGTTCTCGACGCTCGGGTGGCCGGACAAGACCAAGGAATTGAAACGCTTCTATCCGACGAGCGCGCTCGTTACCGGCTTCGACATCATTTTCTTCTGGGTTGCCCGCATGATGATGATGGGCACCCATTTCATGAAGGAGGTGCCGTTCCGCGACGTCTACATCCACGGCCTGGTTCGTGACGGGCAAGGGAAAAAGATGTCGAAGACGCGGGGCAACGTCATCGATCCGCTCGACATCATCGACGGCATCGATCTCGCCGGCCTCGTCGCCAAGCGCACCGCCGGTCTCGCCAAGGAGCAGGCCAACAAGGTCGAAAAGGAAATCCGGCGCGAGTATCCCGACGGCATCTCACCCTATGGCACCGACGCGCTGCGCTTCACCATGGCCGCCATGGCCGCGCAGGGCTCGGACGTGAAACTCTCCATCGATCGCGTCGAGGGATACCGCAACTTCGCGACCAAGCTGTGGAACGCCTCGCGCTTCGCCGAGCAGAACGAGTGCGTGCGCCAGCGGGATTTCGATCCCAAGAAGGTCAAGCACGCCTTCAACCGCTGGATCGCGGGTGAAACGGAGACGGCGGCGAAGGCCGTCACGGCGTCACTCGAAGCATACAAGTTCAACGAGGCGGCGGGTGCGGCCTACGAGTTCGTGTGGGGCATCTTCTGCGACTGGTATCTGGAGCTGATCAAGCCGATCCTGATGGGTGACGACGAGCGCGCCAAGCCCGAAACGCGCGCCACCGTCGCCTGGACGCTGGACCAGATCTACAAGCTGCTGCACCCGTTCATGCCCTTCATCACCGAAGAGCTGTGGGCGCACATGGTCGAGCACGGGGTTGCGCGGCGCAATCTGTTGGCGCTGAGCGAATGGCCCGTGCTCGACGGGCTGACCAATGCCGAGGTGAGCGAGGAGATCGGCTGGGTCATCCGGCTGGTGTCGGAGGTGCGCTCGGTGCGGACCGAGATGAGCGTGCCGGCGGCGGCCAAGATCCCGCTTTCGCTCGTCGGCGCGAGTGACAAGGTGCGTGCCTGCGCCCGAGACCACGACGAAGCGATCAAGCGCCTCGCGCGCCTCGACAGCGTGGCGTTCGTCAAGTCTCCGCCCAAGGGTGCGGCGCTGGTGGTTGCCGGCGAGACGACGGCCGCGATTCCGCTCGAGGGGCTGATCGACATGGGTGCCGAGCGGGCGCGGCTGAAAAAGGAAATCGCCGCCGCCGAGGCCGATACCGCGAAGATGAATGCCAAGCTCGACAACCCGAACTTCGTTGCCAAGGCGAAGCCGGAAGCGATCGAGGAGGCGCGGGCCCGCAAGGCGGAGTTGGAAGCCGCCATCAAGCGCTGGCAGACGGCGCTGAAGCGGCTGGAAACGTGATCGGTCCGCAGGGATCGGTGCGGACGCGCGCCAACCCCTGCGGACCGCAATAATCACTTACGAGCAAGGCTTCGCCTTCGCCGTGCAGGTCCACAGCGCGCCGGGGCCACCCTTCTTGCAGGTGACGCTCTTGTTGCTGGCCTTGTACCAGGAATCGTACGCGCCGCCGTCGTGACCGCCGACGGTGCTCTTCCAGGCGTTCTTCGCGCTGACGCTGGCGAGGTACTGAATGCCGCTCGCCGATCCGGATGCGGTGTGGGAATGGCCCTTGCAGGCGGCGCTGGCGCTGGTCGCGGCCGTCGCGAGGAGAATGCTGGTCACGAGACCAGTGGCGACAGCCGGCAAATTCGAGCGCAGTTTCATTGGATCCTCCGAATGACTTCGATTTTTCGCTTTCGTGCCGGTCCGGCTGCGAACCGCTTGCGGAGCGCGCAGGACCGATCTCGATGTCGCCAGCATCGCAGCCGGCACTTGAACAGTAGCTGAACGGCATCACCCCTGCCAGATCGTGACATTCCCACCCCTCGCGGCCTGGAACGATTGTGATTTCCGCCATGCCGCCGATGGCGTGTGGCATTGCTCGTGCTCGATCCCCCGGCGGTAGCGTGTTATGCATCGCGGACGTGTGCGAAAACGGGGCTGGAGGTCGGCCGCCGGTTAGACGCCGCGCGGTCGGGCGGAAGAAGCGTGTTCCGAGTCAAACGGCGTCACAGGATCAATCTCGCCCTGCAGGGTGGCGGGGCGCATGGCGCGTTCACCTGGGGTGTGCTCGACCGGCTGCTCGAGGAGACCGACATCGAGATCGGCTGGATCTCGGCGGCGAGTGCCGGGGCGGTCAATGCCGTCGCCGTCGCGGGTGGTCTGGCGGCGGGCAGCCGCGATGCGGCGCGGGCCAATCTTCGTCGCGTGTGGGAGGCGGTCTACAAAGCCGGTGTCCCCGACTTCCTGAAGCTCAATCCGTTTCTCTACGGCCTGTCGCGCTCGACCTCGCTGGCGCATGTCGCAACACTGTGGTCGCCCTACGATTTCAATCCGCTCGGCTTCGATCCCCTGCGCCGCCTGCTGACGGAAACGATTGACTTCGACAAGCTGCGCGCCAAGAGCCCGGTGGAGCTGCTGATCGCGGCGACCGAGGTGGCGAGCGGCAAGGCCCGCCTGTTCCGCCGCGCCGGCATCACCGTTGATACCGTGTGCGCCTCCTGCTGTCTGCCGACGCTGCATCATGCGGTGGAGATCAACGGTGTCGCCTACTGGGACGGCGGCTTTTCCGCCAATCCCGATCTGGTGACACTGGCGCTCGAAAGTCCGGTGGCCGACACGCTGATCGTGCAGATCAATCCGCTGGTCAAGACTGGCACGCCGACGGGGGTGCGAGAGATTTCCGGCCACGCCAACCGGCTGACGTTCAACGCGCCGCTGCTCCGCGATGTCGAGATCATCGAGACGGTGCGCGAGACGATGCGCGGGCCATTCGGCGTGCGCAAGGGGCGGCTGCGTCCGATCGCGTTGCACCGGTTCCATCTCGTCGAGGCGGGCCGCTACACCGCATCCCTCAGTGACGAGAGCAAGATGAAACCGGACTGGGCGCTCTTCACCCACCTCTTCGGCGCCGGCCGCGACGAGACGTCGAAATGGCTCGACCGCAACAAGTCGAACATCGGCCGGCGCGAGACCGCCGATCTCCGGCAGCGGTTTCTCGGCGCCGTGGCAACTCCGGTGCCCGCGACGGACCCGGCACCCCGGACCGCGCCGGCGGAGGTCAAGCCGCCTCCGGCGAGCGCCCGTCGCGCCTGACGCTCGCGTGGCGTTAGAGCGTGAACGCAATCACGCTCTCAAGTTTTGATGAGACCGACGGTTCACGCTTCGGACTGATAGGGTCTGAAGCGATCGTGGCCTACAGCCAGCCCTTGCGCTTGAAGTAGATGAAGGGGATGAGGGCCGCGACCAGCATCAGCCCGAGCGCCCACCAGTAGCCGTACTCCCACTTGAACTCGTGGATGGCCTCGAAATTCATTCCGTAGATCGACGCGACGAGCGTCGGCGGCATCAGCATGACGGCCATCACCGAGAAGAGCTTGATGATCTGGTTCTGCTCGGTCGTGATCATGCCGAGTGTCGCGTCGAGCAGGAATCCGATGCGGCCGGTGAGGAACGTCATGTGCTCCTTGAGCGAGGTGACGTCGCGCTGGGCGGCGTTGATGCGGGTGGAAATCCTGGCGTCGCAGCCGCGCTCTTGAGCCACGGACTCGAAGAAGAAGAGCACGCGGCCGACGGAGGTCGCGCTTTCCTGGGCGCGGGCGACGAGATCGCCCAGCTTGCCGGTTCCCTTGAGCACCACGTCGAGGCGGGCGTTGCGGTCCCGGCGGTGGGCCTTCATGTCGAAGATCGAGAGGCCCAGGCGGTCGACCTCGTCCTGCAGCTTCTCGATGAGATCGGCCATGCGCTGAATGATGGTCTCCAGCAACCCGATGAGGATCGGCGCTCCGCCGGTACACGCCGCATCGCCCTTTTCCACGCGGGTCAGGAACAGCGGAAACGCCTTCGGCTCGGCGTAGCGCACCGTGACGAGGTGGTTGCCGGCGAGGATGAAGGTGATGGCCGAGGCCGAGGGTGTTGGCTCCTCGATGTTGTAGACGATGAAGGCCGTCATGTAGGCGGCGCCGTTTTCCTGGTAGAAGCGGCTGGACGCCTCGATCTCGCGCATCTCGGCCCGCGTCGGCACCGAAATGCCGAGGGCCTGCTCGACGAACTTGTCCTCTTCCGGGGTCGGATTGAGCAGGTCGAACCAGACGCTGTCCTTGGTCAGCGGCGCCGTCTCGTTGTGCTTCAGCAGGCTGTTTCCGGTGGTGTCGTAGATCGTCAGCATGGCGCGCTCCCTCGCCGTCCCCCATTGCGGCCGATCCTTACACGATGTGCTGGAGAGAGGCCATGGCGGCGCCGGTGCGCCGGGACCGAAGAATGTGCCGTGAACACACTGTCTTGCAGCCCGGAGAGATGCTAATCTTCTGTGTCCATGCGGCGTCGAGACCGGAGACCCATGATGACACCCATCCGCTGCACCCGGCTGCCCAAGTTCCTGTCGACCGTCGTTGCCCTGCCGACCGCCTTCGCGCTCCCGGCCGATCCGGCGACGGCGCGGATAAAATGCTCCAACGGTTTCCAGATGGTCAGGGGCGTGTCGCTGGCGACGCCCTATTGCCAGGATGAGCTGGTCGCCATCGTCGCCCGGGGCTATGGATTCAGGACGACCCCATCCGCCATACGATCCAATACAAGTCACAAGCGGCAGGTGTGTCAGATCGTAGGTGCGGACAATCAGGTCAGGCACGCCTGTGTCGACACCGATGGCGCCGGGCGCCGGGGGTTCTGATTGGACGGGCATTCGGCTGCGGGATCGGAGGCGGCGCGGCTGACGGCGGAGCATGGCCGTGCCGACGGTGTCTGCTTTGAAGCCAGCCCGCTCGGCGGCGTCGTCGCCATTCTCACTGCAACGGGCGGGCGCGCCGTCGTCGCGCTGCAAGGCGCACAGGTGCTGTCTTTCGTCCCGGCTGGCGACCGCGACGTGCTCTGGCTTTCGCCGGCCGCTCGCCTCGCAACCGGCAAAGCGACCCGCGGCGGCATCCCCGTCTGCTGGCCATGGTTCGGCCGGCACCCGACCGATGCCGCCAAACCGGCGCACGGGTTCGTCCGCACAAGCCCCTGGCGCGTGGTGTCGAGCGACGCAAGGAAGGAGGTGGCAAGCCTTGCCCTGGAATTCGAGCCGCTGTCCGCACACGTCTCGCTATGGCCGTATCGCGCGCGCGTGCGTCTCGAGATCGTGGTCTCGCAGGCGCTCACGCTGGCGCTGACCACGACCAATGTCGGCGCAGAGACGGTGCCCCTGACCCAGGCGCTGCATTCGTATTTTGCGGTCAGCGACGTGTCCGCTGTGTCGATCGACGGGCTGCACGGGGCGACCTATGTCGACCATGTCGGCGCGCTTCAGCGGCGTCGGCAGTCGGGTTCCATCGTCATCGACGCCGAGGTCGACCGCGTTTACGAAGCGAGCGAAGAAACGGTGCTGATCCGCGACGAGGGCTTTGACCGCACGATCGCCATCGCAAAATCGGGCAGCCGGGCGACAGTCGTCTGGAATCCCTGGATCGCGAAAAGCCAACGCCTCGGCGACATGGGGCCCGAGGGTCATCGGCGCATGGTCTGTGTCGAGACGGCGAATGCCGGCGACGATGTCGTCACCGTCGCGCCGGGCGCAACGCATCGTCTCACCGCCACGATCTCAACAGTTCGCGGCTGAGCACAGAAAAAGCCCGGCCTCGTCTTCGGCGGCCGGGCTTTTTCATTTCCAGGGTCGTTCGGAGCCTCAGCCGCCGCTCGACGGCGGCGCGGTGCCCGCGAACGTCGTCACGTCGAGGTTGGGCTTCAATTCGCCGTTGTCCTTGGCCCGGCGGACCCGGCCGTCGAACTGGGCGCCTTCCGAGATGGCGAGGGTCTGGTGGGTGATGTCGCCTTCGACCACGGCGGTCGGATGCAGTGTCACGGAGGTGCCCTTGATGGCGCCGCGGATGCCGCCGCGGACTTCGATCGTCTCGGCCCACACCGTGCCGATCACCGATCCCTCGTCGCCGATGATGACCTGCTTGCCATTGACGTCGCCGCGCACGTCGCCGTCGATCTGGACGCGGTTCTGAGAAATGATGGTGATCTTCTCTCCGAGGATCGTGAGATCGGTGCCGATGATCGACGAGCCCATGGTGGTCGGCGGGCCGAACGGCGAGGCCCGGTTGGCTGGAGCGGCGGCCGGAGCGGCGGGCGCCGGGGCGTTGGTAGCTTGTGGCTTCTGAGACGTCTGATCGTTGGTCGTATTGCGGCCGAACACTGGCACCTCCCCTATTCACAAATTCATTGCGGAACCCGCTCCGACACATCATGGGGCCTGGGAAGAATTATGTCGAGCGCCGGCCCTCGCCGGCCGCCGGTCATTTAGGCGGAGCGCGGGAGACGGACCCCGCGATTCCTCGGGGCATGGCTATCGCCGGCAACGGACCGCAAGGCGACGTTGCGCGGTCAACGCCGAACGTAGAGGTTGACGAACGGTGCTCTGACCCAAACACTGCGGTGTCCAACCCGCACCGAAGTGAACGGTGCATCGACCCACACCCGCCGCCCGCGCGTTTCGACAAAGGTCGTCGGAGCGTGGACCACGACATCGTCGCGGCCGGTGGCGCGATAATATCGGTGCTTGCCCCGATGCCCTTTCGCGTGCACCTCGACGAAGGCCGGCGCGTCCTCGATCGACGCGGTGGCACGGGCGAGCGGTGACGACACGGCGGGCGCAGCGGGCGTGAACGCTGCGGCTCCGGTGATCAGCCCCACGGCCAAGGCTCTGAACTTCGACATCCGCAACCTCCGACAGGCCAGCGACCGGTTCGATTTTGATGCCTGCGCCGGCCGCCGGCAACGCAAAACCGCTTCCGTCGGCCGACTGGTTTTATGTTTGTTCCATTCAGGCCGCGACGCGAGGCCCGAGCGGCCACGTGATCCGCTTCCGATGCCGTGTCTCTCGTGGCCCGGTCATGAGAAATGATAGTACGGTCACGTATCGAGCCACCTCGCACAGCCCAACCTCTCACCGTCGCATGATGTCCAAAAACGCCGCCATCCTCTTCGAGCCCGAAGCCTACGTGCTGGACGGGCCCAAGCTCATGGGCCGCCAGTCGGCCGGCAACGCCTTTCTCCGGGCTGCGGTCGGCGGGCGGAGTGGCGAGGTCCTGGCGGCCTATACGCCGCGCCGTGCCTCAGCCGATGCCTTCGCCCGCATGGTGCACGGCATCGATGGCGCCGCCCAGACCCGCTGGATTCCAGCCGGGCGGCTCGATCTCCTCGCGGCGACGGGCACTCTCTATACACCGGGGCCGGTGCTCGCCGATGTGGCGCGGCTCAGGCTGCGGGCCGGGCCGGCCGCCTACTCGCTCACCGGCGTGACCCACACGACTGCATCGCATCTGGCCATGGACGCCATCGCGGACCTGGCCACTGCGCCGGTGATGCCGTGGGACGCGCTGATCTGCACGTCGCGGTCGGTGCGCGCAACGGTCGAGACGATCGTCGGCGCGGAACGTGCCTTTCTCGACTGGCGGTTCGGTGCAACGCTGACGGTCGAGCTGCCGCAGCTACCGGTCATTCCCCTGGGTGTTCACTGTGCCGATTTTCAGTTCAGCGACGCCGAGCGGCGGGCCGGCCGCAAGGCACTCGGCCTCGAGGCCGACGAGGTGGCGGCGATCTTCGTCGGCCGGCTGAGTTTCCACGCCAAGGCGCATCCCCATGCCATGTATGTCGGGCTCGAGGACGCTGCGCGGCGGACGGGGAAGAAGCTGGCGCTCATCCAGTGCGGCTGGTTCGCCAACGAAGCCATCGAGAAGGCTTTCCGCGACGGCGCGAAAGCTCACATGCCGTCGGTGCGATCACTGTTCGTCGACGGGCGCGAGGCGGACAAGCGATCCGCCGCATGGGCCGGCGCCGATCTCTTCGTCTCGCTGTCGGACAACATTCAGGAGACATTTGGCCTGGCGCCGGTGGAAGCCATGGCCGCCGGCCTTCCGGTCGTCGCCACAGACTGGGACGGTTATCGCGACACAATACGCGACGGCCGCGACGGGTTCCTCGTGCCGACGACGATGCTGCCGCCGGGCCTCGGCGAGACGATGGCCGCAGCGCACGAATGCGGCGAACTCACCTACGATCAGTATTGCGCGCTCGCCTGCCGCACCGTTTCGGTCGATATGGCGACGCTGGCCGCGCGGCTCACAGACCTCGTCAACTCTCCCGATCTCAGGCGCTCGCTCGGCGCATCGGGACGAGCGAGAGCGCGAACGGAATTCGACTGGAGCGTCGTCTACCGGCGCTATCAGGAACTGTGGGCCGACCTGGCGCGCCGTCGAACGGCCGCTGCGGCCGATTCCGCCTGGATGGCCCGGCTCGCGGCAGCGCCCAGGGCCGCCCCGTCGCGGCTCGACCCTGCACGCTCGTTCGCCGACTATGCAACTCGTGTGCTGGGGCCGGATACGTCGATCCGTGTGGCCGACGGCGCCACGGCCGATCGTTTCCGCACTCTGTCCGGCGACGCCCTCTTCGCCTATCTGCCCGAATCCCTTCCGGCAGTGGACATGGTCGCGAGCATTCTGCAGGCGCTCGATCGCGGCAGCGACACGCCGGCCAGGCTCGCCGCCACGCTTGGCCAGCGCCTCGACCACGTGCTGCTGGCACTGGCCGTCATTGGGAAAATGGGGCTGGTCAGCTTCGCCGGCGACCGTTCCGGCTGAGTGACAATTTTTGCAAGTCTGGTAGCGGGAGGCGGACTTGAACCGCCGACCTACGGATTATGAGACCGTCGCTCTAACCACCTGAGCTATCCCGCCATCCCGGACCGCGCCGAGACGCCGATGACGGCCCGCGCCTCTGTCGCCGCGAGCCGTAAGGGCGCACGTCTATAGGGACCGCGCCGCGAACCTGTCAATAACGCCGGCCCCGCCGGCAACCAACGGCGGCGCCGGCGCCGGCCGAAGCGTGTCGCGAAGCGCCTTACTCGGCCGCGATGGCGTGCCGGGCGGACGCCGCCTTGGCGAAGCGCATCATGGTGAAGATGCCCCACGGCTTCATGGGCTGGCGCTCGACCAGGGTGAGATCCTCGCAGCCCATGACGCGGGCCACGTCGAACACCGGCCGCCAGCCGATGATTTCTGCGAACGGAGCCATGCGTCGCTCGACCCAGCCGCGCACACCTTCCTCCTGGCTGAAATGATTGACCAGGATGACCTCGCCGCCGGGGCGGGTGACGCGAGCCAGCTCGCGCATCACGCGCTCGGGGTCGGGCACGACGGTCATCACGTACATGGCGACGACAGTGTCGAAAGTGGCATCCGGAAAGCTCAGATCGCCGGCATCCATTTCATGCAGGCCGGCGACATTTTCGAGCCGCTCCTTGTTGACCTTTTCCCGCGCCTTTTCGAGCATTTCCGGGGAGAGATCGATGCCGACCACCTCCAGGTGGCGGCTGTATTCGCCGAGCGAGAGCCCGGTGCCGACGCCGACTTCCAGCACGCGGCCCTTGCGGCTGTTGATCACCCGCACGGCCTGCCTTCGGCCCTCGGTCGAGACGCGGCCGAAGGTGCTGTCATAGATCGGTGCCCAACGCCGGTAGGCGCTCTTGACGGCATCCTCGTCGATGCGGCCGATGCCGACGATCCGCCCATCTTCGCGCTCGAGTTCCGGCGCGCGACGCCGCGGATTGGGCTGCAGGCTCGATCTCATGTCACCCACGTGCTCCTCTGACGCTTTCGACTGCTCTTTCCGAGATACCACCCGGCCGGTCGAGGGCTGCTCGGTCGGCGGGTCCGGTCTCGGATCGCCCGGCCCCCACGTGCCGTGCGGTCCGTTCGATCCATCCTCCGCCCAGGATGCGGGAGTCGGCAGCACCATCCTGGTAGAGGACACAGGCCTGACCGGTCGCCACGCCGAATTCACCATTTTCGAGGACGACCCGCACATGCCCGTCGGCGTCCCGATCCAGACGTGCAGGCTGCGGATCGGCCGTCGACCGGATGCGTGCGTAAACCTGAAGTCCCCGGAGAGCGAGTTCGAGCGGCTCGTCGCCGAGCCAATTGACGTTTTTAAGGATGAGCCCGTCGGTCCGCAAGCAGTCACGTGGTCCCACCACCACTTCGTTGCGGGCGGCGTCGAGGCGAAGCACGAACAGCGGCTCGCTCGCCGGGATGCCGAGCCCGCGGCGCTGGCCGACGGTATAATTGATGATCCCATCGTGGCGGCCGAGCACACGGCCGTCGGTGTGGACGATGTCGCCCGCGCGCAGCGCGCCGGGTCTCAGTCGCTCGATCACGTCGGTGTAGCGGCCCTTGGGGACGAAGCAGATGTCCTGGCTGTCGGCCTTGTCGGCAACGGGCAGCTCGAAGGTCCGGGCCAGCTCGCGCACCTCCGCTTTGCGCAGTCCGCCGATCGGGAACGACAGCCGGGCGAGCTGATCGCGGGTGGTGGCGAACAGGAAATAGCTCTGGTCGCGGCTGGCATCGGCCGCACGATGCAGCGTCGGGCCGGCGGCGCTATCGCGTTTCACTATATAATGGCCGGTCGCCAGCGTGTCGGACCCGAGGTCGCCGACCATCGAGAGCAGGTCGTTGAACTTGATCTGCTGATTACAGGTGACGCAGGGGATCGGCGTCTCGCCGGCCATGTAGCTGGCCGCGAACGATCCGATCACAGCGTCGGCGAAGCGGCGCTCGTAATCGAGCACGTAATGGGGAATGGCCAGCTTTTCGGCCACCTTGCGGGCATCGCGGATGTCCTGGCCGGCGCAGCAGCTTCCCTTGCGCCCGCTCGCCTCGCCGTCGTCGTAGAGCTGCAGCGTGACGCCTACGACGTCGTGACCTTGGGATTTCAGCAGCGCCGCGACGACCGAGGAGTCGACGCCGCCCGACATGGCGACGACGATGCGCCGGGGCGCAACACCGCTCTGGGGTCCGGGGACCGGTCCTAGGGCGGGACCGGCCGAGGGCCTTGTCTGGGCGCCAGACGTCGAGCTGTCGGGGAGGGTCACGGCCCTGTCATGTCCTTGGCGGCGCGAGTCGGACCTCACTAGCCCGCCCGCATGAAAATAACGACGATCGACGCCGAAACTGCGGCGATGCCCGGAAGTTCCGCAAATTGATAGTGTGCCGAAGGTCTTGCCCGCAAGCCCCAGCCGGCCGGGGCGGCGACGGACCGCGATGCTGATAAATCGAACAAGCCGACGCCGGCAACGATTTGGGTTGGTTGATTTTTGTTAACTTTCAAGCAACCATGCCCGTCAAGGTTACCGCTCACGAGTGCGTGCATCGGGACGATGGTTTATGGTATTTTCACTCAATGACTTAGCTCGCTTTTAAGAGCGTTCAGTTACCATCCGCATCTGGTCCGTGAGTATGTAATGAGTATCATGACCGAACAACAGATGAGAGCGCGCGTGCGCTACGTCATCGGCCCCGATGGGTCGCCGTTGACCGTAGCGGACCTGCCGCCGAAAAATACCAAACGCTGGGTCATCCGGCGCAAGGCGGAAGTCGTCGCGGCCGTTCGCGGCGGGCTGCTCAGCATCGATGAAGCGTGCGAACGCTACAAGCTGACGGTCGACGAGTTCCTCTCCTGGCAGCGGTCGATCGAGAAGCACGGGCTTCCCGGGCTGCGGGCGACCCGCGTGCAGGAATACCGCGGCTGAGTGCCGAGTATTGCTGGTTCCAAGCCATCGCCGGCCTCGATCCCTCGCTGCTGCCAGAGATCCGGGGTCTGATGAACGGAACTGACGATGCGGTGGCCGGCCGTCGCTATTTCTTGTCCGCCCCGGTCGACCGCTTTGCGGCGGATTGTGCCTGTTTCGATTTGGCCTGCGCTTTCTGCTCGGCGTCCCAGCCCTGGGTGACGGGGCCGTCGCCGCAGCCCTCCTCGCCTTCGCCCCACCGGGTCACGTCGTCGCGCAGGCGGCCGGCCAGCGGCTCCGGCACGCGAAAATTCTCGACGCCCAGCTCGGGCGCGCCGCCCGTCGGCTTGATGGCGATCTGAAACGCCTTGATGGCCCGCGGATCGGGCGAGACCGAGGAATCCTTGCCGAAGATGATGATGTCCGCCCCGCCGCCCTTCGAATCGGGCTTCGCATCGGCATGGTAGATATAGTCGCCCTTGAGCGGCCCCGTCGCGCCGAACCAGCAGGTCACGGCTCCTCGGGCGATGCGCGTGTAGACTTCGGTCGGGGTTCCGACCACGCGGCTTGCGCTGATCAGCGGCAGACCCGACGCCGCAGCGAGGGCTCCGACGGGCGGCAGCTCAGGAACGCCCGAGCCCGCGCAGCCTGCCAACATCGCGGCGGGTACGGCGATGAGCGCCATCCGCACCATCGGCCGTGCGATCCCGCCAGCAAGTCTGAGTGAGAGCCGTTGCATGGTGCTGACGAACACGTCCCAGAGATCCGGTTCTCGCGGCGGCACAGTGCATCGCAATATGCCCGGGCCGAGCCGCGGTCCACACCCTGCATGACACGCAGAAGCCCTTGAAACAAGGGTCGCTCGGGCACGGGCTCTGGATATCGGCTCGGCTTGGCTGCGGCACGTCCGGCCGGCGGGCGGGTCGTGGGTTCGCGTCTGCAGCGATCAGCGCAGCACGGCGCTGGCGTGGCGTTCGCTGCGACGGCGGCTGGAGGAGAGCGGGCTCGCGGGCTGCTCGGGGGCGGCGACGCGGGCGAACTGTTCCTCGGCCTCGTCGCGCTCGCGCAGTGCCGCCTCGAATTTCGCCCTGAGCTCGGCCGCCGACGACAGGAGATTGTCGCGGCGCTGGCCGGCCGACTTGGCGAACGTGGAATAGGCGAAATGCGCCGGATCCTTGATTCCGGTCCGGTCTTCCTCGGCCCGGATCTGGCGATCCAGGTCGACGGCCATGTTCTCGAATTCACGAATCATATGCTCGAGGTCGGCGGCCTTGCGCGCCTTTTCGTCCACCTCGAAGCGCTTGGCACGGATGGCGGTCTCGCGTGACTTCATGTTCGATACCCCTGACATTTTCGAACTCGCAACGGTCGACAGCGGTTCTTCAAGTTCCATGCCACCCGTTCGACAGCGGCCGTCCCCTCGGCTGCCGGAGCGTGATCGCGCCTCGCTCTGCGGTTGGCGCGACCCTCGCAACGCCACATCCCATCAAGTAGCATATGCGCATTAAGTTGCGGTAAAGCAACGCGCTAGCCGGTTCGTTTCAAGCGCGCTGACGACATCGAAAAAAGGGCGTCCGAACCCCTAGGTGGGCTGCGCGAATTCTGTTAGCTCTTGAGTCGTTCCGTAACGGTTCGAACGTGGCACGCCGGGTCGAAATGTGTTCGACACGGCCCAGTCTGGACTGTTTCGGAGCAACTGGGGTCGAGACGGCAATAAGCGGACATGTTTGGTTTTGAGCGTCGGCGCGTTCGCCGTCGGCGCTGCGGTGTGCGGCCCTTCCGGGGTCGTTCGGCCGACGAGGACGTGTGCTTGCCGCACGCTCTCGGTCGAGGTGCGTCCGCGGGGCTGTTGCAGCAAGTTGGCGTGTGTCGAGATCGTCCGCTCGGCGCAAGACAAAATTAGGGTTTGTTAACCTCTGATGGGTAAATTCCTAACGTCGGTTTAGTTCGATCGCCGGGTTTGATCGAGCAGCAATAGCGTTCTCTTCAGGAACGGGCGAAGCCGCTTCAGCGACGGGGCGGCGAGGAGAGGAACTTCAATGCGGGTCCTGTTGATCGAGGACGACAGCGCTACGGCGCAGAGCATCGAGCTGATGCTTCAGTCCGAAGGTTTCAACGTCTACACCACCGATCTCGGCGAAGAAGGCGTCGATCTCGGCAAGCTGTACGATTACGACATCATCCTTCTCGATCTGAACCTGCCCGACATGAGCGGCTACGAGGTCTTGAAGACGCTGCGCGTCGCCAAGGTCTCGACGCCGATCCTGATCCTGTCGGGGCTGGCGCAGATCGAGGACAAGGTGCGTGGCCTCGGCTTCGGCGCCGACGACTACATGACCAAGCCGTTCCACAAGGACGAGCTGGTCGCCAGAATTCACGCCATCGTGCGGCGCTCGAAAGGGCACGCACAGTCAGTCATCGAGACGGGCGACCTCAAGGTCAATCTCGATACCAAGACCGTCGAGGTCAACGGCCAGCGCGTGCATCTCACCGGCAAGGAGTACCAGATGCTGGAGCTCCTCTCGCTGCGCAAGGGCACGACGCTGACCAAGGAAATGTTCCTCAATCATCTCTACGGCGGGATGGATGAGCCGGAGCTGAAGATCATCGACGTCTTCATCTGCAAGCTGCGTAAAAAGCTGCAGGCCGCGACCGGCGGCCAGCACTACATCGAGACCGTCTGGGGTCGCGGCTACGTGCTGCGCAACCCCGGCGACGAGAACGTCGCGGCCTGAAGCGTTTCCACGTCACTGCCTCTCCCATCTCTCTCCGACTTCAATCGGGGGCCTCACCGGCCCCCGAATTTTTGTGGGGGGAGGGGACATGACCCGAATTCGTCTTCTTCGAATTCGGGATCGTTTTCCCGTTCGGTACGTCGCCCAACACTTGGCCGCTCGAATCGGAGTTGCCGATTGACGTTGGGTCTCCTCGGGGCGGTGCCCACCCCTCGATCGACGCCAACCTACGATCGCTTCCCCTTTGACCGACGTGCAAATCACCCCGGCTCGCTCAATCCCCGCGCCGCTGCCCGCACGATGAAGCGGATCTCGGCTTCGACGGTGGCGGCGTCGAAGGCGCTCATGCGGTTGTCGAGGGCGAGCGAGAGGATGCCGTGCACGGCCGCGAAGAGCGCGCGGGCGGCGTGGCGGCGCTGATCCTTGCTCGCGATTTCGCCGGCGACCACCGCCTCGATCAAAGCGAGGAGGCGGCCTTGGTCGGCGCGGTAGCTTTCGAGGTCGGGCGCCGTGCCGGCGTGGCGGTGCTCGAACACGGCTCGCCATCGGCTCTGGTTGTCGAGCGCGAAGCGCATGTAGGCCAGCGCCAGCTCGGTCAGGCGGGCTTCGGTCGGCTGGCCGATGGTCGTCTCGAACGTTGCGGCCAGCGGGACGGCGAGGCAGTCGAGCGTCAGCCGGTTGACGGCGACGATCAGCCCGTCGAGGTCGCCGAAGATATTGTAGAGCGTGCCGACCGAGCAGCCGGCCTCGGCGGCGATGGGGCGAGCCTGTAACCCGTCGAGTCCGCCGGCCTCGACCCGACGTTCGGCGATCCGCAGCAGGTCGGCCTTCAGTCGGTCCCGGTACACCGGCGCGTCGACGCGGGTCATGGTCGTTCCCTCCGAATTCGAGCCCGCCGCCTGCGGCCGGCCCCTTCCGCCGTTCGTGCCAACCGCGTTCCGTCACGCCCCGGCACGCCCGAGCCAGCCTGCTCGGCGAGCGCTCAACCTCCAGTTAAGCATGATTCGGCGCCACATGAACCGAGTTCATATTCGATATTGAACGATGATCATTCATGCGCTATGTTGGCTCGGTGAACATAGTTCATGCAATATCCAGACGACCCAATAGTCCAAGCAAAACGACAAAGGACACATCATGCTGAAAACTCTCACCACGTTGCTGCGGGCTTCCGTGGTGGAGGCGGACGAGGCGCTATTCGACGCCAACGCCATCCGCCTGCTCGAGCAGAACCTGCGCGATGCCGCCGCCTCGCTCGAGCACGCCCGTCGCGAGTTGGCCTGCGCCATGGCGCATCTGACCTCCGAGGAGCGTGCGGTTGCCGCCCTCGACCAGCGCATCGACGAACTCGAGCAGGGCGGCCGCCAGGCGCTATCCGGCGGGCGCGAGGATCTGGCCGAAGAGGCGGCGACCGTCATCGCGGCGGCCGAGGACGAACGGCGGGCGCGGCAGGCGGCGGCCGAGCGGTTCGCGGCCGACGTGCGCCGGCTCAAGGTGCTGGCCGAGGATGGTCGCCGCCGGCTGATGGATCTGCGGCGCGGTCTGGAACTGGCCCGGGCTCAGGATGCGCTGCGCCGGGCCGGCGCCAACGGCCGCCGCGCGCTCGCCGTCGGAACCGGAGCTTTGCGCGAGGCGGAAGGTACGCTGGCCCGCATCAAGGAGCAGCAGGCGCGCGACGAGGACGTTTCGGCGGCGCTCGACGAATTGGAGCGGCAGGCCGGAGCCCGTGATGTCGAAGAGCGTCTCGCTGCGGCGGGGTTCGGTGCCGCCGGTCTCACAAAGCCGTCCGACGTCATGGCCCGCATGCGTAAGGCGGCGGGCGGAAAACCCGAAGGACCGGTGACGGTCCGATGACCAGTCACCGCCTGCCGCGCAGCTTCGCCGCCTCGGCTCAGGCCGATCGCACTCCCGAACCCCCATCGTTTTTCACGAGGATCGCCCCCATGAACCCCACTCCCTCTCAAAGCACCGGCGCCTGGCTGACCTTCACCTATCTGTCGTTCGGAGCGTCGGTGTTCATGATGGGTCTCGGCATCTGGGCGATGCCCGCCGAGCTGTGGGTCAAGGGCTACCTGCTGATGGGCACCGTGTTCATGCTCGGCTCGACCTTCACCCTCGCCAAGACGGTGCGCGACGAGCACGAAGCCAAGCGTCTCGCCAATCGGATCGAGGATGCCAAGGCCGAGCGGCTGCTGATGGAAGTTGGCCGCGGCGCGTGAGCCGCAACGTGCCGGACCTCACGGCAAACACGCCTTGACGGGCAGGTGTGGAGTGTATGGGAGGCGACGCCGGCGGCTGGCCAGTTCCATTTCGAGTGCGCAGTCCCCGCTTTGCGTACAGCCCCTAGCACTGGAGGGGCACCGCGCACTGACCGCCGACGTCGCTGCCGCCTAATGTGTGGCCGTTGGTGGCGACAACGAGGCAGATTCGAGGCGGCGGCCACGTTCTCCCAACGTGTGGCCAGTCGGCGACAATGCCGACCGTTCGGCTTGCGAAATTCCGCCGACGGCAGGCGTCAGCAGGGTGTCTCAAAAACAATTGCGGCGGCCGAGGTGCTCGGCCGCCGCAATTCAATTCGATCAGATGGACCGGACGTTAGATGACGTCGATCTCAGCCGGCAGGTACGAGGTAACCTCGAGGCCGACTTCCTGCTCACGAACGGCGGGCTTGGTCCAGATCTTCATGTTCGTTCTCCTTGGAGAGGTTTGAAACCACGTCTCTGATGGACGTGAGATAGCGCGGAGGGGCGATCAACACAAATCGCAATCGCGTGATCTCGGCATCAGAGTTCTTTATCGTGGCTTCAGCGGTTCTGATCGCCAAATTCCGATCAGGGAGCGGTCACCGACAGCACCAGGTAGCGGGGCCGATACTTGCGCGCCGTGATGGTGATGCGGGTGCCGACCTGCACCGGCGGCTGGCCCTGGCGCACGTGGAACAGCACGGCGAGGCCGCTGTCGGTGATCAGCTCGGCGGAAAACCGCCGCCATGCGCGCACCGTGCCGGAGAAGGTATGCGTTCCGGGCTCGAAAGGATCCGGATCATCCATTTTGTTTTCCATCGCCATGTCCCTCCACTTCAATCGATTGCGGTCGTTTGGCCGGCATGGGCCACCCGGTCCGAGCACCGTGGCATTTTAGCGTGAGTTGGGGCGCCAGAGGCAGTAGACCTCTGGGCTAGAGTTTACGGATTACCTTTCATCCCTTGCCCAGCACGCTGCGCCGCTTCATGGCCGCCACGAACCGCTGCAGCGTTTGGCTGTAGGCGCCGCGCGGGATCATGATCTCGATCAGCCGCCAGTGGTCCTTGTCGGCATGGGCCGCCTCCAGGGCATCGGCCAGCTCGGAGCGCGTCGACACCCGCTGGCCGACCCCGCCGAGCGGCCCGGCAATCTCTGCGAACCGCCATTCCGTCAAGTCGTTGTAGCCGGTTCCGGATTGCAGCACCTTGAGCATTCCCCAGGCGGCATTGTTCATCACCAGCACGATGGGCTCGAGGCCGAGCCGGGCCGCGTTGCCGAGTTCCCAGCCGGTCATCTGGAAGGCGCCGTCGCCGACCATGATCAGCGTGCGACGGCCGCTGGCCGCTTCCATGCCCAGCCCCATCGGCACGCCCGGACCCATGGTGCCGTAATAGGCCGGCGCCACCAGCTCGGTGTAGACGATGTCCATGGCGGTGAAGAGGCAATCACCCATGTCGGCGGCGATCGGCATACGGCCGTGGCGCTCGAAAAGGTCGTTGACGGCGGCGGCAACATCGGCGGGCAAGATCTCCGCGTGATCGCGGATGGCGGTCGCCGGCGGCGGACGCGGCTTCGCGGTCCGCGGCTCGCCGAGGGGCCGCGCGAGATCGAGCAACTCGTCGACGTAAGCCGCGAGCGGCACGTCGGCGTAGGCGTGGTGCGTGATCCGGACCGTCCGATCTACGGCGTGGATGCTGCGGCGGCGGTCGATCAGCCGCTCGGAAACGCCGAAATTGGTGTCGCACAGGATGACGCCGAGCATGAGCAGGGCATCCGAGGACTCGATCGCCGTGCGCACTTCGTCATCGCCCGCGAGCCCCAGGTAGGTGCCGATGAACGGGGTGCCGGTGCCGGCCAGGATTCCGCGGGCCATGAAGGTGGTGGCCGTCGGGATGGCGAGCCGCCGCGCCAGCTTGGACACCTTGTCTTCGAGCCCGTAGCGGCGCGCCTCGACGCAGACGAGGAGTGCGGGCTCGCGGGCGGCGGCGAGCCGCTCGATGGTCTCTTCCGCGGCGGCCCGGACGGCTTCGGGATCGAAGACCGTCGGCGAGAACGCCGGCACCGGCGCGCATTCGGCATCGATCAGGTCGCGGGGAAACTCGATGTAGACGGGCCGCGACAGCTCGCGCGCCGCCGTCAGCACGCGGGCGATCTCGCCTGGAGCCGTGGCGGGATCGTCGAGCACCGCCTGCGCGCACGTCACCTCGCGGAAAATGTTGAGCTGCGTGCCGAGGTGCTTCACCTGGTGGTGCAGCCCGAGCCCGAGCTGGCCCTCGTTGGCGCCCGGCGCACCCGAGACGAACACGACGGGGGACTTTTCCGCGTACGCCTGTGCGGCGGCATTGATGAGGTTCAGGCCGCCGGCGCCGTAGGTGACGGCCGCGACGGAGAGCGAGGAGCGGTAGCGCGCGGCGCTGTCGGCCGCGAATCCGACGGCCGGCTCGTGCGACAGCGTATAAAGCGGCAGAATGCCCGTTCGCTCGATCTCCCGGAACAGCGGCAGCGCGAAATCGCCGGGAATGCCGAAGATCTCGGCCGCGCCGTAGTCCTTGAGGGCTGAGAGCAAGGCATGGGCGAGCTTCATGCGGGAAAATTCCGCGCCGGTCGTCTCGTCCGATCCCGATCGGCGGTCAAGCGAATGCACCCCTCTTGCGCCATCGGTCCATCCTTCGTCGGCCGTCCATCTCTCAGGTCAGTGTCAGCAGCTTGCCTTCGAGCTGCACGATGCAGCTGTCGATGTTGTGGGAGATGTCGTCCATCCGGCGCAGATCGTGGCCGATCACGTCGGGATCGCGCGACGCGACCGGCGTGCCGGCACTGAACATGCGACCGACGCGGCGGAGCGAGGCCACCACGCCTTTGGCTCGGGCAGCGCGTTCCCGCTCGCGTTCGGCCCGGGCATGCGCCGCCCTCGATGTGCGTTGTTCCTTGACCAGCCGCTTCTTGAGCAGCGCCAGCTCCTTTTTCTTGTGACGAAGCTCCTTGATCGCCGCCTTGGCCTCTACGGCCGATCGCACCTCGACCAACACTTCCGTGCCCTCGATGCGGGCGTAGCGCATTGCGATCAGGTTCATTCGAAGGTCCGGTCGTCGTTGCGAGGAGCCGAGGCTCCCCCATTTCGTATCGACTTATACCAGAGGCCGACGCGGCGTCAGCGGGTCACGCGCCAAAGGCCCGGTCCCACGGCAGGCGAGGCTGGTCCGGCCGTTTGAACTCCGCTAAGGCTGGCGCAACGTTGCACAAATCCCCGGAAACGCATGACCAAGCCAGCACCCCTCACGACCCTCAAGGCCGCCATCATCCCCGTCACGCCGTTCCAGCAGAACTGCACTCTGCTGTGGAACAGCGAAACGAAGTCCGGCGCGGTCGTCGATCCGGGCGGCGACCTCGATCGCATCGAGGCGGCGATTGCCGAGGTCGGCATGGTGCCCGAAAAAATCCTGCTGACGCACGGGCACATCGATCACGCGGCCGGGGCCGAGGACCTGCGCAAGTCGCTCGGTGTCGAAATCGAAGGTCCACACCCGGCCGACCGCTTTCTGCTCGACAACCTCGTAAAGCAGGGGGCGTCGTACGGCATCCCGGCGAAGAACGTCGTGCCGGACCGCTGGCTGACGGACGGGGACACAGTGACGGTCGCCGGACACACCTTCGAAATCCTGCACTGCCCGGGCCATTCGCCGGGTTCGGTGGTGTTCGTCCACCGGGGGCAGAAGTTCATCCTGATGGGCGACGTGCTGTTCCGCGGATCGATCGGCCGCACCGACTTCCCCTATGGCGATCACGAGGCGCTGATTTCGGCCATCACCGCGAAACTTCTCCCGCTCGGCGACGACTACATGTTCGTCTGCGGACACGGCCCCGGAAGCACGCTCGGCGTCGAGCGACGGACCAATCCGTTCCTGCAATAGACCACGTTTCGCTACAGACCCTATCCGTCCGAAGCGTGAATCGTCGGCCTCATCAACACTCTTAAGATAAGTTCTAAAACCCGAAGTCGAGGCAGCCGAACACGCCGCATTCGTTCTGGAGCGCGCCGCCGCCCGCCACGCCGCCCTTCTTCTCCCAGAAGTCCACCGTTTCGACGCGCAGGGTTTCCGAGCAGCTCCGACGGCAGCCGACCCAGCTTCCGCCGGGCAGTTGCACTTCGAGACCGAAGCGGGCTTCCCGAATGGCGCCAGAGACGGTGCCGTTGCCGAACCGGCTTTCGGCCACGACGTAGCCTCTGGAGGTATCTTCCGACAGCCGGCGCGCCTCTGCCGATTGTCCGGCCAGCAGGACCAGGAGGCCAGCGATCAGGCTCCGCGGGAGTGTCATCGGCATCGTCAGTCCTCGCATCAGGGTCTCGGAGCTGCCTCGCGGCGCGATCGGACTCGCCGCTTCGTTCAGCGCTTGGAAAACTTCAGGTCGACACCCACGAAGCCCGGACCGCCGGTCGTGATCGACACCGACTGCTGGCCGTCGGCGGCCTCGATGGACATCTTGCCTGTGATGGCACCAGCAAAATTGAGGCTGAGCTTGTCGCCATTCGACTTGCCCGACACGGCGCCCGACTGGTTGAACTCGCGCTCCTCCCAGGTGCCGGAGATCGAGCCGCCCGCATCGACCAGATTGGCCCGCATGTTGATGCGGATCGCCGCGTTGGCGCAGTCGATTGCAACGCCGAGCTGCGCGCCGCCGGATTTGGCGTTGTAATAGCCCTTGCACTTGATCCGCTCGCTCTTGCCGCTGTCGAGCCGGACCTGCCCGCCACCGGTCCACGCGCCGTCTAGGGCCGTGAACAAGCTCGCGCCGAACGCTGTCTGAGCCAGCGACGCGACGAGCGCCAGAACCAACGCAGACACCACCCCTGCCGACCTGGCACCTGTTCTCGAAGACACGTGAAATTCCTCCGACCAAGACCACCCGTTTCAAAACGGGGCAGGTCATAGCATGGATTGGCGCGCGGCGGCAGCAGGCTGCGAAATCAAAGCGCGGGGCCGGCGGTGGACGTTCGGTGGCGGCTGTCCACGGCCCGTCTGATGGGCGAGAAAAGGCCGGCAGGTGGGGACAAGCCGTGGCCGCCGTTCAAGAATTGGGCAGCGACCGCGTTCACAAGGCGAGGCGGGAATGTCACTGCAACCGAGAATCACATAGCCTGACCTCGACGCGCAGGCTCAAATCTGCAACGTGAAAAGCGTGTGTTGAGTCGATTTATCGCAAGACCATCCCTGCCTTCGAGGGCTCAACATATGCACCACCGTCGCCGGAAAACCGCCAATTTTTGCATAGGCTTGCTCGCTGCCTGCGTGACCGCAGCTCCGGCCCTCGCCGCCCCGGGAGACCCGATCGGCTCCGCGGTGCGCATCGTCAACTCCGTCACCGCCGAGATCGATCAGGCCCAGCGGGCTCTGGCGCAGGGGGACGGCGTCAAGCAGAACGAGGTCATCGCCGCCGCTCAGGATGCGATCGGTGAATTGCGCCTCAACGACGAGACCAAACTCGCGATCGGCCCGGGCGCCAGCCTGAAGCTCGACAAATTCGTCTATGACCCCGACAAGACGACGGGCTCCATCACGGTCGACCTGACCAAGGGCGCCTTCCGTTTCATCACCGGGCTCGCCAAGAAGAATTCGTACCTGATCCGCAGCCCGAGCGCGTCGATCTCTGTGCGCGGCACCATCTTCGACGTGTACGTCGACGCGGCCGGCAACATCTGGATTTTGCTGCACGAAGGCATTCTGGATGTCAGCAACACCCGCGGCGAGAACCGCACCATCGACACGCCCTGCACCATCCTGCGCGTCGGCATCGACGGGTCGATGTCGGTAATCACCACATGGAATCAGCAGCCGCTGGCTCGTGAGGTCGATTTCGAGACGGCGTTTCCGTTCGTGGTGCGCCCGCCGCAGGTCGACCCGGCCCCGCGCTTCACGCGCGTGGCCGTCGAGTCCGGCACCTGCTTCGCCGATCGCACGCCGCCCCCGACCGAGCAGCGGGCCGAGGCACCTCAATCCAGGCCGCAAGAGCCGGCGCGCGACACCCCGTCGCGTCCGCCCGTGACCGATTACGATCCAGGCCCTGCCAGCTCTGGTGGCGCCGGATCGGCCAGCGGCTATGGCGGCGGCTCCGGTGGCGCGGCAGCGGCCGCAGGGTATGGAGGAGCTTCCGGAGGTGTTGCCTCGGCAGCGACTCCGCCTTCTCAGAGCTGGTCGGGATTCTACATCGGAGCGACGGCCGCCGCAGCGTTCGCAACCGATGACGCGGATATGTCGTGTGACGATCCGACGGGGGCCTTCGACGGAACCCCGGATTGCGCCGCATCGTTCGCCTTCAACTATCTGCCATCGAATTTCGATCTCGACGACGTGGGGTTCCTCGGCGGGCTGCAGGCCGGTTTCAACATGAGGACCGGCAATCTGGTCTACGGCCTGGAGCTGGATTTCGCTGGCTCGACACTCAGCGGCAGCGACAGTGCGGCGACCGTGCTTCCCGTCGCCATCGACATCTACACGCGCGCCACGCAGGACATGCAATGGCTGTCGACGTTGCGCGGCCGCATCGGCTTCGTGAACGGCAATGTCCTCGTGTTCGCGAGCGGTGGACTGGCGGTGGGGCAGATCGACTATCACTTCTCGCTCGCGGCACCCGCCGTTGCAGGATTGGCCGATGAGCGCGAGACCAAGGTGAAGGTCGGATGGACGGCCGGCGCCGGCTTCGAATACGGCCTCGGAAACTGGTCGCTGAAAACCGAGTATCTCTACTACGACCTCGGTGATGAGACCGTGCGCGCCAACTCGACGGTCGGCGGCGTTCCCAATCCAGCCGTGTTCGATCCCGAGTTCGAGACCGACGGGCACATCGCCCGCGTCGGCCTCAACTATCACTTCGACTGAGCATTATTGCCGCCGCACCGCTTACGGCGAAGCATCGTTCGCCTGCATCTCCGGCGATGATCGCGCGTGAGAACTCCCGCGGGTTGCGGGAGTTCGGTGGATTGGGCTACACTGCGTTTCCCGCTGTTCTGGCGTTTGGACCGGTACCTTGTCGTCCGGTCGTCTCTCCGTCGTCTCGGCAGCGCCATTCATATCAGCAGAGCGAGTGTCGGCCATGCGGACCACGGCTCTTGTCGCACTCGTCATCCTGACGGCACTCGGGATGTCCACGCCCTCCCGCTCAGAAGAGAACATCGGGGCGGCCATCAAAGTCGTCAACGAGGTCACCGCCGAGTTGGAGCGCGAGCGGCGCAACCTGGCGACCAACGACGGCGTCCGGCAGAACGAGCGGATCGCAGTTGGCGACGACGGGCTGGGCGAGATCGTTCTCGCCGACGAAACCAAGCTGGCGCTCGGCCCCGGCGCCAAGCTGACCCTCGACAAGTTCGTCTACGATCCGGACAAGACCGGCGGCGCCATCGTGCTCAACATGGCGCGCGGCGCCTTCCGCTTCGTCACCGGTCTCGCCCGCAAGCCGGCCTACGTCATCCGCACGCCGAGCGCCTCGATCACGGTGCGCGGGACAGTGTTCGACGTGTTCGTAGAGCAGAGCGGCGCCATCTGGATGCTGCTGCACGAGGGCGAGGTGCAGGTCTGCAACGATCGCGGCCAGTGTCAGGTGCTGGACGACCCCTGCCGCATCGTGCGCGTCGACGGCGGCGGCGTGGTCGGAGATCCCGGCAACTGGGATGGCCTGCACCGCGACGAGGACGTCGATTTCGAAACGGCCTTTCCCTTCGTCGCCAGCCCGCCGAGCATCGATCCCGATGCTCGCTTCGAGCAGGCAGCGATCGAGAGTGGCAGCTGCGACGGCAGCGACGAGCCCCGTCCGCCGCGGACACGGCGTGCCGAGCCTGACGAGCCGCGTAAGAAGGTGAAGAAGGCCGAGCCGAAGTACGAGCCGCCACCGAAGAAAACCAAGAAGGCGGAGCCGAAATACGAAGCTCCCAGGAAGACCAAGGTCGTACGCGTCGATCCGCCGAAGAAAAAATACAAAGAGCCCTATAAGAAAAAAAATGACGATGGAGCCAAGGCTGCCAAGGCCATCGGCCTCGCCATCGGCATCGGTCTGGCGATCGGTGCCAGCAAGGGTGGCGGCGGCAAGAAGGGCGGTTACGGCGGCTATTGAGCGGGCTGCGGGCCGATCTTCGGGCCGTCACTCTGTTGCGCTCAGGATCTGACCCTCTTTTCGAGTGCGGCGCAGAGCCCGTCGAAGCGGGGATTGCCGAGCGCGCGCACGCCCTCGATCAGCGTCGCCGCCTTGGCCGTGTCCTTGGCCGCGACGGCCGGCGCGAGTGCGGCGAACGTTGTGCTGAGCTTTTCGAAGCCGGGCTCGCGGGCCGCGCTTTCGTCCCCGATCAGGGCAAACAGGGTTTCGAGCCGGTCCTTGCCGCGTGGTGCGACGCGGTCGATCTCGATCATGGCCAGTTCGCCGAGGCTGGCCGCCGTCCGCTCACCCATGATGATCGGCATGCCGTAGGTCTTGGTCGATTCCTCGAGCCGCGCGGCGATGTTCACCACGTCGCCGAGAATCGAATAGTTTTTCTTCTGCGACGAGCCGACGTTGCCGACCACGCACTCGCCGGTGTTGAGGCCGATGCCGAGCTTCGCTTCGGCCGGCTTGGCCCCGCGCTGGATCGCATCCGCCGCGATCACCTCGTTGATGCCCTTCAGCGCGGCCTGCATTCGGAGCGCGGCGTGGGCGGCGCGCGTCGCGTGATCGGGTACGTCGAGCGGCGCATTCCAGAAGGCCATCACGGCGTCGCCCATGTATTTGTCGACCGTCCCGCCCTCCTCGTAGATGATGTCGGTCAGCGGCGAGAACAGCTTGATCACGAAGTCGATCAGCTCCTCCGGCGTCATGCCCTCCGAGATGCGCGAGAAGCCGCGAACGTCGGCGAACAGCACGGTGATCTCGCGCGATTCCCCGCCGAGGCGGAGCTTCTCCGGATCCTGCACGATGCCGTCGACGATCGCCGCCGGAATGTAATGGCCGAACGCCGAGCGGACCCGCGCCCGCTCCGTCTCGGTGCCGATGTAGGTGACGAGCGAGGTCGAGAGATAGAGCCCGACCAGCGCAATCGAAGGATAGACGGGATCGAACAGCAGCCCGCCGCCGGCGTAGGCGAGCCACGACAGCCAGCCGACGGCGACGATCGATGCGAGCCCGATGAGAGCGGCGCGTACCGGGCCCGCCCGGCGGATCAGCCACACCAGCACGAGGCCCGAGCCGACGAGGAACATCAGCTCCGCGCCGGTCGCATAGGCCGGCCGCGACAGGTGCTCCCCGGCCAGCATCTGCTCCACCGCCTGGGCATGGATTTCTACCCCCGGCACGGCGGCGTCGAGCGGCGTCGCGCGCAGGTCGAGCAGGCCGGCGGCGCTGGCGCCGACGAACACGTGCCGGCCGCCGACTTCGGCGGGATCGAAGCTGCCGTCGAGGACGCGGTGGGCCGGCAGATAGCGGCGGGGATCGGAACGGGTGAACTTCAGCCAGAGCTGACCGGACGAATCGGTTGGCAGCACGGTGTCTCCGGTGCGGATGAGTTCGATGCCGGTCTCCTGGCCGAACGCCGAGACGCCGCTGCCGCCCGACGCCTTCACCATCACGGTCGAGGCCCCGGCGCCGACGCGCAGTGCTTCCAGGCTGAGCGAGGAGTAGAGGGCGCCGCCAATCGAAAACACCAGCGGGACGCGGCGCACGATCTGGTCGCGCTCCGGCAGCCAGTTGACCACGCCGAGGCCGGCCGCCCGCTCGGCGAGGATCGGCAGGCTGGCGACCGCGCCGGGAAAGTCCGGTGCGAACAGGGCCGGGTTGTCGCCGGCGAAGGCGAAGCTCGCCGAAGATTTCGGCGGCCGAGCGTCCGCGTTCTTCTCGGCGGCGAACCCGAGCACGACCGGTGCGGCCGCGATGCTCTGCGCCAGCCGCGTGTCGTTCGAGGGCAGGGCGCTGGCCTGCTCTGCCAGCCGCGCCAGCTCCGGCGAGGTGGCGAACTCGCGCGCGAAGGCTTCCGGCGACAGGCGGTCCGGCTCTGCCAGAATGAGGTCCAGCGCGATGACTTTGGCGCCGGCCGACTTCAGTTTGTCGACCAGCTCGGCGAGCCGCGTGCGCGGCCAGGGCCACTGGCCGATGCGTTCCAGAGACGCCTCGTCGATGTCGACGATGCGCACCGGATAGGCCGGATCCGGCACGCGCGGCGCGAGGTCGATGTAATGGTCGAAGATCGACATCCTGAGCCGGGCGACCGGCGCGGGATCGGCGATGCGCAGCACCACCGCCAGCACCAGCAGAGCTGCGGTGAGCAGGGACTGTAGTCTCGACAAGCGCAAGGCAGCGACCTCTGGCCGGCTTATGTGCAGCACAGACGCCGATCGTAGCCCTTTCGCCCGGGCTTTTGCCAGCACCAGAGCGCCAATGGCTAAGCCCATGAGGACGATTGAACGCCACCGTTCGCCTTTCGTGTTGAGTACCGACAAACGCCCTCGGCGCGGCGCGGTGGGGGTGATGCGCGCGTTTCTCCGCACCCCCTCCAGGAATTTCATCGAGCTTGAGCATCGCGCTGGTGTCAGGGGCTGGGTCCGGCATGCGCGATGCTTAAGCTCGTGAAATTCCGATCCTCCCCCGTCCATGCGAAGCATGGCTCCGCCATGACGAGGGGGAGGCGGAAACACTGCCGAGCCTGGAACGCGGGTCGCGAACAGGGCTGTCAGGCAAGGTCTGTTCCAGGCGAGCGCCGCAGAGCGATGTGTGTCTCTCCAGACACCGTGCCGGTCGAACAGGGAGTCGCGGCGGGTGCCAACCGTGAGCGAGGTGGGTTATAGGAACCCTCGAACCTGCAACCGATTCAGCCGAGGACTGCCGGCCCCATGGAACACGTCCTGCCCCTTCTCTCCGATCCTGCGGCCTGGGCGGCGCTCCTGACCCTGATCGCCATGGAAGTCGTGCTCGGCATCGACAACCTGATTTTCATCTCGGTGATCACCAACAAGCTGCCGGAGCATCAGCGTGCCACGGCGCGGCGACTCGGCATCGGCGGCGCGGTGGTGCTGCGGCTCGGAATGCTGAGTCTCCTGACGGTGATCCTGGCTCTGACGCAGCCGGTGTTCTCGGCCATCGGGCACGAATTCACCTGGCGCGATCTGATCCTCATCGGTGGCGGCCTCTTCCTGGTCTGGAAGGCGACCAAGGAAATTCACGAGAAGGTCGATCCCGATCCGGCACCGACCATTTTCAACCGCCGGGTGCCTGAAATGACGCTCAGTGCAGCGATCGGCCAGATCCTGCTGCTCGATCTCGTGTTCTCGACCGACAGCCTGCTGACCGCGGTCGGCATGACCGAGCACATTCCGATCATGGTCGTGGCCATCGTCGTCTCGGTCATCGTGATGCTGATCGCCGCCGGACCTCTGGCCAGCTTCATCAGCGCCAATCCGACCGTGCTGATGCTGGCGCTCGGCTTCCTGCTGATGATCGGCATGGTGCTGATCGCCGACGGTTTCGGCCTGCACGTGCCGCGCGGCTACATCTACGCGGCCATGGGCTTCTCTGCGCTCATCGAGCTGCTCAACATCTTCGCCAAGCGGGCCAAGCAAAGGAAGGCGTCGGGAACGGCCTGAACTGCTGCCCCGCTCCGAGGTTCCGGCGAATTTTAGCACCATCCCGGTGTCCGAGGGTGTAGCCTTGCACGCTCTGACGACCGGTTTCGGCTGCCGGCCACACGGCGTCCGCAGAGGACGTCCCGCCGGCCGGGAAGGCCGGCCAATCAAAAAAGGATCACGATGCAACATCCGGGCTTCTTCGAAAGGGCTGGGCCCTTTCCGCTCAGCGTCGTGGCCGAGACGATCGGCGCTGAACTGGCACCGGGTGCCGATCCACGGCGGCCGATCAGCGACGTGAAGACGCTCATTGAAGCCGGCCCCGAGCATCTTTCCTTCGCCGACGGCCGCAAATACATCGCTCAGCTCGCGGCCTCACAGGCCGGCGCGTGCCTGATGCCGGCCGCCATGGTCGCCGACGCACCGCCGTCGACGGCGGCGGTCATCTGTCCGAAGCCTTACCCCGTGTTCGTCAAGGCCATGCTGCTGTTCTACCCGGGTGCGCTGCGCTCGCTCTCGGCGGGACGTCCGGCCGGCACGCGCGGCGGCGACATGATCGCCCCTTCCGCGGAGATCGACGAATCCGCGACGATCGAGCCGGGTGCCATCGTCGGCGATATGGCGAAGATCGGCGCCGGCACACTGATATCCGCTGCAGCCGTGGTCGGCGCGCGCTGTGTCATCGGTCGCGACAGCTACCTCGGGCCGGGCACCACAGTGATGCACAGTCTGATCGGCGATCGCGTCATTCTGCATGCCGGCGTGCGGGTCGGGCAGGATGGGTTCGGGTATGCGATGAGTGCGAAGGGCCACCTCAAGGTGCCGCAGATCGGGCGCGTGCTCATTCATGACGACGTCGAGATCGGGGCTAATACCACGGTCGATCGCGGTGCATTGAACGACACCATCATCGGGGCGGGAACCAAGATCGACAACCTGGTGCAGATCGCCCACAACGTGGTGATCGGCAAGCATTGCGTCCTGGTCTCGCAGTCCGGGATGGCGGGATCGTCCACGCTCGGCGACTTCGTCGTCATCGGCGGATGCACGGCCATCAAGGATCACGTCAAGATCGGCTCGGGCGCGCAGATCGCCGGCAAGTCCGGTGTCACCGACGACGTACCGGCTGGTGCCATCTACGGCGGATGGCCGGCACGGCCGTTCAAGGAGTGGGCGCGCGAGGTGGCCGCCGTGAAGCGGCTCGGGTCACGGCCGGGCAAAGAGTAGCTGCATCGACGCCGGTGGCCGCTACAGCACTTTTCCCGGGTTCATGATGCCCTTGGGATCGATCGCCTGCTTGATGCGGCGCTGGAGGTCCAACTCGACCGGGCTCTTCAGGCGCTGCAGCTCGCTCCGCTTGAGCCGGCCGATGCCGTGCTCGGCCGAGATCGAACCGTTGAGCCCGGCGACCACGTCGTGCACGCCGCGGCTCATCTGTTCCCACAGCGCCAGGAAGCGGCCCCGATCCATCTCGGGCGGCTGCGAGATGTTGTAGTGGATGTTGCCGTCGCCGAGATGTCCGAAGGGGACCGGCCGCGCGCCCGGGCAGATCTGCTGCACCACGCGATCCGCCGCCGCGATGAAATCCGGGATCGCCGTCACGGGCACCGAAATATCGTGCTTGATGCTGCCGCCCTCCGGCTTCTGGGCTTCGGAAATGCTTTCGCGCAGCCTCCAGAGGTCGTTCGACTGCTGGATCGATCCGGCGATGACGGCATCGGCGGCGATTCCCTTGTCCGTCGCCGCCGCCAGGATGTGCTCCATCACGCGTGCCGCCTTGCCGTCGTCGACGAGGCTCGAGATTTCGAGCAGGGCGTACCAGGGATGCGGCGCGTCGAAGGGCAGCCGGATCGACGGCATGTGCCGTGCGACGAACGCCAGCGCCGTGTCGCAGAAGAATTCGAAAGCCGTCAGCTCGGGTCCGGCATGATCGCGGGCAAGGTGCAGCAGGTCGAGTGCCGCCGGCAGGCCGGACAAGGCCACCAGCGCGGTCTCGCGCTCCTTCGGCTTGGGGTAGAGGCGCAGCGTCGCCGCGGTGATGATTCCGAGCGTACCCTCCGACCCGATGAACAGGTCGCGCAGGTCGTAGCCGGTGTTGTCCTTGGCGAGAGCCTTCAGGCCGTCGAGCACGCGCCCGTCGGGCAGCACCACCTCCACGCCGAGCGTCAGCGCGCGGGCGTTACCGTAGGCGAGGACCGCGACGCCGCCGGCGTTGGTCGCCAGATTTCCGCCGATGCGGCAGCTACCCTCGGAGGCCATGCTGAGCGGAAACAACCGGTCGCGCTCGTCGGCCGCCGCCTGCACCTCGGCGAGCGTCAGGCCGGCTTCGACGGTCATGCTGGTCGCTGTAGCGTCGATCGATCTTACCCGGCGCAGGCGCTCGACCGAGACGACGATCTCGTTGCCGGTGTCGTGCGGAATCTGTCCGCCGACCAGTCCCGTGTTGCCCCCCTGCGGAACGACGGCGATCGCGTGCTCATGGGCGAGCGCCAGAATGGCGGACACTTCAGCGGTGGTGCCGGGGCGCAGCACCAGGGGCGTGCGGCCAAAATAGAGATCGCGCCATTCCTTGAGGTAGGCGACCTGATCGCGCGGATCGCCGACGGCGTGCGCCGCGCCGACGATGTCGGTGAAGCGACGGATCAGTTTCGCGCTGGGGGCAGGGAGGTAGGTCACAGGCTGGGGCTGAGGTTCGTTGGTCGTCGTCCGAGGCTAGCATTGCGCCGCGCGAGAGGCCATCTTGGCGGAGGAGGCACAGGCATGGGTCGCCGTCGTATCTATGTCGCATTGCTGGCCGCCGGGCTGATCGGTCTCGGCGCGTCGGCGTGGGCGAAGGCCCCGCCGCGGGTCTTCGGCACGCCGGATCGGGATTGCCGGCCGGCCTGCGCGGCGCGCTGCGAAGCCATTTCGTGCAACGGTCTCAACGCAGCCCAGTGCACCCGCGCCCGGCAATCCTGCCGCATGGCGTGCTCCAGCCGGTGCTGATCTCTCCGCTCAGAGTATGAAATCCCCCGCCGTCAGCGCCACGCTCCCGTGCAGCAGGATGCTCATCTCGGCGGCGGTGTCGGCGTCGGTGGAGATTTCGACCAGAGTATCGTCCCCGAACGCCTCGAAGCGGACCTGCCTGGCGGCGGTGAACTCGGCGCTGGCGATGAAGCTGTAGGCGCCGGCCAGGGCCGAGAGATCGATGTCGTCGGAGCCGGCGGTGAAATCGATGATGCGGTCCCGGGTGGCTCCCGTGATGCCGCTGTCGGCCGTGGCGGTGTAGATGAACCGGTCGGCGGACCCGCCGCCGGAGAGGACGTCGCGTCCCGCGCCACCGGTGATCCTGTCCGCGTTCGATTCCCCGAACAGGCGGTCGATGCCGGCGCCACCGACCAGCACGTCCGCGCCGATGCCGCCGATGAGGACGTTGGCGGCGGAGTCGCCGGTCAGCGTGTCGGCGCCTGAGGACCCGATCACGCGCTCGAAGCCGCTGATGGTGTCGCGGCCGATGCTGCTGCCGCGCGCATAGCCGGCATCGAGGTCGATGG
>JBQTIA010000019.1:0-25749 GCA_052388455.1 Hyphomicrobium sp.
CGCACGGTCGATACCTCGCAGTACAAGCGGCGCACCGATCAGTTCGACTTCGACATCATCGTCGAGAATTTCGGCCAGTCGCATTCGCCGGGCAACGAGCAGCGCGATTTCTGGGGTTCCTCGGCGGCCGACAGCCAGGGCACCAACAACACGATCGGCATCAAGAACCCGGCCATCGACAAGCTGATCGACGCCGTGATCTTCGCCAAGGACCGCGCCGATCTCGTCGCCGCCACCCGCGCGCTCGACCGCGTGCTGCTGTGGAACCAATACGTCATCCCGAACTGGTACTTCCCGTATGTCCGCGTCGCCTACTGGGACAAGTTCGGCCGGCCTCAGACGCCGCCCTCGCAGGTGCCCTTCCTGCTCAGGACGTGGTGGGCCGATCCGGAGAAAGCCAAGGCCCTGGGCGCGGCGAGCGGTCCATGAGGCGTCTTGTGGTGTGGTCGCCAATTGAAGTCTCCGCTTCGCCTGGACGCCGGCGCACCACCGTCCGGCACTTGGGATTTGTCCTGGCCGCGATTGCTACGCTGGGCGGCACGGCGTCCGCCGAGCCGCGCCATGGTCTCTCGGTCTTCGGCGAGTTGAAGTACGAGCCGGACTTCACGCATTTCGACTACGTCAATCCGGAGGCGCCCAAGGGCGGCAAGGTGAGCCAGATCGGCTCGGCCGGACGCATCACCTTCGACAGTTTCAACAATTTCATCCTCAAAGGTGACGCCGCACAGGGCCTCGAACTCGTGTTCGATACGCTGATGACGCCGGCCCTCGACGAACCCGAAACGGTCTACGGCCTGATCGCGAAGTCCGCCGACGTGGCAGCCGATGGCCGATCGGTCACGTTTCAGTTGCGTCCCGAGGCGAAGTTCGCCGACGGCACGCCTGTAACGGCTGAGGATGCCGCCTTTAGTTTCGTTACACTCAAGGAGAAGGGTCACCCCCGCTATCGGCTGATCCTCGGCGACGTAGAAAAGGCCGAGGCTATCGATGCCGCGACGGTGCGCTACACCTTCAAGGGCGATCTGGTGCGCGATCTGCCGATCATCGTCGCCTCGCTTCCGGTGCTGTCGAAAGCCTACTACACCGCCAACGACTTCGAGAAAACGTCGCTCGAGCCGCCGCTCGGCTCGGGGCCCTATCGCATCGGCGACTTCAAGGCCGGCACGTTCGTCTCCTACGTGCGCCGCTCCGACTACTGGGCGAATGATCTCGCCGTGAACCGCGGACAGAACAACTTTGATGAGATCCGCTACGAATATTATCGCGACCGCACGCTGGAGCTGGAAAGCCTGAAGGCCGGCAACTACGACTTCCGCGAGGAGTTCACCTCACGCGACTGGGCCACGGGCTACAACTCGGACGCGGTGAAGGACGGCCGGCTGATCCGCGCTACCATTCCCGACGAGCGACCCTCCGGTGCGCAGGGCTTTTTCGTCAACACCCGGCGCGCGAAGTTCGCGGACAGGCGGGTGCGCGAGGCCATGGGCCTCGCCTTCGACTTCGAGTGGAGCAACCGCAACCTCTTCTTCGGCCTCTACACGCGCACGACCAGCTTCTTCGAAAATTCCGACATGAAGGCATCGGGCCCGCCATCGCCAGAGGAGCTGGCGCTGCTGGAGCCGCACCGGGCTTCGCTGCCCCCGGATGTATTCGGCGACGCCTACGTGCCGCCCGTGACCGACGGGTCGGGCAACATCCGCGACAACCTGAAAAAGGCGCGCGAGCTGCTGACGGCGGCCGGGTGGAGCGTCGTCACCGAGGAAAAGACACCATCCGACTGCGGTGCTGTCTGCAAGCTGATGCTGTCGGTCGGACTGAAATCCAAGGACGTCGAGACCGTCGTGCGCAATGCGTCGGGCGAAACGCTCGACGTCGAAATCCTCATCTTCGAAGAAGGCTTCGAGCGCATCATCGGCCCCTACATCAAGAATCTCAAGGCCATCGGCATCAATGCCAGCCTGCGCCGCGTCGACCCCGCGCAGTACGAGCAGCGGCTGAAGACCTTCGACTTCGACATGTCGATCCAGCGCTACTCCCTGCGGCTGACCCCGGGCGTCGAGTTGAAGAACTTCTGGGGCTCGGCGGCAGCCAAGACGGACGGCAGCTTCAATCTCGCCGGCATCGCCGATCCGGTCGTCGATGCTCTGGTCGAGAAGATCATTCTCGCCAAATCGCGATCCGAGCTCGTGGCGGCGACCCGCGCCGTCGACCGGGTGCTGCGCTCCGGTCACTATTGGGTTCCACACTGGTACAAGGGCGTGCACAATATCGTCTATTGGGACAAGTTCGGCTTTCCCGCCGTCAAACCCAAATACGATCGCGGCGCACTGGCCACCTGGTGGTACGATGCCGCCAAGGCCGAGAAACTGAAAAGCAGATAGCTGGGACACACCGGAGCCGATGGCCGCCTATCTCCTGAAGCGCATCCTGCTGATCTTTCCGACCCTGTTCGGAATCATGCTCATCACCTTCGCCGTGACGCAGGTGGTGCCCGGCGGCCCGGTCGAGCAGATGATCGCCAAGCTGACGGGCAGCGATGTTTCCGCCACGGCCCGCATCAGCGGCGGCGGCGGCGACGGCATGCCGAATGCCGCCGGACAGTCGCAGACCGGGCAGGGTGCCGCCGAGAGCGCCGGCTCGAAGTATCGAGGCGCCCAGGGGCTCGATCCCGAATTCATCAAGAGCCTCGAAAAGCAGTTCGGGCTCGACAAGCCGGCGCACGAGCGGTTTTTCCTGCTGATGAAGAACTACCTGACGTTCGACTTCGGCGAGAGCTACTACCGTGACGTTTCCGTGCTGAAGCTGATCGGCGAAAAGCTGCCGACCTCGATCTCGCTCGGCATCTGGATGATGCTGCTGACCTATCTCGTGTCGATCCCGCTCGGTATCCGCAAGGCGGTCAGCGACGGCACGCCGTTCGACGTGTGGACCAGCGCCGCGCTCATCGTCGGTTATGCCATACCGGGATTTCTGGTCGCCGTATTCCTGCTCGTGATGTTCGCCGGCTCGTCCTTCGTGCAGTGGTTCCCGACCCGCGGGCTGACCTCGGAGAACTGGGAGCAGCTCTCGCTCATCGGCAAGGTGGTCGACTACTTCTGGCATCTGACGCTGCCGCTGATCGCGCTGTCGCTCGGCGCTTTCACGACCATGGTGTTCCTGACCAAGAACTGCTTCCTCGACGAAATCCGCAAGCAGTACGTGATCACCGCCGGCGCAAAAGGGCTGAACGAGCGCCAGATCCTCTACGGGCACGTCTTCCGCAACGCGATGCTGCTGATCATCGCCGGATTTCCGAGCACCTTCATCACCGCGTTCTTCTCCGGCAGCCTGCTGATCGAGACCATTTTCTCGCTCGACGGCCTGGGGCTGCTCAGCTTCGAATCCGCGATCAAGCGTGATTATCCGGTCGTATTCGCGAGCCTGTTCATCTTCTCTCTCATGGGGCTCGTTCTGAATATCGTGTCCGACTTCATCTACACGCTCGTCGATCCACGGATCGATTTCGAGAGCCGGGAGGTCTGACGCCGTGTCGAGCGAGGCAACCCCCACGCCACCCACCGCCAGCGTCGCCAAGTCCGCATCCGGCCCGGTGCCCGGCTTCAAGGGCTGGCTCGCGTCCTGGTTCGGGCTGACGCCGATCAACCGGCGCCGCTGGCAGAACTTCAAATCCAACCGGCGCGGCTACTGGAGCCTCGTCGTTTTCCTGACACTGTTCGTCATCTCGCTGTTTGCCGAGTTCCTGGCCAACGACCGGCCGCTCGTCGTGCGCTACAAGGGCGAGACGCTGTTTCCTGTGCTCGTCAACTATCCTGAAGAGAAGTTCGGCGGCTTCCTCGCGTTGACCGACTATCGCGATCCGGCCATCCTCGACGAAATCGAGTCCAACGGCTGGATGCTGTGGCCGCCGGTCCGCTATTCCTACGACACGATCAACAAGGACTATCCGACGCGGGTCAACTCCGAGGGCAAGTGCACGGTGGAGCGCGGCGGTCGCAGCGAGCCCGCCGGCCTCGGCTATCCGGCGCCGCCGCCCTGGGCCTCGAGCGCAGAGCTCTGCGACGCTCCGCCCGAGCAGATCGCGCGCTTCAAGGCCGTCGGTAACACCAACTGGCTCGGACTCGACAGCAACGGCCGCGACGTGCTGGCCCGCGTGATCTACGGCTTCCGGCTGTCGGTGCTTTTCGGCCTGCTGCTGACCATTCTGTCGTCGATCATCGGCATCGCGGCCGGTGCGGTGCAGGGCTATTTCGGCGGACGGGTCGATCTCGTCTTCCAGCGCTTCCTGGAAATCTGGTCGGCGATGCCGGAGCTTTACATCCTGATCATCGTGTCGGCGGTGCTGGTGCCCGGCTTCTGGACGCTGCTGCTGATCCTGCTGCTCTTCAGCTGGACCTCGCTCGTCGGCGTGGTGAGGGCCGAGTTCCTGCGCGCCCGCAACTTCGAATATGTTCGCGCGGCCCGTGCACTCGGACTCTCCGACGCCAAGATCATGTACAAGCACGTGCTGCCCAACGCCGCCGTCGCGACGCTGACGTTCCTGCCCTTCAAGATGTCGGCCTCGGTCGGCATGCTGACGGCGCTGGATTTCTTGGGGCTGGGCCTGCCGCCCGGATCCGCTTCGCTCGGCGAGCTGCTGCTGCAGGGCAAGAACGCGACCGAGGCGCCGTGGCTGGGGCTGACCGCCTTCTTCTCGGTCGCGATCATGCTCTCTCTGCTGATCTTCATCGGCGAGGCCGTCCGCGACGCTTTCGATCCGCGCAAGACGTTCAAGTGAGGAACCACGATGGGTGACGGGTCAAAGTTCGTTATAGACCGCTACCCGGCGGAAAAGCTGCCCGAGGACCTTCGCCGCGGAATCGAAAGCGGACGCCTCGTGCGCGTCACCGTCGAACCTGTTTCAACTGGAGATCAACCGCTCCGGTCTTTGACTTCATTCGTAGGCGCGACGCAAGGAGCATATCCCTCACCTGAGGACGCAGTCGCTTCCATCCGGACTCTGCGCGAAGAATGGAAATGATCGACCGATTGCTGGGCCACCGGGTTTATCTGGACACAAACGTGTTCATTTATGCACTCGAGGGGTTTCCGCGTTTCACGGTCGGTGCTCATTTCCGGCGCGGCGATTCGTGCGACTACTGGCATCCGAATGCCGGACGCTATTCATGCGGCTACGGCCGGCGAAAGGAACTGCGCTTTTTTTGCAAAGGCCGACAAATCAATCAAGGTCGCTGGTTCGATCGAGATCGTCGTTTTCGAACCGCTACTTGCGGAGGGATCATGAAAGTGTGGGCCGCATGACAAAATCGAACACCCTCGTCGAAGTCCGCAACCTGTCGATCGATTTCACGGCCGGTGGTGTGACGACGCACGCCGTCAAGAACATCTCATTCAGCATCGCCAAGGGCGAGACTGTGGCGATCGTCGGCGAATCGGGCTCCGGCAAGACCGTCTCGGCCCTTTCCATCATGCGGCTGCTCCCTTATCCGGCCGCCTCGCATCCCTCGGGTGAAATCCTGTTCGAAGGACGCAATCTCCTGAAGGCGACGGAAGAGGAGATGCAGAAGATCCGCGGCGACCGGATCTCGATCATCTTCCAGGAGCCGATGACCTCGCTCAATCCGCTGCACACCATCGAGCAGCAGGTCGGTGAAATCCTCAAAGTCCATCGCGGCATGAGCGACGAGGCGACCCGCACCCGCGTGCTGGAACTCTTGACCAAGGTCGGCATCCGTGACCCCGAAAGCCGGCTCGACGCCTACCCCCACCAGCTCTCCGGCGGCCAGCGCCAGCGCGTGATGATCGCCATGGCGCTCGCCAACGAGCCGGATCTGCTGATCGCCGACGAGCCGACGACGGCGCTCGACGTGACGATCCAGGCGCAGATTCTGGAACTGCTGAAATCGCTCCAGAAAGAGATGGGCATGGCCATGCTGCTCATCACCCACGATCTCGGCATCGTGCGGCGCATGGCCGAGCGCATCTACGTTATGAAATCAGGCGAGGTGGTCGAAGCTGGCGCGACCGAGGCAATCTTCAAGGCGCCGCAGCACGCCTATACCCGCCATCTCATCGCCGCCGAGCCGAAAGGCGCGCCACCCGCCGCCGACACGACGTCGCCGGTCGTCGTCTCGACCGACAATCTCAAGGTGTGGTTTCCGATCAAGCGCGGGCTGCTGCGCCGAACCGTCGATCACATCAAGGCCGTCGACGGCGTGACGCTACAGCTTCGAGCCGGCGAGACGCTCGGCGTGGTTGGCGAATCCGGCTCCGGCAAGACGACGCTCGGCCTCGCCATCCTGCGTCTCGTTTCCTCCAACGGACCGATCGTCTACCTCGGCAAACGCATCGACGGCCTCGATACCAAGGCCATGCGACCCTTGCGCAAGGAGATGCAGATCGTTTTCCAGGACCCCTACGGCTCGCTGTCGCCGCGTCTCTCCGTCGCCGAGATCATCGCCGAGGGCCTCGAAATCCAGCAGCCAGACCTCGACGACGATGAGCGCCGCCAGCGCGTCGCCACGGCTCTGGAAGAGGTCGGCCTCAATCCCTCGACCATGGACCGCTATCCGCACGAGTTCTCCGGCGGACAGCGCCAGCGCATCGCGATCGCTCGCGCCATGGTTCTGGAACCGAAGTTCGTCATGCTCGACGAGCCGACCAGCGCTCTCGACATGAGCGTGCAGGCGCAGATCGTCGAATTGCTGCGGACGCTCCAGAAAAAGCGCTCGCTGGCATATCTCTTCATCAGCCACGATCTCAAGGTGGTTCGCGCGCTGAGCAACACCGTCATCGTCATGAAAAACGGCCGAACGGTCGAGGAAGGTCCTTCGGAGCAGATTTTCCTCAAGCCGCGCGAGGACTATACGCGCGCGCTTCTGGCCGCCGCCCTCGACCACCGCGTGGAGCACAAGGGCGCGGTCGCAACCTGAGCGCCAGCGGATCAGATGAGGTTCCCCGATGCCGAACGACTCGCCAGCCTATCTCGTCCACTACCACGCACCGCACACACGCTCGGCGACCATCCGCTGGCTGTTCGAGGAACTCGGTGTCGAGCACCGGCTCGAAGTGCTCGACCTCAAGAAGGGTGCGCACAAGGCCGCCGACTATCTCGCCGTCAATCCCATGGGCAAGGTGCCAGCCATCGTGCACCGCGGCACCGTCGTCACCGAGACGCCGGCCATCGCCATGTATCTGGCGGATGCCTTTCCGGCCGCCGGACTGGCGCCGCCGGTCGGCGATCCGGCGAGGGGCACCTATCTGCGCTGGATGGTCTTCAATGTCGCCTGCGTCGAGCCGGCCATACTCGACCGGGCGCTGAAACGTGAAGGCGGACCCTCCGGCATGCTGCCCTATGGCGATTCGGAAACGACCATCCGCGTACTCGCCTCTGCGCTGCGACCCGGACCCTACATCCTCGGCGAGACCTTCTCGGCCGCCGACGTCGTGATCGGCTCCAGTGTGCGCTGGATGCTGGGCTTCAAGCTGCTGCCGGAGCTTCCCGAGTTCACCCGCTACGCCGAGTTGCTCGGCCATCGCCCGGCCCTGCAGCGCGCCCAGGCCAGCGATCAGGCGCTGCTGCAGAAACTCGGCGGCTGACATTCCCAGGCCCTTGTTTTCGCCTGCCGATCCGCCAAGGTGGCACGAGCCGAAACAGCCAGCGGGCCGATATGCTTTCTCCCGACACCTCCGACGACGTCTTCCGATCGCAGCTCCAGACCACGATTGCCAGCCTGCGCTACTGGATTCCATCGGTGGCGGACGCCGCGCGGGTCGAGGAGACCGAGACTGCGGACTACTGGAAAATGTCGGTCATCCCGACTGTCACCGGCGCTTGCCCTTTCGAGCTGTTGCTGCGCGCCGACCGGAAGTTCGACATCATCATCGCGGGCGAAACATTCGAAGACGAGGCGATGACCTCGCTGAACGAGTTCCTGGCCATCGCCGACGCCATCGCTCAGGGACGGATCATTCAGCGGAGCTGGATCAGCAGCGCCACCGGCGTGACATCAGTGATCGAAACCATCGTCAGTCTCGACGGCGAGCGCACATGGCGTCGGCAGCGGAATATCAGACCGCTGGCGGAGCATTCGGACCCGTTCGGAAACGAGAAACGCGACCGGCACTTCCTCTGCTACCGGCGCTGACACCGGTAGCGTCTCTCACGACGACGCCGCTACGCCGCGAGAGCCTCCACTTTTCCCGGGCCTCCGTCGAAGCCGAGCGAGGCCGCGACGGCCGGATGCATGATGCGCCCATCGCGCACGTTGAGACCGGCAGCCAGATGCGGATCGCGGTCGAAGGCGGCGAGCCCGCGCTCGGCGAGCTTGAACACGAAAGGCAGCGTCGCGTTGTTCAGCGCCTGTGCGCTGGTCACGGGCACTGCGCCCGGCATATTGGCGACGCAGTAGTGGATGACGCCGTCGACCTCGTAGGTCGGGTTGGCATGCGTCGTCGGCTTCGAGGTCTCGAAACAGCCGCCCTGATCGATGGAGACATCGACGAGCACGGCGCCGCGCTTCATCTCTTTCAGCATCGGCCGCGTCACGAGCTTCGGTGCGCTGGCTCCCGGCACGAGCACGGCGCCGATCACCACATCCGCCCCGAGCACCTCCGTCTCGACCGTGTCCATGGTCGAATAGAGTGTGCGTGCGCGGCCCTCGAACAGCTCGTCGAGCTGGCGGAGGCGGGACAGGGATTTGTCGAGGACCGAGACCTCGGCGCCGAGGCCGGCAGCCATGCGCGCCGCGTGCGTACCGACCACACCGCCGCCGAGCACGACGACCTTGGCCGGTTTGACGCCCGGTACGCCGCCCATCAGCACGCCGCGACCGCCCGAGTGTCGGCGCAGCGCGAGAGCCGCGGCTTCGATCGACAGGCGTCCGGCAACCTCGCTCATCGGGGCGAGCAGCGGCAAGCCGCCGCTGGCGTCGGTCACCGTCTCGTAGGCGATGGCCGCGGCGCCGGAGGCCATCAGCCCGCGCGCCTGATCCGGATCGGGCGCGAGATGCAGGTAGGTGAAAAGGATCTGGCCGGGATTGAGCCGCGTGTATTCGCTGCGCTGCGGCTCTTTCACTTTGACGATCATGTCCGCCTCGCGAAATACCGCGTCGGCGTCCGGCACGATGCGGGCGCCGGCTTTGGCGTAGGTCGCGTCGTCGGCGAAGATGCCGGCACCGGCACCTGACTGGACGATGATCTCGTGGCTCTTGGCGGCCAGCTCCCGCACCGACCCCGGAACGAGGCCGACGCGGAACTCGTTGGTCTTGATCTCAGTCGGAACGCCGATGCGCATGGCTGATCTCCTCTTGGGGGTCGAAGGTAGTGGGCACTCGGTTCAGCGGGTTCGCGGCGTGAACGGACGGCGAGTTCTCGCCGAGGTGGCACGAGCCGTCCTCAGCAGGGAAAACAGCAGGGCGGGGTCGATGAAGCGCATGATCAGTCTCCGTTTCTTGGTGGGCATCGTGGCCCTTGGAGAAGAGAATCGCCGATTTGGCGGGCGGATAGCCGGCGAACCGGCTTGAAAAAGCGCTGGAATGCGCAGATTATCTGCATCAGATCTTGATATTGAGCCGGAAAATGAACTTCACAACCTTGGATACGCTGGATCGCGCCATCCTGGCCGCCCTGGTTGAGGACGGCCGCCAGACCCAGGTCGAGCTGGCCGAACGCATCCCGCTCTCGCCCACGGCCATCGCCCGGCGCATCAAAGCGCTCGAGGCAGCGGGCATCATCGAGGGCTATCAAGCCCGTGTCAGCCGCCGGGCGCTCGGGCTGTCGGTGACGGTCATCGTTGCCATCAGTCTCAAAAGCCAGAACGAGGAATTGCTTGCCGCCTTCGAAAAAGCGGTGAACGCCGCGCCATCGGTCATCGGCTGCCAGCTCATGTCCGGCGAAGACGACTACATCGTCACCGTGATGGCGCGCGATCTCGCCGACTTCGAGCGCATCCACAAGACCGAGCTGTCGCGCCTGCCCGGCGTCGCCCGCATGGTCTCGAGCTTCGTGCTGCGCGAGGTCGCGAGCCGCTCGCTCCCCGTCTCGAGCCTGACAGCATAGCCCCGCGCACGGGAACAAACCAATTGACCGTTTCCATCCCGGAGAACGGCTGCTAGAAGCCCAGGGGCTGCATGACCGGTTCGCCGGCTCATGGGCGGTTCGGGGCGTAGCTCAGCCTGGTAGAGCACCTGCTTTGGGAGCAGGGGGTCGCAGTTTCGAATACTGTCGCCCCGACCAAGACTTGACTGTTTACGTGTGAGTTGCCGTGTGCAGCGGCAATCGGAACCCGTTGCCTTTGGTCTGAAAGTCATGGTCGCACGCATCTTCAGGCCCGCGAAAACCGCCATGCAGTCCGGCGAGGCGCGCACACGCGAATGGATGCTGGAGCACGAACCATCCGCCCCGCGCGAGATCGATCCGCTCATGGGATGGACCAGCTCACGGGATACCCGCACGCAAGTGCGCCTCGCCTTCGAGACCAAGGAGCAGGCCATCGCTTACGCGGAAAAGAATGGCCTCGCCTACATCGTATCCGACCCGCAGCCCCGCCAGCCTATCCGCAAATCCTACGCCGAGAATTTCCGCCACGACCGCAAGGTTCCCTGGACCCACTGACGCCCGAACCAGTGACCGAAGCGGTCAACTCAGCGTGCCTTCCGGCACCGGTCGGAGCAGTATTTCACGTCCTCCCACACCCGCTGCCACTTCTTCCGCCAGACGAACGGCCGGCCGCAGGCCACGCAGATTTTCTGTGGCAGCTCCGATTTGCGACGGCGCGGACTTTTCTCGAGGCTCTGGTCGTCAGTCGGCAAGGCAGGGGCTCCCTTTGCGGCGGCGAATAGGGCCGGCGGCTCGACCGCAGGCAGCCAGCCGCCCCTCAAACTTACGGAGTTATTCCCCTCGGCGACGGCGCGGACAAGCTGCTTTCAGGCTGTCACTCCGGCGAGGACGTTTTCCACAATGCGCCTCTCAGAATACGTCCGCCGTGTCCTCGGTCTGGCCGTCGTCGTTTCGCGCTGGTCGGAACCGCTGGTCGCGCTCGACGCGGCCCGCCGGGAGCGGCTGGCGATCTACGCGGAGCGGGTCGCCGACACGTTGGCCCGGGCCGCCGATGGCCTCGTGCGGCTGGAGACCGACCCCACCAACCGCGGCCTCGCCCACGCCACGACCCGGGAGTTCGGGCGCATCCGCGGATATGTGGAGACCATCGTGCATGCTTCACGACCGCATCTTGACGGACGAAAGCTGGCCGGAGTTAAAAGACGGCTCAAGCAGCTCGAAGCGGTTGGACCCGACGGACGGTCGGCAGCTCGCGGGCTGACGCTCCAGATCGAACGGCTGCTCGCCGCCGAAGGGTACTTCCGGGCACTCGCCGACGCACTGCGAACCTGACGGCCTGGACCACGATCGCTTCGGACCCTATCAGTCCGAAGCGTGTATCGTCGGTCTCGTCAAAGATCTAACCCCGTCGCGCCGCACGAGAGGAAGACATGCAGAAATTCACGACCCTGACCGGCGTCGCCGCGCCACTGCCCATGCGCAACGTCGATACCGACATGATCATTCCGAAGCAGTTCCTGAAAACCATCCAGCGGACCGGCCTCGGCAAATCGCTGTTCTTCGAAATGCGCTACGATCCCGCCGACGGCAAGGAGATCGCCGCTTTCGTGCTGAACCAGCCGCAGTACCGAAAAGCGACGATCCTCGTGACGGGTGACAACTTCGGCTGCGGATCGAGCCGCGAGCACGCGCCGTGGGCCCTGCTGGACTACGGGTTCCGCTGCGTCATCGCCCCGGACTTCGCCGATATTTTCTACAACAACTGCTTCCAGAACGGCATCCTTCCGATCAAGCTGCCGCAGAAGGACGTCGACCGGCTGATGGACGACGCCCAGCGCGGCGCCAACGCCACCATCACGATCGATCTGGAGCGGCAGGAAATCCGTGGTCCAGACGGCGGCGTGATCAATTTCGACATCGATCCCTTCAAGAAGCACTGCCTGCTGAACGGCCTCGACAGCATCGGACTGACGCTGCAGAAGGAGCAGTCGATCGGCGCCTTCGAAGCGCAGGCCGCCGTGGCGAGGCCGTGGCTCTGATCGAAATGCTTCGCTGCACATCGACGCCGGCCGACCAAGGGAAACTCTGGCGCATATTTCGAGTGTGTCGGCCCAGAAAATTCGACACCGCGAGGAAACCTACGATGGCCAAGGCCGTTCACTCGATGATCCGCGTCATGGACGAGGCGCGATCCGTCGACTTCTACTCCAAGTGTTTCGGGCTCGCGGTTGCCGGCCGCTACGACTGGCCGGACTTCACGCTCATCTACATGAGCAACGCGACCAGCGACTTCGAGCTGGAGCTGACGGTGAACAAGGGCCGCGCGGAGCCCTATCAGCTCGGAACGGGCTATGGGCACCTCGCGTTCGTCGTCGATGACCTCGAGGCGGAGCATGCGCGAATCGCGGCTGCTGGCTTCGCTCCCAAGGATCTCAAGCAGATGAGTCACGACGGTCGGCCGTTCGGCCGGTTCTTCTTCATCGAGGATCCGGACGGGTACAAGATCGAAGTCCTGGCCAGAGGCGGCCGGTTCAAATAGGCAAACCCGTGCACCACTAGACTTTTGGGAGCCGCAAATGCGATTGAGAGTCCTTGCTATGGGGATGGCCGTCAGCTCGGCCGCGATGGTCGGGCAAACGGCCACCGCTCAAACCAAGGGCCCGTTCGACGGCCTGGCCGGATACTGGTCCGGTCAAGGCCGCCTTGGCTTCAAGGACGGCAAGACCGAGGCCGTCACCTGCCGCACGACCTACTTCGTTTCCGAGAACGCGGCGGAGCTGAAGCAGAACATCCGCTGTGCCTCGGGCGGCGCCAAGATCGAGGTCAAGAGCATCGTCCGGCACACGGCAGGCAAACTCACCGGCACCTGGACCGAAACCGTGTACGACAAGGCGGGCGATATCACCGGCGAAGTGACGCCGCGTGGATTTCGCGTGCTGGTAAAGGGCTCGGAAGTCGACGCCAGCATGGACATCATCAACCGCGAAGCCCGCCAGATGATTGAAATCCAGTTTCACGACAGCATCCTGCTCGGGCTCACCTTGATGCTGACCAAGGGCACGTCGGAAACGGTCACCGGCGGCATCGGCCGCGAGCCGGCCGCACCACCAAGCCCGTGACCGCACGCGGCGAGGTTACTGAATGGCTGCCGTGGTGCGGGCGATGGCGAGCGCACCCTTGAGGGCGTCGGCGAAATCCCGCCGCTCGTCGTCGGTGAGAAAACGCCCGAACTCGAATTCCTCCCCGTGCGACTGGAGCCGCAGCGTGGTTCTCCCGTCGATCGCCTCGCTGAAGAGCACGCGGACCCAGTAGGGATTGAACTCGAACCGGCGCCGCTCGCCAGAAGGCTCGACCCGCGTAACCGCCAGCAGGGAGGGAGTCAATTCCACAAGTTCGTGTCGACGCCCCGCACGATAGTTGAGCTGGAACGCAAGATAGACGGCCAGCACGTCCAGGCCGAAAAATCCGAACACCGGCCAGGCTCCCTGCAGCATGAAAGCGGTGCCGACGATAAAACTCACCAGCGCGAGGCTGGACATCAGAATGATAAAGCCCCGCCGTCCGAGCGACCGGTGCGGGTGCAGGATCGCGCGGAACCCCTCACCCTCTTGCGCTAGGGAAGTTCTCTCCGCCATGCTGGCGAGCCTAACCTCGTTTCGAGCGGAGATGAAGTACAGACATGACTGCGACGCCGAGCCTGAAGCCAAGGAGGCAGCGTGGCACCAACCCCCGGAGCCCTTCGGCTCGACGACGCATTACTTCCTATACGCGGCAGCAGGCCAAAGAGATTTTCGAAATTTTTGCCGCAGCCATGCCGAATCCGAAGGGCGAGCTGGAGCACGTGAACGCGTTCACACTTCTGGTCGCGGTGGTTCTGTCGGCACAGGCGACCGATGCCGGCGTCAACAAGGCGACACGGGCGCTCTTCCGGGCCGCCGACACACCGGAAATGATGCTGGCCCTCGGCGAGGAGCGGATTCGTGAGCATATCCGGACCATTGGGCTCTACCGCAACAAGGCGAAGAACGTCCTCAAGCTGTCAGAACGGCTGGTTGCCGAGCACGGAGGCGAGGTGCCGCGCAACCGGGCGGCGCTCGAAGCCCTGCCGGGTGTCGGGCGAAAAACCGCCAACGTTGTGCTGAACGTCGCCTTCGGCGAGCCGACGATGGCGGTCGACACCCACGTTTTCCGGGTCGCCAACAGGATCGGGCTGACGCGAGGCACCACACCGCTGGCCGTCGAGGAGGACCTGCTGCGCCTTATTTCACCCGAGCACGCCCTCCATGCCCACCACTGGCTGATTCTGCACGGGCGCTATCTGTGCAAGGCGCGCAAGCCCGAGTGCCCCCGGTGTCCGATTCAGAGCCACTGCCGCTTCGAACCGAAAACGATATAGTCTACCAAAGACATAGAGGAACCAGACACGACCATCCAGACCGATGATGCCGCGAGACTTCCAGCTTCTGCATCTGCGCTCGAAGGCTCAAATCGCCTGCAATGTTCCGACCAAAGGTTTTCGAATGCAAGCCATGCCACATCGCCCGTCCGCCTCATGGCTGGGTGCTCTGACCTCACTGTCGCTTCTGATCGCCGCCGTTGACCCGGCCAGCGCGCAGCTAAGCATGTGCGCCCTACGCGACGGCCCCAACGGTCCCTGCACCTGCAAGACGCGCGGCGACACCGCCGGACAGTTCACCGTCGTCCCCAAGAGCCGCTGCCGGCGTGAGCCTAAGCCCGAGGCCGCGCCGGGCACACCCGCCCCGCCGACGGCCGCGCCCGCTCCCTTGGCGCCGGCCCCGACCGAGACGGGGACGACATCTTCGCCCGCTCAGGCGACACCGCAACCTGCCGCCGTGACGCCCGTGATCGATCCCGTCGTCACGCCGGCCTCTCCGGAGACGCCAGCGGCGCCTGCGACTTCGCCACCGTCGACGGAGACGGCCACGCCCGCGGCGCCCGAAACCGCTGCAACCGCCGCTGCAGTCGAGGCTGCCGCTGCCCGGCCGGCCTCCAGGCTCGACACCATCCGCGCGCGCGGCAAGCTGCTCTGCGGCGTCAACACCTCGCTGCTCGGCTTTTCCTCGCTCGGCAGCAATGGCACCTGGTCCGGCATCGATGCCGACTTCTGCCGGGCCGTCGCCGCCGCCGTGTTCGGAGATGCCGCGAAAACCGAGTTCGTGCCCATCGAGACCGGCCAGCGCTTCGCGTCGCTGACCAGCGGTCGCGTCGACATCGTGGCGCGCAACACGACCTGGACCATGAGCCGAGACGTGGAGCAGGGCGTCGACTTCGCCGGCATCTCCTATTTCGACGGCCAGGGCTTCCTGGCCCGAGAGGAGCGCGGGCTCGTTTCCGCGCAGCAGCTGGCGGGTCTCAGGGTCTGCGTCGAGGTCGGCACGACCTCGGAGGCCAACATGGCCTTCTATTTCAAGAGTCAGAAAATCGAAGTCGAGACCCAGACGTTCCGCAATCGCGAGGACATGCTGAAGGCTTACCTAGACGGCACATGCGACGCTTATACCGGCGACCGCTCGGCACTCTTTTCGGATCGCGTCAGCTTCGCGGAACCGCTGAAGCATACGGTTCTGCCCGAGGTGATCTCCAAGGAACCGCTGGGGCCGCTCGTCGCCCAGAACGACCGCGAATGGGTCGAAATCGTCCGCTGGACCCTCGCCGGACTGATCAATGCAGAGGAAATGGGACTGGACCAGGCGACGGCCGCGTCGGGAGGCGCGCCCAACGACGACGCCCGCCGGCTGCTCGAAGGGGCGGCCGCCAGCGGAGAAAAGCTGCGCCTCTCGCGAACGTGGCTGCAGAGCGTGATCGCCGCCACCGGGCATTACGGCGAGATGTTCGAAGCGAACATCGGCAAGGCCAGTCCCATCGGCATGGATCGCGGCATGAACGCCTTGTGGAAGAAGGGCGGGCTGCTCTATGCCCCACCGATGTGGTGAGCGCGGGAGCACCCGACGTGAGCCATCGCATCCTTGCCGACCGCCCGCGCCTGCATCTGCCGACGGGACGCAACGTGTCGCCTCGTGCCTGCCGATGCGTCCAATCCTGGTTCACGGCCCTGGCGATGCTGGGCGTATTGCTCGTATTGCCGGGTCCGGCCGGCGCGCAGCGCCAGCGCGCCCTGCCGCCGGAGCCGAGCCGGACCGCCTGGATCAGCGCCGCTGCGGAACAACGGATGCAAGCCGCGATCGATCGCTATCGGCAGATCGTCGCCGCCGGCGGCTGGCCGCGTTTCCCGGACCGGGCGACGCTGCGGCCCGGCGACAGCGGCGCAAATGTCGTCACACTGCGGCAGCGCTTGAAGGCGTCCGGCGATCTCGCCGCCTCGACGCGCAACGACACCATGTTCGACAGCGATGTCGAAGCAGCCGTGAAGCGCTACCAGTCGCGCAACGGTCTGGAGCCGACCGGCATCGTCTTCGGCATCACCCAGCGCTCCCTCAACGTGCCGGCCGACACGCGCCTGAAGCAGCTCGAAACCAACCTTGCCCGGATGCAGGGACTGACGCCACGGCTCGCCGCCGAGCCCCGCCACATCGTCATGAACTCGGCGAGCTTCGAACTTCAGGCGTCGAACGGAGGGCAGATCGAAGTGGTCACCCGCACCATCGCCGGCAAGCGCGCGACGCCGACGCCGGTAGTGAGCGCCACCGTTCGGGCGATCAACATCCTCCCATACTGGCACGTGCCGGGCTCGATCGCCAAAGCCGCGCTGGTGCCCGCGGTGCGCAAGGACCCCTCCTATCTCTACAAGGAGCGCATCCGCGTCTTCTCGTCGTTCGGCGGCGAGGAGGTCGATCCGGCGACCATCAACTGGTGGGGCCCGGAAGCCGAGCGCTACGTGTTCCGGCAGGACCCCGGACCGCAGAACGCCCTCGGCGTGCTCCGCTTCGACATGCCGAACAAGCACATCGTCTATATGCACGACACGCCGATGAAAGGTCTGTTCGACTATTTCGAGAGAGCCTACAGCGCCGGGTGCGTGCGGCTGCACGGCTATCTGGAGCTGGCGGCGTGGATCATCGACGGCCAGCCCGAAGGCACGCGTGCGGCGCTCGAAGGGGCGATCGCCGCCGGCGTGGGCAAGACGATCAAGGCCGCCCGCCCGGTGCCGGTGCATTTCATCTACCTGACCGCCTGGGCGGACGAGCAGGGCGTGCAGTTCCGCAACGATCTCTACAATCAGGACGAAGGCTCGTTCGCCACCGGCGAGGAGGCGGGGTCGCGGGTGCTCATCCAGTCGATCGCGCCATAGGTCGTTCGACCTCGGCCGGGACCGGCGCCGCGCTGCCTTCAGGCGGCGACGCCGTCGAGACGCATGGGGATACCGGCGGCGGCCATGTGCCGTTTGGCCTCGCCGATGGAATAGGTTCCGAAATGGAAGATCGACGCCGCCAGCACGGCGCTGGCATGTCCGTCCCGCACTCCGGCGACGAGGTGATCGAGCGTACCGACGCCGCCTGACGCGATGACCGGCACGGACACAGCGTCTGCGATGGCCCGCGTCAGGGAGATATCGAATCCGGACTTCGTACCGTCGCGGTCCATGGAGGTGAGCAGGATTTCTCCGGCGCCGAGGGCGACCACCTCGCGGGCGTAGTCGACCGCGTCGAGCCCCGTCGGCTTGCGGCCGCCATGCGTGAAGATCTCCCAGCGATCGTCCTCGCCCGGGGCTGAGACGTGCTTGGCGTCGATGGCGACCACGATGCACTGGGCGCCGAACTTTTCCGACCCCTCGCGCACGAACTCGCGCCGGTGGACAGCGGCCGTGTTGATCGACACCTTGTCGGCACCGGCAGACAACAGCCGCCGGATGTCGTCCACCGTCCGCACGCCGCCGCCTACGGTCAGCGGCATGAAGCAGCGCTTGGCCGTGCGCTCGACGATGTCGAAGATCGTATCTCTGTTCTCGTGGCTGGCGGTGATGTCGAGGAAGCACAACTCGTCGGCGCCGGCCGCGTCATAGGCCGCGGCGGCCTCGACCGGATCGCCGGCATCGACCAGATCGACGAAGTTGATGCCCTTGACGACGCGACCGTCTTTCACGTCCAGGCAGGGGATAATTCGGTTTTTGAGCATGGGGAATGAGGTACATGCCCTCCGGTACGCCGTCCACGTTTCGGCACTGCAAACAGGGTTAACAGTCGTGGCCACATCGCGAATCTTTTGTGGCGCTGCGTCGCACAATGCGACAGAGAAGAGACTGTCAAGAAAAAATACCGATTCTGCTTCGAAACAGCTCCTGTTGGTGCTATGTTGCCACATCACGTTGTAAGGCCAATCAAGTGAGTCGAGGCGGCGTCATGATTGAGCTCCAGGCGTTAGATCGCAGCAGCACAACCCGCGAGCATTTCGAGACCGACCGGCCAGCGACACGTCCGGCCGAGGCCCTGACCCCTCCGGCGAGCGTCAAGACCCAGACCATCGCCCGCGACGAGCATCTGTTCCGCGAGGGGCAGGCCAAGACGCGGCTGTACCGTGTCGATTCCGGCGCGCTCTGCATCACCTCACGCCACGCCAACGGCGTTCCGGAGATCGTAGAGCTGGCATTGCCGGGCGACGTGCTGGGTCTCGGCTTTCTCGATCATCACATCACCAGCGCCTCTGCGGTGGTCGAAACCACCGTCTCCGTGTGGTCGCTCGACGCTCTGCCCGGCCTGTGCGAATCGGTGCCCGGCACCGCCGAGCGCCATGCGGACGCGACGGAGCGGGAATTCGCTCACCGCCGTCGGGAACTGGTCGGCGCCAACGAGCACCGGCCCATGCACCGGGTAGCTGCCTTCCTGGCCGCGGTCTCGCGCCTCAACCAGATCGAGGGGCGCGATCCGCGCGTGATCACCGATCGTCTCCGCTCGGCGGATGTCGCCGATTTTCTCCGGCTGGATGTGGCGACATTAGCCGGCAGCCTGATGGAGCTTCAGAACCGCGGACTCATCAGCCCGGAGGCGTCGGGCAGTCTCCGTCTGTCCGATCCGCTGGAACTCGAGCGCCTCGCAACCGTTTCGCTGTCATAGCCCGAGGCCGAACGCGACCGCGTTCCTGATGCAGGGACGTGATCGTCACTCGCGAGTGTAGGTGAGTCATGCGTCACCCCCGTCCCCTGATCTCCGCTGTGGCTTCCGCCGTCCTGGCTGCTTGTGGCGCCGTGTTCGCCGCCTCCACCGCGCATGCCGAAAGCATGGGCCAGTGGGGCGGCTGGACCGATTATGGCCTCAGCCGGCCGGACGGCTCGAGCGGGTCGCCGGGCTACGGCTCCTACTCCGACAGTGCGGCGTTTCCGGCCATCATGGAAGGCGGCCCGCGTCCGTTCATAGCCCCCGTCGCACCCAACATCGTCTTCCTGCCGAACAGCGAGGCCGCCGGCACCATCCTCATCGATACCGAGGGCCGCAGGCTGTACTTCGTTCTGAACCAGGATGAAGCCTACGACTATCCGATCTCGGTCGGACGCGAGGGTTTCACGTGGACCGGCACGGAACGAATCAGCCGCGTGGTCGAATGGCCGGACTGGATCCCACCGAAGGAAATGCTGGAGCGTGAGCCTCGGTATCCAGAGCTGATGTATGGCGGCATCAAGAACCCGCTGGGTGCCATTGCCCTCTACCTCGGCGGCTCGCTCTATCGAATTCACGGCACCAACGACCCCAAGACCATCGGCCAGGCGGCGTCCTCGGGCTGCTTCCGGATGCTGAATCAGCATGTGCTGCATCTTGCGACCATGGCCAAGGTCGGCACGGTGGTGAAAGTGCTGCCGCGCGTGGAAGCGGCCGAAGAAGCCAGCCTGCCGTGGCTGCAGAAGCCGACCGCGCTCGGTGCCCGCACCCGCGCGGGTGGGTGAACCTTGCCATTCACCGACCGCCGAACAGGCCGCGCAGCATTCCGCGCCAGCCGCCGGACTTGGCCGCGGCTTCGCCCGAGCGATCGACCGCGATGACCAAAGAGGCGACGATCAGATCGGCCTCCTCCTTGACGGCGAAGAGTATGCCGCCGCCTTCACGCTCGCCGGATTTGAACAGGAAGTCGGTGCCGTTGGTCGTGTCGGCCACGGGGCGTGACGAATAGGGCGCGCGCTCGCGATAGACCCTCGCGAACAGCTCTTCGGGGAAATACATCTGGCCCGTCAGCACCGTCTTGGCGTCGAGGAACGCTTTGACGTGGATGTGCGGCGTGCGGCCCGGATACCAGCCGGGGAATACAGTAAGGAACGACGCGCTGCCGCTGGCATCCGTGGTCTGCGTGCCGCGCAGGTACGTTTCGCCCTTGGTCGAGACGTTGCGGGTGTCTCCCTGTCCCGCGTAGCCCGAATAGACCCCGCCGGCGTCGGCGTGCCAGACGTCGACGCGCGAGCCCGCGATCGGCGTGCAGGGTCCGCTCTCGATGACCTTCAGCACCAGTTTTAGCGGCGCGCCGGGCCGGCCTTCCGCGATGTCGGCGCGCACCAGTTTGGGATCGAAATAGTAGGGACCCTCGACGGCCTGCGGAAAAAGTACGCATTGCCCGGCCGGCTGGGCCGCGGGGGCGGGCTGGGTCGCTGGCGTCCCGGCTCTTGCCGACGGCACGTCGACCGTGGTTGCGGCAGCTCCAGCCGCCAGGCCGCGCAAAGCCTGCCGTCGCGACAATCCAATTGCCATGGTGTCTCTCCTTCCGCAGCGAGCGGCGGGCCGCACCGGCCCGTTGACAGCATGGCAAGGCGACCGTCGCAGGGCAACGTCGGATGCTATTGTGATCCGTTGCTCAGCACCCTGCGAGCAGGGCCAGGGCCGCGCGTGCGTCTATGCGGCCGTCGTAGAGGGCGCGACCTGTGATGGCGCCTTCGAGCATGGCGTATTCGGGTGCCAGCAACGCCCTGATGTCCTCGATCGAGGCCAGCCCGCCGGATGCGATGACAGGGATTTTCGTCTCCCGCGCCAGCTCTGCGGTGGCCGGCAGATTGAGGCCCTTCAAAACGCCGTCGCGCTCGATGTCGGTGTAGACGATGGCCGCGACCCCGGCATCCTCGAACCGCCGCGCCAGCTCGACGGCGGTCAGCTCGCTCGTCTCCGCCCACCCCTCGACCGCGACTTTTCCTACCTTGGCGTCGATGCCGACGGCCACCCGTCCAGGGAACGCGCGGCAGGCCTCCCTGACCAGGGCCGGATCGCGTACGGCGATGGTGCCGAGGATGACGCGCCTGATGCCCTTGGCGAGCCACGATTCGACTGTCGCCAGATCGCGGATGCCGCCGCCGAGCTGCACGGGCATGCTGACAGCCGCAAGGATCGCCTCGACCGCCGCGCCGTTGACCGGCCGGCCGGCGAACGCGCCGTTGAGATCGACGATGTGCAGGTAGCGGAAACCCTGGCGCTCGAAGTCGCGGGCCTGGGCGGCGGGATCGTCGTTGAAGACCGTCGCCTGGCTCATTTCGCCGAGTTTCAGGCGGACGCACTGGCCGTCCTTGAGGTCGATCGCGGGGAAGAGGATCATGCGGACTTTCGCTGGGCTCGACCGGCGGCGCACGACGCACGGCCATCAGTTTGCTATCTTCTCTGCGCATCAATCGCGGATGTCCGATGCCGTCAAGGGCTGCGGACCCTCACATTTCGCTTCCCCTCCCGAGCCGAGATCGCATGGCGACTGCGTACATCCCTTCCGCTCCCGCCGCCGTAGCGCGCCGGCCGCTCACCGAGGCGGACGCTGTCGATATCTGGATCGCGCGCTGGCTGCGCGTGCGCCGCAAGGATCTGCTTGCGCGCTATGGATGCGATCCGCGCCGTCTCTATGAAATCTGGGAAGGCACCCGGTTTCCTCAAAGCCGGGCGCGTGCGCTCGATGCGTTTGCCGAACGCTTCCCGGGACTCCTCGATCGCGTCGACGCGAGCCTGCATCGCCGCATTCCGTGGAAGTCGACGCATCCCGATCAGCTCTCGCTGTTCGATGCGTGAGACGTGCCGGCCGTGACCGCCCGTCTCCAAGCCATGGACCGCACTCCAGCCGAGTTCCAGCGGGACCCCTCCACAGCCTATCGGGCCCTATTTTAACCATTTGAGCGACCATACAACCGGCTAACAAATTGATTTATAACGATATTAAATTTCGAACGCCCCGTGGCGAACAAAACTAGAACTTTCCCTGGACTCGCCCCACGACTCGGCTCATGTTCCTCCTATGTTCACGGGCCATACCCCCGCCCGAGTGTCCCGCCTAAGATACCCGAACCATCGGACAGCCCGACCTCGCCCCCGCCCAAGGAGAGACCCCATGCGCACTTACCTGATCTCATACGACCTCGCTCAGCCGCACTTGACCAAGCATGTCCTCGCACAGGCCATCATGGCCCTCGGAGAAAGCTGGGCACGGCCGCTGGAAAACACGTGGTACGTGCGCTCGAACGAAGCGGAAGAGGTGCTGGAGGACCGGCTGTCGCGGCATCTCGGCGACGACGACGGCCTGCTGATCCAGGGCATCCGGGGCGAGGCATTGCTGGCCAACACCTCGCTGCGCTGGTTCCGTCAGCGCCAGAGTGGCATCGATGTCGCCGAGCACGACAACATCATCGCTTTCCCGTTCCCGGCGCCGCGCCCGGTGCCGACCGACGAGCCCGAGCTGCCCTTCGCGCAGGCGAGCTGAGGCGCGCGTCATCCCTTGTAACGCTGCTCACCTCGTGAAACTGACATCGACCCTGACCGGCCGAGGCTATCGGCCGGTCAGTTCGTTTGCGGCGGATCGCCGGGCGGAGCATCCGCCGGTAGCGGTGTCGCTGCAGCCTCGGGCTGAACCGGTGCGGCTGCCGGAACAGCGCCCGGCTTCGGCCCGCCCCGGGATACGACCACCATGGCGGGGCGCAGGCAGCGGTCCTCGATCATGAAACCGGCCTGAAAGACCTGAAGCACCGTGCCGTTCGGCACGCCCGGGTCGTCGCGCTCCATCACCGCCTGGTGCCGGTGCGGATCGAACGGCTGGTTCTCCGCCTCGACGCGCCGGACGCCATGGCGCTCGAGGACGGCCAGGAACTCGCGCTCTGCCAGCAGCACACCGCCGAGAAAGCTCTTCAGAACCGGGTCCTTCTCAGCCGCATCGGCAGGCACGGTCGACGCCGCCCGCTCGAAATTGTCGACCACGCCGACGACGTCGTGCGCGAACTTGGTGACGGCGTACTTGGCCGTATCCGCCTTTTCCCGGTCCGCCCGCTTGCGCAGATTGTCCATGTCGGCCAGCAGGCGCAGCTTCTCGGTCCTGACGGCATCGAGGTCGGCCTGCAAGACTCCGATGATCTCGCGCAGTTGCAGGCCGGAGACTTCGCCAGAGTCCGCCGCCTCCGCGGGTTCGGCCGGAGCGGCGTCCGACGCCTTCATCGGCTCGCCGCTCGGCGGCACCGGCGCACGGCTCTGATCGTCACCTGGTTTGTCGGTGTCGTTCACACGGGTCTCCGCTGGCTGTTGGCAGCCCGCGATATCGACCTTCGGGGACCAAAAATCAAGTCAGCAGGCGGCTGACCAGCTTGGCGGTGTAGTCGACCATCGGAATGATGCGCGCATAATTGATGCGGGTCGGGCCGATGACGCCGAGCACGCCGACCACTTTGCGCTTCTCGTCGTTGAACGGCGCCACGATCAGCGAGGAGCCGGAAAGGGAGAACAGCTTGTTCTCCGATCCGATGAAAATGCGCACGCCTTCGGCCCGGTCCGCGAGCCCCAGAATCTGCACCAGATCGGTTTTCTGCTCCAGGTCGTCAAACAGCCGCCGGATGCGCTCCAGGTCTGCGATGGCGGTCAGATCCTTGAGCAGGTTGGCCTGACCGCGCACGATGAGGCTCTTGCGGTCGTCGAGCGCGCCGGACCACTCGGCAAACCCGGCCTTGATCACTTTCTGGGTCAGCGTATCGAGCTCGGCCCGCGCCTTCGTCAGCTCATCCTCGATGACGGTGCGCGCCTCCGCGATGGTTTTCCCGCGCGTGCGGGCATTGAGGTAATTCGACGCCTCGGCGAGGGCCGACGGGGGCAACCCGGGGGGCAGCGCGATGACCCGGTTTTCGACCGCGTTGTCTTCGCTGACCAGTACGACGAGCCCCTTGCCCGGCTCCAGCGGCACGAACTCGATATGCTTCAGGCGGGCATTCTGCTTTTCCGTCACGACCAGGCCGGCGCACTGCGAGAGCCCGCTCATCAGCTCGCTGGCCTCGCTCAGCACCTGATCGAGAGACCGCGAGCGCTCCACTGAGATCTGCGCCTCGATCTTGCGGCGCTCGTCGCTGGTCAGGTTGCCGACCTCCAGAAGGCCGTCGACGAACAGGCGCAGACCCGTCTGGGTCGGCAGCCGCCCGGCGGAGGTGTGCGGCGCGAAAATGAGACCCGCCTGCTCGAGGTCAGACATGACGTTGCGGATCGAGGCCGGCGAGAGGGCCATCGGCAGTACGCGCGACAGGTTGCGCGACCCGACCGGCTCGCCGGTCGCGAGGTAGCTTTCTACGATGGTCCGCAGGATGGCCCGCGAGCGGTCGTTCAGCCGGGCAATTTCGTTGGTCGTTGAGGTCATGGACTTTCACAGGGCTTGCAACTGAGGCGAAAATACTGATCTGGCACCGGCGCCGTCAAACGGTCAGCCATCTGCGGCGCCGATTTCGAAAGGTTTTGATGTTGAACGGCCGAATAGGCTCACCTAGTGTCCCGTTCGCGAAGTTCGCAGCCCGGCCTCGTTGCAACATGAATGCGAACTCCGGAATCATCACACTAGGGTCGCCCCGAGAAAAAATCGCGAGCCCGATAAGCCGCCCGCCTCGAAACCCAGCCCTCGAGCCCCAACCCGGACACCCATGCGCCCCTCCAAACGCAAGCCCGACGAGCTTCGCCGTGTCTCCCTGGAGCGCGCCGTATCGATGCACGCGGAAGGCTCCTGCCTGATCAAGTTCGGCAATACGCACGTGCTCTGCATGGCGAGCCTGGAAGAGCGCGTGCCCCCTTGGCTCAAGGGCCAGCAGCGCGGCTGGGTGACGGCCGAGTACGGCATGCTGCCACGGGCGACCTCCGAGCGTACGCGCCGCGAGGTGACGACGGGCCACCCCTCGGGCCGCACGCAGGAAATCCAGCGGCTGATCGGCCGGGCGTTGCGCGCCGTCGTCGATCTGCCGAAGCTCGGCGAGCGGCAGATCAGCATCGACTGCGACGTCATCCAGGCCGACGGCGGCACGCGCACGGCCGCCATCACCGGCGCCTGGGTGGCGCTGCACGACTGCATCCAATGGATGAAAATGCGCGACATGGTGAAGGACGGCGTGCTGCGCGATCAGGTGGCTGCCATTTCCTGCGGGCTCTACAAGGGCGCGCCCGTGCTCGACCTCGACTACGCCGAGGATAGCAACGCGGAAGCCGACAGCAATTTCGTCATGACCGGGGCCGGCGGCATCGTCGAGGTGCAGGGCACGGCCGAGACGACGGCCTTCAGCCAGGAGAGCTTCGACGCTCTGATGGCCTTGGCCCGCAAGGGCATCGGTGAGCTGGTGGCCCTGCAGAAATTGACGGTGACTTAGGTGTGGCCAGGGTGTCAGACCCTCCGGGTCTGACACCAGAACACGATCGAGATTGGAGAAGGGTGTCAGAACCGAAGGGTCTGACACCGGTCGGCCCAAGCGCAAACTCACCCCCCGCTCGAAGCAGGTAGTCGCCAGCCCCAACAAGGGCAAGGTGTGGGAGATCAACCAGCGCC
>JBQTIA010000020.1:0-15638 GCA_052388455.1 Hyphomicrobium sp.
GCATAGTCCTCGACCTGATCGCGTTCGATTTTTCCGACCCCGAAGTAGTGGCTCTTCGGATGCGAGTAGTAGAAGCCCGACACCGCCGAGCCCGGCCACATGGCAAAGCTCTCGGTGAGCGTGATACCGGTGGCCTTTTCGACGTCCATCAGGTCCCACAGCGTCGCCTTCTCCGTGTGATCGGGCTGCGCTGGATAGCCGGGCGCCGGGCGGATGCCGCGATATTTTTCGAGGATCAGGTCGTCGCTGCTCAGCGTCTCGTCACGCGCATACCCCCACAGCTCGCGCCGCACTTTGGCGTGCATGGCTTCCGCGAAGGCTTCCGCCAGCCGGTCGCAGAGCGCCTTGAAGATGATGCGGCCGTAGTCGTCGGTCTTCTTGAAGTGCGCCTCCAGCGCCGCCTCTTCTCCGAGCCCCGTCGTCACTGCGAACCCCCCGACATAATCGGTGAGGCCGCTCTCTTTCGGTGCCACGAAGTCGGCGAGCGCGGTGTGCGCCCTCTCGCGCGAGGGATCGCGGGCGATCTGCTGGCGCAGCGTATGCAGCGTCGCGCGCTTCGTCTTGCGCGTGTCGTCCTGAAACAGCTCGATGTCGTCGCCGGCGCTGTTGGCCGGCCAGAAGCCGACGACGCCGTTCGCCGTCACCCACTTGCCCTCCACCATGCGCTTGAGAATATCCTGCGCATCGGCGAACAGCTTGCGCGCCTCCGTGCCGACCTTGTTGTCGTCGAGGATCTGCGGATAGCGGCCGGCCAGCTCCCAGGTCTGGAAGAAAGGTGTCCAGTCGATGAAGGGCACGAGGCTGGCGAGGTCATAGGACTTGAACGTGCGCGTCCCGGTGAAGCCCGGCTTCGGCGGCGTATATCCGGCCCAGTCGATCGCAAATTTATTGCCGCGTGCCGTGGCGAGCGCAATGCGCTGCTTCTTGGCCTCGTTGGCCAGATGCGCTTCCCGCACCTTGACGTATTCGGCGCGTATGCTCGTGATGTACGGTTCGCGCTCCGTCTCCGACAGCAGGTTCGACACGACACCGACGGCGCGGCTGGCATCCAGCACGTAGACCGTCTGACCGCGGCTGTAGTTCGGATTTATTTTCACGGCCGTATGCACCCGGCTCGTCGTCGCCCCGCCGATCAGCAGCGGACATGCGAAGTCCTCGCGCTCCATCTCGGTTGCGACGAAGCACATCTCGTCGAGGCTCGGCGTGATCAGCCCCGAAAGCCCGATGATGTCGGCCTTCTCGCGCTTGGCGGTTTCGAGAATCTTCGCCGCCGGCACCATGACTCCGAGGTCGATCACCTCGTAATTGTTGCACTGGAGCACGACGCCGACGATGTTCTTTCCGATGTCGTGGACGTCGCCTTTGACGGTCGCCATCACGATCTTGCCCTTGGGCGGCATCTCGGTCAGTCCCGAGGCCCGCTTCTCGGCTTCGAGGAACGGCTGCAGATAGGCGACCGCCTGCTTCATCACGCGCGCGCTCTTGACCACCTGCGGCAGGAACATCTTGCCGGCCCCGAACAGGTCGCCGACGACGTTCATTCCGGCCATCAGAGGGCCTTCGATGACGTGCAGCGGTTTCGGCAGCTTCTGGCGCGCTTCCTCGGTATCGGCCTCGATGAAATCCGTGATGCCGTGCACGAGGCTGTGCGTCAGGCGGTCCTCGACGGTTCCTTCGCGCCAGGAGAGGTCCTTCTCCTTGGCCTTGGCGCCGCCCTCGCCCTTGAAGCGCGGTGCGGCTTCGAGCAGCCGATCCGTCGCGTCGGCGCGGCGGTTCAGCACCACGTCCTCGCACAGCTCGCGCAGCTCGGCCGGGATGTCGTCGTAGAGCGCGAGCTGCCCGGCGTTGACGATCCCCATGTCCATGCCGGCCTGAATGGCATGATAGAGGAACACCGAGTGCATGGCTTCGCGTACCGGCTCGTTGCCTCGAAAGGCGAAGCTGAGGTTCGAGACGCCGCCGGAGATGTGCACCAGCGGCATCTTCTCCTTGATCTGCCGCGTCGCCTCGATGAAAGCGATGCCGTAGCCGTTGTGCTCCTCGATGCCGGTCGCCACTGCGAAGATGTTGGGATCGAAGATTATGTCTTCCGGAGGGAAGCCGATTGTCTCGGTCAGCAGCTTGTAGGCGCGCTCGCAGATCTCGACTTTGCGCTGGATGGTATCGGCCTGACCCTGCTCGTCGAAGGCCATGACGACGACGGCAGCGCCGTAGCGGCGCACCTTGCGCGCCTGCTCCAGGAACGGCCCTTCGCCCTCCTTCATCGAGATCGAGTTGACGATCGGCTTTCCCTGCACGCACTTGAGGCCGGCCTCGATGACGGTCCACTTCGAGCTGTCGATCATCAGCGGCACGCGGGCGATGTCGGGCTCGGAGGCGATGAGGTTCAGGAACGTCGCCATGGCCTTCTCGCTGTCGAGAAGTCCTTCGTCCATGTTGACGTCGATGATCATCGCGCCGGCCTCGACCTGCTGGCGCGCGATGGACAAGGCGCTCGTGTAGTCGCCCTGCTCGATGAGCTTCCTGAACTTGGCCGAGCCCGTGACGTTGGTCCGCTCGCCGACGTTGATGAAGGTGGTCGCGGCGGAGCCGCGCGAAGTCTCTGGTGCTGCGCTGCCTGTCACTGTTTTCCCACCCCGATTTTCATCCTCGGGCTTGCTTGCCGTCGGCGAAGGCCGAGGGTTCCGAGGACTCATGTTTCAGAAAACTACACAACCGCTGCCCCATCGATGGTCGGGCCAAGCCCAACCATGACAGCCTCTCACCCATGCACGAACGGCTCCAGCCCCGAGAGCCGCAGCTGCTTCAATGGCCGCGCCGTCGAAATGACTTCGAAGTCGCGATCTTCGTGAACCAATGGAACGTCATGCTCCAATGCGATCTGCGCGATACAGCAGTCCACGATGCTTCGGATGGTTTGGCCTTGACGGCGCAGCTCGTAGTAAATTCGCGCGGCCCCCCGCCATGTTGTCGACTCCGGTTGCAGAAGCCGACGCTCGCCCAGATACTCGGTCAGCTTCTGCCAATCGGCGTCATCCTTGGCACCCACGAGTAGCTCCAGTTCCGAAAACCTGGAAATGACGATCTCCCGATCTCCGGCCAGATCAAGCAACTGCTGCGCCTTGCCGCCACTTCGATCCCGCAGCACCGAAACAAGCACTGAGGTCTCAATCAGGATCATGCCGTGAGAACCTCAGCGCCTTGGGATCGTATCCCTCGTGGAATTCGACCTTGCCGACAAGGTCGAGCAGATCCCTGTTTTTACGGCGTGCCGCAACGGACTTTCGAAGCATGCTTTCGACGGCCGCTCTCTCGTCCACTTCGCCCGTCAACTCTTGAGCGGCCCGGACGAGCTCATCGTCAATCTGAAGCGTTTTATCCATCGTGTTGCCTCAACGGACAGGACTCCGGACGTCTACCACAGTCTCGTCACCCATGCACGAACGGCTCCAGCCCCGAGAGCCGCATCTTGGGTGCGATCTCCGGCAGGGTGCGCGGCTTGTACTTCGAAACGTGCTCGGCGATGTGGGCGATGTGATCGGGCGTCGAGCCGCAGCAGCCTCCCACAATGTTGAGGATTCCGTCCTTGGCCCAGGGTTCGATCTTGCAGGCCATTTCATGGCCCGTCTCGTCATACTCGCCCATGGCGTTCGGCAGCCCGGCGTTTGGATAGGCCGAGATGCGTGCGTCGGCGATGTGTGAGAGATCGGCGAGATAGGGCCGCATCAATTCGGCGCCGAGCGCGCAGTTGAGCCCGATCGAAAAGGGGCGCAGATGCCGCATCGAATACCAGAAGGCTTCCGCCGTCTGCCCCGAGAGCGTGCGCCCCGAGCGGTCGGTGATGGTGCCCGAGATCATGACCGGCAGCTCGACTCCCATTTCCTCGAACACCTCGAGCGTCGCGAATCCCGCCGCCTTCGCGTTGAGCGTGTCGAAAATCGTCTCGATCAGGATGATGTCCGAGCCGCCCTCCATCAGGCCGCGCACCTGCTCCTTGTAGGCCTCGCGCAACTCGTCGAACGAGGTATTGCGAAAGCCTGGATCGTTGACCTGGGGCGAGATCGATGCCGTGCGGTTGGTCGGCCCGACCGCACCGGCGACGAAGCGCGGCTTGGCCGGCGTCTCTCTGCTGTATTTGTCGGCCGCCGCCCGCGCCAGCCGCGCCGCTGCGACGTTCAATTCGTAGCTCAGCGGCTCCATGCCGTAGTCGGCCATGGAGATCACCTGCGCGTTGAAGGTGTTGGTCTCGATGATGTCGGCGCCGGCGGCGAGGTACTGCTCGTGGATGTCCTGAATGATCTTCGGCTGCGTCAGCACCAGGAGATCGTTGTTGCCCTTGACGTCGCGATGCCAGTCCGCGAAGCGCGTGCCCCGGTAGTCCGCCTCCTGCAGCTTGTGGCGCTGGATCATGGTGCCCATGGCACCGTCGATGATCAGGATGCGCTCGGCTGCGGCCTTTTCGAGAGCATTCCAGGAGGGAGATCGACGCATGGTGTCTCTCAATTGCAGGTTGGCACTTGTCGGTTGGGTCGAGCCATGGCGAGACCCAACACTTGAATTCGGAGCCTGTCTCGTTGGGTCTCGGCCGAGTGCAGGGCGGCCTCTACCCAACCTACGAGTTCACCGCCCGCTTCTCGAGCGGCGCGGCCTTCAACGGCCTGAGCCCCAGGAGATGGCAGATCGCATAGACGAGATCGGCGCGGTTCAGCGTGTAGAAGTGGAACGTCTTGATGCCTTCGTCGACGAGGCCCATGGCCTGCTCTGTCGCTACCGCCGCGGCAACCAGATGCGTCGTGGCGGGATCGTCGTCGAGCCCCTCGAAGCGGCGCGCCAGCCAGGCCGGCACCGACGCGCCCGCGCGAACGGCGAAGCCCGCTACCTGCCGGAAATTGTGAATGGGCACCAGCCCCGGCGTGATCGGCACCCAGATGCCGGCTGCCCGCGCCCGCTCCAGAAAGCGCAGGAAATGCGCGTTGTCGAAGCTGAACTGCGTGATGATGCGATCGGCGCCGGCGTCCACCTTGGCCTTGAGGTTGTCCATGTCGGCGGCGAGCGAAAGGCTCTCGGGATGCTTTTCGGGATAGCCGCCGACCGAGACCTCGAACTGTCCGAGCTTCTTGATGCCGGCGACCAGATCGGCGGCGTTCTTGTAGCCGCCGGGATGGGGTTCGTAACGCGAGCCGACGCCGGCGGGGGGATCACCGCGGAGCGCCACGATGTGGCGCACGCCGGCTTTGGCGTAGCCCGTCACCACCTCGTCGACCTCGGCCTTCGAGGCGTCGACGCAGGTGAGATGCGCCGCCGGTCGCATCGCCGTCTCCCTGATGATGCGTGATACGGTGGTGTGCGTGCGCTCCCGGGTCGAACCGCCGGCCCCGTAGGTGACCGAGACGAACTCGGGAGCGAGCGGCGCCAGCCGCTCGATCGAGGTCCACAGCGCTTCTTCCATCTTCGGCGTCTTCGGCGGGAAGAACTCGAAGGAGACCTCGATGTCGCCGGCCCCGAGCAACCGGCTCCTTCGCTCGCGCGGTTCGGCTGTCATGAGGCGGTCCTTTCCAGTTGCCGCGGGTCGGGCCGACCCTGCGGAGGGTTTGAACGAAGCGGCTTCTCGGCGAGCCAGAGCGTCACCGTCAGTTTTTCCGTGCCCTCACGTGAGGGCGGTGTCAGATCGGCCGTGGTTTGAACAACGAGGCCGGCGTCGGCGAGCCACTGGTGCACGGCATCCCACGAAAATCCGAGCCGCTCGTGGGCGTGCGACTGGCGCAGGAACTCCTGTTCGTGCGGCGCGAAATCGACGACGAGGAGTTTTCCGCCGGCCAGCAGCACGCGCGCCGCCTCGCGGATGGCGGTCTGCGGTTCCGAGAGGTAGTGCAGCACCTGATGCATCACCACCGCGTCCGCCACCTGGTCGCCGAGCGGGAGGTGATAGAGGTCGCCGTGGCGGACCTGGGCGCGGGCGAGGCCGGCCCCGGTCAGCTTGGCGCGGGCGAGCGTCAGCATCGGCTGGTTGAGGTCGAAGCCGAGCCCGCGTTCGTAGCGGTCCGCGAACAGCTCCAGCGTGCGGCCGGTTCCGGTGCCGAGGTCGACCAGCAGCTTGAACGGTCCGGGGCCGAGCGCCCGCAGCATCGCCCCTTCCACCTCGCGCTCGGCTATATGCATCACGCGCAGCCGGTCCCATTCGGCGGCATGGGTGCGGAAATAGACCTGCGCCGATTGCTCGCGATCCCGCTTCAGAGTTTCCGCATGGTCGCGGTCGCGCACGATGATCGGGTCGCTGGCATCGGCGGCGTCGAGCAGTCGCAGCGTCAGCCGCCCGCCGTCGGTCCGGTCCGAGACGTGGAAATAAACCCAGCTCCCGTCGCGGAACCGCTCGACGAGGCCGGCTTCAGACAGAAGTTTGAGATGCCGGCTGATGCGTGGCTGGCTCTGGCCGAGAATCTCGGTCAGATCCTTGACTGTCAGCTCGCCGCCCCGCAGCAGCAGCAGGATGCGCAGCCGCGTGGGCTCGGCGGCCGCCTTCAGGGCTGAAACGAGGTTGCGCATGTCGAGTGTGACGGACATGGTCAATAGCATATAAAGATATGTTTATGTGTCAAGTCGAATGATGTCGCATCAATCGCGCCTGCTGGGACGATCCTTTACCGGCGGGTAAGCCTGACGCACTACGCTCCCCGGCGACCCGCCTCCCGTTCTCCATCCGCTCCCGCCGCTCATCCACCCATCCAGCGAGACGCCATGCGAATTTCCGCGATTGAAGCGATCGTGCCGCCGTCCTTGCCCGAAACCCTCCCCATCCACCTGACGCAGAAGCCCTCTCCCGTCGCCGCCGTCCTCAAGCTGATGGTGCTGCTGCCGGCGACGCTCGCCCTGCTGGTGCCGTTTCTGCTGGTCGGTAAGGCGCTCGCGGCGGATGCCGGCGTGCGGGCCGCATTGATGGAGCGTCCTGCTCTCGTCGGGCAGATCATCATCGGGCTCGCCTTCTGGGCGGTACTCTTCGCCTGGCCGCTGAAGCGTCTGATCGACGGGCTGACCCAGAGCCGCACCCTATCGATCGACCGGACGAGCGTGACGATCCGCCAGAACTCCCTGTTCGGCCACCAGATTTGGTCCGTTCCCCTGGGCAGCTACAGCGGCGTGATCCACCATGTCCGCGCCTCGCTGTCGGGTCTCAGGCAGGAGCTGATCCTGGCCCATCCCGAGCACGACAATTCGATCCTGCTGACCCATGCGCCCCGCATTTCCGCCGAGGAGATCGCCCGTGTGTCGGCACTGCTCGGCCAGACCGAGATGCCGTCGCATGCCATCTACCGGCCCATGTCCTGGCATGGAGCCCGCCGGGCGAGGCGGGAGACGCCGGTGCCGGCGGCTCCGGCGTCCACTCCGATAGCCGAGGCTGCCTGAGCGGCATTCCGTGCTCGCATGTGACGAACTCAAGACGGCGCTGCCGAGACACCGGCAACAACACGACCTTTGACGGGCGGCGAGCGGCATGATTTCGTATTGCGAGTTGTAGCGGGGACGGAGCGGCTTCGACGCCAGCGGCCAAAGTTGTGCCGCGGTCTGGCGCCAGGGTCGCTGAAGAACACTGCCGGGAGCATTCGACTTATGCCCATCTCATCGACCTTGCGCCGTCCACACTGGCGTGCGCACCGCCTGTTGACCACGCTGGCCACCGCCGTATTTTCGCTGGCGGCGAGTGTCGGCGCGGTATTTGCCGAAACGCCGGCCGCCTACATGCAGCGGGTCGCCAACGAGCTGATGGCCGCCGCCCGCACGGGATCGTCGAGTTCCATGGCCGCCGTCATCCGTGCGCATGCCGACGTGCCGAGCATCGGTCTCACCGCGCTCGGCTCATACCGCGAGCGGCTCCCGCAATCGGACCGCCCCGCCTACTACAACGGCATGATCAACTTCATCGCCCGCTACGGTGCCAAGGAAGCGCCCAAGTATCCGGTCGGCAAGGCGGTGATGGTCGGACAGTCAGCCGCCAACTCGGTGACCAGCTATGTCGACAGCCGCGTCACGCTGCGGGACGGCGCGACCTACGACGTGCGCTGGGTGATCAACCGGCGTGGCGGCACCTACAAGGTCCGCGATGCCGAGGTCATCGGGTTCCGCATGACCTCTTTCCTCGACACCATGTTTCAGAACTACATCGGCGAGAACGGCGGCAATCCCAAAGCCCTCGTCATCGCGCTGAATCGATAAACGTCTTTCCCAAGGTCCCGCCATCGTTCGACATCCCTCGCCGCGTGAGGCCACGTGCGGCGGGGTCCATGTGTCGCGCGACGTCCAACATCGTGGCGAACATCTGTGATCCGACCACCCTTTGTCCCCACGTGTTTCCCGGACGCAGCGTCCTTTGCGCGGCGATCCGGGATCTTTCGCGGCGGCAGGTGTGCTCCGATTGCGGGACGGGAAGGATCCCGGATCGCTGCGCTCCGCGCCGCGTCCGGGAAACAGGAAGAAGAGCGGCGCGCTTGGTCGAAGGCGACGAACGCGATTGGTGGGCCGCGAGCGTCGTATTCCAGCCGATAGACATTGCGAAAGTCAGTCATCCTCGCCGCGCGAGGCCCCTTCAGGCCGAGCAAGGCGGGGAACCAGCGTCAGGCCCGGCGCAGCCGAAAAAAACCCGTGTCCGGCAGACAAGCTGTTCTAAGGGTCCGAACTCTTCTCCCGCATCCGCTCGCAGGCCCACTTGTAGCCCGCCTCGTAAAGCTCCCGGTGACGGTGCCAGTCGAGGAAGCCGATCTCGGGGGGAATGGGCGGCACCAGCAGCAGGTCGTCCGGCGTCAGGTGGCGGTGGTAGTCGTCGCGATTGGCCATCAGCGAGCGCATCAGCACGGTGATCAGGCTCGGCGCGGGCGGCAGCTTCGACTGTCCGAACGGGATCAGCAGGCGCTTCAGCAGCTCGGCGCGCTTGGGAAGACTGTCGTAGGATACGTCGAAGCGCTCCATTTCGGGCACCAGGAAGCTGACGACCACGTTGGGTCCGCTTTTCAGCTCGTGCATCAGGCGGATCGGCACATTGTCGAGCAGCCCTCCGTCGACCAGCATCTCGCCCTCGGCGGTGTAGATCGGCGGCAGCAGCACGGGGATCGAGCCCGAAGCCCTGACCGCCGTCCAAAGGTCGCCGCGCCGGTGCACGTGCAGGGCGAAGGTCGAGAGGTTGGTCGAGACGGCGAAATAGGGCAGCCACAGGTCCTCGATGTCGTTGCCGCCGAAGTAGCGCTTCAACTGTGCATCGAAGTGGCCGTGATCGATGAGCGAATAGCGGGGCAGGGTGTAGCGCCGCATGGCGCGGTTGGCGACGAACATGTCGTGGATGGACTCGACGATCTCGTCCGGCGCCGTGCGCAGCAGGAAGGCCGCGGTCATGGCGCTGCCGGCCGAGGTGCCGCCGAGCATATCGAAGCTCATCCCGGCTTCGGTCAGCGCGCGATAGACCCCGACGTGGGTGGCGCAGAGCGCGCCGCCGCCGCACGCGACCAGCCCCCGCGCCGTGCCGGCGATGAACCGCTCCAGCCGCTCCACATCCTCGTCGCGGTCGATCGCCACGTGATGGTGCATGGCGACCGCGCGGCCGGCGAGCCAGCGCCGCGTGCCGGCGACCCGCGTGCGGCGCTGGTGGACGAGCACGAGGCGGCGGGCGTCGGGGGCGAGCAGCTCGGCGGCGCGCTGCTCCAGCGGATTGGGATCGGTATTCGATGCGTGCCAGCCGACGGCGATCACCAGGTCGGCATGGCGGATGGCCTTCTCGGTCCAGGCGGTCACCTCGTCGTCGGCGACGTAGATCACGTAGCTGGAGCGCATTTCGAGGTCGTTCAGCGCCCGCGTCGTCGACGAGGTGTCGAGCCCGCCGGTCTGGCCGGTGATGCCGGCGACCGTTTCCGCCGTGACCACGGCGACGCGGCTGGAGCGACCGAGCACGGCGACGAAGCGGTCGAGGAACGGCTGCGGCAGCGGTCCCCCCCCGGCTCGGATCACGGTGATCGTGCGCGGGCGCGGATCGGGCGGCTTGCGCACGGCGGCGGTCGTCGAGGCGAGGCGGCCGGCCAGCGTCAGGGCCAGCGACCGCCAGATGTCCGGGTCGCGCGCCGACAGCTCGTCGAACTCCTCGCGGCCCAGCCGAAGCGCGAGGCCGTCGCGCAGGGCGCGCACCGTCGCCGTCCGTGTGCCGCCGGTGAGAAATGCGATCTCGCCCACCGGCTGTCCGGGTCCGATTTCGGCGATCGGGTCTCGGCGGCCGTCCTTGCTGACGACGAAGCGTCCCGAGACGATGACGAACAGCGCATCCGCCGGTTCGCCCTGGCGGACGAGCACCTCGCCGCGCCGAACCGACAGCTTCTCGCAGCGCTCCGCGAGCGCCCGCTTCTGCGGCCCGTCGAGCCCGCTGAGCAGCTCGATGCCGTCGAAGCCATCGCTGTCGGTGAGCTTTTGCATCGCTGGCGGTCGTGCCTGCTCCCTGCTGCGGTCTCGTCCGTCCCCGCGTGGCGGCGGTTAACGCCCTGACGGTGAGCGAATTCTCTCGCGGCAGTATAGCCCTTCCGTCACAATGGCGCCCATGACCAATGCTCCGGATGCTTTTCGGCGGAGCAAAACGAAGTCAGTTCAAACCGATGCGTTACGGCCTCGTCATCGTCGGCTCTCTGGCCTCAGCCGCCTGCGCCACGCTGCCGACGCGTGTGGTCGTGCCTGAAATGCTGCTCAGCGAGGCGAGCCTGCCGGGGCTCGAAGGGACGCGGGTCTGGGGAGACGCGCCCGCCGCCGACATCGAACGGTTCCTGCAGGCGGACCAGGCGGCGATCCGCGAGAAGTACCGTCGCAAGGTGGCGACCGGCGAAGGCTATGAATCGCACATCCTGGCGCTGTCGGGCGGCGCCGACGACGGGGCCTTCGGGGCTGGTCTGCTGGTCGGATGGGGTGAGGCCGGAACGCGGCCGGATTTCGATCTCGTCACCGGCATCAGCGCCGGGGCGCTGATCGCGCCGCTGATCTTCGTCGGCAAGGAGTATGACGACGAGCTGGCCAGCGTCTTCACCACCCACACATCGAGCGAGATCTACACGGCCAACGTGCTCGCGGGCATCCTCGGCGGCGCGGCGGTCGCCGACTCGGGGCCGCTCGGGAAGCTGATCGAGCGGTACGTCACGGCGTCGCTCGTTCAGCGCGTGGCCGAGGAGCGGGCCAAGGGCCGCCTGCTGATCATCGGCACGACCAACCTCGACGCCCAGCGGCCGGTATTCTGGGACATGGGGAAGATCGCGTCGCGCGGCGGCGCGAGGTCGCTTGAAATCTTCCGCAAGGTGCTGCTCGCCTCGGCCTCGATCCCAGGCGTCTTTCCGCCGGTTCACTTCGCCGTCAAGGCCGCCGGTCAGACCTACGACGAGCTGCACGTCGACGGCGGGGCCACCCGCGCCGTGTTCCTTTCGCCCTCGGGGTTCAGTTTCAAAAGCGTCGACCGCATCGTCGGGCGCCGTATCAAGCGGCAGCTCTTCGTCATCCGCAACGGCAAGATGGGACCGGAATATGCCGCCTCGCGGGAAACCACGCTCGGCATCGCGCAGCGCAGCCTGGAGACGCTGACCAAGAACCAGGGCATCGGAGATCTGGTGCGCATGTATGCGCGCGCGAAGTCGGACGGGATCGACTACAACCTGATCGCCGTGCCGGACAGCTTCAAGGCCGAGCGGCCGGAGCCGTTCGATGCCGGATACATGCGGTCGCTCTATGCGGAGGGATATCGGACCGGAAAGGATGGCGTCGCATGGCTGAAGACGCCGCCGGGGTTTGCCTCCGCGTCGTCCGATTAGGACGGCGGACCATAAGCTGGCTATGCCGGCGCCGGCGTGTCGGCTCTGTCAGCCGGCCACCTTGCCGAGCCACCAGACGAACACGCCGAAGGCGGGTCCGAAGATGCCGACGTAGCTCAGGACGAGGATTGTGGTCTCTGTCATATCGTCGAAACGTGCGGCGAACTGGACCGGATCACCACGCAGCCACTCCGCCGACCGGGGCACGCCTCACGCCACGGCGGGCGGTGCCAGCTTCCCGCCGAGGGCATCCTCCAGCGCGCGGGCGAACTTCTGCGGATTGAAGCCCCAGCGGCTGTTGAGCCGCATGGTCGCCGCCACCACCAGCGCGTGCGGCACGAGCTGCGATCCATAGCGCTTGAGAAGCTCCTGCACCCGGCGGTTGGAAAACACCGAGATCAGACTTCGCAGGCGGAGCAGCACCGCGACCTTGGCGCGGGCGCCCTTGTGCACGCGGTCCCAGAACACCTCCTCGACGCGGCGGATTTCGTCCTCGCTGAACGATTGGGCGGCAGCGAGCAGCCGGCCACCGGCCAGCATCAGACGAAGGGCCAGGGCGAGGTCACGGGTTTCAATGGCGGGAACGTCGGTCGGATCGACGATGTCTGTCATGATTTCCGTTCGCGCGGGTTGTTGATCGGGCACGGGGCAGACGACCCTCCAGGCTCGCGTGGGACCAGGGGGTCCGATTCACGACGCGAAAACGAGCCAGGGTGATCCATGCAACAGAATGATGTCCTTCGGACGGCGCGATTCGACAAGGAAGTCGACGTCGAGGCCCACAAGTTTCCCATTGGGGTTCCGGACTTCGGCCGTCTGGAAGCGGAACTTTTCACCCTGGTTCGTGGCGATGACGCCTTGACCAAGCTGTTCATCGAAGCGGACGATCTGACCTTGCATGAGTTTCCTGCGGTCTGGTGTTGCGGATTTCAACGCTCGCCAGTGTGCCCGCAGTGATCAAGTGCCGCAGTTCCCTCGGTAACAGTCGACGGCCGGCTCGGAGGTCGCGATCGGGGCCAATCGATGGCTTCTGCCGGCCTCGGACGCCTTCTCCGGATCAGCGGAAGAAGGCGTCGACGCGCATGCCCGGCAGCAGCGGCACCTGCCCGTCGAGGTCGATCGTCACTTCCATCACCTCCACGTCCGTCGCACGGCGCGGACCGCGGGGGCCGACCTTGGGGCCGGTGAGCGAGGGAGCGAGCTTCGACACCTTGCCGTCGAAGTCCTTGCCGGGGTGGGCGACCGAGCGCACGAACGCCTTCTGTCCGATCTTGACCTTGGCGACATCACCCTCGTCGATCTCGGCTTTGACTCGCACCACCGACATGTCGCCCATGCTGACCAGCGGCACCTCGACGCTCGGAGAGACGATCTCGCCGTCCTTGGCGTTGACCTGGAGAACCGTGCCGGCACTCGGGGCCCGAATGCGGGTTTTTTCGAGTTGCGCTTCGGTGAGACGGACCTCGGTGCGTGCCGCGCTGACTTCGGATTCCGCATTGTTCGGCGCCGGCAGGTTCGACTTGGAAAGGGCCTTGATCGAGGCGAGGCGCTCGCGCTCCAGCCGCTCCTTGGCGTCCTTAAGGCGCCTGCGGGCGTCGGTGACCGACTGCTGATTGCTGGAGCCGGAGCGCTTGGCAGCGATGGCGTAGTCGAGTTCGATGCGGGCGCCGGTGATCGCGCGCTCGGCGGAATAGATGGCATCTTCGGACTTGCGGACATCGTCACGACCCGAGATGAAGGCATCCTCGCGATCCTTGCGCAGGGCTTCCGCCTTAACCTCGGCCGACGAGAGCTTGGCGCGCGCTTCCTGATCGTCGAGGCGGATCAGCAGTTCGCCTTCCTCGACCCGGTCGTCGACCTTGACGAGAACTTCCTCGACCCGACCGATGAGCGTGGTGCCGAGGCGGATTTCGCCGGATTTCGGTTCGACGCGACCGGGGGCTGCGGCCACCCAGTTGACGGTCGCTTCGGTCGTCTCGGCGGGGGCGCTGTCATAGCCGCTCGACCCGCCGGATTTCTGGCCGATCAAGAGGTAACCGCCGCCGGCAACGACGGCCAGCAGGATGGCGATGGCAATATTCTTCAACATGAGGGTCGGTCTTCTTTCCTGACTAAGGGTTAGGCAGCGGCCGAATGCTCGGTGGTGTTATCGCCCGGACGTCCGTCGGCGACAATACGTCCATCCTCGATACGGATAATCCGGTCGGCGTAGCCGAGTGTGCGGTGATCGTGCGTGACGGCGAGCACGGCGCGGTTGGGGTCCTTGGCGACCTTGGCCAGCAACTCCATGACGGCCTTGCCGTTTTCGCTGTCGAGAGCGGCCGTCGGCTCGTCGGCGAGCACCACCGAGGGGCTGCCCGCCAGCGAGCGAGCGATGGCCACACGCTGCTTTTCTCCGCCCGACAGCTTCGAGGGGTAGGCGTTGATACGGTGCGACAGACCGACGGCGACGAGGGCGTCCTTCGCGGCTTCCATCGGATCGGCGACCCGAGAGCCGCGCACATCGAGCGCCACCAGGACGTTCTCGTGGGCGGTCAGCGTGGGAAAGAGGTTGTAGGACTGGAACACGAAGCCGATGTGCTTGCGGCGAACGTCGGCCAAGCCTTCCGCGGATTTGCCGACGGCCTCCTCACCGGCGACCTTCAGGTTGCCGCTGGTCGCGGTCAGGATGCAGCCGAGAATGGAAAGGAGGGTCGTCTTGCCCGAGCCGGAGGGACCCATCAGCAGGGTCAGCTCGCCGGGACGCAGGTCCATGTCGACGCCCTTGAGAATCTTCAGTTCACCCGCTCCGGTCTCGATCGATTTCGTGATGCCGCGGGCTTCGAGGAGCGCGCGTCGTTTTCCGGTCTCGGCGGTTGCAGTCATAAGGTCTCTCCCTGCCCAAAATCGTGCCGTTTGGTCGGCGGACGATGGCGCATGAGCGGATGATGCGCTGTTCCAGGCGGCACAGGTCCGTCGCCGGGCACACTGGTGGCGGACCATTGCCGTTCTAGCATCGACCGCAGCGGTTGTGTGCTCCACCCGAGGTCGGCCGCGGGGTCTGCAGCCGCTATATTTTCCCCCATATGAATGACGTCGACACGAGTATGCCTCAACCGCGTCAGCCACCAAGGCACGCTGACAGGGTTCGTCCAACATAGTGAACGCGGTGGCGACCGCGCAATTCCCGCATCAACGTCGGAATACTACTTCGGAAACGAGCCGGTCTGCCGGAGAGCCTCTCCCACCGCCATGGCGGCGGCGACCGCGATATTGAGCGAGCGCAGTCCCGGCCGGATCGGAATGGACACCCGCGCGTCGGCCGCCTCGTGCACATGATCTGGCGCGCCGGAGCTTTCGCGGCCGAGCAGCAGCACGTCGTCGGGTCGAAACCGGAAATCGAGGTACGACAGGCTGGCCCGGCTCGAGAGCAGGACGAGGCGCGGTGTCGGCGTGCGGGCGTGATGGCCTTCGTAAAAGCTCGTCCAACTCTCGTGGCGGGTGAGGGTGGCGTGATCCAGGTAGTCCAGGCCGGCCCGTTTGAGCGCGCGGTCGGAGAGGTCGAAGCCCGCCGGTCCGATGACGTCCACGGCAACGCCGACACACGCCGCCAGGCGGAGGATGGTGCCGGTGTTCTGCGGAATGTCGGGCTGATAGAGCGCGAGGCGCATGCCACCTGTTTCCCCATGACCGAGACCGGTGCCCCGTCGCCCGCAGGGGAATCGCTTTGGGACGTCGGTTGGGTCGCGGCACGAGACCCCACAACTTTGGTCGCTCGAGTTTGTTGGGTCTCCTTCGTCGACCCAACCTACATTTCGCGCCATATGCGATTGCCCTGCCGTCGAC
>JBQTIA010000021.1:0-4950 GCA_052388455.1 Hyphomicrobium sp.
TGCTGTCCGGCCACAAGGCCGCGATCGACCGCGTTGCGGAGGTGGGCAAGACGCTGGGCGTTCGCCGCGCCGTTCCGCTACCCGTCTCGGCGCCCTTTCACTGCGCGCTGATGCAGCCGGCGGCGGACGCCATGGCCGCAGCGCTGGCCGGCGTCGAGATCAAGGCCCCGGCGGTGCCGGTCGTCGCCAATGTCCTGGCTCGGCCGGTGAGCGACCCTGCCGACATCCGCAGGAACCTCGTCGAGCAGGTCACCGGCACCGTGCGCTGGCGAGAATGCACGCAGTTCCTGGCGTCGAACGGGGTCACGCACATTTTCGAGATCGGCCACGGCAAGGTGCTCGCCGGTCTCGTCAAGCGCATCCACAAGGACTTCGAGGCCACCAGTATCGGCACCCCGGCCGACATCGACGCGGCACTGGCCAAGCTGATCTGAGATTATTTCCGCATCCCCCGATCGACGGGACGCGGACGAGGCGCTCCCGATGACGAAACAGCCCCAGCTTCCGCCCGAGATCGCAACGCCGGCCTATGTGCTCGACGTGGCGGCGCTGAAGCGCAATCTCGCCACCGCGGCGCGCATCAAGCGCGAGAGCGGCGCCAAAATTCTGCTTGCCACGAAAGCGTGGGCCATGCCGGCCGCCTTTCCGCTGATGCGCGACATCCTCGACGGCACGACGGCATCCGGCGAGTTCGAGGCGCGCATGGGGCGCGAGGAATTCGGCAAGGAGGTGCACGTCTACGCTCCGGCCTACGCGCCGGGTGAGGTCGAGCGGGTGAGTCAAATCGCCGACCACATCTACTTCAATTCGCCCGACGAAATCGTGCGCGGACTGGTGATCGCTCGCAAGGCCGGACGCCACGTCGGCATCCGCATCAACCCGGGCTACTCGAACGCGACCGTCGGCGGGGCGCTCTATGATCCCTGCGCGCCGAACTCCCGCTTCGGCACCACGCGGGCGGACATCGACCGGCTGCCGTGGAACGAGATCGACATCTTCCACGCGCACGCCCTGTGCGAGAGCCTGCACGAGGGCTCCGTGGGCCTCATCAATCATATCGGCGAGACCTTTGCGCCGCAGTTGCGCAAGGTCACGGCCGTGAATTTCGGCGGCGGGCATTTCGTCAACAAGCCGGGTTACGACGTCGACAAGCTGATCGCCGCCATCGTTGCGTTTCGCCGTGAGTTCGGCGTCGAGGTCTATCTGGAGCCCGGCGCCGGCCTCGTCGTCGAGACGGGATACCTCGTCGCCAGCGTCATCGGACTGCATCGCAACGGCAAGGAGATCGCCATTCTCGACGCCTCGGCCTCGACGCACATGCCGGACGTCATCGAGGTGCCCTACACGCCGGAGGTGATCGGCGCCGGAAAGCCGGGCGAGCGGGGTCACGATTACATTCTCGGCGGCAAGACGTGCATGACGGGCGACGTGATCGGGGAATACTCCTTCGACCGGCCGCTCGAGGTCGGCGACCGCGTCGTATTCGGCGACATGATGCAGTATTCGTTCGTGAAGAACACGACCTTCAACGGCACGCCGCTGCCCGACCTAGGAATCCTCGATGAGGACGGGAGCTACCGCGTCGTGCGTTCGTTCGGCTATGAGGATTTTCGCCGCCGGCTCGGCTGAAAATTCTTGTGGAGGGTAAACGGGATGGCAGGTCTTTACAGCCGGCCCCGTTGGCCCTAAATGCGCTCCCACGCACGGCGACAGGTTCGTCCATTCGCACGGCGCCCCCTTGGTCTCGGCTGATGGAGGTTCGCCTCGCATGGACAAGCTCGCTTCTGCTGCGCATCTCGTCGCCGACCGCCGCCCGGAGCGGCCCGTGCTGGCCGCCCGTCCGCATGCCGCGGCGCGCGCCGCCCGCTGGTTCCTCGATCACTTCGACGGCGATGTCGCCTATGCCTACAAGGCCAATTCGAGCCCGTTCCTGATCGGCGCGCTGTATGGCGCCGGCATCCGGCACTTCGATGTCGCGTCGGTGCCGGAGCTGGAGGATGCCGTAACGATCCCCGATGCGACGCTGCACTTCATGAACCCGGTGAAGTCGCGCCTGTCGATCCGCAAAGCGTATCACACCCACCGCATCAAGAGCTTCGCCCTCGACAGCGAGGACGAGCTTCGCAAAATCATCGAGGAGACGTCCGGGCCAAATGGCGCCGCGCGCGACCTCGCGCTGTTCGTGCGTATCGCGGTGCCGGCGATCAACAGCAAGATCCCGCTGGAGCGGAAGTTCGGTATCACGGGGCCGCGCGCCGCCAAGCTGCTGGTCAAGGCGAGGCAGGCTGCGGCCGAGCTCGGCATCACGTTCCACGTCGGCTCGCAGACGATGACGCCCGACGCCTACGTGCGGGCGCTCGCCGAAGTGCACAAGCTGATCGTCAAGGCCGGCGTGGTCGTCGATCGGCTGGACGTCGGCGGCGGGTTCCCCTCGCTCTATCCCGACATGGAGCCGGCGCCGCTGTCGAGTTTCATGAGCGCCATTCGCGACGGCGTCGAGAAGCTGCCCGTGCGCGACAACGTCCGCCTCATGTGCGAGCCGGGCCGCGCCCTGGTCGCCGAGGCCGAGAGCCTGATCGTGCGGGTCGAAGCACGACGCGGCGACGAGCTGTTCATCAACGACGGCGGGTACGGCGTGCTGTTCGATGCGGCGCATCTCGGCTGGAAGTTCCCGGTGCGGCTCGTCTCCCGCGAGTCGGCAGTGGGCGAGGCGCTGGCGCCGTTCACGCTCTTCGGGCCGACGTGCGACAGCATCGATTTCATGAAGGGGCCGTTCTTCCTGCCGGCCGCGGTGCGCGAGGGTGATTATCTCGAAATCGGCAACGTCGGCGCCTACGGCCGCGCCATCGCCGGCGACTTCAACGGCTATGGACGCTACGACGAGGTGATCCTGCTCGACGAGCCCATGCTGACGATGTACGCGCCCGCGCCAAAGCAGCAAATCTCGGCGCAGGCATGAGCCGAGTGGCCGCATGACGACGGCGAATTCACTGGCGATCGCGCTGGCGCAGCTCAACCCTGTCGTCGGCGACTTGGGCGGCAACGTCGCCAAGGTGAAGGTGGCGCGCGCGAAGGCCGACAAGCTCGGCGCCGATCTGGTGGTGTTTCCCGAGTTGTTCGTCACCGGCTATCCACCCGAGGATCTGGTTTTGAAGCCCGCCTTTCAGTCGGCCGCGCGTCACGCGGTCGAGGCGCTGGCGGCCGATCTCGGACCCGGTCCTGCCGTCATCGTCGGCACCGTCTGGCCGGAGGAGGGCCGGCTCTACAACGCGGCCGTGCTCATCGACCAGGGTACGATTGCCGCCGTGCGCACCAAGGTCGATCTGCCGAACTACGGCGTGTTCGACGAGAAGCGGGTGTTCGAACCAGGTCCGCTGCCCGGGCCTGTGCTGTTCCGCGGCGTCAGGATCGGCGTGCCGATCTGCGAGGACATCTGGCAGGAGGAGGTCGTCGAATGCCTCGCCGAATGCGGGGCCGAGATCCTCATCTCTCCCAACGGCTCGCCGTTCGACTGGCCGAAGCCCGACAAGCGCATGAACGTCGCCGTGGCGCGCGTGCGCGAGACGCATCTGCCGCTCGTTTATCTCAATCAGGTGGGCGGTCAGGACGAACTGGTGTTCGACGGGGCTTCGTTCGTGCTCAACGGCGACTTTTCGCTCGCGGCGCAACTGCCGGCGTGGGAGGAAGCGGTCGCGCTGACCCGCTGGCAGAAGTCAGCCACCGGGTGGCGTTGCGTCGAGGGACCGACTGCGGTCGTCGAGAGTGGAGACGCCGCCGCTTATCAGGCGTGCGTGCTCGGCTTGCGCGATTATGTCGGCAAGAACGGCTTTCCCGGCGTGGTGCTGGGACTGTCGGGCGGCATCGACAGCGCGCTCGTGGCCGCCATCGCCGCAGACGCCCTCGGCTCCGAGCGCGTGCACGCGGTCATGCTGCCCTACCGTTACACCTCCAACGCCAGCCTCGATGACGCCGCCCGCTGCGCCGAGGCCCTCGGCATCCGCTACGACGTGCTGCCCATCGCCGCCGCCGTCGAAGGTCTCGAAGCCTCGCTCGCCCCGCTGTTCAAGGGCCGCTCCGCAGACACGACCGAAGAAAACATCCAGAGCCGGGTGCGCGGCGCCTCGCTGATGGCCATCTCCAACAAGCTCGGCGGTATGGTGCTGACGACCGGCAACAAGAGCGAGATGTCGGTCGGCTACGCCACGCTCTACGGCGACATGAACGGCGGCTTCAACCCGATCAAGGACCTCTACAAGACGGAGGTTTACCGCCTGTCTCGCTGGCGCAATGGGCATGTGCCGATGGGCGGCAAGGGACCAGGCGGTGAAGTGATCCCGCTCAACATCCTGAGCAAGGCGCCGACGGCTGAGCTCAGGCCCAACCAGACCGACCAGGACAGCCTGCCGCCCTATGACGTGCTGGACGACATCCTCTCGTGTCTTGTCGAAAACGAGATGAGCCTCGCCGAGATCATCGCGCGCGGCCATGCGCCCGAGACCGTACGCAAGGTCGAGCGGCTGCTCTACCTCGCCGAGTACAAGCGCCGGCAGGCGGCACCGGGGGTCAAGATTTCGGCCCGCAGCTTCGGTCGCGACCGCCGCTACCCGATCACCAACAAGTTCCGGGAAAAGGTCGCCGACCCGCCGGCGCGGCACGCCGCGACCAAGGCGCCGAAACCCGTGCGACCGCGGGCCGACGGCGGCGACGTGTCGTGATCGCCATTAGACCACGATCGCTTTGGACCCTATCAGTCCGAAGCGTAAATCGTCGGTCACACCAAAAATCTAGACCGTGATTGCGATTCTTCGAATTGCAATCACGGGCTAGCCCGAATTATGCACCAGAACACGGCCGCGATCGCACGAACGTGAGTCGATCCACGGCGACGAATGGCGAACAGCGTAGCTTCGCATACGGTTGAGCCATTCGTCGCCGTGGGCGGCCTCGGGC
>JBQTIA010000022.1:0-44856 GCA_052388455.1 Hyphomicrobium sp.
GCGCGGGGTGGGCGGGGCGGCCGCGCGCAAATAAAAGCAAATACCGGCGTGCCGGTATTAAGTCTCGGCGTTTGCAACCGAACCCGCACGCCGCTAGCTAAATATGAAACCCAAAAGAAAAGCGACACGTCATGGCCGGACTTTCAGGCAAGACCCTCTTCATCACCGGCGCCAGCCGCGGCATCGGCTTGGCTATCGCACGCCGGGCCGCGCGCGACGGCGCCAACGTCGTTATCGCCGCCAAGACCGCCGATCCCCACCCAAAGCTGGAAGGCACGATCCACACGGCTGCTGCCGAGGTCGAGAAGGCCGGCGGCAAGGCTCTGCCCGTCGTCTGCGATGTCCGCGACGAGGCGCAGGTTCAGGCGGCGGTGGCGCAGGCGGTGGCGAAGTTCGGAGGCATCGACATCTGCGTCAACAATGCCTCGGCGATCGCCATGACGCCGACCGAGGCGACGGACATCAAGCGTTTCGATCTGATGTTCGGGATCAATACCCGCGGCACGTTTCTCGTCACCAAGACCTGCCTGCCGCACCTGAGGAAATCTCAGAACCCGCACGTGCTGATGCTGTCGCCGCCGCTCGACATGAAGCCGCAGTGGTTCGCCGGCCACGTCGCCTACTCGATTGCGAAATACGGCATGAGCCTGTGCGTGCTCGGCTTCGCCGAGGAGTTCAAAAAAGACGGTATTGCGGTCAACGCGCTTTGGCCGCGTACGGCCATCGCGACGGCCGCCATCCAGAACCTGCTCGGCGGCGACAAGCTCGTCTCCATGAGCCGCACCCCAGAAATCATGGCCGACGCCGCGCATCTCGTGCTGACGCAGCCATCGAGGGCGTTCACAGGCCGCTTCCTGATCGATGATACGTTCCTCTTCGAGGCGGGCGGGGTCGCCAACTTCGACGGCTACCGTGTCGACAAGACGAAGCCGCTGGCGCCCGACTTCTTCGTCCCCGCCGACAGCCGCCCGCCGCCGGGCGTGACCATCGCGCGATTGAGTGAATTGAAGTCCTAGACCACGATCGCTTCGAACCCTATCCGACCGAAGCGTGAATCGTCGGTCTCATCAAAACTTTAGAGCGTGATTGCGATTCAAAGAAAAGCAATCACGTTCTAAGCGTCCAATGGTCTGGATTTCTTGCCCCCTGACGGCGACACGTCGACCCCGCACCACGGGCAGTGCTGGATTTTCAATCGCACCTGGCCTTTGATCAGATAGAACGCGCCGTCCCGTTCGCCTCGTTCAACGAACAGGTCGTGGCATTCGGCTCGGTCGGGATGCTGGTCGCAGGTTTGCGTGGCGTGGTAGGCCATGTGAATGCAGGGATAGTCGGTGGGGTCATGGCCCGACCGCATGACGCGCTTGGCCAGTGCCCAGTCCCCGCATGCCTTGCAGTTATGGAAGTGATCGCACCACGCCTCGTGCAGCGGGTCGCCATAGGTCACTCCGGCGCGGCCCGTATCGTAGCCATCGAAGCGAAGTTTGAACTCGACGCAATCCATGGGGATGTCTCGCGGCGGAAACGGAAGTTGCCATTGCGCAATCGCTCGACCCTAGTATCACTGGGCCGGACCGCAGCCAAATCCACGGGACCCTGCAGCCGCGAATGACCACGCTTATCATCACGCATCCCTCCTTCCTTGCCCATGATACCGGTGCCGGCCATCCTGAGCGCGCCGACCGCATGCGGGCCATCGACAAGGTTCTCGCGCACGAGGTGTTCAATGGCCTCAAACGCATAGAAGCGCCGCTGCGCGTCGACGTAGAGGACGCGATCGGTCTGGCGCATCCATCGGACTTTATTAGAAAGATCAAGGGCGCGGCTGATGCGGTGCGCCAGCAGCAGCGCTCGCTGCACGTCGACGGCGACACGGTGATGTCTCAGGGCACCATGGACGCCGCGCTTCGCGCCGTCGGTGCCGGGCTCGAGGCGGTCGACAAGGTGTTTGCCGGCGAAGTGAAGAACGCCTTCTGCCAGGTCCGCCCGCCCGGCCACCATGCCGAGACCGACCGTGCGATGGGCTTCTGCCTTTTCTCGAACGCAGCCATCGCCGGGCTCTACGCGCGTAAGCGCCACGGCGCCGAGCGAATCGCCGTCGTCGATTTCGACGTCCATCACGGCAACGGTACGCAGGACATCTTCTGGTCAGACAAGAACCTGTTCTACGGCTCCACCCACCAGATGCCGCTCTTTCCCGGCACCGGCGCGGTGAGCGAGGCCGGCGTGGGAAACATCTGGAATGCGCCGCTGCGCGAGGGAGACGCGGGCGACGTGTTCAAGGAGGCGTTCACCTCGCGCATCCTGGGTCCGCTGCACAACTTTGCCCCCGACCTCGTGGTGATCTCGGCCGGGTTCGATGCGCACCGTCGCGATCCCCTCGGAGGGCTGCAACTCGTGGAAGCCGATTTCATGTGGGCAACCGAGGAGCTGGCGAAAATCGCCGACCGGCATTCGCGAGGCCGCGTGGTATCGATGCTCGAAGGCGGCTACGACCTCGAAGGACTGGCGAAGTCGGTCGCCGTTCACGTACGTACGCTGATGGATACGTAGGTCGGAGTTAAGTGAAGGGCGCACACATCGCCCGCAACGAACTCCGACGACTTGAACGGTTCGTCGGACTTCGCTCTGGTCGCTCTCGCTTCCGCCGCTCACTCCGACCTGCACCCGCACCCAATACACCAACCCGATATCGAAGATGACCAAAGCACCCGCCAAGCATGCCGACATCAAGGACCTGAGCTTCGAGCGCTCGCTCAAGGAGCTAGAGACGATCGTCTCGCGGCTGGAGCGGGGCGACGTGGAGCTGGAAGAGTCGATCGCCATCTACGAGCGCGGCGAGGCACTGCGCGAGCACTGCGACCGCCTCCTGAAGCAGGCCGAGGCCAAGGTCGAGAAGCTGACCTTCGCCGCCGACGGGAGCCCGAAGGGCACCGAGCCGCTCGACCCGGAGTAGGCCGCATTTGCAGATGCTGCCCGTGCGGTAAGTGACGCGAACATAGGGTTTGTGGCGAAATCTGGCTGCCAAGTCGGGCTTGGAGAGCTTGCCTTTCGGCGCTAGTTTGACTGATGTGGCGCGGCCGGCCCGGACCTCGGGTCGGCCGCGTCCCATGATGCGAAACTCCTACGCCCTGCCTCCGAAAGGACCCGACGCCCCGTGAGCAAGACGCCTCTGCTCGACACCCTGCACACACCCGACGACCTTCGCCGGCTGCCCGAGAGCGAGCTGCGGCAGGTCGCCGACGAGTTGCGACACGAGATGATCGACGCCGTCTCTGTTACGGGGGGGCATCTCGGCGCCGGGCTCGGCGTCATCGAGTTGACCGTCGCGCTGCACTATCTCTTCGACACGCCGCGTGACCGGCTGATCTGGGACGTTGGACATCAGAGCTATCCGCACAAGATCCTGACCGGCCGGCGCGACCGCATCCGCACGCTGCGCCAGGGCGGCGGCCTCTCGGGATTCACCAAACGGGCCGAGAGCGAATTCGATCCGTTCGGCGCCGCGCACTCCTCGACGTCGATCTCGGCCGGTCTCGGCATGGCCGTGGCGCGCGATCTCTCGGGCGGCAAGAACCACGTCGTCGCCGTGATCGGCGATGGGGCCATGTCGGCGGGCATGGCTTACGAGGCGATGAACAACGCTGGCGCCCGCGACGAGCGGCTGATCGTCGTCCTCAACGACAACGACATGTCGATCGCGCCCCCGACCGGCGCTCTCTCGCATTATCTGGCGCGAGCCAGCTCCAGCGGCACGTACCTGCATCTGCGCGACATCGCCAAGCAGCTCGCCAAGCGGCTTCCGAAATACTGGGAACGGGTGGCGGCGCGGGCCGAGGAGATGACCCGCACCTACTGGACCGGCGGCACGCTCTTCGAGGAGCTGGGCTTTTATTACGTCGGGCCGATCGACGGCCACGATCTCGGCACGCTGGTATCCGTGCTCAGAAACGTGCGCGATGCCAAGAATGGTCCAATCCTGGTGCATGTCGTCACCAAGAAGGGCAAGGGATACGCACCGGCCGAAGCCTCCGACGACCGGTATCACGGCGTCGCGAAATTCAACGTCGTCACCGGTGTGCAGGTGAAGCCGAAGCCGAACGCGCCGACCTACACCCGCGTGTTCGCCGACAGCCTGATCGCGGAAGCGCGAAAGGACGAGAAGATCGTCGCCATCACGGCGGCCATGCCGGACGGAACGGGCCTCGATGTCTTCGGCCGGGCCTTTCCCGACCGCACGTTCGATGTCGGCATCGCCGAGCAGCACGCAGTGACCTTCGCCGGCGGACTTGCATCGGAGGGCTATAAGCCATTCGCGGCCATCTACTCGACATTCCTGCAGCGGGCCTATGATCAGGTGGTGCACGACATCGCCATCCAGCGCCTGCCGGTGCGCTTCGCCATCGACCGGGCGGGTCTCGTCGGAGCCGATGGTCCAACGCACGCCGGATCGTTCGACATGGCCTACCTCGGATGCCTTCCCGACTTCGTGATCATGGCGGCCGCCGACGAGGCGGAGTTGGTGCACATGGTGGCCACCGCAGCAGCGATCGACGACCGGCCGAGCGCGGTCCGCTTTCCGCGCGGCGAAGGCGTCGGCGTCGACATGCCCGCGGAAGGTGTGGCGCTCGCCATCGGTAAAGGGCGTGTCGTGCGGGAGGGGACGACGGTCGCCCTCCTGTCGCTCGGCACTCGGCTGGCCGAAGCCATGAAGGCGGCGGATCAGCTGGCAGCGATGGGACTTTCGGCGACGCTCGCGGACGCCCGCTTCATGAAGCCGCTCGATACCGATCTGGTGTCACGCCTCGCTCGCGAGCATGAAGTGCTGGTGATGCTCGAGGAAGGGTCGATCGGCGGCTTCGGCAGCCACGTGCTGCACTATCTCGCCGAGTCGGGCGCTCTCGACCGCGGTTTGAAGGTGCGCAGTCTTGTTCTGCCCGATGCGTTCCTGGACCACGATGCGCCGGCCAGGATGTACGATCACGCCGGATTGAATGCCCCGGGCATCGTCGCGGCAGTGCTCACTGCGCTCGGTCGCGATACCCTGTCCACGCACGCCAGCCGTGCTTGATCATTGACTGGAGGCCTTTCGATGTCGACCACCCACGCCCTGATCAGCCTTGTTGCCAGAGTCCTGCTGGCCGTCATTTTCATCAAGGCCGGCTTCGGCAAGTTCAGCGACCCCGCCGGCACGATCGGCTATATGCAGACGTCCGCGTTTCCGATTCCGGCGCCGGAGATGACCGTTTACGCCGTTGCGGCTCTGGAATTGTTCGGCGGGCTCGGCATCCTGTTCGGCCTCGGAGCGCGCGTCTTCGCCTTCGCGCTGGCCGTCTTCACGATTGCCGCCGCCGCCGGCTTTCACGCCAACTTCAGCGACCAGATACAGACGCTTCTGTTCACGAAAAACATGGCCATTGCCGGCGGGCTCCTGTTGCTCGCCGTCAATGGCCCTGGTGCGTACTCGGTCAAGAGCAACACCTAGCCCGAGCTATGCACCAGAACACGGCCGCGACGGAGGTGAATTTGGCGGTACGCTAGGAGAAGCGCGCGGTTCGATGCCGTCGCATCGGACAAGCGTTTCGACGCTGCGTGTCGTCAAATTCACCCCGCCCGTCTTGGCGAAGCCAAGCTTCGCTTGGACAGGGTCGCACGCCGTGGATCGACTCACGTTCGCGCGATCGCGGTCGCGTTCTGGTGCATAGGTCGGTCTAGGCGCCATCGCTATTTCACCGTAATGGTAATCACCTCGCTCTTGACGGGCGGCGAGTGCGGCGCGTGGTTGGCGTCTCCGAGAACCATCTGCAGCGTGTGCTTGCCGGGCTTCAGTTCGAGCTGGGCCTCGGTCTGGGCCTTTCCGAAATGTTTGTGGTTGTCGTCCATCGGAATAGTGCCTTCAAAGTTCTCGGCGAGCGTGGTGTCGATCAGCACGTGATGGTGCCCGCTGTTCGGCGTGTCGGTGCCGGCCGGCACGACCTCCATCCCCTCGATGCCGAACTTGACCGTCACGGGTGAGGTCACCTCCGCACCGTTCTGCGGCTCGATGAAAAAGACCTTGGCGCCGGGCGGGCTCGGTGTGCCTTTCGGGGCAGCGGGCTGCTCGGAGCCGCAGGCGGCGAGCGACAGGGCCAGCAGGGCCGCGGCAAAAACGTGCTTCATCAGTAACCTCCGTGGTATGGGCGTGGTCGTAGCCGCCCTTTGCAGATAGGATAGCCCACCGGGGCCAAGATGCGAAAGCGGTTGGATGATGTGATGGTCGAACGCGGGCTGGCGCCGACGCGTGCGCGGGCGAAAGGGCTCATTCTTCGCGGGCGCGTCAGGGTCTCAGGCGAAACGGCACGCAAGGCGGGGCAGACAATCGCTGAAGGAGCGCCGGTCGAGCTGGCGGGCGCGGCGGCGCCTCGCGTGTCCTTCGGCGGCGACAAGCTCGCCGCGGCACTCGAGGCATTCGGCGCGGATTTCGATCCGGAGGGGCGAACGGCACTCGATATCGGCGCGTCCACGGGAGGTTTCACCGAAGTTCTGCTCGCGCGCGGTGCGGCGCGGGTCTACGCGGTCGACGTGGGTCGCGGCCAGCTTCATGACGGCCTTCGCGCCGATCCGCGCGTGATCGTGCTGGAAGAGACCGATGCGCGCAGCCTGAACCGAGCGCAAATTCCCGAGACCATTGGTGCGCTCGTCGCCGATGTCAGCTTCATCTCCCTGACCAAGGCGCTGCCGGCGGCGCTGCCCCTCACCGGGGTGGGAGCCTGGGCGATCCTGCTGATCAAGCCGCAGTTCGAGGCAGGGCCCGCGGCAGTCGGCAAGGGCGGCATCGTCCAGCGCGCCGAGGATCGCGATCGGGCTGTTGCTCTCGTGCGCGACTGGATGGCCGCTCAGCCCGGGTGGCGCGTTGCCGGTGTCATCGCGGCGCCGGGTCTCGAAGGGCGGTCCAACGTCGAATATCTGCTGGGAGCCCATCGCGATGCGTGAGGTCGAGATCGCGCGCCTCGGCGCCAAGGGCGACGGCGTCGCCGAAGGGAGCGCTCGTCCCGAGTTCATTTCGTTCGCGCTCCCCGGTGAGCGCTGGCGCCTTGGTGAGGGGTCCCCACAAAGGTTGACGGCGAGCGCGGAGCGGCGCGACCCACTCTGCCGCCACTTCGGCACCTGCGGCGGCTGCGTGGCACAGCACATGTCCGATACGCTCTATGAGAAATGGAAGCACGCGGCCGTGGCCGAAGCCTTCTCGCATCGCGGCATCGTGGCGGATGTGCGGCCCCTGGTGCGTGTTCCCACGGCCTCGCGCCGTCGCGCGTTTTTCGGCGTCGAGCGGCGCGGACGCGAGGTGCTGATCGGCTTTCGCGAGGAGGGAGAGCATACGCTGGTCGACATGGCGGAGTGCCCGGTGCTCGATCCCGCGATCGTCGCAGCCCTGCCGCATCTGCGAACGATCGCCCGTCTCGCGATGCCGAAAGAGAAAAGCGGGCGTCTCGTCGTCACCAAGCTTGATACGGGCCTCGATGTCGCCTTCGACAACGGCATCAAGGTGCTGTCGGCGGAGGAGCGCGCCGCCCTGGCAAGCGCCGCTGAAGCAGCGCGACTCGTGAGGTTGACGGTGGCCGGCGATCTCGTCGTGCAGCGCGGCCCGGCGACACTGACCATAGCGGGTGTCGCTGTCGAGCCGCCGCCGAGCGTCTTCCTTCAAGCCGTCCCGGCGGCAGAGGCGGCGCTGAGCGACATCGTGCGCGCCGCGGTGCCGAAAAAGACCAGGACGGTGTGCGATCTCTTTGCCGGTCTCGGCACGTTCACCTTTCCGCTGGCGCGCCGCTTCGCCGTCATCGCGTTCGACAGCGACAAGCGGGCCATTGGCGCGCTCGACTCGGCGCGAAAAAAGGCGACGGGGCTGAAACCGGTCGAGGCGCGGCTGCGCGATCTCTTCCGTGAGCCGATGAGCGTGCGCGAGCTGAACGGTTTCGATTGCATCGTGTTCGATCCCCCGCGCGCCGGCGCGGCGGAGCAGGCCGAGCGGATCGCACAGTCGAAGGTGCCGGTGGTGATCGCGGTCTCCTGCAATCCGGCGACGATGGCCCGCGACGCGCGCACCCTGATCGACGGCGGCTACGCCATGGGTCCCGTCACGCCCATCGATCAGTTCGTGTTCTCGCCGCATGTCGAAGCGGTGGCGGTGTTTTCGAAGAAGGGCGGTAGCCGGCAGCCGTGAGCCGGCAGACGGCAATAGGCAGTCGAAACATTGAGTTTTCACCTCGTCACCCACGTGCGGGAGGACTTCCGCCCAGGTGTCAGACCCTCCGGGTCTGACACCGTTGCCGGACCACGAATGTAAGCCCTGCCATGGTGTCAGACCCGGAGGGTCTGACACCAAACACACGTCGAAGCATTGGGGGCCTGTCCAAGCATCAACGACCGCGATGCCTTTCGGCATGGACGGATCCCGGCCTTCGCCTGGATGACGAAGTGGAGAATCGGTATTTTCGACTGCCGACTGCCGACTGCCGACTGCCGACTGCCGATCTACGGGCAATATCCCCAGCCGCGCTGCGGTCCCCAGAAGATCCGCATCGGGCTGCCCTGCAGCGTCAGCGCGCTGCATTCCATGCAGCCGTTCTTCATCGTCTGGCAGTCATAGGGCTGCCCCTGGATGTCAGCGAATGTGCAGCCGGTGCCGTAAGGCCGGCAGACGCGCTTCCTGTCGCGCGTGTCGAAGTTGAATCGCACGGGTGGCAGCACGCCGGACAGGCGGCCGCCGAGCGTGCCGTCGAGATCGCCGGAGAGCGAGCCGTCCAGGATGGCGTCCGCGCGTGCGCCGCCGGGAGTGCCGCCAGCCAGGACGGCCGCGGCGACCGACGCCATTGCAATCATCGCTGCTGAGTATCGAACCATGACCATCATCCGCCGGCGTGAAGCATTTCCGGGACATTCGAACGGTGCCGGCGTCCCGTCAAGCCGTGCACAGCACGACGGCCCGCAGTTTTGGCCGCCTGCGTCCTTTCAGCCGCCGAGGATCCGTTGGACATACGCGGGAACGACGCGGGTTGCGGGACCGTGAATGGCTTCGGCGAAATACGATGTGCCTGCGGAGGGTTCGAGATTGAGCTCGACCGTGTGGGCGCCCGCCGCGCGGGCCTCGTCGACGAACCCGGCGGCCGGATAGACGTTGCCGCTGGTGCCGATGGAGATGAAGAGATCGGCTGCGGCGAGCGCCTCGGCAATGCGCTCCATGTGATAGGGCATCTCGCCGAACCACACGACGTCGGGGCGCAATCCGCCCGTGCGATGGCAGGCGGGGCAGGCGAGGTCGACGGAAAGGTCGTGCCAGCAGGCGTGCGTCGCTCCGCAGTCCGCGCAGAGTGCCTTCAGCAATTCGCCGTGCATGTGAATGAGGTTCTGCGATCCGGCCGCCTCGTGAAGTCCGTCGATGTTCTGCGTGACGAGAGTGATGCGGCCCCTGTGCTCTCGCTCGAGCCGCACCAGCGCCTGATGGGCCGCGTTCGGCTGCACGCTCGCATGAGCGCGGCGGCGCTCGTTGTAGAATTCGTGCACACGCAGCGGATTGCGCCGGAATGCCTCCGGCGTCGCCACGTCCTCGATCCTGTACTTCGACCAGATGCCGCCCTTGTCGCGGAAGGTCGCCACGCCGGATTCGACCGATATGCCGGCGCCGGTCAGTATGACGATGTTGCGGGGGGTGGCCACGCAATCACGGATCGCTCAAGCCGAAGGCGATGACGGCACCGCCCTGGCGGAAACCCCAGATCTGGCTGCCGCCCGCCGCCACCGCGACGTACTGTTTGCCGGCCACGCTGTAGGTGATCGGCGGCGCATTGACGCCCGCGCCGCAGTTGAATTGCCAGAGGCGTTCTCCTGTCGCCGCGTCGAAAGCCGCGAAATCCCCGTTGCCTTCGCCGGTGAAGACGAGGCCGCCCGCGGTCGCCAGTACGCCGCCGACCAGCGGCTCTTTCGTTTTCTGCTGCCACTTGAGCTTGCCGCCCGCCGCGAGATCGATCGCCGTCAGCGTGCCCCACGACGGACCTTTGGCGGGCTCGAACGTGTAATAAGTGACGGCCGGCTTGTCGCCGTCTGCGGGAAGCTCCTCGGTGCGATAGCGCGTCGGCAGGTGCATGGCGGCGACGAAGGCGAGGCCGTTCGTTTCATCGACTGCCGCCGGCGACCAGTTCGCCCCGCCGCCGACACCCGGCGAAATGATGACGCCCTCGCGGGTCGGCGCCGTGAACATGTTCTCCTGCGGCACGAAGGCGTCCGACTTGAACAGAAGCCGCCCGTCGCGCCGGTCGTGCACGTAGTACCAGCCGAGCTTGGATGCCTGGCCGACGGCGGCGACCTTCGTTCCGCCGACCGTCACCTCGAACAGCGACGGCGGGCTGGCCACGTCGTAGCCCCACATGTCGTGCGGCACCTGCTGGTAGTGCCAGCGGAGCTTGCCGGTCGCGGCGTCCAGCGCGATGAGCGAGACCGTATAGAGATTGTCGCCCGGCCGGCTCTCGCCGGCTGCCTGCGGGCTCGGATTGCCGATGCCGAGATAAAGGAGTCCGAGGTCCGGGTCGACGGCGGGAGAATGCCAGATCGAGCCGCCGCCATGGCGCCAGGCGTCGGCGTGCTCGGCGAACGTCGCACGCTCGGCAGCGATGTCGCGAGGTAGCCTGATGCCGTCGGCGGTCGTAGCGCTGAAGGCGCCTTCCCAGCCCTGCTGTGTCGTGTCGAACTGCCAGAGCTTCGCGCCAGTCTCGATGTCGTAGGCGGCGATGAAGCCCGGCCGGCCGTAACGTCCCGCCACGCCGACGACGGTGCCGAGCGGCGCGCCCGGGCGGTCGCTGTCGAGGTGCAGGCCGTACCCGACGCCGGTGATGCCGACGATCACCTTGCCGTCATAGACCAGCGGCGCGGCCACGGCGCCGACGCCGGTTGAGCCTGTGACCTTGCCCTTGAGCGCTGGATCGGAGGCGGCCAGCGCGCCCTTGTCCTCGGTCGGCCCGCCGCCGGTTTCGGCGAGCGCGATGTCCCAAACGACCTTGCCGTTCGCCTGCTCGAGCGCCACGAGCCGCGCATCGACGGTGGCGACCAGCACTTTCCCGCGTCCGAGCGCGACGCCCCGGTTGGCCGGGCCGCAGCACATCTTCGCCGCCCGGCTCTTGTGCTCGTAGCGCCAGAGTTCCCGCCCCGACAAGGCGTCGACGGCCATGACATGGCTGCCCGGAGCCGAGACGTACATGATGCCGTCGGCCACCAGCGGCGTGGTCTGGAAGGTCGCCGCCGTGCCGGTCTGATAGATCCACTTCGGCACGAGGCGGCGGACGTTGGTTGTCGTCACTTCGCGCAGAGGCGAGAATCGCCGGCTGGAGTAATCGCGGCCGTGCACCAGCCAATCGGCTTGGCTGCTGCCCGCTTCGAGCAGGCGGCGATCATCGATCTCGCCCGCCAGCACGGTGGCATCCGGCACGGCGGTCACGAGCATCAAAGCCGATAGGACTACGGCGCGCCTGGGAACGCAAGCAGCCGTCATGGGGAAGCGAACGCAAACGGCGAGCGCTCGGGCTCGCGCGTCTTTTTCTTGGCCGGAGGCTTGCGCTTCACGTTGACCTGCACGGCGACCTTCGGTTTGGCCGTGGCCGTCGAAGGTCCGCCTGCCGCCGATGCGACGACCGGCTTGGCAGCGGCCTTGCCCGGTGCCGGCGCGGCGGCCACAGAACCCGTTTTCACATTGCCGTCCGGCTTCTTGGTGTCCGTTCCAGCGGCCGCCACTGCCGCCGTTGCGGTCAATGGCGGCTGGCCGCCTTTGGGATCGGTAGCGGCGATCTGAGTGGCCGGGTCGGCCGGTGGTTCCGGAGCCCTGCAGTCGTAGTAGCGCTTGGTTAGGTTCGCCGTCCGCACTTCGCCGCGGTCGTAGAAGCCGGCCGGCAGGGAATGGATCGTAGCGGCGGGAAACAGCGCCTTCCAGGCCAGGATCTTGAAGCCGTATTCGAGCAGGGCGTTGGTCTTCACTGCGCGTTTTGCACTCGACTCCTCGCCGAGGACGACGACCACCAGCCGCCGGCCGTCGCGGGTTGCGCTGGCGACGATGTTGTAACCGGCCGAGCACGTGAAGCCGGTCTTGAAGCCGTCGCCGCCGTCGAAGGTGATCAGCACGGGATTGTGGGTGGCGATCATGCGCTTTTTGGCCATCCCGATCTCGGTCATGGTGATCCCGAAATAGCCGAGGTGATCGGGATGGTCGCGCATCAGGGCGGCGGCGAGCCGCGCCATGTCCTGCGCGGTGGTGTGCTGGCCTTCGCCGGGCAGGCCGTGCGGGTTGATGAACCGCGTGCCCGTCATGCCGAGCTTGACGGCCTTGGCGTTCATTTCAGCGACGAAGGCGTCCTCGGTTCCGGAGACGCCCTCGGCGATGGCATAGGCGATGTCGTTGGCCGAGACGATGATCAGAGCCTTGACCGCGTCTTCGAACGACAGCTCTTTTCCTTTGCCGAGACCCAGCCGCATCTTGGGCTGCGCGTTGGCCTCGGCGGAGATCGTGATCTTGGCGTCCTTGGCGATCCGACCCGACTTCCACGCGTCGAAGACGAGATAGGCGGTCATCATCTTGGTGAGCGAGGCGGCATACCAGGGCTGGTCCGCGTCCTCGGCGTAGAGCACCCGGTCGCCTTCGGTGTCGTAGAGCAGCACCGGACCTGCGGCCGCCTGACCGGCCAGTGAACCCAGCATGGCCAATGCGGCGAGCGTGCTCCGCAGAATGCGTCCCGTCATCGGTGGCTCCCGCAATGCGAAAATCAATACCGTGACCATAGTGCCATCGGGGCGGCCCGTGCCACAACTCCCCATTGATCGGGCATGACAAATTTCAGTGGCGTGGCCGATATGCCCCGGTGGCTGAACGCCATTCAAACGCGGCGGAGGCGGCGACATTTTCAAACGAAGTTCACACGCAAGCAGACCTTCGGGCTCGGACGCAGTGTGACGCGCAGCACCGGCAGCGGCGGCGGATCGGCACTCGGCGAGAGGCGGACGCAGCGCAGGAGCGTCGCCAGCACGACCTTCATCTCCATCATTGAGAAGGCCGCCCCGATACACACGCGCGGGCCCGCGCCGAACGGCATGTAGGCGAATTTCGAGCGTCCGGCCTCGCGCTCCGGTGCGAAGCGCGTGGGATCGAAGGCGTCGGGGTCGTCCCACAGCAGGCGATGGCGATGGAGGGCATAGATCGGCACGGCCACGTGCGTGCCCGCCGTGACGGCCCGGCCGCCGAGCACGCAGTCCTTGGCCGCCATGCGCGGCAGGATCGCGGCGGGCGGAAAGAGGCGCATGGATTCCTTCAGCACCTGCTCGGTGATTACGAGCCGGTCGAGATGCTCGGTTGTCATGGGTTCGTCGCCGATGACGGCCAGTGCTTCCGCCACGACGCGCGACTGCCACTCGGGCGACTGGGCCAGGAGTGAAAGCGTCCAGGTCAGCGCCACAGCCGAGGTCTCGTGGCCGGCGAGCAGGAAGGTCAGCACCGTGTCGACGAGGTTCTCGTCCGACATCGCGCGTCCCGTCTCGGGATCGCGGGCGGCGATCAGCCGGTCGAGGAGATCCTGTGACGCCGCGCGATCCCGTTCGCCGTGCCGCCTTGCGATGACTGCGGAAACGCGCCCGCGCAGGGTCTTGCCGGCTTCGTGAAGTTGCCGGCGGCGGGGATAGGGCATCCACCCCGGCACGCCAGCCAGATCGTAGGCGACCAGCCAGCTCGTCGGGCCGAGATAGCGCTCGATGTTCTCGCGCACCATGGCGGCGTCGAAGCCCTGCGCGCCAGAAAGCATGGTGTCGAGGATGATGGCGAGCGTGGTGGCCGTCATCGCCTCGTCGACGTCTTGCACGCTGCCGGAGGGCGATGCGCGCCAGCCATCGAGCGTCGCCTCCGCGGCACGCACCATGGCGGGGATGTAGACGCCGAGGTCGCTCGCCCGGAAGATCGGCGCCACGGCGCGGCGCTGCCATCGCCACGCGGCGCCTTCGGCGGTGAAGATGCCGTCGCCGAGGGCCGGCTCCAGCACGCGCCGGCTGACCGGGGCCTTGGGAAAGTCGTCGGCCTCGCTGACGAGTACGCGGCGGATGTCGTCGGGATCGCAGAGGTAGGCGAACCGCTGTCCCAGCATCTTCACCGAAATGATCGGCCGCTCGTAAAGCAGCCGCGACCACGCGCTGATCGGATTGCGCACCGTGGCGCGCAGGAACGGCACCAGTGGCAGCGGCTTGTCCGGCGGCACGATGGTGCGCGGCCGGAAGGGGCGTTGAGACGGGGTCGCGATGGAGGTCATGGGGACACCTTCAACCCCCCGGCAACAGCGGAAGGATCGCCTCTACGGCTTCGGCCTGGGCGGCGTCGCGCGCTCGCTTCATGGCCTTGCGGCTCGACTCTTGCGACAGCCAGCGCTTATGCGTCGCGAAGGCCCTCGGCGTGGGAACAGCCATGAAGATCGGTCGCCCGCTCTCGCCGATGGCGATCTCTGCCGCCTGCGGACCTGTGACGGGTGCCGGAGTATCGCCATCCGGTGCGAGGAAGTTGACGATGAAGCCTTCTCCGTTGACGGCCATTTCGCCGTACCGGGCCACGAAGCTGCGGTCGGCTTCGAGCAGCGCTGCAAACACCTGGGAACGCAGGCCGGTATCGCCGGCCAGGCTCAATTCCTGCTCGGTCTCCATCATCAGATCGAAATCCTGGGTTGCGGTGATCGCGGTGTCGAAGCGCACGCCCGCCATCGCTTCGTAGGCGTATAGCGCCGTCGTGCCGACGATGCGCACGCCCGCGCCCATGAGACCCGCGCGGTCGAGGGAGTCGACGATGCGGGCTGTAAGGTCCGGCACGCGTGCGAGGCGGTGAGCCTTGTTGAGCCGATCCATGCTCTCGAGGCGGGCGAGCATCCTCGTCTTACGAACCCTTGCGTCCTCGCGCCCTCGCGTGAAGGTCTCGAACGCGACTTCCGTCTCGGCTGACCGTTTTCCGAGCGATTTTTCGCTGCCGGTGACGACGTGGGTCAGGTATTCGTGCCCACCCGCCGACTTCCAGCGCATGTGGCCCGCGAACGCCCGCACGAGCCTGGCCCGCTCCGTCCGGTAAGCCGAAAAGAGCTGCTGGGCGTCGATCAGTTGACGCCGCTGGTCCAGCGAGAGGTCGGAGAAGCTTGCCATGCCGTTGGAAATACAACGGTTTCCAACCTAGTTCCAGAAATCAAATCATAAGTGGAAAAGCCAAGTCTCGTGGGCGCCTTGTTGAGATGGTTCGTACTGGACGACGAAAAGCGAACTTCCACAGTGTAAAGCACTCATCGCTTCACCCACACTGCCCCCGGTGCCGGAGCAGGTGATCCGCCAGCACGATGGCCATCATGGCTTCGCCGACGGGGACGGCGCGGATGCCGACGCAGGGGTCGTGGCGGCCCTTGGTGACGATGGTCGTTGCCTCGCCAGAGACCGTGACCGTCTTGCGCGGCGTCAGGATCGAGGAGGTCGGCTTGACGGCGAAGCGGCAGACGACCGGCTGGCCGGTCGAGATGCCGCCGAGTATGCCGCCGGCGTGGTTCGACATGAATCCCGGCCCGAAGTGATGCCGGCCGTGTGGCGTTGCATTGGGGCGCATCTCGTCGGCGTTCTCCTCGCCGGTCAGCTCAGCGGCGTGCATCCCGGCGCCGATCTCGACACCTTTCACGGCGTTGATGCTCATCATCGCGGACGCGAGGTCCTGGTCGAGCTTGCCGTAGAGCGGCGCGCCGAGGCCCGGCGGCACACCTTCGGCCACGACCTCGATCACCGCGCCGATGGATGATCCGGCCTTGCGGATGCCGTCGAGATAAACCTCCCAATCCTTGGCCACGACCGGGTCGGGGCAGAAGAACGGGTTGTCGTTGACGGCATCCCAGCTCCAGCGAGAGCGATCGACGCGATGCGGTCCCATCTGCACCAGTGCGCCCCGCAGCGTGACACCATCGAGCACCTTGCGGGCGATGGCACCGGCCGCGACGCGCATCGCCGTCTCTCGCGCGCTCGACCGGCCGCCGCCGCGATAATCCCGGATGCCGTACTTGGCCTGATAGGTGTAATCGGCATGGCCCGGGCGGAATTTCTCGGCGATGTCGCCGTAGTCCTTCGAGCGCTGGTCGACGTTGCGGATCACGAGCGAGATCGGCGCGCCGGTGGTCACCTGGCGGCCGTTGCCGTCGGGAAACACACCCGACAGGATTTCGACCGTATCGGGCTCCTTGCGCTGGGTCGTGAAGCGCGATTGGCCCGGCCGGCGCTTGTCGAGAAAGACCTGAATCTCGGCGGCCGTGATGGCGATGCCCGGCGGGCAGCCGTCGACGACACAGCCGATGGCCTCCCCGTGGCTTTCGCCCCAGGTGGTGACGCGGAACAGATGGCCAAACGTGTTGTGGGACATCAGCGGTCGGTGCGTCCGATTTCGAGAGGGAAGGAGCGGTCGCAATGGAAGTGCGAGATGCAACCTGTTGCGCCGCGGTCACGGACCTTGTCATAGGTTGGGGCGGGCAGCCCGGCAAGCGGCGAGCGCGACGCCGCAAGACTTCGCAAGGAGGGCGCCGAATTCGGGATGACACTCACCCGCGACGCAGTTACAGGATCAACACAGCACCGTGTGTCCTGAACTCTTCATGCATGGTTGAGGAACAGGCTCGCGAGGCTCCGTGGTCCAGCGTCCAACCGCCAAGCCATCAGTGCTGGCAGCCCCGTGAGGGCATCCGGACGGGACCATCGAGGGCGTATCATTTTCAGTTCAAGCGTCGAAGCGAGAGCAACGGGCGGTTCTCCGCACGGTCTGAGCAACCGTGTTCGAGCGGCCCGTCACGGACGAAGGAAGAGCTGGAGCAGCCGCTGCTCTGGCTCTTCTGCGTTTTTGCGGGTGCAACAAACTCGGATCGCGACAGGCCACTTCGGCCGGGGATGACATGCGAGGCGCGACGACGGGGCCGCTCTTGCCTGATAGTCTGACCAGGCGACACTCGGGATTGGATATGCGCCAAGCGGTCAGTATTGGATTGATTTTATGTGGGGTTGCTGCGGCGCTCCTGGCTTCGCAGTTTGCCGGTTCGGGGCCGTCGTCGGTCACCGAGCGAGGCGATGACGCCGCGCCGGCGGCCGATGACCGCACCAACGCTGGTCCCGAGAGAACGGGGGCTGCCGCCGAAGCCGTATCAGCGGGGGATCGTGGTCCGGAAAGCCCTGCCGAGACAGGCGCTGAAAATCCGCCTCTGACACCGGCCGCCGCCGTCCCGGATGCTGATCCCAAGCCCGTCGATGCCGGCCCCATGGTGGCGCCGGTCAAGCGGGTTCAGCCGAAACCGCCGCCGAAGACTGCCGAGCCAGTGGCGAAGGCGACCGGTAAAGCATCGGTCAAGGATCCGGTCGCCAAGCCGTCTGTCAAGGACGCCAGCAAGCCCCCCGCCGCGACCCCGCGCTGACGGCCCCAACCTCCGCTATTTCGCGCCGTGCTTCCGCAGTCTCGGGGATGTCGAGCGCGGCTTGCGTTCGCGCCCGTACAGCACCAGCTTGTGGCGCACGATGTCGTAGCCGAGTCCGGCGGCGATTTCCGATTGCAGCTTCTCGATCATATCGGAACGGAATTCGATGACCTTGCCGGTATCGACATCGATCAGATGGTCGTGGTGTTCGGCGTCGCTGTCCTCGTAGCGGGAGCGTCCGTCGTCGAACTCGTGGCGCTGGATGGCGCCGAAGGTCTCCAGCAGCCGCATGGTCCGATAGACAGTCGAGAGCGAGATCGCGCTGTTGATGGCGAACGCCCGATGGAAGATGTCGTTGGCGTCGGGGTGATCCGTCGTCGCCGCCAGCACGCGCAGGATCACGCGGCGCTGCTCGGTCATCCGCACCCCGGCCGACCTCAGCTTGCGCTCGTAGTGCTCGTATCGCCCGGATTCTCGCCGGCCGGACTGCTGGTTGTCTTGCTCCATGATAGCTGACTGCCTCAGTTGACAGTCAAGTGCAAGTAGACAATACGCCAGTCCGCGCTGTTTCTGCAAATGCTTTGCAACTGGATTGACATATTGCAACTCGTTCGCATATGCAGGAGGAGGGATCGATCCGCCATCCAGGGAGTGCCGCCATGCCGGTGATTGGTACGAGGACAGTTTACCGCCGGGGCATCGCAGCCGTTCTTATGGCGTTGGGCCTGGCCGCAACGGCGACTGCGCCGGCTCACAGCGCGGACGAAGCGAAAAAGCCGCTTCAAGTGGTGACGACGTTCACGATCATCCAGGACATGGCGCAGAACGTCGCCGGCACCGCCGCGACGGTCGTCTCCATCACCAAGCCCGGCGCCGAGATTCACGACTACCAGCCGACGCCGCTCGACATCGTGAAAGCCCAGTCGGCCGATCTCGTGATCTGGAACGGCATGAACCTCGAGCGCTGGTTCGAGCGATTTTTCGAAAATGTGAAGGACGTTCCGAGCGTCGTGGCGTCCGAGGGCGTCGAGCCGATGGGGATCGCCGAGGGCCCCTACACCGGCAAGCCCAATCCCCATGCCTGGATGTCGCCGACCAATGCGCTGATCTACATCGAGAACATCCGCAAGGCGCTGGCCCGCCTCGATCCGGCGAACGCCGAGACCTACGCGGCGAATGCCAAGGCTTACGCTCTGCGCATCCGGGAACTCGACGCGCCGCTGCGCCAGCAGATCGAAGCCGTCCCCGACGCGCAGCGCTGGCTGGTGTCGAGCGAAGGCGCTTTCAGCTATCTGGCGCGAGACTACAAGATGAAGGAAGCCTTCCTGTGGCCGATCAACGCCGATGAGCAGGGCACGCCACAGCAGGTCCGCCGGGTCATTGATCTCGTACGCAGGCACAAGATCCCCGTCGTCTTCAGCGAGAGCACCATTTCCGACAAGCCTGCCCGGCAGGTCGCAAAGGAAACCGGAGCCCGCTACGGTGGGGCGCTCTATGTCGATAGCCTGACGCTCGCCGACGGTCCGGCGCCAACCTACATCGACCTGCTGAAGGTGACGGTCGAAACCATCGTAAAGGGCTTCACCTCATGAAGGCGGACGCAGTCGGCAAGCTGGATCGGGTGGCGGGACCGCCCGTCTCGGACCGGCTGAAAAATCCGGCGGTCGTGCCGTCGATCAGCATCCGCGACGTGACGGTCGCCTATTCAAACGGCCATGTCGCGCTGCAAGACGCCTCGTTCGAGCTAGGCCCCGGCACGATCTGCGGCCTTGTCGGCGTCAACGGCAGCGGCAAATCCACCCTGTTCAAGTCGATCATGGGTTTCCTCACGCCCTCGCGCGGAACCGTCTCGGTCGCGGGGCTCAGCGTCGGTGCCGCGCTGTCGCGCAACATGGTCGCCTACGTTCCCCAGAGTGAGGATGTCGACTGGAACTTCCCCGTTCTCGTGCAGGACGTTGTCATGATGGGCCGCTATGGCCACATGGGATTTCTGCGCATCGCCTCGAAGCAGGATCGCGCGCGGGTCGACGAAGCGCTGGAACGCGTCGGCATGACGGCGTACCGCACCCGTCAGATCGGCGAGTTGAGCGGCGGCCAGAAAAAGCGCGTCTTCCTGGCGCGCGCGCTGGCGCAGGCGAGCCCCATCATCCTGCTCGACGAGCCCTTCACCGGCGTCGACGTCAAGACCGAGACGGCGATCGTCGATCTGCTGCGCGAATTGCGCGAGGCCGGCCACCTGATGCTCGTCTCGACGCACAACCTCGGCAGCGTGCCCGACTTCTGCGATAGCGTGGTGCTGATCAACCGCACGGTGCTGGCCGCCGGACCGACCGCGACGACGTTCACGCAGGCCAATCTCGAGAAGGCGTTCGGCGGCGTGCTGCGTCACTTCAAGCTGGCCGGAGCCGATCTGCACGACGATGACGACCGCCGCGCCGTCACGGTGCTAACAGACGACGAACGCCCGCTGGTCTTTTACGGCGACGAAGGACAGGCGCGCCCGCCGGCCGTTCCGGCAAAGCCGGACGACACGCGATGAGCGAATGGCTCGCCCCGTTCGAGTACGACTACATGGTGAAAGCCATCTGGGTCAGCGGGCTCGTCGGCGCCACGTGCGCATTCCTCTCCGCCTATCTCATGCTCAAGGGCTGGTCGCTGATGGGTGACGCGCTGGCGCACGCCATCGTGCCCGGTGTCGCCGCCGCTTACATGCTGGCGATTCCCTTCGCGGCCGGCGCATTCATCGCCGGGCTGATCGCCTCGCTCGGCATGTGGTTCGTGCGCCAGCAGACCCGGCTGCGCGAGGATGCCATCATCGGCATCGTGTTCACATCGTTCTTCGCGGCCGGACTGCTGATGGTCTCGCTCAACCCGACCGCCGTCAACGTGCAGTCGATCGTGCTCGGAAACATCCTCGGCATCGCCGACGAGGACGCGCTGCAGGTGGTCGTCATCGCCGCCGTCTCTCTGGCCATCCTGCTGCTCAAGTGGAAGGACCTGATGGTCACCTTCTTCGATGAGAACCACGCGCGCAGTGTCGGCCTCGATCCGACGGCCCTGAAGATCCTGTTCTTCACGCTGCTCAGTGCCTCGACCGTGGCGGCCCTGCAAACCGTCGGAGCCTGCCTCGTCATCGCGATGGTCGTCACGCCGGGTGCCACCGCCTACCTGCTGACCGACCGCTTCGGCTGGCTGCTGACGCTGAGTGTAGTGATCGGCGCGGCGACCAGCATGTTCGGCGCTTACCTCAGCTTCTTTCTCGATGGGGCGACCGGCGGCCTGATCGTCTGCCTCCAGACACTGATCTTCCTCGCGGCCTTCGTGTTCGCGCCGAAGCACGGCCTCATCGCGACACGGCGCCAGCAGTCGAAGGGAGGGGCGCCGGCATGACCGTTCTCCCCGACTTCCTTGCGACGCCGCTCGGCTACGAGTTCATGCAGCGCGCGCTCGTGGTGGCGGTGCTCGTCGGGGCGGTGTGCGCGGTGCTGTCCTGCTATCTCGTGCTGCGCGGCTGGTCGCTGATGGGCGATGCCATTTCCCACGCCGTGCTGCCCGGCATCGTGCTGGCCTACGTCGCCGGCCTGCCGCTCTCGGTCGGTGCGTTCGGGGCCGGGCTGTCCTGCGCCGTGCTGACCGGCTATCTCAAGGCCAACAGCCGCATCAAGGAAGACACGGTCATGGGTATCGTGTTTTCCGGCATGTTCGGGTTGGGCCTCGTGATCTTCACCAAGATCGATACGGATCAGCACCTGACCCACATCCTGTTCGGGAACATGCTGGGCGTGACCTGGAACGACGTGGCGGAAACGGCGCTGATCGCAGGAGGCACGCTCGCCATCGTACTCGCCAAGCGCCGTGACATTCTCCTCTATTGCTTCGATCCCCAGCACGCGCGCGCCATCGGCCTGCCGGTGAAGGTGATCCACTACGGCCTGCTGGTGCTGCTGTCGCTGACCATCGTGGCCTCCTTGAAGGCGGTCGGAATCATCCTTGTCGTTGCCATGCTCGTGGCGCCGGGCGCCATCGCGTTCCTGCTCACCGACCGCTTCGACAGGATGCTCGTCATCGCGGCGACGGTGGCAATCGGTGCCAGCGTGGCGGGCACCATTGCCAGCTACCACATCGACGGCGCGACCGGACCGTGCATCGTTCTCATTCAGGCCGCGGTGTTCGTCGCCGCGTTCCTGTTTGCCCCGCGCAACGGCGTGCTGCGCAGGCTGGCGCCGGCGGGTGCCGATGCCCTCACATCCAGCGCATCTCGCCGCGGCTGATGACCAGCACCCGATCCTGCGGGCTTTCGAGGTCGGGGATGACGTTCGGGTCGAGACCGAGGACGTGGGCGCGCAGGCAGCGGGACACTCCACCGTGGGCCGCGACGACGGCATCGCGCTCCAGGGAGCCGAACCACTCGACGACGCGAACGAGCAGGTCGGCGTAGCTTTCGCCGTGATCGGGCCGCCAGCGGAAGGGGTCGATCGAGCGAACCGCGAGCCCGCGCGGATCGATCATCGGCAAATCATCCTGCAGCATTCCTTCCCAGTGGCCGTAGTTCAGCTCCTTGATGCGGTCGTCGATGGCGTAGCGCTCGGGCGGCAGGCCGAGTTCCCGGCGCACGATCTCCATCGTCTCCCGCGCACGGCCCAATGGGCTCGCAATGAAATCTGCGTTCGCGATGCCGGGCAGCAGAGCACGCAGCGCCTCTCCGTTGCGCTTCGCCTGCGTGCGTCCCTTGTCGTTCAGCGGAATATCGCGCTGCCCCTGATAGCGCCGGTCGCGGTTCCAGTCGGTCTCGCCGTGGCGGATCAGGTAGATCGTGCGTGGTTCTCGCATCCGCTTTTGACAGAGGGATTAGGGACTAGGGACTAGGGACTAGGGACTAGGGACTAGGGACTAGGGACTAGGGACTAGGGATTCGGATCGGCTTGCAACGGCTTAGCCAATCGCTCGCGAAGGACGTTGAGAATGCGACCAATCTCGCCCCCGAGGGTCAATGCGTCAGAGACGTCAGTAGACGCTAGAAGATCGACGCGCACGGACAACTCGAGCAAGGTCTCGACTTCAGCGGTCGAGCCGCGTGCAATGCTTATGAAGTGCGCGTAGTCCTTGCGAGTGCCTCGCGCGTTCCCTTCAGCGATATTTGCGGGAATTGAGATAGCTGATCTAATCAGCTGGGATGTCAGCCGATATTCTTCAGCCTTCGGCAGAGCTTTAGCAAGGCGGTAGATCGCTTCGACCAGCATCATGGACTTTTGCCAGACGGCCAAATCCTTATGGGAACGCACGTTCGACAAATTGACTCCTTTGACGCGCGATAGGATGCATGTCGTTCCAGGTAGCCGAACCCAGTCCCTAATCCCTAATCCCTAGTCCCTTCACTCCTAACGACCGATATATCCGGCGCGTCTTCGTTCTTCATGCCTTGGACGTGATAGCCGGCGTCGACGTGATGGATTTCGCCAGTGACGCCGCGCGACAGATCCGAGAGGAGATAGACCGCCGCGCCGCCGACCTCGTCGATCGTCACCGTGCGCCGGAGTGGCGAATTGTATTCGTTCCACTTGAGAATGTAGCGGAAGTCGGAAATGCCCGAAGCGGCCAGCGTCTTGATCGGTCCAGCGGAAATCGCATTGACCCGGATGGCGCCCTTGCCGAGATCGGCGGCGAGGTAGCGCACGCTCGCTTCGAGAGCGGCCTTGGCGACGCCCATGACGTTGTAGTGCGGCATCACCTTCTCGGCACCGTAATAGGTCAGCGTCAGGATCGAGCCGCCGGAGGTCATCAGCTTCTCGGCGCGCTGGGCGAGCGCGGTCAGCGAGAAGCAGGAGACCAGCATGGTCTGCGTGAAATTGCCTTCCGACGTGTCGACGTAGCGGCCATCGAGCTCGTTCTTGTCGGAAAAGGCGATGGCATGCACGAGGAAGTCGAGCTTGCCCCAGGTGCGGCCGAGTTCGGCGAACACCGCGTCGACCGACGCCTTGTCGTTGACATCGCAGGGGAGGACGAGCTTGGATCCGAGTTCTGCGGCGAGCGGCTCGACGCGCTTTTTCAGAGCATCGCCCTGGTAGGTCAGCGCAATCTCGGCGCCCTGCGCGGCGGCGGCCTTGGCGATACCCCAGGCGATCGACCGGTTGTTGGCGACACCGAGGATCAGGCCGCGCTTTCCGCTCATCAGATGGCCTGCCGCCACGGCCATGCCTGACGTCTGGTCGCTCATGTCGCCCGTGTCCTTTTTTGCTCTGCCCGCTTTTTTGCGCGCAATGCACCACAAAAGGCCCGGCCGGTCCAGCCGCCATCGGCCGCAGAGCACAACGGCGGATTGGCTTGGATTCTCAACGATCGAGCGGTGTCGAGGCAGCGGCGGAGCGGGTCAGCCTTCGAGGTTCCAGAGACCGTTCTCGGCGCGGCAGGCGATGCCTTCCGTCTTGTTCGTCCTGTCGCCGGTGGTCAGCAGCAAGACGAGATGGCGGCACACCGTGCCCTGCGCGTTGCGGAAGGTGCGGGTCGGCTGCACGAGGCCGGAGAGGCGGCCGTTGGCCCGGTGCCAGACGTAGCTGGCGCCATCCCCGACCTTGGCGAGCGCGAGTTGCACGCTTTCGAGGGCTGCCCGTTCGTCGCTCTCGTCCAGCTCCGAGGAGAGGCGGGCGAACTTCGGTTTGGTCGATTTTTTCTCGCTTCCTGGACACGTGCACGGGGCAGCCGGCCTAGCCGTGTGGTCCTCGGCCGCGAAAGCGAGATCCGAAGACATCAGCACCATGGCGGCGAGAAAAAATCCCGACAGCAGGCTGGCGACCAGTGAAAACAATGGCTCACGACGCGACATGCAACACCTACTCGACGCTGGCTTTGACGACAGTGACGCAGCGAGCCGCGACTGGCGGGCTCGACGCTGGCCAGTATGCCGCCGGCGGGTTAAAGCGGTCTGAACGAGTGTCCCGATCGTAGCAGGCCGGCACATCGCGAGCATGATTGCAAAAGGACTTGGCGCGAGTTGACGGACATGACGAAGCCCCCGGAATTGTCGACGGACTTTACGACCGCTCGCGACCCGTTCGCTCTGTTCGAAGCCTGGTTTGCCGAGGCCGAGGCGAGTGAGCCGAACGATCCCAACGCGATGGCGCTCGCAACGGTCGACGCCGCGGGAATGCCCAACGTGCGCATGGTGCTCTTGAAAGGGCTCGATACGGCAGACGCTTCCGGCCGCGGCTACGTCTTCTACACCAACCTCGAAAGCGCCAAAGGCAACGAGCTGAAATCCAGCGGGTGCTGTGCGCTGCTCTTTCACTGGAAGAGCCTTCGCCGCCAGGTGCGCGTGCGCGGCACCGTTTCTGCCGTTTCGGCGCAGGAAGCGGATGCCTATTTCGCCAGCCGTCCAGCTGGCAGCCGAATCGGGGCCTGGGCTTCGCAGCAGTCACGGCCGCTGCAGAGCCGGCAGACCCTGGAGCAGGCGGTGGCCGCAGAGACCTCTCGGTTCGGGAGCGGCGCCATTCCGCGTCCCGCCCATTGGTCGGGGTTCCGAGTCATGCCGATCGAGATCGAATTCTGGCACGACAGGCCGTTCCGCCTGCACGATCGCATCGCATTTCGTCGCGCGGGAGCGGGTGAGCCCTGGGAGAAGGTCAGGCTCTACCCGTGATCGTCGGCCCACGACGACGCCAGCGGCGGGCTACTTTTGGTGGCGCCGGTCGGTGCACGGCTCAGAGCTTTGCGACCCGGCCGGCCGGCTGGCACGTCCAGCGCTTGATCAGCCACTTGGGATGACCTTCGCTCCACTTGGCAATTTCGGGAGGCGCACCCATCATGCACTGCATCGGCGAGGTCTCGGCGATGTACGTCAGGCTGACATCCTTGCATCGCGCCGGTTCGGCCGTGAGACAGACGGAGATGACGAGTTCCAGCATGGCAAACCCTGTTCCGTTAGGCCCGTTGCGGGGCCGATTGACGACAGGGCGTGTCCTCGTTGTTTCTTGCTCTGATTGATCCCAAATTTATTTGAGATTCGAATCTGCACAAGTTTTGAACTTTAGCAGTGAAAGCCTAGAAAATAGGCGCTCATGGGTAAAGGAATTCAATACTCTGAAAAGGTAAGGGAAAATTTCCTTGTTGCTGCGCACCATTTGCGCATTAGCCACACTGTCACATCTGCGTGACTCACTATTTTCGGGCATTTTGGTGCATCGACGTCGGTTGGCAGCTGAGCAATCTCACTGTGGCGCCTTGCTGTCGCCGCATTGTTTCGACAAATTTATTGTCGAAAGGTGCCGGTCATGAATATACGCGAGCTGGCTTCGCTCACCGGAACGCCCGAGCGGCAGATCCGGTACATGATCGCCGAGGGTTTCGTTCCTCCGCCAACGGGTGGACGCGCCCTCGCCGACTACGGGGACGACCATGTGGCTGCAATACGGCGGTATGGGCAACTCAAGGCCCAGGGATTTCCGCCCCAGGCCATCCGGGCGCTGCTCGCGGGAGGAGTGACGGTTCCTTTTCCGGTCCTGCCGGGCATCACGCTCCATGTCGACCCTCAGCTCTTGGGCGTCTCCGTGGACGCCGAAACCCTGGTCGATCGGATCCGCCTCTTAGTAGAGGCCATTCTCAAGGAGACGTCCGATGCCCAGCATCTCCACGCGACCCGCCAACGATCCGGTTAGCCAAGTCGTTCTCCGCTCCGCCCAGTCCGCCGGCCGTTATCCCGTTCCGCTCACCAAGACCGCCTACGCCATTTCGATTTCCGGCGGCCTCGCCGATGTCACCGCCCGTCGCACCTTTCACAACGGAGAGACGCTCTCCCTCGAATCCACGCTGACGTTTCCGCTGCCCGTCCACGCCGTTCTCTATGCCCTCGAAGCCCGCATCGGCGACCGCGTCGTCAAAGCCGTCGCCAAGTCCAGGAAGACCGCCCGCGAGACCTACGAGCATGCGCTCGACCGCGGGAAAAGCACCGTGCTGCATGAGGAGCTGATGCGGGGCGTGCACATGCTCTCGGTCGGCCACATCGCGCCCGGCACCGAGATCGAGGTTACGGCCTGCTTCGCCCTCGCATTGTCGTGGATCGGCGGGCGCGCGCTGCTCCGCATTCCGATGACTGTCGGCGATGTCTACGGCCACTCCGGCCTGTCGGACTCGGACGAGATGGTGCATGGAGGAACTGTCCTCGCGGGAGATCTGGAGGTCACCTGCGACTGTGGCACGCCGGTGCTGCTCGGCGGCACGCTGAACGGCGGCAAGGCGCGGGTCTGGCTGGACGCTCCGGTCAACATCGAGGTTCAGGGCTGGAGACCGCGCGATCTCGAGGGCCGCTCGGCCGATGGCCGCCTCGTCACGCTCGGCATCGCTCCGGCGGCGACTGAAACCGCGCACCTCGACTGCGCGATCCTGGTCGATCATTCGGGCTCCATGGCCGAGCCCTGCACCGGAGCGCAGTGCCTCAGCAAGCATGCCGCGGTGATGCTCGGATTGAGCGAGGCGGCGGACGACCTCGGCGAGAGCGACCGGCTCAATCTGTGGGAATTCGATATGTCGGCCCGCGACCTCGGGACGGCGCACGCCAGCACCTGGCGTTCGCTCATCCGCAACCTGGCCGGGCCCGAAGGCGGCACCGAGATCGGCCGCTCGCTCGCCACGCTTCTGGCAGAGCGCCCGGTCAAGGATGTGCTGCTGATCACCGACGGCAAGAGCCACGCGCTCGATGTCCAGTCGTTAGCTGGGAGGGGTGTTCGCTTCACGGTCGTTCTCATCGGCGAGGACAGTCTCGAGGCCAACGTCGGCCATCTCGCGGCCGTCACCGGCGGCGAGATCTTCGTTCCCGAGGGAGCGGATGTCTCAGCCGCAGTCCGCGCCGCGCTCAGGTCGCTGCGGTCGCCCAGCCTCCCGAATGCAAGCGAGGCCGGCCGTGCCGTCGCCCGCGTGCGCCGCGCCGGCATGGCCGTCACCGCTGAATGGTCGGCCGGCGAGCCGCTCGCCGAAGTCGCGGCTGGCCGCCCGGTCGCGGCCTTCGCGGCCAGTCTGCGCTTCGCATCGTTACCCGAGGCGGATGCGTCGAAACTCGCCGAGGCGGAGGGCCTCGTTACGCACCTGACCAGCCTTGTTCTCGTCGTCGAGGAGGGCGCCAGCCAGAACGTCCTGCCCGTCACGCGAAAGGTCGCGTTGCCGACGCCTGCGGCGGCTTCGATGCCGATGTTAGCGCTTGGCGGCGGCAGATCGTTCGGCGTAGCGAGCAGAGCCGCCTATTGCCATCGTCTGATGCCGTCAGCTGTCTTGAGGTCGGACTCCGGGCGCGTGCGTCTGGAGAGCTTCCTGGACGATGCACCATCGGCCCCCGCGCCGAAGCCGGTTGCAAATGCCCCATCACCATCCCGGCCTTCGATCTTGAGGCTGGAAGAGCAATCGAACGCACTCGCCGATCGGATCGTTCGGACCAGACGCGGACATACCGGCGTGCCCGGTTACGACGATCTGCCCGATCCGATCGCCGATCTCTCCTCTTTTCCAGCGCTGATCGATTGGAAGAGCGAGGCCTCGCGTCTTGGTCAGGGCAACATGCTGGGTCTGGATCCGACCATCGCCGACGCCATCGATGACGCGTCGCGCCACCGGCTCGTGCGACGGGCCGCCAAGCGCGTCGGCATCTCGCCGCGCTTGTTCGTAATCGGCCTTCTTGCGCGTGCCGTGGCGGCCCACGACCGGTTCGCGGATCGCGTGGCGCGCGCCATCCTCGGCAGGGTGAAGCCGGCGGAGATCGCGCAGGTTGTGGCTCGGCTGTGTCTTGGCAAGGCGGCGCGCATGACGGCCTGATGGAAGTCGGAGTCCCCGGCTCACTCATTTGACGGCGAGCAGATCGGCGACATGGGTTGCGATCGCCAGGCTCGCCGTCAAACCGGGACTGTCGATGCCGTACAGCGCGACGAGTCCCTCGATCCCGTGCGCTTTCGCACCGTGAATCGCGAAATCCCGCGCCGGTTCGCCGGGTCGGCTGATCTTCGGGCGCACGCCGGTTGTGTCAGGTATGAGGGCTCCGTCCGGCAGTCCTGGCCAGTAGCGCCGGATCGCGGCCTCGAATCGCGCCTGCCGTGCGCCGCTCTCGTCCTCGAAGGCGTAGTCGATCCGGTCCCTCCATTCGATGTCGGGCCCGAAGCGCGCCTGCCCGGCCGTGTCGATGGTGAGGTGCACGCCGAGGCCGCCTCCGCTCGGCAGCGGATAGATCAGGTGGCGGAACGGAGCCGCTGTCCGCAGCGAATAATAGTGGCCCTTTGCCGGGTAGGTCGCCGGAACCTCATAGCCGGATCGATAGCGCAACGTGCGGCCGAGCGCGGAAGCGCCGAGACCGGCGGCGATGACGAGGGTTCGAGCCGTCAATCGCTCCGCTTTTCCGGACGTGACCAGTCCGCATGAGAAGCGCCCGTCGGCGGCCACCTCGATCGCCGCGACTTCGGTCGCCAGCGCCAGTATGCCGCCGTAATCGGCCAGCCGCGCCGCGAGGGCTTCGGCCAAAGCGTGACTGTCGATGGTGGCGGTCTGCGGCGAGAGCAGCGCCGCCTGACAGGCGATGTCCGGTTCCAGCGCGCGGGCCTCTTGCGCGGTGAGCCGGCAGAGGCCAGCCACTCCGTTGGTCGTGGCGATCGCTGCAAGCGCAGCGAGCGCGTCGGTCTCGGCCGGGTCGGTCGCCACCACCAGCTTGCCGGTCGGGCGAACGGTTACTCCCGTCTCCATCGCGAACTCGGCCAGCATGCGGCGGCCTTGAACACACAGCCGTGCCTTCAGGCTGCCGGGGGGGTAGTAGAGCCCGCCATGCAACACCTCGCTCGACCGCGAGGACACCTCGCCCGCGATGCGGGTGTGACGCTCGATGACGACAACGTCGTGGCCGTGCCGTGCCAGCGCCTCGGCAATGGCCAGCCCTACTATACCGGCGCCGATGACAGCGGTTTGGCATTCGATGGTCATGATGTGGTGCCGTACCTCGGCCCGATCCCGTTTCGTACCGATGGTATATCAGGGATCAGCCGCGACCCGTCCATTCCGGGTCAGGCCCGCTTCGGCGGCCAAATCTCGAATCGAATCAATAAAATTGATCTTCGGCTGCCGGGCAATTGTCTCGGGCGCAGGAAAGTTGTCCACAGGTTGTCAACGACATCGATCGGTTCGTTCTTTCCATGAGAACATAAAACGAATATAATGAGAACTCAGATCGAAAGCCGCTGCTCATCAGGCGCGCTGTGCCCCGGCAGTCGACAGGCGCCTCGACACCGCCATTCGAATCGCGTCTCGCGAGTGAGGCAGCGGCTGGCGGGTCGGGCGACGGCAGTTGCGGAGAGCGTGCAACGGAACACATCGGGAGACGGAACCGACATGTCGGCGACAGCAGCGACGACGGCCCGGGCCTTTGGCCACCAGGGTCACTTGGCGGGAGAGGTTGCGGGCGAGGTCTGTCCCACCTGCCAGCAGCCGATTGCCAACGACCGGCTGGCGGAGATCACAAGCCGGTTGCAGGCGCGGGAGCGCGAGCAGGCGAACGAGCTGGCTGCGCGGATGCGGGATCAGTTCGCCCGCGAACGTCGGGACGCGGAGGTGAAGGCGAAAGCCGAACTCGAAGTCGCCCGCACGGAGGCGCGCGAGGTGGCCGAGGCCGCAAACCGCCAGCGGATAGCCGACATCGAAGCGGCGCAGCGATCCGCGGCGAACGAGCTGGAGCAGCTGAAGGCCTCGCAGGCCGTGGCGCTGGCTGCCAAGGAAGTCGAGCTGCGCCGCGTCCTGGAGGCCGACAAGGTCGGCGCGGTGCAGGCAGAGCAGGCCAAGTCCTTCGAGGCCAATCAGCGCTTCCAGGCGAAGATCGCCGAGCTGCAGCGGCAGCTCGAGAACCGCACCGCGCAGGATCTCGGTGAATGCGCCGAGATGGACCTCTTCGAGACCTTGAAGGCGGAGTTCCCGGGAGATCGCATCTCCCGCGTCGACAAGGGCGTTGCCGGCGCCGATATCGTTCACGACATTCAGCACAACGGCCAGATCTGCGGACGCATCGTCTACGACGCCAAGAACCGCAGCGCCTGGCGCAACGAGTATGTCTCCAAGCTGCGGCAGGACCAGTCGGATGCCAGCGCCGATCACGCGGTCCTGGCCAGCAAGGTGTTTCCGGCCGGCGTCAAGGAGCTGCACGTCCAGGACGGCGTCGTGATCGTGGCGCCGGCTCGCGTGCTCGTCATCGCGGGTCTGCTGCGGCGGCAAACGGTACAGACGCACGCGCTCCGTTTGTCCAGTGAGGCGCGGGCCGAGAAGACGAGTGCGCTTTATGCGTTCATCATGTCGGAGCGGTGCGCGCACCTGCTCGCATCGATCGAGACCCAGGCAGACGACCTGACGGACCTCGACCGGCGCGAGGAGAAGGCGCATCAGACGGTGTGGAAGCGCCGCGCCGAGCTGATCCGCAATGTGCAGCGCTCACACGCCGATCTCACATCCGAAATCGAGCGCATCATCGGCACGCGCGCGCCGTGACGATGTTTGCGGATCGCGTGAAAGTCACGCGGTCTAAGAGCCCCGCGAAAGGCGGGGAGTGTGTCGGCTCTCCGCGAGGGGCTCCGCTCAGCCGCTGACCGGCATCGGGGTTGGCGGGGGCATGTTGAGAGGCGGCGGAGTCAGCGGACCTGCTGCTTGCTGCGGGGGTGCCGCGGCCGCCGGACGGCGCTGGGCCGGCTCACCGTAGCCGCCGGTCGGATCGTCGCTGCGGCGCGACTTGCCTTCGAAGAACGCCCCCTGCTCTATGGCCAGCGTCTGGTGGTAGATATCGCCTTCGACGTGGCTTGCGTTCTGCAGCAGCACGCGCTTGCCGCGCACCGACCCCATCACATGGCCGCGCACGACGATTTCTTCGGCGATAATGCCGCCGGTGATCTTGGCGCGCTCGCCGACGACGATGTGGGTGCCGTGGATGTCTCCCTGCACCTCACCGTCGATCTGGACCTCGCCACGCGAGACGAGGTTGCCGGTGATGACGAGATCGGGGCCGATGATGGACGGCGATCCGCCGCCGGTGCTGACCCTGAGCGGAGAGGCGGCGGCCCGCGTGCCGAGCGGGGCGACGCTCGGCGATAAAATCGGCGAAGATTTCGCCGTATCGGACTCGCTCTTCTTGAAGGTTGGCAGCATGTTACTCTCCCACAACACTCGTCCTGAGCCGGGCCGCATGGCGGCCGCGCATCATGCTCAGGCGGGCGCCCGTCAGGCACACACCCGCCGCGCAGTTCCGCATCGACGGTCCCCACGCGCCGGCTCGATTAGCATGTTTCCTCTTACCGGTCATCTTAAGAGGCGGGCGAATCTGCCTATTTTCTCTACGATCGGGTGCCGCGGCGACACCCGAAAGTTCAATAGCCGGGCAGCTCCGTCGCCTCGCCGTGCGTGAGCGGGTGGTCCTGACCGGCGGCTCCCGTCGGTCCGCGATCGGAAGGAAGGGTGGACGGACGGCGCCGGTTATTTGAGCGCCCGCGCGGCGGCGAGCACTTCCTCGGCGTGACCCGGAACCTTCACCTTGCGCCAGCTTTTCGCGATCCGCCCGGACTTGTCGATGAGGAAGGTCGATCGCTCCACGCCCATGTACTTTTTTCCGTACATGGATTTCTCGGCCCATACGCCGTAGGCGTTGGCGGCGGCCTTCTCCTCATCGGCGGCGAGGCGCACCGCCAGGCCATGCTTGGCGATGAATTTCTCGTGGCTGGCCGCGCTGTCCGGCGAGATGCCGATCACCGCGACCCCGAGCTTGTCGAAGTCGCCGATCAGGCAGGAAAAGTCCTTGGCCTGCGTGGTGCAGCCGGAGGTGTCGTCCTTGGGGTAGAAATAGACGACCACCGGCTGTCCCTTCAGCTTGGACAGCCGCACGGATTTACCTCCACCTTCTGGCAGCTCGAAATCGGGGGCCTTTGCACCGTCCTCGATCATGGCCGTCGCCTTTCTTTCGTCGATTTTCGCCACATTGTTCGCGTTCAACGTGCAGTTAGCAAAATCGGTTTGCAAGTGCCGCTCGCGTTGAGGGCGTCGGCGCTTCGAGCGGTGCCGGAGGGCAGGGCAAGCGGCTGCGGAAAGGCGGGGTCGCCGCGGCTTGACAGGCGCGGACGTTTTCCCCTCGACTCACCTCGACAACCGGCTCGATCCGTCAGGAATGAGTCGGCCCTTTGAGCTGGAACAACTGAGAGCGAAGCGTGGACGACACCACCCGACCGAACAACCGGCCGCGCACTGCTCTCCCTGCCGGGTCCCCCATGCCTTACGCCGATCCGCGTCAGGGGGCTGCGACGGCGGCACGTCGAACGGCGGGTGGCCCTGCGACCCGCAAGAAGCGCGGACCGACGCGCTATGTCCGCTCCATGGCGCGCATGGCTCTCTACGCGGCGCCCCTCGTGCTGCTCGTCGCGGTGGCGGGTGTCGTCGGCTACGTCAAGCTGAAGCACGGCGACATGTCGCTCAAGTCCTTCGTTGCGCCAATCGAGCGCGGGATCAGCGAAGGCCTGGGCGGCATCAATGCGAACATCGCCGACGCGCGACTGAAATTCTCCGACGACGGCGATCTCGCAATCGAACTGGTCAATCTGGAGCTGGTCGCCGAGGATGGCAGCCAAATAGCGTCGGCTCCGACGGCCGAGGTCGAACTCAGCTTAGGGTCGCTGCTGTGGTTCCAGATCGTGCCGGAACGGGTCTTTCTTCGCGATCCGAAGCTCGATCTCTCCTACACGGACGCGAAGGGGCTGGCCCTCAGCTTTCCCGATGTCCAGGCCGGCCCGCCTTCGGTTGCGGCCGATGTCGGAACCGAGGGCAATGCCGGCAACGACGTCGCTTCGCGGAAAGTGTCCGGTCAGCCGGCAGCGGCTGCGCCGCCGGGTGCGGCCGAAGAACCGCGTGCCACGATCGATCTGGCGCGCTGGTTCACGGAGCAGTCGGCCAGGGCGCGGCGGGGGGAGGATGCAACCTCCGGCCTCAGGGAAGTCGGGGTCAAGAACGCCGTCGTACAGCTCGACTACAAGGGTCGGCGCAGCGAGTGGCAGGTGGTCGAAGCCTCCGTCGACCTGGAGCACCGCAAGAGGCGCAGCCGTATATCGGGCTCTGCCCGCATCATCGGCCAGCGCGGACCCTGGGCGCTCTCCTTCCAGTCGGAGGACAGTGAGCGAAGCGGCACGCTGGCCCTTTCGGCGATGGTCAGGGATCTGGTGCCGAGCACGCTCGTGAAGGCGTTTCCCGAGTTGACGGCTCTGGCGGCCATCGATGTGCCGGTCGACAGCGACGTTTCGCTGAACGTCGGAAGTGAAGGGACCATCAGCGCGGCGAAAATCGAGATGGCGCTCGGCGCCGGCCGCATCGGAGTGCCGGGAACGGCGGGAGGGCCGGCGCGCGTCGATGCCGGACGGCTGCAGATCGACTACGACGGCGCCAAACGAACACTGACGCTGGCGCCTTCGACTCTGAAGTCCGGACTGAGCCAAATGACGCTGGTCGGTCGGGCGATGGCGGTCGAGGCCGGCAGCGGCGGACCCTGGCGTTTCGACGTCCAGTCGCAGAACGGAGTGGTCGTGGCCGAGGACTTCGGCGGAACTCCGATACAGACCGCCCTCGTCGCAGCCGGCACCCTCGTGCCGGCGACCGGTTCGCTGCGGCTCGACAAAGCCGTGCTGAAAGCCGGCGACGCCGAGGCGACCGTCTCTGGAAATATTTCTCCCGGGGCTGCGGGCATGGTCTCGGAGTTCGAGGGCAAACTCGGCGCCATGCCCCTCGAAACGCTGAAGGCGCTGTGGCCGCGGGGTATCGCGCCCGCCGCGCGCGACTGGATCGGCCGGCGGGTCGTGCGCGGCAAGGTTCAGTCCGGCACTCTGCGCATGGCGTTCGGTGGCGAGACCGCAAGCGCCGCAACGCCCTCCGTCGATCGTACGTCGCTCGCCATCGAACTGGCCGATCTTCAGGCGGTGCCGGAGACGGGCGCGGTTCCGGTCGATATTCCCCGCGCGCTAGTGCGACTCGAGAACGCGGCACTCGAAGTCACCGTGCCGGAGGCGACGCTGACCGCCGGCCCGCAGCTACAGGTCGCAATCAAGAACGGACGTTTCACCGCCGTTGACCTCTCCGGTCGCGAACCGGTTGCAGAGGTCGCCTTCAAGCTCACATCGACACTGCCCACGGCCATCGCGGTGGCCGCGCGCCCGCCGTTCGCCGTTTCGCAGATGAGCGATCTGCCGCTCGACGGTCTCGAAGGCAAGATCGAAGGCACCTTCAGCATCAAGCTGCCGCTCGCCCCCGACCGCGCCCTTTCGGGGGTGAAAGTCGAAGGCAAGACCCGCATCACCGACATCCGGCTGAAGAAGAAGATTTCAGGCGTCGAACTGCAGGGTGGCACAATCGCGCTCGACATCGGCGAGCAGGCCGCCGACGTGAGCGGGGATCTGCTGCTCAACGGCGTGATCGCCACCGTGGGATGGCAGCACATTTTCGACGCCGGACCCGGTCAGCAGCCGCCACTGCGCATCAAGGCGACCCTCGACAACTCCGACCGCACGCAGCTCGGCCTCGATGTCAATCATATCGTGCACGGAGATGTGCCCGTCGAGGTGACCGTCGCACCGAGTGTGACGGCCGACGCGCTGCCGGCCATCCACGTGCGCGCCGATCTGACCGGCGCCGAGCTCGAATTCCGTGACATCGCCTGGAGGAAGGAGCCGGGCCGCGCAGCCATGCTCGATTTCGATGTCGGCAAGGCCAAGACGGGGCTCTTCGAGCTGCAGAACCTGAAGATCGCCGGTGACACCATCGCCGTCGAAGGTTGGGCGTCGGTCAACGAGAACAACGACCTCGGCGAGTTCTATTTCCCGGACTTTTCGCTAAATACCGTCAGTCGACTCGAGGCGCAGGGCAAGCTTGGGCCCGACAAGGTCTGGCGCATCAAGGCCAAGGGATCGACGCATGATGCGCGCGATTTCTTCTCCAGCCTCTTCTCGCTGGCCGGGTCCGACGCACAGCGCGTGAAACCTCTGCGACCGGCCGCGGGCGTCGACCTCGAGGCGGACGTGGCCAACGTGCTCGGTCACAACGAGGTCTCGATCCGCAAGCTGAAACTGCGCGTCTCGGAGCGGGCAGAGAAGCTGACCTCGCTTTCGATTGAAGGCGTGCTCGATGGCGGCAAGCCATTGCTGGCTCTTTTGCGTAAGGAGGCCGACGGGGCGCGCACGCTCTACGCGGAATCCTCTGACGCGGGGCAGGGCTTCAAGCTGATCGGCTTCTATCGCAGCGTGGTTGGCGGAAGGGCGCGCCTGGAGGTCAATCTCGACGGCAAGGGCGCAGCCGATAAGACCGGAGTACTGTGGGTCGACAATTTCCGCGTGCTCGGCGATCCGGTCGTGACGGAGGTGATCGCCGGCGCGGGCGGGGGCGTGGGCGACACGCCCGGGGGTCAGCGCGTGGTGCGGGAGGTTTACGACTTCGATCGCATGCGCGTGCCGTTCTCCGCGGGCCACGATCAGTTCGTGCTCGAAGATTCCTACGTGCGCGGGGCCGTCGTCGGCGCCACGATCAACGGCAAGGTGGATTTCCGCTCGCGGCGTCTCAATCTCGGCGGCACCTACATTCCGCTGCAGGGCATCAACAGCGCGCTGTGCGCCATTCCGCTGATCGGCATCATCGTCACCGGCCCCAAGTGCGAGGGAGTGCTCGGTCTGACCTTCGCCGTGCAGGGCTCGATGGATCAGCCGCAGGTGCTGGTCAATCCGCTGTCGATGTTCACGCCCGGCATCCTGCGCGACATCATGCAGATGACCAATCCGAACCAGAAGGTACAGGCCCGCGAGGATCGCCGTGGCAAAGCGCCGTCGGCTGCGCGGACGGGCAATTCCAGCTCGGAGCCGGTGCGCGCGAGCGACACGCCCGGCACTGCATCGGGCAGCAAGGCCGCCCGCGACAGTGGCGAGACCATCGACGGCTGGTCGTCTGTTCCTTCGCCGGGAAAAAAATAGGGCGCGCGGCCGCCCTGTTCCATCCGTCTCAGATCGGCTTCAGAAGTACGTGCTTCTTCTTTCCGAGGGACAGCTTGACGACGCCGTCGGTCGATACGTCCGCTGCCGTGAGCTTGGCTTTTTCGTCGACGACCGGCTGATCGTTGACCTTGAGCCCGCCGCCCTGCACCTGGCGCCGCGCCTCGCCGTTCGAGGCGACGAGACCGGCGCGCACGAACGCCGTCAGCACGCCGAGACCGGCCACCAGCTCGGCTTTCGGAAGGGTGACGGTCGGCAGGTCGGCCGCGAGCGTGCCCTGCTCGAAGGTTTTACGGGCCGTTTCCGCCGCCGCCACCGCCTTCTCGCGTCCATGGATGAGCGCCGTCGCTTCGGTGGCGAGCGTCTTCTTCGCCTCGTTGACCTCGGCGCCCTTCAGGGCAGCGAGCTTGGCGATTTCGCCTAGGGGCAGCGTCGTGAACAGCTTCAGGAAGCGCTCGACGTCGGCGTCCTCGGAGTTGCGCCAGTACTGCCAGTAGTCGTAAGGCGCGAGCTGGGCCTCGTTGAGCCACACGGCGCCGGCCGCGGTCTTGCCCATCTTGGCGCCGGACGCCGTCGTCAGAAGCGGGCAGGTCAGCGCGTAGAGTTGATGCGCGAGGCCCATGCGCCGGCCGAGATCGATGCCGGTGACGATGTTGCCCCACTGGTCGGAGCCGCCCATCTGCGTGTTGCAGCCGTGCCGACGCGCGAGCTCCACGAAGTCGTAAGCCTGCAGCAGCATGTAGTTGAACTCGATGAAGGACAGCTCCTGCTCGCGGTCGAGCCGTAGCTTGGCCGAGTCCATGGTCAGCATGCGATTGACCGAGAAGTGCCGGCCCACATCGCGCAGGAATTCGATGTAGTTGAGCGGCGCCAGCCACTCGGCGTTGTCGGCCATCAGCGCGTCGGTCTTGGCAGGCCCAAATCTCAGCAACCGCGCGAAGACGGTTTTCAGGCTCTCCTTGTTGGCATCGATCTCGGCCACCGGGCGGAGCTGACGCGTCTCGTCCTTGCCGGAGGGATCGCCGACGCGCGTCGTGCCTCCGCCCATCAGCGTGATCGGCTTGCCGGCGCCCGCAGCCTGCAGCCAGTGCAGCATCATGATCGAGATGAGGTGGCCGACGTGCAGCGAGGGGGCCGTGCAATCGTACCCGACGTAGGCGATCACCTTCCCCTTGCTCGCGAGCGCATCGAGGCCGGCCATGTCGGAGGCTTGATGGATGAAGTCCCGCTCGGTCAGGATTTTCAGGAATTCGCTTTTGGGTGTGGTCATGGTGGCTGCGCTTTGGCGTTTCGGCCACCGCGCAAGTCACGCTATGGTCCGTTTCGCGGCGGAACATGCACGGGATGGGCAACGTGGGCAAGCTGATGCGCGCGCTGGGCTTGATGAGCGGCACGTCGATGGACGGAATCGATGTGGCTCTGATCGATACGGACGGGATGGACGCGGTCGAGCGCGGCCCCTCGATCACCGTTCGCTACAACGACGAGCAGCGGGCAGCCCTCGGCGAGGCGGTACGGCACGCCCGCGGCATCGTGCGGCGCGAGGAACGGCCCGGCAATCTGGCGCATGTCGAACGGCTGGTGACGGAACTCAATGCCGCCGCCGTGCATGCCTTCTGCCGCAAGAAGGGCATCGACCGCGGTACTATCGACGTCATCGGATTTCACGGCCAGACGGTTCTGCATCGCCCCGCGCAGCGCTTGACGGTGCAACTCGGCGACGGTCCGCTGCTGGTGGAACTGGCGACGCGGCCCGTCGTCTACGACCTGCGTGCCGCCGACGTGGCGGCGGGCGGCCAGGGCGCGCCGCTGGTGCCTATCTATCATCAGGCGCTCGCCAACCGCATCGACGTGCGCCCCGTCGCCGTCGTCAACATCGGGGGCGTCGCCAACGTGACCTGGATCGGCCGCGACGGCCGGCTCATCGCTTTCGATACCGGTCCCGGCAATGCGATGATCGACGATCTGGTGCAGCGCCGGCTCGGCCTGTCGCACGATGCCGGCGGCGCACTGGCCGCCAAAGGTACGGTGCACGACGACTACGTGAAGGAGTATCTCCGACATTCCTTCTTCTCGGCGAGGCCTCCGAAGTCGCTCGACCGCAACGCCTTCGCCGGAGAGATGGTCGACGCGCTTTCAACCGAGGATGCCGCGGCGACACTCACTGCGTTTTCTGCGGAGGCCATCGCCAAGGCGCGCGAGCATTTGCCCGATGAGCCGCGCATGTGGGTCGTCGCCGGCGGCGGGCGCATGAACAAGACGCTGATGAGCATGATCGCCGGCCGGGTCGAGAACGCCGTGGTGCCGGCAGAAGCCGTCGGTCTCGACGGAGATGCGGTCGAAGCCGAAGCCTGGGCCTATCTCGCCGTGCGTTCGCTGAAGGGCCTGCCGATCACCTTCCCCGGCACCACGGGCGCGCCCAAGCCCATGACCGGCGGCAAATTTGCAGGCGAACTCGGAGATCTGGCGTAGGTCTGGCAAAGTCGGAATATGCGTCGGCACGAAGTCCGGCGACTTTGTCGACGCAAGTCGTCGGCCTACTTCTGCGCTTCGGCGCACTCAATCACTCCGACCTATATTTTCTGTTGTTTTATCCTCAATGCGCCGCGGCGCCCGAGGCGCCGATGCCTGTCTCCGAGCGTACGAACTGGGCACCGTAGGCCGCGCGTTCGGTGTCGGCGCGTCGCGAGCCGTCGAGCGTCGAGCCAAGCCAGATGCCGAGGAAAGCGAGGCTCATCGAGAACAGGGCCGGGTTGTCGTAGGGGAAGATCGCCTGCTCGTAGCCGAGCGTCTTGACCCAGACCGCCGGGCTCAGCACCACCATTCCCACCGCCGATACGAGGCCGAGTGCCCCGCCGAGCACGGCGCCGCGCGTGGTGGTTCCGCTCCAGAACACGCTCATCAGCAGCACCGGGAAATTGCAGCTCGCGGCCACCGCGAACGCGAGGCCGACCATGAACGCCACATTCTGCTTCTCGAAGATGTAACCGAGAATGATCGCGAAGATGCCGATGATGACGGCGGCGATCTTCGACAGCCGCACCTCGATCGCATCCGACGTGCGGCCCTTGGCGATGACGGAGGCATAGAGGTCGTGGCTGACGGCGGACGCGCCCGCGAGTGTCAATCCAGCGACGACGGCGAGGATCGTGGCGAAGGCGACCGCCGAAATGAATCCGAGGAACAGCGAGCCTCCGACCGCCTTGGAGAGCTGCACGGCGGCCATGTTGGTGCCGCCCAAGAGCCCGCTCACCTTGTCGATCGAGCCGTCGGCGGCCGGCTTGTAGAAGCTCGGGTCATTCATCAGCAGCGTGATGGCGCCGAAACCGATGATGAAGGTCAGGATGTAGAAATATCCGATGAATCCGGTGGCGTAGAACACGCTCTTCCTCGCCGCCTTGGCGTCGCGCACCGTGAAGAAGCGCATCAGGATGTGCGGCAGACCCGCCGTTCCGAACATCAGCGCGAGGCCGAGCGAGACGGCGGATACGGGGTCGGTGACGAGCTTGCCGGGCGCCATGATCGAAAGGCCGCCGGGATGGATTTCCGTCGCCGATCTGAACATGGCTTCGGGCGAGAAGGCAAAGTGCGCCAGAACCATCAGAGCCATGAAGGTCGCGCCGCCGAGCAGCAGGCACGCCTTGATGATCTGCACCCAGGTCGTGGCCACCATGCCGCCGAACGCGACGTAGACGATCATCAGCGCGCCGACGAGAATTTCCGCATACAAATATGGAAGGCCGAACAGCGTCTCGATCAGCTTTCCGGCGCCGACCATCTGCGCGATGAGGTAGAACGCGACGACCGTCAGCGTACCGATCGCCGAAAGCGTGCGGATGGGAGCCGGCTCGAGGCGGAAGGCCGCCACGTCGGCGAAGGTGTATTTGCCGAGGTTGCGCAGGCGTTCGGCGATGAGGAACAGCACGATCGGCCAGCCGACCAGCCAGCCGACCGAGTAGATCAACCCGTCGAAGCCCGAGGCGAACACCAGGCCCGAGATGCCGAGGAACGATGCCGCCGACATGTAGTCGCCGGCGATGGCGAGGCCGTTCTGAAAGCCGGTGATGCCGCCGCCCGCCGCGTAGAAGTCGGCCGCCGATTTGGTGCGTCCCGCCGCCCATTTGGTAATGCCGAGCGTGGCGACGACGAAGACAAGGAACATCGCGATGGCCGGGATGTTCAGCGCCTGCTGCTCGCCGCCCTCGATGGGGCCTGCGGCATAGGCCGGCAGCGCCAGACACAGAGCCGCTGCCAGTGAAATCAGGGGAAAGCCAATCGGGTTGGACTGCAGGCGCCCGTGCCCCTTTGAACGCGACGCCATCACTTTGCCCTCGCCGCCAGTTTTTCGGTGAGAGCGTCGAACTCGGTGTTGGCCCGTCGCACGTAGAGGCCGGTCAGCACGAAGGCCGAGAAGATCACGAACAGCCCGACCGGAATGCCGATCGTAGTGACTCCGGAGCCGAGCGGCGTGCCGAGCAGGTTCGGCGCGAAGGCGACGAGCAGGATGAAGCCGAAGTAGATCGCGGTCATCAGACCCGACAGCGCACAGGCGAACGTCGTTCGCCTGCGCACCAGCGCAAGGAAATCAGGATCGCGTCTGATCGCATCGATCAGCGCGCCCGTGTCGGTGCTCATGGCGGCGTTCCCCCGTGGCGACGTTCATTGGCCACGGTCGACGCCGCAGCTCTCTCGCTCGTCGCTACCATACCCGATCACGGCGCGGGCGAAAGTCGTCCCTTCGGCGGGGGCTGCGCGGCTGTCGGATCTTCAGGGCTTGCGCTCCTCGACACCGAGTGCATCGGCAAGCCGGGCGCGGGCGGAGCCTGGTTTCAAAGGCTTCGGCTGGCTGTCGTGCGGAGCCCAGGCGGTGACCGTGATGATTTCGAAGGTCGCCGGCACCCGGGCATTGCCGAGAGCGAAGCGCTCGGCATAGACCTCGGCGGCGCGGAGCAGCAGTCTCCGCGTGACCGGCGTCCGGCGCCGGGCGACCAGGATGTTGCTGGCGCCCATGCCCTTCAACTCGCGCATCAGGTGCAGGGGCGAGGCATAGGTGACGCTGAGCCGCTCGCTGTCGACGACGGGGAGCGCGAATCCGGCCCGCTGCAGCAGAGCGCCGAGGTCGCGCACGTCGGCAAAGGGCGCGACTCGTGGCGAGGCACCGCCGCAGACCTCCGTTTCGGCGACGAGCCAGGCTTCGCGAAGCTCCTTCAGCGTCTCTCCGCCGAGCAGCGCCGCCAGCAAAAGTCCATCGGGCTTAAGGGCTCGTCGGATTTGGACCAGTGATCCCGGCAGATCGTTCACGAGTTGCAGTGTGAGGGCCGAGACGGCGAGGTCGAGGGTCGCTTCGCCGAAGGGAAGCAGGTCTTCGTCAGCGAGCACCCGCGGCCGGCCGCAGTGCGCGAGCAACGGCGGCGCGCTTTCGACGTCGATCAGACGCCCGATCTTAGCAAGGCCACGCAGGCGGCGACCGACGACGCCATTGAGCGCTCCGAGACAAGCTGCCGTGGAGAAGTCCCGCTGCACGATGTCGAGGCGCTCCGCCAGATCATCGGCGGTGCGGACGAGGAGGAAATCCGGAGGATCGCCTGCCGTTATAGATGCGCATCGCGACTTGCGCCGCTTATGGAGGTCGCTGTCGAAAATTCTGTGCGGCGCGAAAGGGGTCATGCGTGGCGTGTTAGCCAAAAACCGCCGCCACGTCCAAGCCTTCAGGTCGAGGCCAAGTGATCGGAACGCATGAGATCGGGCAAGCCATCGACGAAGCCTCGGCTCCATCGATGGCTTGCGACGGGCGATCGGCTCAGCGCTTGCCGCCTTCGTTGATGGCGCCGACGGCGAGATGCGTCAGCTTGTGATTGGCGGCCTTCTCCTGGTCGAGAATCGACGACAGCAGATCGTGCGCTTCGTCCTGGCCGAGGCTCTTCGCCCATTGACGCAGCGTACCGTAACGGGCGATCTCGTAATGCTCGATGGCCTGGCAGCAGCCGATGATCGCCGCGTGCTTGGCGGTCGCGCCCTTTGCGTCTTCGATGACACCGTCGCATTCCTTGATCAGCCCTTCGATCGCATCGCACTTTTCTCCGGAGGGCTTCAGGCCAATCGACTTGAAGACTTTGTCGAGCGTCTTGATCTGGTTTTTCGTCTCCTTGAGGTGTCCGTCGAGCGCGGCCTTCAGCTCCGCATTGCCGACAGCTTCGATGACGTTCGGAAGGGCCTTGGCGATCTGATTCTCGGCGTAATACATGTCCTTGAGCGTATGCTCGAATGCGTCGGCAAGGGTTTTCATGACTGTCTCCTTAGGGGATGCATGACAACGGTCCGTCGCGCCGGAAAGCGCGACGAACTCGTGCGGCTGGTGGTGGCAAATTCCGATAGTGTGCGGGAAGCCTGCGCGAAAGAGGTGCGGGCTACCGGACGACCTCAAGCGGCCAGATCTTTCCGGCGGCGCATGTCGGCGATCTTGTCGGCGACGGTCTGACGCTGTTCGAGCAACGTCTGGTGCATGTCCGAGCCAGGTGTCAGAAGTTTCGTCGTGTCGTCGTAAGCGGAGATGATCCGCTCCTCGCCGTCGATCAGGCCGGGCAGTACGCTGTCGCCGAGACCCGTCAGGGCGGCCCGGACGCTGATCACCGCGCGGTGGACCGACGACATGAACGACCCGGAGGGATCGGCGGCTTGTCCCGCCGCGGTCAGATAGCGCGTCACCTCGTCGGCATGGCGCGAACGCAGTTCGCGCATCTCGCGAAACAGCGGCGTCAGGCCCTTGCCCTCGGCGTCCTTGACCGCTTCGTCATAGCCGTTGCGACTGTCGATCAGGATCGTGTGCAGCGACTTCAATGCTTCGATCTGGGTCGGTGAAAGCGGGGCGGTGGGGTTTTGCATGGGAGCACTCCTACGGGCGCGAGGTTTCCTCGCCCGTTGAACGCGTCTCCAGGAGCTTCGTTCCGTTGAAGTGGTCGGCTGAATTTGAAATTTGTGCAGGCCGCGTTCGTAGCGCGGAGCCTGCGCCGCGGCACCGCGGGCATCAGCCGTGGTGATGATTGTGCGGGATGCCCTTCTGGCAGATGAGGTCGTGAAGCTCACCGGCCTGATACATCTCGCGCATGATATCGCAACCGCCGACGAACTCGCCCTTGACGTAAAGCTGCGGGATCGTCGGCCAGTTCGAGAAGCTCTTGATGCCCTCGCGCAGCGACTGATCCTCGAGCACGTTGACGTCTTTGAACGGCACGCCGAGGTGCTCGAGAATTTTGGCGGCGGTGGCCGAGAACCCGCACTGCGGAAACTTTGCGGTGCCCTTCATGAACAGGACGACGTCATTCGATTCGACGGTCTTTTTGATCTGGTCGTGAACGGCGGTGCTCATGGGCGGGTCCTCTGGACAGAGCGGCGGGTCAAGGCCGCCGCACGCAGTGTGTACGATCAGATTTGGCGAGCCGGGCCGGGAAGTCAATCCGTCGTCTTGGCCGTCGTCTTGGTGGCCGCCTCGACGGACGATTGGACCGGCGGCGCGGCGGTGGTCAGCTGCAGGGCATGCAGCACGCCCCCCATGCGCCCCCCCAGGGCATCGTAGACCATCTGGTGCTGGCGGACGCGAGGCACGCCCCTGAAGGCGGTCGAGACGACGTGCGCCGCCCAATGGTCGTTGTCGCCGGCCAGATCCTTCAAGTCGACCTGCGCATCCGGCAGGCTGGCTTTGATCAGGCGCTCGATCTCGGACGCGGGCATCGGCATGGTTGGGCTCCTGGTCGGGAAACGTGCCTATGCCGGAGCCGTGTCCGCAAGGCAAGCGAACTTGCCAAACGCTATCGGTTATTCGAAGCGAGATACTCTTCTGTGGTGACTGAGCGAGCGAAGCGGCTCACGCGGGTTGCTTCTCGACGCTCAATCTGAGCCCCATCGCTCGCAGTACTTTCAAAATAGTAGCAAACTCGGGGTTACCGTCCGAACTCAGCGCTTTGTAGAGGCTTTCCCTGGTCAGCCCCGCATCTTTGGCGATCTGCGTCATGCCGCGCGCCCTGGCCACGACTCCTATGGCATCTGCGATGAACGCGGCATTGTCGGTCGCCAGTGCCTCATCGAGATACGCGGCAATGGCGTCCTCGTCGTCGAGGTATTCTGCAGGATCAAAGGGGCGCGTGCTCAATTTCGTTTTGGCCATGTCAGTCCTCGATTTCGTTTGCGAGCGCTCTTGCCGTCCGGATGTCCCTGTCCTGATTGGTCTTGTCTCCACCCGCCAGTACCACGATCAGCTCCGGCCCTCTCCGAATGAAGTAGTCGTCCGTGAAGAACTCGGAACGTGCTGATCTGCCTTGAAGAATGGTCAGGAGCGTTGGCGCCGAGTTGCAGGATGTCCGCGGTGGTGTGTGGATTTCCTTGCAAATCGCGATGGTGGATTCCCT
>JBQTIA010000023.1:0-12135 GCA_052388455.1 Hyphomicrobium sp.
TTTTTTTTGCGCTACCCCCTCCCCCCGGGGGGGGGCGGCGGCGGCCGCCTCGCCACTGGTTTCCGCCCCGGGTTGCCACAAAAACCCCCCCGCCCGTCTTGGCGAAGCCAAGCTTCGCTTGGACGGGGTCGCACGCCCGTGGCCGCCCACGACGACGAATGGCTCAACCGTATGCGAAGCTACGCTGTTCGCCATTCGTCGCCGTGGATCGACTCACGTTCGTGCGATCGCGGTCGCGTTCTGGTGCATAGGTCGGGCTAGCACTCAATCATCGGCCGAGAGGTGACACGGAGCCGGAGCCGGGTCGTCCGGCTCCGTGTCCATCCCCCGGCGGATCGAGCGCGCTAGACGCCGTCACCGTCGCGGGTGCTAGCTCGGGCTGCGGAAGCGCAGAGGGGGGCTGCATCGTTCCGGGCCGGAGCCATGGACGAATGCTCGGCGATTTCCGGCTTGCTGTCACATCGAAACGATGCGCTCCGCTAATGAATTGCTAATCCGCTATTCGAATTGACGCCGTGCCATTGTGCCTCAATCGCCCGAATGCAGCCGACCGGATAGCGCCGTCTTTACCATGGCATGTGAAATCAGGACGGTTTTACCGATAATTTACCGAGCAGGCCTCGTAGTCACAGGCGCGGATGTCTTCAGCGTCGATCGAGGGTTGCATGTTGTTCCGGTGTCTTGCGAGCGGTCTGCCGAGGCTTGGAAAATGGAGGTTCTTGTCGCGGTGGTCTCAGGATGAGCGCGGAACGACCGCGATCGAGTTCGGCATGGTGGCCGTTCCGTTCTTCCTTTTCGCCTTTGCCATCATGGGTATCGGCCTGCAGTTTTTCACCATCAACTCGGTCGAGCATGGCGTGGAAAAAGCGGCGCGCATGATCCGCACCGGCCAGATGCAGAACCGCAAGGATGCCCTGGGCAATCCCAATCCCTACACCAACCAGGAATTCAAGAATAAAGTCTGCGAGGAAGCCGGCGCCTATATCGATTGCGACAGCCACCTCGTCATTCACATGGATTCCGCCAATCTGTTCAGCGATCTCTCTCCCGAGTCGTGCGTCGATGCCGGTGGCAACCTCAAGGCCTCGTCGGGGAGCAGCAGCGACGCCATTACCACCAAGTCCGGGGGTGCCAACAGCAAGGTGCTCGTCACCGCCTGCTACAAGTGGGATCTTGGCGGCTCGATGTGGAAAGTCATCTGGAAGATGCTGGTGACCGGCGGCTGGTCGCGCGGCAACACCTACAATCCCGCCCATGACAGCGAAAAGGTCATCATCCAGGCCATCGCAACCTTCCAGAACGAACCCTACTGACGGCCGTCGCCGGCACACCACAGGCCGTCTCCCAATGCTGCATCGGAGTTCAATCGAGATGTCCCGTCCGTCATTCCTCAAGGCCGTCCGTCCCGCCATCCTCCTGCGCAGGTTCCGGCGCAATGCCGAGGGTGTGGCCGCCGTCGAGTTCGGGTTCATCGCCCCTGTCATGCTGCTCATGCTGATGGGCGTGATCGAGGTCAGCCGGGCCATCACCATCGACCGCCGGCTGGGCCTTGCCACCTCGATGATCGCCGACCTCGTCGCTCGCGAAGAGGGCGTGCCGTCGACCGAGCTGACCGCGATCTACAACATCGTCCAAAAAGTCATGGGGCCGTATGACAATACGACCTTCCAGGTCAAAGTCATTCCTGTGATGGCAAAGGATGATGACGAGACCGACACCAAAGTCTATGCGCAGCCCGTCGCCTACGGCACCGGCGTGACACGCCCGGCCAAGGGCAGCAGCTACACGCTCGACGACGGCCTCGTCGGCGAAGGCGGCTCCGTCGTCGTCGTCGAGACCAGCTACAAGTATTTTCCGATCTTCTTCAGCTACGTCACCAACGTGATGAAATGGTCGGGCTCGAGCGCCGGCGGCTGGACCTGGACGGATTCCGCGACGGCCAGCCCCCGCAAGGGCAACTGCGTGGCGTTCGAGGATCTCAACAGCGACGGCAAGTACAGCGGTCCGGACTGCACCGAAGCCTACGAAGACACATTCCCCTGATCCGGCGACAGGGCCCCGATCGAGCAGCGTCCGGCCGCCCGCGGCCTGACCGGCACCCCCGATTTTCACGCTTTCAACCCAGGACTTTGCACCGGAGAGGTGTCGAACGTCCTTGCCTGCCGGCCCGTGTGCCTTATTCTGTATCCGTCAGCGGCTCCCCCGGCGGCAAGGCGCGACGGACATGGGACGACGTTCGGTACACACAGCGGACGAGTTGCGCGAACTCATCCTGCACGCTTCGACCGAGATCATCGAGCGCAGCGGATTGTCCGGCCTGTCCGCGCGTGAGATCGCCCGGCGGATCGAGTACTCGCCGGGCACGCTCTACAACGTCTTCGACAATCTCGACGATCTGGTGCTGACGATCGAGGGGCGGCTGCTCGACCGGCTGGCGGTGGTGCTCGCCGACGCGTCGCGGACGGAGACCGATCCCCGCGCCAGGGTGCTGAAGCTCGCCTCGGCCTACATCGCCTTCACGCACGAGAACCCGAAGCTCTGGAACCTGCTGTTCGAGCACCATCTGCCGGCCGGCCATGACGTGCCCGACTGGTATCAGGAGAAGCTCGAGGAACTGCTGGCCAGCCTGGAGCAGGCATTGGCGCCGCTGGTCGACGGCCGCGATCCGCAGGCGCTGCGCCGTTCGGCGCGCGTACTGTGGGCGGGCGTGCACGGCATCACGTCGCTTTCGACCGCCGACAAGCTGTCGATCATCAGCTCCGAGGCGGCGGCCGCGCTGGCCGACGACCTCGTGCGCACCTACCTCGACGGCCTCGAGACCGAGTCCAAAGGCTGACGACCCCGTTTCATTGCGGCTGCTGCGGGCTTGTCGGCTCGGTGGCGGGCGTTGACTGCGGGGTGGCGTCGGGCAGCGAACCAGTCGTTATGGCGCCGGCTCCGGTTTCGGGTCCGCTGCCGGGTGCCGCGTCGGCAGCAGCCTTCGGGCCCCGCACGTCCACGAGACCGAACCATGTGTGCTCGGGCAGCATCCGCTGGCTGAGGCCGGCCCACAGGTCGCGCGAGGCGACACCGTCGACGAAGGAACTGGCCGGCGGCGCCGCCCAGATCGCAAGCGCGGTCGCGGCGGCCATGGCAGCGCTGGCGCCCGGATGGCGCAGATCAGCGAGCTTCATCGCCGTGCCGAACGACGCCTTGACCCGCGTGTCCATCACGTCGACCGAATAGATTTCGTCGAGCGCCAGATGCACGAGATAGCCGGCGAACAGGAATGCGGCCGCCAGCCAGGCGACACCTTCGGGCCGCACCAGCAGATACCAGAAGGCGAGCGCGGTCAGCACCGACGAGAACACGGCGCCGAGGATGGAGTGCCAGACGCCGCGGTGCACCGCCATGCGATGGAAGATCGACTGCAGGCCATAGCGCACGAAAACAAGCGTTCCCAGCCACAGGATCCAGAGTTCCGCAATCGAGAACCTCTCGGCGTGGGTGAACAGCACCACGAACGAGAAGAAAATGCCGAGGCCGGCAAACATGGCGCGGCTCGGCCGCGAGTCCTTGAGATCGATGTCGGGAAGCACGGACCCGAGCACGCCGGCCAGTGTCACGGCGACGACGTTCTCGGGCGAAACGACGTCGGCGGCGAGCGTCAGCGTCGCCAGCGCTCCGGCCACCACCGTGCCGGCGGCGATATGAGTCGTGAAATTCGCCATGGGGCTCTCCTCGCAAATGGCGTCGGCCCGGGAACTCGGGCAGCCGTCGCCGATCAAGCCGCGATTCGCCGCCCGACTTGGAGGCAGGCGACCGACTGCGATGTGGATAAGCGATGTGCGTGCGGCCCATTGCGACGGGCGAGCGGCGGCGTGCGCCATGACGATTTGCGCATGGCGCCTTCCTTCCGCATCTGACAACAGTCGCGGAGAGATGCGGTGCTCCGGCGAACGCAGGTCAAGCGACGGCCACGATGGCGAATATCCAGACCGGGACACGCGAGACGATCCGGACCGTGGCGCTGGCCAGCATCGCCGTGGCGGTGGCCGTCATGGCACTCAAGTATCTGGCCTATCGCTGGACCGGAAGCGCAGCGCTCTATTCGGATGCGCTCGAAAGCATCGTGAATGTCCTGACCGCGGTAGCGGCGTTCGTGGCCGTGCGTATCAGCGCCCAGCCGCCGGACCGGCGCCACCCCTTCGGTCATCACAAGGCGGAATATTTCTCGGCCGTGCTGGAAGGCGTGCTGATCGTCGTCGCCGCCGTCCTCATCCTGCGCGAAGCCTGGGATGCCGTGCAGCACCCGCGCACCCTCGAAGATCCGGCGGCGGGTCTGATGGTCAACGCGGTCGCCTCGGCGCTGAACGGCACCTGGGCGTACTATCTGATCAAGCGTGGCCGCGCATGGCGTTCGCCGGCGCTGGTCGCCGACGGCTGGCACCTGTTCACGGATGTGGCGACCTCGGCTGGGGTCATCGCCGGGCTCGTGCTGGCGACCGCGACGGGCTGGTCGATCCTCGATCCGCTACTGGCGGCCGTGGTCGCGGCCAACATTCTCTGGGCCGGCGGTCACATCGTCACCCAGTCGATGAGCGGGCTGCTGGACGAGTCGGTCGGCGCGGAGATCGAGGCGCGCATCCGCGAGGCGATCAGGGCCGGCGGGGGCGGCGCGCTGCAGGCGCACGACATCCGCACGCGCCATGCCGGCGCCGCGACCTTCATCGAGTTTCATCTCGTGGTGCCGGGCGACATGACCGTCTATGAGGCGCACGCGATCTGCGACCGCATCGAAGCCGCGCTCAGGGAGGAGATCGCAGGCTCGGACGTGTCCATCCACGTCGAGCCGGAGCACAAGGCGAAGTCCAAGGGGGTCGTGGCCCTCGATCCCGGCGGTTCCTCATAGTGCCTAGGTCGTGTCGAGCGAGCCCGAGGTACCGTGTGCCCTCCACGTTCAAGATCGTTCCGACAACCGCCAGGGCCGAATGCCGGGATTTGCCGCAGGGAGCAATCGCCACCCTCGTCTAGCCGCTGTAGCGCATCCTTGCTATCAGCGAAGGGCATTCGAGGAGGAACCATGAGCCCGTCCGACGCCGCCAAGCCCATCGCGTTCATCGATCTTGTCGCCCAGCGGCGGCGCCTCGGCAGCCGCATCGACGACGCCGTCGCCAAAGTGATCGCCGGCGGCCAGTACATTCTGGGGCCCGAGGTGACCGAGCTGGAACGCAGGCTCGCAGAGTTCACTGGCGCCAGGCACGCCATCACCTGCGCGAACGGGACGGACGCCATTCAACTGGTGCTGATGGCGCTCAGCATCGGGGCCGGCGACGCCGTGTTCGTGCCGGGCTTCACCTTCGTCGCCACCGCCGAGGTGGTGGCACTGGCAGGCGCGACGCCGGTGTTCGTCGACGTCGATCGCGAGAGCTTCAACATCGATGCCGCGAGTCTCGAAGCGGCGATCCCCGTCGCCAAGGCCAGAGGCTTGAAGCCGCGCGCCATCATCGCCGTCGATCTCTACGGGCAGCCGGCGGATTACCCGCGCCTGCACGACATCGCCGCCGCCAATGGGCTGGAGCTGATCGCCGACGGGGCGCAGAGTTTCGGCGCGGCCCTCGACGGCCGGCGCGTCGGCACGCTGACGCGCACCACCACGACCAGCTTCTATCCGGCCAAGCCGCTCGGCTGCTACGGCGACGGCGGCGCCATGTTCACCGACGACGATCGCGTGGCGGAGCTGCTCATGTCGCTGCGCTATCACGGCAAGGGCGGGCACCAGTACGAGAACGTGCGCGTCGGCATGAACAGCCGGCTAGACACCCTGCAGGCCGCGATCCTGATCCCGAAGCTCGAAATCTTCGCTGACGAGATCGAGGCGCGCCAGCGCGTGGCCGGGCGCTACGAGTCGGGTCTCGCCGATTTCGTGGCAACGCCGCAGGTGCGTTCCGGAGCGCTCTCGGCCTGGGCGCAGTACACGCTGGTTGTGGAGGATCGCGACACGCTCGTCGCGTCTTGCAAAGCGGCCGGCGTGCCCACTGCGATCCACTATCCGGTGCCGCTGCACAAGCAGAAGGGCTACTCGGCGTTTCCGGTTACGGCGACGGGCATGGCGACCTGCGAGTGGCTCGCCGCCCGCGTCGTCAGCCTGCCGATGCATCCCTATCTCGATGCGCCGACGCAGGACCGCATCATCGGCGCCATCCGCGATGCCGTTCGCCCGCCGATGGCCAAGGCCGCGGCACGTCGATAACCGGGGGACACAGTGGCACAACCCATCCCTGTGGCCGTCGTCGGGGCCGGCTACTTCGGCCGCTTCCATGCCAAGCAGTACGCCGCCAACCCCGGCGCCCGCCTCGTGGCGGTGGTCGACCTCGATCTCGACAAGGCGAAGGCTGTCGCCAAGGAGTTCGGAGCGGAAACGGCACTCACTGACGTCAGCGAACTCTACGGCAAGGTCGGCGCGGTGAGCGTCGCCTCGGCGACGGCGCAGCATTTCAACGTCGGCAAGGCGCTGCTCCAGAACGGCATCCATATTCTGGTCGAGAAGCCGATCACGCACAGTGTAGAAACCGGACAGGAGCTGACCGAGCTTGCCGAAGCCAAGGGGCTGACCCTGCAGGTCGGACACATCGAGCGGTTCTCGGCGGCCTTTCGCACGCTGCAGAAGCAGATCACGCGGCCGCTCTATATCGAATGCTATCGGATTGCGCCCTACAAGCCGCGCGGCACTGATGTCGATGTCGTGCACGATGTGATGATTCACGACATCGATATCATCATGGGTCTTGTGGCATCGAAAGTCCGGAGCGTGGATGCTGTCGGCACGCCGGTCATCACGCCCTCGGCCGATGTCGTCAACGCGCGCATCCTTTTCGAGTCAGGGTGCGTGGCGACGGTGACGGCGAGCCGCGTCAGCTACAAGACCGAGCGCAAGCTGCGCGTGTTCCAGCCGAACAGCTATCTTTCCTGCGACCTCGCAGAGCTGAAGATGTTCGGATACCGCCTGCGCGGCGATCCGGCGATTCTCGGGCCCACGGCCGTCGAGGCCACGACCTACGACATTCCGAAGGAAGACAGTCTCGCCAACGAGATTGCCGAGTTCCTCGACTGCGTGGCGACGGGCCGCAAGCCGACCGTCGACGGGCGGGCCGGCTGCGAAGCGCTGCGGGTCGCGAGCCTGATCAATTCGTCCATCGCCGAGCACCGCAGCCTCGCCGAGCCGCTGATCTCGGGCCAATAGTTCTGCAATCGTCATCCTCGCCGCTCACTCGCCGCACGTGTCTCCCGGACGCCGCGTCCTTCACGCGGCGATCCGGGATCTATCGCGGCGGCAGGTGTGCTCCGACTGCTGGCCGGGAAGGATCCCGGATCGCAGCGCTGCGCGCCGCGTCCGGGAAGCAGAGAGGAGAGAAGCGGGCCCGGTCGCGGATGACGAGCGCAAGTTAGGGAACTGGTCGAGACGCTCAGATCGCGCGGACGGCGACGACCGTCGTGTTGTCCTGGTGGGGATCGCGGATGGCGACGACGGCTCGGATGAGCGCCTCGGCCACTGCGGCGGCGCCGTCGTCCGCGTAGGCGGCGACGATCCGCTCGATCTCGTCCATTTCGAGTGTCTGCAGGCCGTCGCTGGCGAGGATCACATAATCTCCGGGCTCGGTCTTGAGCGGACGGCGCGAGAGGTCGACGAGGTCGAGGTCGTCGCCGGTGACCGCCGAGCGCAGCATGTGCCGGCGGGGATCGCGGCGCGCCGCCTCGATGCTCATTTCGCCGATGGCGGCGAGACGGTCCAGCTCCGGCGCCATGGAGTGGTCCTCGTTGAGCGTCGCGATCTCGCCCTGCCGGTAGAACAGCAGCGGGCTGTCGCCGACGCTGACCCATTCCACGCCGTGTTCGCCGAAGACGACGCCTATCAGGGTGGAACCCATGCCGTTGAGCGCCGGGCTCGCCTGCACGGTGCGCGCGATGGCGTCGTTGGCCGCCTCCAGTCCGGCGACCAGCCGGCTGCGGGTCGATGGGGCGTGCTGCGGATCGGCAACTTCGTGGGTGCCGTGCATCAGGACATTGCCGTCCGCGGTTTCGCACTCGACATAGCCGCGGATGAAGCTGTCACAGGCGGTGCGGCTGGCGATGGCGCCGCCGGCGTGGCCGCCCATGCCGTCGGCGAGAACCGCGACCAGGGCGCGATTTACGCCGCGATCCGGTCCGCGATCAATCCCTCCGCCATCGCCCTTGACTGCAGCGAAGGCGTGCGCGGGCTCGATCGCCCAGACGAGGGCCGAGTCCTCCTGATAACTGCGCGCGCCCTGGGTGGCGCAGCTCGCGTGCTCGAAAGCTGCCATCGATCCTTCATTTGTCGCCGAGGGCGGACCAGTCGAATTCCGATCCGCAGAACGGCACGAAGACGAGCTGGGTGCGGCCCATCGTGATGACGTCCATGGCGGAGAGTGTGACCGGGCCGGTCGGCTTCTTCTCGTTCAGGGACACGACATTGGTCTTAGCAAGGTTCGGAACGAAGAGGAACGAGCGATCGGGCGAATCGTAGCGGATGTAAGCCTGCTCGTCCGACGAGATCGCCTCGTCGCCGAAATCGATCGGGATGCGGTTGGTGCTGGCGCGGCCGATCGAGTTGTTGCCCTCGAAGATGGCGCGATACTGGCCGATGCCCGGGCCGCCGACGATGACCAGCCAGCCGACCACGGGATCGACCGCGAATTCGCCGCGCTTGACGGTGGCGCGGCCCCGCACGAGCTGAGTTCGGGCGGGATTTTCCTGGCTCTTGTCCTTGCCCCGCAGCACGCGGGTCGTCGGTGGCTCGTTGCCTTCCATAGGGCTCGCCTCCTCGCGAACACTCGAACTTCCGCGCGATTCCCGCGCCGCTTCCTTGGCGGTCAGCATCGTAGACCCTTCCTTCGGTTTCGGGGGTGTTCCGTCTTTGGCGATCAGTTCGACCTGCGGGGGCGGCAAGGCTTGCATCGGAACGGGTGGTGGTGTGATGTTTTTCATCGGGGGCTTCTCCACCGTGTCATCGCGGCTGGCGGCGGCGAGGGCATCTTTCAGCGAGCCGAGGATTCCGCCGCCCTTGCTGCTGCCGCCCTGGCCACCCTGGCCCCCCTTGCCGCCGGCTGCGTAGAAGGGGTGCTGCTGGTCGCTCATCGTGCTCTCCTGTCGCGTTGCATTTCGACGCCTTGCCTTGGGACGGCCCGCATCTCCGAGCCCGCTGCGTATGAGGGCGCAACGCGCGAGCGTGAGCTGGCCGCTCCGCCGGGTTGTCGGATGATTTGGTGAGAAATGCCGCTCCGCATCTGACGCCCGCCCCACAATACACAATCAGAAATACGTAGTGATACTGGTCCCCGCGATCTGCGGCGGCATCAAGGCCGGAAAGCGGTCGTATCGAGATTTGTGGGGCATGGCTTCGGCGCCCGCTTCAATGCCACATTCCTGACCCAAGAGTGCCGCCGGAGGTCACCAGTTCGACAAGGCCACCAGCGCGAAAATGCGGCTCGCGCGGGAGCCGGGGGCATCGCTCGGACGACATGACGAATTTGATCGCACTGCAGAACGGCACCGAACTGGTCGGCGACTATCGGATCGACCGCGTGCTCGGCGCCGGCGGTTTCGGCATCACCTATCTCGCCGACGAGATCGCCCTCGCACGGCCGGTGACCATCAAGGAATACTTCCCGGCTGATTTCGCGGCCCGGGCCGACGGGCTCGAGGCCGCACCACGCTCGCAGAACTGTGCCGGGGATTATCGCTGGGGTTTGGACCGGTTCATCGAGGAAGCGCAGACGCTGGCGCGCTTCAATCATCCCAACATCGTCCGCGTCTATCGCTACTTCCGCGCCAACAACACCGGCTACATGGTGCTCCACTTCGAGGAGGGGCAGAACCTCAAAGGCTGGCTGAAGGGGCTTGGCCGCGCTCCGCGCCAAAAAGAGCTCGACAGCCTGCTGACGCCGCTGCTCGACGCGCTCGAGATCATTCACAAGAGCGACTATCTGCATCGCGACATCGCGCCGGACAACATCATCGTCCGCAAGAACGGCGAGCCGGTTCTGATCGACTTCGGCTCGGCGCGGGGCGAGATCGCGTCCCACTCGAAAACCGTCTCCGCGCTGGTGAAGCCCGGCTACAGCCCCTACGAGCAGTACGCCGAGACGAGCCGCCAGCAGGGACCGTGGACCGACATCTACGCGCTCGGCGCCACGCTCTATCATCTGGTCGCCGGCAAGCGACCGCCCGACGCCCCCTCGCGCATGGTCAAGGACGAGCTGGTGCCGGCGCGCGATGCGGCGCTGAGCGCCTACCGTCCGGGATTTCTGCGTGCCATCGACCGCGCCCTCGCGCTTCCCGTCGAGGCGCGACCGCAGTCGATCGCCGCCTGGCGCGGGGATCTGCTCGCGCCGGACGACAAAAAACCCGGCTGGTTCGGTGTCTCGCGCGTGCGCGACGAGGCGCCGCGCCCACAGCCGCTCGCCGCGTCCGCGCCGGCCAAGCGGCCGGCCGGCACTCTGCCGCCGCAACCTGATGCACCCGGCCCGCAGGGCGGGATGCTCGACTTCCTCGACGGGCTGCGCGGTCGCAACGGCGAGGTTAAGGCGGCCGCCAATACCAACGTGCCGCCGGCCTCGGCGGCGCCTCTCGCATCCGCTCCGGCGGCTGCGGTAGCCGGCGGTTCGGCGGCGACTTTGAAGCTGGACGAGGACATGCCGGCGGTGCGCATCCCGAGCATCTTCCGGCGCAAGTCGGGCTCGGCGAAATCGACACCGGCCGCCGCTGCGGCGTCGCCTGCTAAAGCGAACTTGCCGGCCGTCGTCTCGAAGCCGCCGCGTCCGCGCAAGATCAAGTCGGGCGGTCGAAGCTGGCGGCCGATGCTGTTCAAGCTGCTGATCGGGGTCGGCGTGGCGAGCGGAGCGGTTGCCATGCAGGATCGCCTGCCACGATTCGAGAATCGCGGTCAGGGCGTCATCTCGAGCCAGGCGCCGGTGCAGTCGGCCCTGATCGGGCAACTTCGCGGTCACACCGGTCCCGTCTCCGCGCTCGCCTACAGCAGCGACGGCCGCACGCTCGTCACGTCTGGCAAGGACGGCAGCCTGAAGGTGTGGAACATCAACGGTTCCAGCCTGATCCGCACCATCGAGCTTGACGACGGGCCGGCGACATCGCTGGCCCTCTCAGGCCCCGAGGTGTTGACCGGCCACGCCAACGGCCAGGTGGTGCTGTGGAACTATGAGCGGGCGGAGAAGGTCGCCGCCTTCAAGCGCAGTGAAGCCGAAGTGTGGTCATTGACCTATGCCGGCGGTTCCAACCGCTTTGCCGCTGCCGGTCCGGACGGCAAGGTCGCCATCTGGGACACCGCACAGGTCTCCGCGCCTCTGCAGATCATGGATGCGCACGAGTCGATCGCCAGCGCTGTCGCCTTCGGACGGTCCGAGCGGGGTCCGCTGCTGGCGTCGGGCGGCGCCGACAAGCAGGTCAAGCTCTGGAATCTCGACACCTTCGACAGCGTGCGGCGCTATCGCGGACATGGCGATTACCTGACCGCGCTCACCTTTTCCGCCGATGGCAAGATGCTGGCCTCGGCCAGTCTCGACGGTGCCATCCGCATCTGGTCCACGGCGTCGAACCGCACGCTCCGCCGCCTGACCGGGCACAAGGGCAAGGTGGGCAGTCTCGCGTTTTCACCGGCCGGCGATGCGCTCGTTTCGGCCGGAGAGGATGGGCAGGTTCGGATCTGGGATTTCAAGCGCGGCCGCACCGCCAAGACGCTGGCCGGCCATGCGGGCGGCGTGCGGGCGGTGGCGTTTTCGCCCGATGGCCAGACGATCGCGTCCGCAGGGGACGACGGCATCGTGCGGCTGTGGAGCAACCCGATGGCCCGGGTGGCGACCAACTGAGCGCCAGCCTAGCCCGACCTATGCACCAGAACGCGGCCGCGACGGAGGTGAAATTGACGCCACGCGGCGTCGAAACGCGTGTCCGTGGCGACGGCATCGAACTGCGCGCTTCTCCTAGCGTACCGCCAAATTCACCCCGCCCGTCTTGGCGAAGCCAAGCTTCGCTTGGACAGGGTCGCACGCCCGTGGCCGCCCACGGCGACGAATGGCTCAACCGTAGGCAAAGCTACGCTATTCGCCATTCGTCGCCGTG
>JBQTIA010000024.1:0-32239 GCA_052388455.1 Hyphomicrobium sp.
GGTCGCGTTCTGGTGCATAGGTCGGGTTAAGCATCTCGGGGCTCAGCGCGGCGCTGCCGGTTTTTTTCATCCTCCGGCGCCCGATCCGGCGCGCATCCGGGCATGCCCGATCCGGCCCGAACCGTCAGGTGAGGAAACGGCCGGCCAGTCGCGCATCGGGCATCAGGCAGGTGCCGCGCCGGCCGAACCATTGTATACGGTTGCGCTGAACCCAGTCGTAAAGCTTGTCACCGATGAACAACGGGACAATGCGGCCGGCTGTGCCGAGCCAGCGCCAGGGGGCCGGCAAGGTCCGTGCCGCCGCAAGCGCCCCGGCCCAGCGGGTATGGGCAACGCCGTCGGCCAGCACCATGAACGTGTCGAAGGCTTCGGCTTCGAGCCCGTAGTGTGCGTAGAGCGCCTGCGGAACCGGCGACTGTATGGCGGCAAACCGGCTCTGGCCGTCGGGATCGCGGGACAGCATCCACTGGACGCCGGTCGAGCAGAGCACGCACAGCCCGTCGAAGATGACCAGCGGGGCCGTGTCGTCGAAGGCCGGCACGCGCGGATCGCAGCGGTAGCTGTAGGGTGGGTGTTTCATGACGGCCACGACTGCCACTTGTGCCAGCCGGCGGCGCGCAACTCGCAGGCCGGGCAGGTTCCGCATCCATAACCCCAGGCGTGACGCCGCGAGCGGTCGCCACGATAGCAGGTATGGGTCGCCTCGACGATCAGATTGACGAGGCGCTCGCCGCCGAGATCCCGAGCCAGCGCCCAGGTGCCGGCCTTGTCGATGTGCATCAGCGGCGTTGCGATCCGCAGAGGCCGGTCCATGCCGAGGCTGAGTCCGCGCTCCAGCACGTCGATGGTCGAGCGGCGGCAATCCGGATAGCCGGAATAGTCGGTTTCGCACATGCCGGCGACGAGCGTGCCGATTCCCCGCCGGTAGGCGAGCGCCGCCGCGTAGGTGAGAAACAGCAGATTGCGCCCCGGCACGAACGTCGTCGGCAGTCCGGTTTCGGCGAACGTGATTTCGCTGTCGCGCGTCAAAGCGGTTTCGCTGATGGCCGCCAGTGCGGGGAGATCGAGAACGACATCGTCACCGAGCCGCGCCGCACCACGGCCGTCCTCGCGCAGAAGATCGAGCACGATCCGCCGCTGCTCCAGCTCGACGGCATGACGCTGGCCGTAGCTGAACCCGACCGTCTCTACGCGCTCGAAACGCCCGAGCGCCCAGGCAAGGCACACGGTCGAATCCTGACCGCCGGAAAACAGCACGAGGGCGGTCTCGGAATCGGTCATCAGAAACTCTTGCCATCCACGGCCGCCGGCGAAAGGGCGTCGAGGTCGACGCCGTCGAGACAGCGGACATTGATCGCGGCGATCGGTGTGCCGTCGGGCATGACGCCACGCGCGAACGAGCGGATGCCGCAGACGCGGCAGAAGACGTGATGGATGGTTCTCGATGCGAACTGGTAATCGGTGAGCAGGTCCTCGCCCTGCAGAAGGCGGAAGCTCGATTGCGGCGTGAACGTCAGGATCGTTCCCGCTCGCCGGCAGATCGAGCAGTTGCAGGTGATGGTGTTCGACAGATCGACGGTCGCCTCGAAGCGAACTCCTCCGCAGTGACATCCGCCCGTGTGGTTCGTGGACATTTGCATACAACTCCAGAAGCGCCGATGGCGCGGCCTGTACCGCTCCGATCGCAGGATGCTCGTCGGGAGCCGCGACGCCCCCGGCTGGCGCACCGGATCGGGTAAGGCTGGCCTACCCCGCCGGGTCTTTGCCGGCAACCCGCGACCCGCTACAAGTCCGCCCGTCTCATACGTCCACCCGCCGGGCTCCAGAAGGAACCATCCATGACCGCCATCCTCGACATCATCGGCCGCCAGATACTCGACAGCCGCGGCAACCCGACCGTCGAGGTGGACGTGGTGCTGGAGGACGGCTCGTTCGGGCGCGCCGCCGTTCCCTCCGGCGCCTCGACCGGCGCCCACGAGGCCAACGAGCTTCGCGACGGTGACAAGGGCCGCTATCTCGGCAAGGGCGTTACGCGGGCCGTGGCCGCGGTCAACGGCGAAATCCTGAGCGCGCTTTCGGGCATGGACGCGCAGGACCAGCGGAGCATCGACGCGGTCCTGATCCAGCTCGACGGCACCAAGAACAAATCCCGGCTCGGCGCCAACGCGATCCTCGGGGTCAGCCTCGCGGTCGCCAAGGCTGCCGCCGAGGCGAGCGGGCTGCCGCTCTACCGTTACATCGGCGGTGCCACGGCCCATGTGCTCCCCGTTCCGATGATGAACATCATCAACGGCGGCGCCCATGCCGACAATCCGATCGACATCCAGGAGTTCATGATCATGCCGGTCTCGGCGCCGTCGAGCGCCGACAGCGTCCGCATTGGCGCCGAGATCTTCCACACGCTCAAAAAGAATCTCAAAGACGCCGGGCACTCGACCTCGGTCGGCGACGAAGGCGGCTTCGCGCCCAACCTGAAGAGCGCCGACGAGGCGCTGACGTTCATCATGCGTTCGATCGAGAACGCCGGCTACAAGCCGGGCTCCGACGTGATGCTGGCCTTGGATTGCGCCTCGACCGAATTCTACAAGGACGGCCGCTACGATTTTCACGGTGAGGGCCGTGTGCTCGACGGTGCCGGCATGGCCCGCTACCTCGAGGATCTCGTCAATCGCTTCCCCATCATCTCCATCGAGGACGGCATGGCCGAGGACGATTGGGACGGGTGGAAAGCCTTGACTGAACTCATCGGCAAGCGCTGCCAGCTCGTTGGCGACGATCTCTTCGTCACCAACACCGAGCGGTTGAGTCGCGGCATCTCGCAGGGCATCGCCAACTCGATCCTGGTCAAGGTCAACCAGATCGGCTCGCTGACCGAAACGCTGGACGCCGTCGCCATGGCCCAGCGGGCCGGCTACACCGCCGTCATGTCGCACCGCTCGGGCGAAACTGAGGACGCCACCATCGCCGACCTCGCGGTCGCCACCAACTGCGCTCAGATCAAGACCGGCTCGCTCTGCCGCTCAGACCGTCTCGCCAAGTACAACCAGCTGATCCGCATCGAAGGCGAACTCGGCGACGTCGCACGCTATGCCGGCAAAAGCATTCTGCGCGTTTAGGCGCCGCGAGTTGACAGTCCGATCTGGTCGGCGGAGCGGCGTTCGAGGCATTGCGCAATCTGCGCTCTGCGAGCAGCGGTGTCGGACCCATGTCGGAGTCATGTCTGCGACATGACACGTCTCACTCCTTGTTGCGGCAATCCGCGCGACAGTTCGATCCCGCGTCAATATCTGTCGTCGCTTTACCCCGTCTTAAGAGGCCGCGGCGTAGGTTGATCCCGTTCCCGCTTCACTTCATGCGTATCGCCAGAACAAAATCGTGTTGCGTCAACCAAACTATGATCGGCGTTCGTCCCTCCGGCAGATGCTGGTGCTGCTTTTCTGTCTCGGATTGACGGCTCATTTCGCCTATCACGCCATCTATGGCCGGCACGGCCTCGTGGCCCGCAACGCACTCCTCGAGCGCATCAGCCTCCTGGAGTTCGAGACCCGGAGCACCGAGGCCGTGCGCGCCAAGCTCGGCCGCGACGTGGCCCTGCTCTCGCCCGAGCTGCCGCATCCCGACGTCGTCGAGGAACTCGCCCGCGAAATGCTCGGCTTCGCGCATCCCGACGAGCGGATCGTGACACTCGCCGTCGATCGGTAAACGGACCGCCGCAAAAGGCGGCAGCGCGCACGATTGTGCAGCGCATCCAGGATGCTGCATTGCGCTGGAAAAAAAGTCCTGTGATGTGCTCCAGGTTTTCCGCCTCGAACTGCTGATGCGCCTTGAACGAGCGAGCGGGAATGCTAAGTCGAACGAAGGAGCCGGCGGACAGAAAACGAGATCGATGCCCAACGATAGAATCGCCTTGGCGCACGATGCGCTGCTGGAAGCCGAGACCGCGGACGATCTCGCTGCCTACCGGACGATGCTGCTCATCCGCCGTTTCGAGGAGAAACTCGGCCTTCTCGTGGCGCTCGGCATCGTGTCGGAAACCGCGGCGCTGGGTACGGGAAAGGAAGCGGTCGCCGTCGCGGTTGGCGCCACACGCCGGAGCGGCGAGGAACTGGTCAGCGCCACGGCGACCTACGGGGTTCAGCTCGCCGCCGGCCATGCGCCTCACGATATTCTCAATCGCCTGATGACGGGGCAGCATTACGATCAGGGTGTCGGCGGAGTTTGGCACTGCACAGGAGCTGAAGCGTCTCTGGATAAGGCGGCCGAGCGAGCGTCCGACGGCGTGGCTACGCTCTGCTGGTTCTCAGCACAGCCGCGCGACGAAGCTCGGCTTGCCGAAACAATCATCCGGATGGCCGCAGAGCGGTTGCCCGTCATCTGTCTCGCCGAATTTCAGAGTGACACCCTCGACGAGCCGGGCCGTGGTCACCCGCTGCTGTCATCGATCGAGAGACACGGCTTGAGGGTCGTCGGCGTCGACGGTCTCGATGCCCGCCGCATGCGCGCCGCTTGCGAAGACGCCTGGACCGCCGTCCGTTCCGATGGCGGCCCCGTCGTGGTCGCGGCGACGACGGTCCGCTTCCAGGGCCACATCGCCGCCCAGTGCCGCCCGACGGGGTCCAAAGACCGGCCACGCGAGGACACCGACCCCGTGGCCCGCGCGCGGGCCCGTCTGATCGCCTGTGCCTTGGCGTCGGACGGCGAGTTGAAGGCGATCGATCGAGCCGTTCGCGAGGAGGTCAATCGCGCGGCGGCGGCCGCCAAGATCCTCTGCCAGCCGGCCGATTAGAGCGCCTTCCGCCGGATTTGAATCGCGGCGGCGATGGGCCATCCCGACGATGTACACGGCCAAAGGCTGCTGACCCGATCTCGCGACGCCCCAACCCCCGCCGTGAGCAGGGGAATCGCATTTGGACGTAGGTTGGGTCGAGGCACGATACCCAACAACTTTGGTCGCTCGAGTTTGTTGGGTCTCCTTCGTCGACCCAACCTACATTTCGCGCCATATGCGATTGCCCTGCCGCCGTGAGAGGGAAATGCGACCCGAGGACGGCAAGCCTCGCCTCCCGGCCGATTTTCCACAGATTCGGGCCTGTCAAGGGCTCTTCATGCACGTTTTGCCCATGCAGCCAGAGTTGCCCCTGCTCCCGATGCACGCCTAGATCGAGGTCACTGGGACTTCAATCGGGGTATCGAACATGCGAATGCAAACCATCGGGCTCATGGCGGCCGTGTCGGCGGCGGCACTCACGGCCGGCTGCTCAGGCGATCTGGGAGGGTTGACCACCCAGACCATCGATCCGGCCAAAGGCGCGCCAACGGCAACCGCCGCCAAGGTCGACCCGGCGTGCGTCTCGCTGACCGCGCAGATCGACACCCTGCGCAAGGACGGCTTGACCGAGCGCGTCGAGAAGGTGGCGGCGACCGGCAAATCCAAGCTCGTCTCGGTGAAGCGCGAATCCCTCGCCCGCATCGCCGAGCTGGACAAGGCCAACGCCGAATTCCAGGCCAAATGCACGACGCTGACCCCGCGGCCCGTAACGGCTGCCGCGGTTGCCCCGCCGGCGGCGGCTCCGGCTGCCGCGACGGCCAACAGTGCGCCGGCAACCACCGGCAAGACGGCACAGGTCGTGTCGCCGGCCGCTCCCGCAGCAGCACCCAGGGCACCTTGATCGCCGACACTGACGCGATGCCCCGACGCAGCGCCGCCATGTGACAATGGCGCAACAGCGGCGTCGGGGGGGTTGCGGCGCGCCGGGTCCTATGGTGAAAACCGCTGACGGTTCTCGCAATTGCGGCGGAGGCACGGGTGCGACGGGCAGAGGGTGTGGGGTCGGGGTTGGTGCTGACGGTTGCTCTGGGGATCGCGATCCTGGCGGGTGGATGTGCCAGCACGGGACCGGGCGGCAAGTCGCTTCCCGTCGGCGAGAGCTGCGGTTCGGTCCGGACCAAGCTCAATCGCCTTGATTCACGTGGTGTTCCGTCGCTGGTCGAGGCCCAGAGCCGCGGCAAGAAGCTGGCGGGCCAGCAGAAAGCCGACGCTGACGCCTATAACGAGCTGCTCAATCAGTACCTCGGAGCGCGCTGTCACGAGGCCCCCAAGTCGGCCGCTCTCAGTCAGCCCGGTCCGGCATAAGCGGCGCCTGGGCCGGCGTGCTGCGCATGAGGTGTCTTGTGCGGTGCGGTAGAGCATGTGTTGGGACCTGACGGGGTTCAGTCAAAGGCTCTCGAATGAAATGACCGGCAACGGCAGAGGACGAGGAGGCACCCATGGATGAGAGAACGCGATCCATTCTGATTTTTCTGGCCATCGGTCTGGTCGCTGGATGGCTGGCGTCGCTGGTCGTCGGCGGCAGCGGACTGATCACTTACCTGGTCAGTGGTGTGCTCGGCGCCTTCGTCGGCGGCTTCCTGCTCAATGCGCTGGGGGTCAGCCTCGGATTGGGCAACGCGCTGGTGAACCAGATTCTGACTTCGGCCATCGGCGCGGTCGTCGTCGTGCTGCTGGCCCGGCTGATCGGCTGAGAGCGGCCACCTGACGGCTCATCGCCTTGCGTTACGGAGACCGACCGACCAATTATCGGATACGCAACGCGGCTGGCATGGCCGCGGCGTGAGGTTGGGCAGTATCCATGGTCACCATCGTCGACACCCGCTCGCCCGCCCGCGCCACGGACCGCCATCCCGAGAAGGTCCACCGTCTCGCCACGCCCGCGCTTGACAAGCCCGAGTGGCTGCGCATCCGAGGCAGAGCCGAAGGCGACAGGACTTCAGAGCTTTTCGAAGCCACCCGCACGATCGTGAAAGAGCACGGCCTCGTGACGGTCTGCGACGAGGCCGCCTGTCCGAACATCGCGTCGTGCTGGGCCGAGCGGCACGCCACCTTCATGATCATGGGTGACACCTGCACGCGGGCCTGTGCCTTCTGCAACGTCCGGACGGGCCTGCCCGGACCGCTGGATGAGGGCGAGCCATACCGCCTCGCGGCCGCCGTCGCCGCGCTCGGGCTGGCCCACGTCGTCGTCACCTCCGTCGACCGCGATGACCTTGCCGACGGCGGCGCCTCTCACTTCGCCCGCGTGGTCATGGCGATCAGGTCGGCAACTCCGCCAGTTACCATCGAGCTGCTGGTGCCTGATTTCCTGCGCAAGGACGGCGCGCTGGAAACCGTGCTCGCCGCTGCGCCCGACGTGCTGAACCACAACCTCGAAACGGTGCCGGGGCTCTATCTGCGCATTCGCCCGGGCGCCCGCTATTACCACTCGCTGCGGCTGTTGGAGCGATCGAAGGCCATTCGCCCCGGCGTCGTCACCAAGTCCGGATTGATGCTCGGGCTCGGCGAGACGCGCGAAGAGGTGATGCAGGTGATGGACGATCTGCGCTCCGCCGATGTCGACATGCTGACGCTTGGTCAGTACCTACGGCCGACGCCGCGCCACGCCGAGGTGCGCCGCTACGTTCCGCCGGCCGAGTTCGACAGCCTGCGGCAGGTGGCACTGGCCAAGGGCTTCGCCAGCGTGGCGTCGAGCCCGCTCACCCGCTCCTCGCACCACGCGGGCGATGACTTCCGTCGCCTCAAGGCCGCGCGCCGCTGATAACGCCGGAGATCGCCGTGCCGAAATTCACGACCCGGCGACCTGTGCCGTTCACGCCCGAGCAGATGTTCGCCATCGTCGCCGATGTCGAGAGTTACCCGGAGTTTCTGCCCCTGTGCGAAAGCCTCGTCGTCGAGAGCCGCGAGGATGGGTCGGACGGCCAGGCGTCCCTGATCGCGACCATGGGCGTCGGCTACAAGGGCATCCGCGAAGCCTTCACCACGCGTGTCGCGTTGCGGCCGCGCGAGCCTGCGATCCTCGTCGAATATCTCGACGGGCCGTTCCATCACCTCGAAAACCGCTGGCGCTTTCTCCCTCACGCGCAGGGCTCCGAAATCGATTTCTTCATCGACTACGAGTTCCGCTCGAAGATGCTGGCCGTGCTCATGGGATCGCTGTTCGATCAGGCGTTCCGCAAATTCACCGAAGCCTTCGACTCCCGTGCGCGCAAAGTCTACGGCAACCGCACCTGAGCGGCCCGTCCCACGACTTCCGTCATCCTCGCGCGAGCCCGGCGCAGCCGACAAAAATATTGCGTCCTGCGAACGAGTCTTCCGCTGGATCCCCGATCTTTGCGCGCCGGAAGGAGCGCGCTCGATCGAGGATGACGACTGCGATTGTTGCGATGGGAATTGTGAACCGGAAAAACGAGTCACGCGGCTCGGAAGAGGCGGACGGCTTCGTCGCATTCGAAGAGGTAGAGCAGACGCCGCAGCGCCTCCCCGCGCGGGCTTTCGAGATTGGGGTCGGCGCTGAGGATCATCTGCGCATCGTCGCGGGCGGCAGCGAGCAGCGTCGCGAAGCCCGGCACCTCGGCGACGCGGAACTCCGGCAGGCCACTCTGGCGCGCGCCGAGCACCTCGCCGCCGCCGCGAAGCTCGAGGTCCTTTTCGGAAATGAGGAATCCGTCCTCGGTGCGCTCCATCATTTCGAGCCGCGCGCGAGCGGTTTCCCCGAGCGGGGCCTTGTAGAGCAGCATGCAGAAGCTCTCGCGCGTGCCCCGGCCGACGCGCCCGCGCAGCTGATGGAGCTGGGCGAGGCCGAACCGCTCGGCGTGCTCGATGATCATGATATTGGCATTGGGCACATTGACTCCGACCTCGATCACCGTCGTCGCAACCAGGATCTTGAGCCGGTTCTCCGCGAACGCCTCCATCGCCTTGTCCTTGGCCGCGCCGGTCATCGCACCGTGCAGCAGCCCGACGGAGGCCGTACCGAAGATGTTCGAGAGGTGCGCGTGGCGCTCCTCGGCGGCGGCCAGTTCGGAGACCTCCGAGCTTTCGATCAGCGGGCACACCCAGTAGACCTGCGCGCCTTCGCGAAGTTGCGCGCCGACCCGCTCGATCAGCTTTTCGATGGCGTCGATCGGCACCGCCTTGGTGGTGATCGGCTTTCGCCCGGCGGGCTTTTCGGTCAGGCGGGACACGTCGAGGTCGCCGTAATGAGTCATGAGCAGCGTGCGGGGAATGGGCGTTGCGGTCATCACCAGCATGTTGGCGCCGCCCCCGCCGCCCTTGATCTGCAACGCGAGACGCTGGTGGACGCCGAAGCGGTGCTGCTCGTCGATGACGGCGAAGGCGAGGTCCTTGAACGTTACGTCGTCCTGGAAGAGCGCGTGCGTTCCGATCAGGATGTCGATGCCGCCGCCGGCGAGCTTCGACAGCAGCTCGGCCCGTGGCCGGCCCTTTTCGCGTCCCGTCAGGAGTGCAATGCGAAGCCCGGCGGTCTCGGCGAGGGGGGTAATGGTTTCGAGATGCTGGCGGGCCAGCACTTCGGTCGGCGCCATCAGCGCGGCCTGCGCGCCGGCTTCCGCCGCGACGGCCATGGCCATTAGCGCCACGACGGTCTTGCCCGATCCGACGTCGCCTTGCAGCAGCCGCAACATGCGCCGCGGGGCCGCCATGTCGGCGGCGATTTCGTCGATGGCCGTCCGCTGCGAGGCGGTCAGTGCGAACGGCAGCGCGTCGGCGATGCGGGCGCGGATGCGGCCGTCGCCCGAGACGGCGCGTCCGCGCTGGGCGCGGTAGCTCTGGCGGACGAGGGCGAGGGCCAGCTGATTGGCGAGCAGCTCGTCGTAGGCGAGGCGCTGCCAGGGGGCGGCGCCGTTGGAGACGTCGGCGGCGTCACTCGGCACGTGCAGGCGGCGCAGGGCCTCGGCGAGCGGCGGCCACTCCCGCGCAGTGAGCCAGGCCGCGTTCTGCCATTCGGGAAGGGCCGGCACGCGATCGACGGCCTGCCGCGCCGCCTTCAACAGCACTTTTCCGGAAAGCCCGGCGGTGAGCGGATAGACGGGCTCGAGGAAGGGCAGGTCGTCGCGGTGCTCGGGGGCGACGATGTAGTCGGGGTGCGCCATCTGCAGGGTCTCCCCGTAGCGCTCGACGCGGCCGGAGACGTACCGCGTCTCGCCTTCGGGAAGCTGGCGCTCGATGAAGCTGCGCTCGGCATGGAAGAACACAAGATCGAGGCGGCCGCTGTCGTCCTCGGCGGAAACCTTGTAGGGCGCCTTGCTGTTGCCGCGCGGGCCGGGGCGATGCTTCAGCACGCGGACCTTCAAGGTGGCGATGGTGCCGGGTACGGCATCGGCAATGGTGGGCTCCGCGCGCCGGTCGATGACCCCGGTGGGAAGATGCCAAAGCAGGTCGATCACGCGCGGCTGGGTGACACCCGGCGGCAGGCGCAGGGCCTTTTTCATGAGCAGCATGAGCCGCGGGCCGATGCGCTTGAGCGCGTCCATGGACGCGAACAGCGGCGAGAGTTCGTTGGGGCGCATCCTCAGCGGTCCCGATCCGCCGCGAGCCGGCGCTCGGACTCCACGAAACCGGCGAACGTGCCGTCGAATTCGACGGAGGGGAAGAACGGCGTCGTCTCGGGCCGGCTCGCCCATGTGAGGTGCACGACTGAATATCGCGACGGGTCGGCGACATGCCTGTAGAGAACGTCGTCGTTCGCATCGCGTCTTGCGACGGCCTCGACGGCGACGCCTGCAAGCAGGTGGTCACGGGAGATCTCCCACTGCAGCCGTTCGACCAGACCGGCTGCGTGCTCTGTTGCTAGCCCGCTCCAGCCCGCGGGGAGGGCGGTCGGATCGTCGACGGCGCGTCCAGCAGTCATCGGGGGTATCGTTCGATCGGGTGCGACATGAGACCGTGCAACGCCGGGGATGCGCCCCTCGGGCTGACAGGTCCGGCAAAGGAGGCTATAGGACGCGCCGGACACAATCACAACGCACCGGGTTGCTCGCCCGGCGGCGATTTGTTGCTGTTGCGCAAGGGACCTGCCGGCACCGCATGATCGACACAACCGAGAGCCGCCGGCGGCGGGCTGCATGGCGGGCCGGCCACCGCGGCACCAAGGAGCTGGACCTGATGATCGGCCGTTTTGCCGAGGCCCGACTGGCGACGATGGACGAGCGTCAATTATCGGCATTCGAGGCCCTGCTGGTCGCCGAGGAGCCGGACCTGCAGCGCTGGCTGCTCGCCCCCGACATGCCGACCGACGCGGCATTTTCCGGTCTCGTCTCCGACATCCGCCGTTTCCACGGACTTTCGAGCTCCTGATGGCCGACAAGTCGCCTCCGCCGTCCGATCTCGTCCTCTCCGGGGTGCCGGAGGGCTACGACGCGCTGGCGCTCACCCATCTCGTGACCGGTGATCGAGACCCGCGTGCAGAACCGGGCCTGCTGCTGCACATTGCCCGCGATGACCGCCGTCTCGATGCGCTGGAAACGCAGCTCAAGTTCTTCGCGCCGAAAATGCGGGTCATCGCTTTTCCCGCCTGGGACACGGTGCCCTACGACCGCACCAGTCCCAACCCCGAGATCGTCGCCCGACGCATCGCGGCGCTCGCGCGCATCGCCTTCACGCCCCGCAACGCGCCGACCATCGTGCTCTCGACCGTCAATGCCGTGCTCCAGCGCGTGCCGCCGCGCGACTTCCTCAAGCGCTCCATGCGCACGCTCGCCGCCGGCCAGCGTGCCGACATGAACCTGCTGACGCAATCGCTCTCTCTCGCCGGCTACGTGCGCACGGGCACGGTGATGGAGCCTGGCGAGTACGCGGTGCGCGGCGGCATCCTCGATCTCTATTCGCCCGGTCGACAGACGCCTGTGCGGCTCGACTTCTTCGGCGATACGATCGAAAGCATCAAAGCCTTCGACGTCGAGACGCAGCGGACCTCGAAGCTGATCCAGAAACTCTCGCTGCTGCCGATCTCGGAGGTGGCCTTCGGCGAGGCGGCCATCGCCAATTTCCGACGCCGCTACGTCGCGCTGTTCGGCGGCGCTACAGGCGACGACCCGCTCTACGAGGCCGTCAGCGCCGGCCAGCGCACCTCGGGCCAGGAGCACTGGCTGCCGTTCTACCACGAGCGGCTGGAGACGGTGTTCGACTACGTGCCGGGCTCGAGCGTCAGCTTCGACCATCAGGCCGAGGACAGCATCAAGAGCCGCTTCGGGCAGATTATCGAGCACTACGAAGCGCGCGTCGAAGGGCTGGAGACGAAGAGCTTCGGCGCGCCGCCCTACAAGCCGGTGCCGCCGGAGACGATGTTCCTCGACGGCGCGGCCTGGGGCAAAGCACTGAGCCCGCATCCGCGCGTGCGCCTGTCGCCGTTCGCCGAAGCAGAGGGCGCGAACGTGCGTCCCATCGACGGACGCCAGGGCCGCAGCTTCGCGCTCGAACGCCAGGACGCGACCCGCAACGTGTTCGACGCCGTCGTCGCGCACATCCGCCAGAAGCAATCGGAGAACGCCCGCGTCGTGGTTGCCGCCTGGACGACCGGCGCGCGCGAGAGGCTCGCCGCCCTGCTCGCCGATCACAAGCTCGAACGCATCGAGAAGGTCGAGAGCTGGGCGGAGGCGCTCGCCCTGCCCGGCGGCGTCACGGCGCTCGCCGTGCTCGGTCTCGAGGAGGGCTTCGAGACGCGGGATCTGGTCGTCGTCTCCGAACAGGACATCCTCGGCGACCGCCTCGTCAGGCCCCGCCGCAAGGCGCGCAAGGCCGCCGACGTGCTGACCGAGGCGACCAGTCTCTCGGTCGGCGATCTCGTCGTGCATTCCGATCACGGCATCGGCCGCTTCCAGGGCCTGACGACGTTGACTGCGCTGGGCGCCAAGCACGACTGCCTGCTGCTGACCTATGCCGGCGGTGACAAGCTCTATCTGCCAGTCGAGAACATCGCGCTTCTGTCGCGCTACGGCACCGACGAGGGCGATGCGCAGCTCGACAAGCTCGGCGGAGCCGGGTGGCAGTCGCGCAAGGCGAAGCTCAAGCGCCGGCTGAAGGAGATCGCCGCCGAGCTGATCAAGATCGCCGCCCTGCGCCAGTTGAAGGAAGCCCCCGCCATCGCCCCGCCGGAAGGCGCCTACGAGGAGTTCGTCGCCCGCTTCCCCTACGAGGAGACGGAGGATCAGGGGGCCAGCATCGAGGCCGTGATGGGTGATCTCAACTCCGGTCGCCCCATGGATCGTCTCGTTTGTGGCGACGTGGGCTTCGGCAAGACCGAGGTGGCGCTGAGAGCCGCTTTTGCCGTTGCGCTCGCGGGTCTGCAGGTGGCGGTCGTGGTGCCGACCACGCTGCTCGCCCGCCAGCACTTCAAGACCTTCAGCGAGCGCTTCAAGGGTCTGCCGGTGAAAATCGCGCAAGCCTCGCGCATGGTCACGCCCAGGGAGCTGGCCGAGACCAAGGAGGCCCTGAAGACCGGCGCCCTCGACATCGTCGTCGGCACGCACGCGCTGCTCGGCAAAGCGATCGAGTTCGCCCGACTTGGGCTGCTGATCGTCGACGAGGAGCAGCATTTTGGCGTCACCCACAAGGAGCGGCTGAAGCAGCTCCGCGAGGACGTGCACGTGCTGACACTGACCGCCACGCCGATCCCGCGCACTCTTCAGTTGGCGCTCTCCGGCGTACGCGAGCTGTCGCTGATCACCACGCCGCCGGTCGATCGTCTCGCGGTGCGCACGTTCATCTCACCGTTCGATCCGGTCGTCGTGCGCGACGCCCTGAAGCGCGAGCGGGACCGCGGCGGGCAATCGTTCTATGTGGCGCCGCGCCTCGCCGACCTCGACGACGTGGCCGAGTTCCTGCGCGAGGCGGTGCCGGACCTGCGCGTCGCCCGCGCGCACGGCCAGCTTCCGGCGAGCGAACTCGAAGACGTGATGACCGCCTTCTACGATGGCCAGTACGACGTTCTGCTCTCGACGGCCATCGTCGAATCCGGTCTCGATCTCCCGAACGCCAACACGCTGATCCTGCATCGCGCCGATATGTTCGGCCTGGCGCAGCTCTACCAGCTTCGTGGCCGCGTCGGCCGTTCCAAGCGCCGCGCCTACGCCTACTTCACGACTCCCCCCGGCCAGAAGCTGACCGAGGGTGCGGAGAAGCGGCTGAAGGTGCTCCAATCGCTCGACACGCTGGGTGCCGGGTTCAGCCTCGCCTCGCACGATCTGGATATCCGCGGCGCCGGCAATCTCCTCGGCGACGAGCAATCCGGTCACATCCGCGAGGTGGGTTTCGAACTTTATCAGTCGATGCTCGAGGAGGCCGTTGCCGCGATGAAGGGCGGCGATCTCGGCGAGACGGCCGACAAGTGGAGCCCCGAGATCAGCCTCGGCACCTCCGTGCTGATCCCCGAAGCCTACGTCTCGGATCTGCAACTGCGCCTCGGCCTCTACCGTCGCCTTTCCACGCTCGAAACCCGCGCCGACATCGATCAGTTTGGGGCCGAGCTGATCGACCGCTTCGGACCGCTGCCCGAGGAGGTCGCCTATCTGCTCGACGTGATGGAGATCAAGGCGCTCTGCCGGACGGCCAACATCGCCAAGATCGATGCAGGGACCAAGGGCAGCGTGGTGATTTTCCGCAAGAACGATTTCGCGAACCCGGAAGGTCTGGCGCAATTCCTCGTGACGCAGCGCGGCCGCGCCAAGATGCAGCCCGATCACAAGCTCGTCGTCAAAGGCGACTGGGATTTGCCCGAGGCCCGCTTCCGGGGGGTCAAGGCGCTGGCCGCCGATCTCGCCCGTATCGCAGGCGCCGCGCGCAAGGCGGCCTGACGGCGGCGAAGGCTCACACGCCCGCGCGCTTGGCGTGGCCCTTGGCCATCGCAGGGGCCGCGCCGTCGCCGTAGGCGATCTTCGCCACCCGGATCGCCTGCTGGTAGATGATCGGGAATATGAGGGTCAGGAACCCGCCGGCCACGACGAGGTCGCGCATCTCGGCCTGCACGCCCCGGTAGAGAACCAGCGCGCCCGACGCGAACCCGGCCGCGCAGAGCAGGGTGATCAGCAGCACGTGCAGGTGGTGGGAGACGACGTACCAGGCGCCGATCGCCGCCAGCAGCAGGAACACACCGATGCCGGCCAGCACGGCCGGATGCTCGCCGAGATAGGTCATCAGATCCTGGAAGAGCTGCGGGATCGGCACCCCTACGTCGAGATCGAACATGGTGATGGGTCTCCGTCTCCGTTGGCGATGGCTAGGTCGTGCGCGGGCGCATAGCAGCCCATTTCGCCGGCAATTGCAAAGGGGCTGTGACGGCCGCCATGTGCTCCGCCGCGTGTGTTTCCACAGCAATTACTGCCGGCTCCGGACGTCTCTCTGGACGTCTCTCCGGACTTCTCTCTGGCCGCCGGTCCGGTCAGTGCCCGCCGGAGCTGTCACTCGCCAGCTCCCGCAAGGCCGCTCGGCGGATTTTTCCGTTGGCGGTGCGTGGCAGGGCCGCAACGAAGCGCACCTCGCGCGGGCATTTGTAGGCGGCGAGCTTTTCGCGGACGAAGGCCATCAGCGTGTCGGCGTCGGCTGCCGCGGCATCGCGCGGCACGACGAAGGCACCGATGACGCTCACGTCCTCGCGCACCCTGATCTCGGTGCACGCAACCTCGGCTACGGCGGGGTGGGCGGCCAGCGCCGCCTCGACCTCCAGCGGCGAGACGCGATAGCCGAGCGCCTTCATGACGTCGTTGGCCCGTCCGAGATATGTGACGTAGCCGTCACAATCGATTGCTGCGAGGTCGCCGCCGACGAACCAGTCGCCGCGCATCACCTCGGCCTCTTCCTCGGGCCGGTTCCAATAGCCGAGCATCAGGCCCGGATCGGCACGATGCACGGCGAGCAGCCCCTCCTCGCCCATTGGCAGCGGCGTGGTGCCGCCCTCGACGCCGAGGACGGCAATCCGGCGGCCGGGCTGCGGCTTGCCGAGCGTGCCGGCCTTGCGCGGAACGTCCGGACCCGTCGAGATGTAGGTCGAGATCTCGCTCATGCCGATGGCTTCGTAGAGCGGCCGGCCGGTCGCTGCCTCCCACTCGTCAAACAACCCGGGCGGCGGCGTCTCTCCGGCGATCAGCGCGTGACGCAGATTGCCGAGGCTGCCCGGCTGGGGTCGGCCGTATTTCAGCATCTGGCGGACGAGCCCCGGCACGGCCGCAAACAGCGTCGCTCCGCTCTGCGCAATGAGGCGCGGCCACAGCGCGGGGTCCTTCTCACCCGTGTAGACGATGGCCGAGGCGCCATTGGCCCAGGGGTCGGTCAGTCCGGTGCCGAGCGTGTACGTCCAGTTGAACGCGCCCGCGTGCAGCATCCGGTCCTCGGCGCGGAGGCCGTACCAGCCCCGGTACATCGGACGGCGCCCGAGGGCGGCGCGGTGGGCGTGCAGCACGCCCTTAGGACGCGAGGTGGTGCCGGAGGTGTAGATCAGAAATGCCGGATCGTCGGCGCGCGTCGGGGCGTAGCCCTGAGGTTCGCCGCTCTGCATCATGTGCGCGATCTCGTCGGCGGCGAACACCCTGACGCCGGAGGGAACGCGCCCCACTGGCAAGTGTCCGGCTACGGCGATGGCGGCCGCGGCGCTGTCGGCGAGAAGAAAGTCGACCTCCTCGCCGGTCAGCAGCGTCGAGACGGGAACCGGGACAAAGCCCGCGGCAACCGCTGCGAAGAAAAGGATGGCGTAGAGGCTGGTGTTGTCGAGCCGGATGACGATGCGCGCCCCGGGCTCCAGTCCCGATGCCCTCAGCGCTCCGCCGAGCCGCAGCACCGCCGCTTCCAGATCGCCGAAGCTCCACACCTCTGCCGGATGGAGCGAGGCGGCGTCGCTCAAGACAATCAGAGCAGGCCCGGTATGTGCACCGCGTGGCCGGCTCGCCAGACAGTAGGCCGCCATGTTGAAAGGGTCTGCGGGCGAAGAGGGTCTCATGGTGATGGGGTCTGGCTCGCGGGCGTGGTCCACCAGGTATCGAGATTGTAGCCCCACAGGGGCTGCACGGGCGGATACGCGAGCCGGCTCCAGTGGGCCACCCACTGGGTCGGCGCGTGGAACAGCGGGATCACGTAATCCCCGGAGAGCAGCACCCGGTCGAGGGCGCGCACCGTGGCGCGGAACTCCTCCGCCGTTTCGGCCGCCAGCATGTCTCCGATGATCCGATCGACGGCCGGGCTTTTGACGCCGGCGAAATTGTACGAGCCGGGCTGGTCGGCCACCGCCGATGACCAGCGAAAGAGCTGCTCGTTGCCGGGCGAGAGCGAGGCCAGCCAGGAATACTGGACCATGTCGTAATCGTAGGACTTGAGGCGGGACTGATATTGCGCGCTGTCCACGACGCGGATGCGTGCGGCGATGCCGAGGCGCTTGAGATCGGCGATGAAGTTCGACAGCAGCCGCTCCTGTGCCGCCGCCGAGGCGAGGATTTCGAAGCTGAGCTGCTCGCCGGTCGCCGTGTGGACGAGCCGGCCGTCCTCCAGTCTGTAGCCGGCTTCTGCCAGCAGTGCGAACGCCTGCCTGGCGTTTTCGCGGTTGTGGCCGGTCCCGTCGCTGACCGGAAAGCGGTAGGTGCCGTCGCGGATTGCGGGCTTGACCGAGGCGCCGGAGCGGTCGAGCACCAAAGTCTCGCGGTCGTCGGCGGGGCGCGGCACGTCGGCGCCGATGGCCGCCAGCTCCGAGCGCTCGAAAAAGCTCTGGGTCCGCTTGTAGAGCGTGTGGAACAGCGTCCGGTTGATCCACTCGAAGTTGAACAGCCGGATCAGGGCCTGGCGCACGCGCGCGTCCTGGAACACCGGACGGCGGGTATTGAACACCAGCCCCGTCATGCCGGCGGGGAGGCCGGAGGGGAACTCGGCCTTCGCGATGCGTCCGTCCTCGGCGGCGGCGATGCGATAGCTGTCGGCCCAGCGGGCGGGATCGTCCTCGTGCCGCACGTCGATCTGGCCGATCTTGAACGCTTCGAACTGCGTCGCCGGCTCGCGGAAGTAGTCGTAGCGGATTTCATCGAAGTTGAAGCGGCCGCGATTGACGGCGAGATCGCGTCCCCAGTAGTCGGGATTGCGCACATAGGTGATCGAACGTCCTGCATCGATGGTGGCGATGCGATAAGGCCCGCTGCCGATCAAAGGGGCGAGCGTCGTGCGGTCGAAGGTCTCCGGGTCGGTCGCGTGCTTCGGCACCACGGGCATCAGGCCCATGATCAGCGGCATTTCTCGGTCGTAGGTCGGCGGGGCGTCGGCGGGCGTGCCGGGCGCGGCTTCGGCCGGCTTGAATGTGAAGCGCACGGCCAGCGGCGACAGCGCTTCGGCGGCGGCCACCTTCTTGTAATAGGTGCGATGGTTGGGCCGGCCCTTCTCGCGCAGCAGCTCCATCGAGAAGACCACGTCGGCGGCGGTGACGGGCTGGCCGTCCGAGAAGCGCGCGCCGGGGTTGATGTTGAAGGTGATGGCGCTGCGGTCCGGCGGATAGTCGATGCTTTCCGCCAGCAGTCCGTAGAGCGTGAAGGGCTCGTCCAGGCTGCGCGCCATCAGGGTTTCGATGACGAATTCGCGCACCCCGCTCGCCGCCTCGCCGCGAACGATGAGCGGGTTGAGGTTGTCGAAGGAGCCGGTGGTGCCGAGCGTCACCCGTCCGCCCTTGGGGGCCGCCGGGTCGGCGTAGGGAAAATGCGAGAAGCCCGCGGGAAATTTCGCCTCGCCGTGCATGGCGATGGCGTGCTGCTTTTCGGCGGCGACCGCTGAAGAGGGCGGCATGAGCAGCAGCAGAGAGACGAGTGGGCCGATCCAGCGCGACATTCCGTCACCGACTTTCCTGAAGTGCATCTCTGAGCCGGCGGATCGGGATCAGAAAAGCCGCCAGTTCATTGCATGGCTAGCACAAGAGTGGGCGCCGGAAATGGCCGTGCGCGGGTCGCAAGCAAAAGGCGCTAAACCCGTCCGAACAGCCGCTGTCACGGCGGCGTCGTGGCGCAATTGCAACGTCGTTCCAGGCTCACGCTCCGCATCACCAGTCGCCGCCGCAACTCGTCACGGGATTGCCGCAATCCGGGCCTTAGTGCCCGCCGATTGGCGCCCGAAGCGCCGAGCTGGACGCAGGGATAGGGCGTCGCAGAGGGGTTGAGCTGGTGAATCCGGCTCACAACAAAAGGTCGACTTTCACATGGCAGACAGAATGCATTCTGCAAAGCGTGTTGCGCTGGCCGTTGGGCCCGCCGCGGCGTTTGCGGCGGCGGTGGTTTTCGGTTCGGCATCCTTGGTCGTTGCGCAGGAAGCGAAAGACGCCGCCAAGCCGGCGGCACCTGCGGCGGCGGCTCCCGCCAAGCCGGCGGCGGCAGCCGCTGCTCCGGCCAAGGCCGATGCCAAGGGCGCGGTCAGCGAGGAAGCGAAGACCGCATGGCACAAGATCTGCGCCAAGGTTCCGATCGCCAAGAAGGAAGCTGATGGCAAGGCGGTCAAGGAAGACAAGAACGCCTGCACCACCTTCTACGAGAGCTTCAATCCCGCGACCGGCGCGCCGCTCGTCTATGTCGCCGTAGAGGAAGGCGAAGGCATCGAAAAGAAGGTTCTGACGGTCGTCGTGCCGCCCGGCCTCGCGCTGCCGCCCGGCATGGCGATCACCGTCTTCCAGAAGGATCAGTGGGAAAAATTCGTCAAAGAAAATAAGGAAGGCACAGTCGTCAAGCCGGAGGACGTCGGTCTGAAGCCGATCGAACTCAAATACCTGCATTGCCACCAGACCGGCTGCGCCTCGGTGAGCGAGCTGCAGGGCGACTTCCTCGAGCTGATGAAGACCGGTGTCGGCGTCATCGTGCGCGCCGTCGAGCTCAGCAACAAGGTCATCGACTTCCCGGTTCCGCTGAAGGGCTTCGTCGAGGCTTACGGTGGCCCCGCCGTCGACACCAAGGCCTTCATGGAAAAGCGCAACAGTTCGCTGAAGGAGATGGCGGACCGTCGCGCTGAGCTGATCGAGCAGTTCAAGAAAGTCCGTGCCGACGAGAAGGCCGATGCGGCCAAAGCCGGCGGCGCCAAGCCGGCGGCTCCTGCTGCGGCCAAGCCTGCACCTGCTGCAGCACCCGCGGCGGCACCTGCCGAAAAGAAATAAGCGCGGCGCGTTTCCGATCAAACGGAATCGCATGGCAAATATGCAAAGGCCCCGAAAGCTCAGCTTTCGGGGCCTTTTATGATGGTGCGCATTTGAGTTTTCAGTGCGCGTCAGTGGGCCTGGAGCTGCAGCACCCGGTAACGGCCGCTGTCGTCCTCGGCGAAGAACTCGGTCAGCCGTGGATGGCGCAGCGGTTCGCCGGAAGTGTCCGGCTGCAGGTTCTGCTCGGACACGTAGGCGATGTATTCCGTCTCGTCGTTCTCGGCGAGCAGGTGATAGAACGGCTGGTCCTTGCGCGGGCGCACGCCTTCCGGAATGGCGAGCCACCATTCCTCGGAATTGTTGAACACCGGATCGATGTCGAAGATGACGCCGCGGAACGGATAGAGCCGGTGGCGCACGACATCGCCGAGCGCGAACTTCGCCCGTCGTACCGACGATTTTGCCCGGGCGCCGCGACGGCTAGCCGCCGGCGCCTTGCCGGCCAGAGTTTTGCCGGCCAGTGTTTTGCCGGCCAGTGTTTTGCCGGCCAGCACTTTGCCGGCCTGAACTCGCGCCTTGGCGACCGGCGACACAACGGGCGCCGCCTCTTTGCGCGCGATCGCCGGCCGCTTGGCCGGCTTGCTTGCCTTGGACTTCGACTTTGCTGTCATGCGCCGATTGAAGGGCACCCTTCGGGTGAAGTCAATCGGCGGCGGGCCGGGTGATTGACGCAGGCCCGGCCAAGTCCAGGCCAGAGCGGCTCAGTCGCGCTTAAAGACCGTAGAGCGCCGCCCGCTCGGCGTCCTTGGAGGCGACGATCCTCGCCAGATCGGCGATGACTTTTGCCTGCTTCCAGGTGGCGTCATCCTGCATTTTGCCGTCGATCATCACTGCGCCTGTGCCGTCGGGCATCGCGTCCAGGATGCGCTTGGCGAAGGCGACCTCTTTCGGGTCGGGCGAGAACACGCGCTTGGCGATCTCGATCTGCGAGGGGTGCAGCGACCACGCTCCGAGGCAGCCCTGCAGGAAGGCGTTGCGGAACTGGGCCTCGCAGGCGGCGCCGTCGGCGAAATCGCCGAACGGTCCGTAGAACGGCTTAAGGCCATGCGCCAGGCAGGCGTCAACCATTTTGCCGATCGTATAGTGCCAGAGGTCCTGCTGGTAGAACGTGCGCGGGGCCGCCTTGTCGGCGCCCGGGTCCGCGAGCACGCCGTAGTCCGGGTGGCCGCCGCCGACCCGCGTCGTCTTCATGCCGCGTGAGGCGGCGAGATCCGCCGGTCCGAGGCTCATGCCGTGCATCCGCGGGCTCGCACCGGCGATGGCCTCGACGTTGTTGACGCCCTCTGCGGTTTCGAGAATCGCATGGATCAGGATCGGCTTCGAAACTTTGTGCTTGGCTTCGAGCTGGGCCAGCAACTGGTCGAGGTAGTGGATGTCCCACGGTCCCTCGACCTTCGGCAGCATGATGACGTCGAGCTTGTCGCCGGCCGCCGCGACGATCTCTGTCACGTCATCGAGCATCCACGGCGAGTTGAGGCAGTTGATCCGTGTCCACAGACCCGTCGTCCCGAAGTCGAACTCTCGCGCCATCGAGACGAAACCCTTGCGCGCGGCTTCCTTTTCGCCGACCGCGATGGCGTCCTCGAGATTGCCGAGCACCACGTCGACCTGCCCAATCGTCTCCTTCAGCTTGGCGCGGATTTTCTCGTTGTGAGGCGGGATGAAATGGATCATCCGCTCCAGCCGGACGGGAAGCTGGCGGAAGGGCTCGGGGGCGCCGATGGCGAGGGGCGAGAAGTATTTCGCGGGCGTGCGGGCGATGGCCATGAGCGGTGTCGATCCTCGGCAGGTGGGCAGAAGCGCGCCGCACAATAGGCGGGGAGGGTCGCCTGTCAACGCGCCACCCGCCGCGGCCGATGGGACGCGGCGGGCGAGCGACCGGGACCGGATCGCCGGCTCAGGCCGCGCGCTTGCCCGGCAGCATCCGCAGCAGCGTGTTGTCCTTGCGGAAGAGGTGATGAGCGATCGCGGCGGCGGCGTGCAGCCCGATCAGCGCATAGCCGACCTTGCCGAAGGTCTTGTGCCAGTATTCGACGATATCGGCCCAGTCCTTGTCTTTCGCCGCGATGGCGGGCAGCTCGATCCCCCAGAACGGAATGGCGTTCCCCTCGGCGCTGAGAATGGTCCAGCCGGCGAGCGGCATGGCGATGAGCAGCGTGTACAGCAGGCCCTGCAGGGTCTTCGACGCCGCCCGCTGCCAGGGCGCCGGGGGTGGCAGAATGGGCGGCGCCGGACGGGCCACCCGCGCGGCTATGCGGGCCAGCGTCAGCATGAACACGGTCAACCCAAAGGTGAAATGCCAGGCTTTGAGCGCGTCGCGCTCGGGGCTGCCTCTCGGCCAGTACTCGCGCAGCTCGATGGCCGAGTACACCCCGACGATCAGTGCCAGCGTCAGCCAGTGCAGTGCCATCGAAAGGGGAGAGTAACGACCCCGTGCCGGCGTCGAGTGAGCCGTGGTCATGGCGGCGGCGTCCCTGCGGTTGGCGGCTTGTCGGCCGTTCAACGATATAATGTTTCGTCACACGACGGGTGGCAAGCCTGATTGGGCCGCCGGAGGCTATCGGAGTGACGCGAGCATCGGTCCTCGCCGCACCTCGACCGTGCCGCCGAAGCACTCTTGCAAAATATCAATTCGTTTGGCTTATAAGAGTTTCACTCGACCCTTTCGCGACTGCGAGACCTTTTCCATGCGTCGACCGGCCAGTTCGGCTGAAGGCACCGCGGAACCCGGGAGCATCCGCTCCCTCGGGTCCATCCTCCGTGCGCCCGGTCCCTGCCGACTGCTCCTTACGGGCCCCTGAGCCCCTCGCACATCCAGCAGGGTCTGGAGGCGGGCGCTCAGGGGATGCACGGCCACATCCCGTTGAAAAAGAGCAGTGAGACCAGCGCCTGCCGCCCGAGCGGCGAGGCCCCGCGCAAGGATCCCATCCGATGCCCCAAGATACCGCACCCGACACCGAAAGCTCCGCCGACCGCGTCGTCATTTTCGACACCACGCTGCGCGACGGCGAGCAGTGCCCTGGCGCCACCATGACGTTCGAGGAGAAACTCCAGGTCGCCGATTGCCTCGACAGCATGGGCGTCGACATCATCGAGGCCGGATTCCCGATCGCTTCGGACGGCGATTTCGAGGCCGTCGCCGAGATCGCGAAGCGGACCGAGAAGGCGGTCGTCGCCGGTCTGGCGCGGGCCATCAACGCCGACATCGACCGGGCCGGCGAAGCGGTGCGGCACGCCCGGCGCGGTCGCATCCACACCTTCGTCTCCACCTCGCCGATCCACCTCGCCCACCAGATGCGCAAGAGCGAGGCGGAGGTGCTCGACATCATCACCGCCACCGTCTCGCGCGCCCGCAATCTCGTCGAGGACGTCGAGTGGAGCGCCATGGACGCGACCCGCACCGGCATCGATTACCTGTGCCAGTGCGTCGATGCGGCCATCCGCGCCGGCGCCACGACCATCAACCTGCCCGATACGGTCGGCTATGCGACGCCGGCCGAATATGCCGCCATGTTCCGCGCCGTTCGCGAGCGGGTGGCCAACGCCGACAAGGCGCGCTTCTCGACCCACTGCCACAACGATCTCGGCCTCGCCGTCGCCAATTCTCTGGCCGCCCTCGACGCCGGCGCTCGGCAGATCGAATGCACCGTCAACGGCATCGGCGAGCGGGCGGGCAACGCCGCGCTCGAGGAGATCGTGATGGCCATCCGGACACGAGCCGACGTGCTGCCCTACGTCACCGGCATCGAAACGACGATGCTGGCGCGGTCGTCCAAGCTCGTCTCGGCCGTGACCAATTTCCCGGTCCAGTACAACAAGGCCATCGTCGGCCGGAACGCTTTCGCGCACGAAAGCGGCATCCACCAGGACGGCCTGCTCAAGCACCAGCGCACCTACGAGATCATGACGCCGGAGTCGGTCGGCGTCGCCAAGTCCTCGCTTGTCATGGGGAAGCACTCCGGCCGCAACGCCTTCCGCGCCAAGCTGCGCGAGATGGGCTACGAACTCGGCGAGAACGCTTTCGAGGATGCATTCAATCGCTTCAAGGCGCTCGCCGACCGCAAGAAGCACGTTTACGATGAGGACATCGAGGCGCTGGTCGACGATGGCGTTGCCCACATGCACGACCGCATGAAGGTGACGGGGCTGACGGTCATCGCCGGCACGGTCGGCCCGCAGTCGGCGACCCTCACACTGGAAATCGACGGCCAGTCGCAGACGGTGCAGGCGACCGGCAACGGACCCGTGGATGCGACCTTCAACGCCATCAAGATGCTGGTGCCGCACGAGGCCCGCCTCGACCTCTACCAGGTGCACGCCGTGACCGAAGGAACCGACGCGCAGGCGGAAGTCTCGGTCCGGCTCGAAGAGCAGGGCCGGCTCGTTACCGGGCGCGGAGCCGACACCGACACCATGGTGGCGTCCGCCCGGGCCTACGTCTCGGCGCTCGGCAAGCTGATGGTCAAGCGTCAGAAGAAGGCGCAGGCGCAAGGCTGATCGGCCTCGCCGATCGGAGACGGGCGGCGGCCACGAATTCGGCCGCTGCCCGCTTTTTGACTACCCTTGTTGTTCCGCAAATTAAGATTATCGCTGAGACGCTTGCTCGCAACCGGCTGAACTTCCATTATCAGGTCGCGGCGGCACGTTTCGACATCGGGCGGGGTAACCATCGGGCGGTATGCGGGTTGCTAAACCTGCGTGCACGCTGTGTCTCGTCGTGTCGGCATCCGGAGGCGTCCGCCGGGGGCGCGCACCGGGGCTGGAGTTCGGGGACTGGGTTTCGATGCCTTACGGCGTAGCGCGTGTATTCTCGGACGACATCGCCATCGACCTCGGTACGGCGAACACGCTGGTGCACGTCGTCGGCCGAGGAATCATCATCGACGAGCCCTCCGTGGTGGCGCTGCGCACCACGCCGACCACGCGCGAGGTGCTCGCCGTCGGCCAGAAGGCCAAGGAGATGCTGGGCCGCACGCCGGAATCGATCGAGACCATCCGCCCCATGCGCGACGGCGTCATCGCCGATTTTCTCGCCACCGAGGAAATGCTGCGCCAGTTCATCAAGCGCACCAAGACCATGTTCGGCTTCCGCCGGCCCCGCATTCTGATCTGCGTGCCGGCCGGCGCGACGCCGGTCGAGCGCCGCGCCGTGTACGAGACGGCCGTCTCGGTCGGCGCCCGCAGCGTCGCCATCATCGAGGAGCCGGTCGCCGCCGCCATCGGTGCCGGCTTGCCGGTCGACGAGCCGGCCGGGTCGATGGTCGTCGACGTCGGCGGCGGCACCACCGACATCGGCGTGCTGTCTTTGGGCGGCGTGGTGCAGGCGCGTTCCATCCGCCTCGCAGGCAACGCCTTCGACGAGGCGATCCAGCGCTACGTTCGCCGCACGCACCATCTCGTGATCGGGGAAGCCAACGCCGAGCGCATCAAGATCGAGGCCGGCTCGGCGTCGCAGGTGATCAACGGCAGCACTGCCGAAATCCACATTCGCGGCCGGGACCTGCGCCAGGGCCGCACCAAGAGCATCGTGCTCGGCACCCACGATATCGCCGAGGCGCTTGAGGAACCCGTTGCCGAGATCGCCGACTTCATCCAGCGGGCGATCGAGGACCTCCCTCCCGATGTCGCGGCCGACGTGTGTGAGCGCGGCATCTGCCTGACCGGCGGCGGCGCCATGCTCGACAAGCTCGATCGGGAGTTGGAGCGGCGCGTCGGCGTCCGTTTCACCGTGCCGGAAGCTCCAACCCATTGCGTCGTGCGTGGCTCGGCGGCGGTGCTGGCCGGTCTGCCGGCCCGCTCCAATCTGCTCATTCATCCGTGAGGCGCCGGGCATGCGCAGCGTCCGGCAGCAGAGTTCGGCCCTCATGCGGCGTGGCGTGCTTTCGGCGCGCCGTCCGCAGTTCCGGCTGACGCTGGTCGTGCTGCTGTTCGCCTCGATCGCGCTCCTGGTGCTGAGCCGGATGGAGCATCCGGCCATCAGCCATGTGCGCTGGCAACTCTCCGAATTGATGACTCCGCTCCTCGCCGAAGCCAGCGCGCCGCTGGTCGGCCTGCGCCGCGCGGGCCGTACGCTCGTCCGCGTCTTCGATCATGCCGCCGAGGTCGAGCGGCTGAAGGACGAAAACCAGCAGCTCAAGGGCTGGGAATGGCGGGCGATCGAAGCCGAGCGCAAGCTCTCCGAACTCACCGCACTGACGGGCGCCGTCAAGGACAAGGCGACGGCGTTCGTGACCAGCCGGGTCATCGCCAACGCGGCCGGGCCGTTCGTGCAGAGCGCGATGGTCAACGTCGGCACCATGCATGCCGTCAAGACGGGCTACCCGGTGTTGAGCGGCGACGGGCTGGTCGGGCGCATCGTGGAAACCGGCGAGACGGCGGCGCAGGTGCTGCTGCTCACCGATCTCAACAGCCGCATTCCGGCGCATGTCGGTCGCCACGGCGCGCGGGCCCTCGTCGCAGGCGACAACGGCCCGCTGCCGGCGCTCACCTATCTCGGTTCGGATGCGGACATCGCGGTCGGCGACGAGGTCTCGACGTCGGGTGTTGGCGGCCTCTTCCCGCGCGGACTGCGCATCGGCACTGTGGTCAGCGACGGCGCCGCCTTCCGCGTAAAGCCGCACGCCGATCTCGACGGCCTGGAGTATCTGAGCATCATTTTCCACGAAACACCGACCCTCGGTTTGATCGAGAGCACAGAAACCGTCCGCGGCGCCGTGCTGCGCGGCGGCGCGGTCGGAATGCCCCGGGCGAAGGCGGGTGCTCCATGAGCGCGCACGAGCGGGGGTGGCGATGATCCGCGTCATCTCCGCCGTATTTCCGGCCCTGGTCATCGCTCTCGCTGTCGTGCTCGCGGCGCTCCCCTGGGGCGTCGAGCCCGACTGGCGGTTCGTTCTGCCGGGCGGGGTCTACGCGATCGTGCACCATTTCACGGTCGCCGATCCGGCGCGGGTGCCGGAATGGCTGGTCTTCGGCGCCGGCCTGTCGCTCGACGTGCTGACCGGCGGGCCGCTCGGCTACTGGTCGCTCGTCTATCTGGCCGGCTATGTCGTCGCGGTACTCCAGGCGCCGCTCGGCGCACAGGACCGTCGGGGACGGGTGGCTGACCGCTTCGGCCGCTGGCTCAAATTCGTGGTAGCGCTCGCGGTCGTCGCGGGGCTCGAGTGGGCGCTCGCCTCGCTTTATTTCTTGCAGCCCGCCGACGTGGGGCCGTATGTCGCCGCGGCCACGGTGGTCGTGCTCGCCTATCCGGTGCTGGCGCTGGTGATCGATGCGGTCGATGTGCTGCCGCGCCGCCCCCCGCGGGTGCTGTCCGGCTTCGGGAGCCAGACACATGGCTCATGACTCCGAAGAACAGATGCACCTCAACCGGCGGTTCACGCGACGGACGCTGCTGCTCGGAGCCGGGCAAGTCGCCGCCATGGGCGCGCTCGGCGCGCGGCTTTATTATCTGCAGGTCATGGACGGCCGCCGCTATGCGCCGCTCGCCGATGAGAACCGGCTGAGCCTGCGCTTCCTCGCGCCCGTGCGTGGTCGCATCCTGGATCGCAACGGCGTCGTGCTGGCGGACAACCGCGAGAGCTTCCGCGTGCTGCTGCAGCCTGGCGATGCGAGCGACATCGACCGCGTGCTGGGGCTACTCGGACGCATCGTCGCCATTCCGGCAGAAACGCGCGAGCAGCTCGTGCTGCGTTCCCGCCGGGCGGGCGGCGGCGCGCCGATGGTCGTCGCCGGCGATCTCACGTTCGAGCAGGTGGCGGAGATCAACCTGCTGGCCCCGCAGCTTCCGGGCGTCGAAACGGACATCGCCTATTCGCGCCGCTACCCCGAGGGCGCCGCGCTCGGGCATGTGACCGGCTACGTCGGCGCGGTTGAGCGCCATGCCCTCGATGACGATCCGACCCTGCGCCTGCCGGGAATCCGCATCGGCAAGGTGGGGCTGGAGCGCGGCCTTGACGTGGACCTGCGCGGTGTCGGCGGCACTCGGCGGCGGGAGGTCGATGTGCGTGGACGCGTGATCCGCATTCTGGATGAGTCGAGGGCGATGCCCGGCATCGATGCGGTCAGCAGCATCGACGTGGCCCTTCAGCGGCGCGTCATGGAGCGGCTCAGTCGCGAGACGCGCGCCGCCTGCGTCGTCCTCGATACGGAGAGCGGCGAGGTGGTCACCATGGCCTCGTACCCCTCGTTCAATCCCAACGAGGTCGCCGGACCGACGACGCCGGCGGCGTGGCGCCGTCTCGCCGAGGCCGAGCATCAGCCGATCCTCAACCGTACGGTCAGCGGCCAATATCCACCGGGCTCGACGCTGAAGATCGCGAGCGCGCTCGCCGCCCTCGACAAGGGCGTCATCGAACCGCGGGAGACGATCACCTGCACGGGCGGCTTCACGCTCGCCGGGCAGACCTACCGGTGCTGGAAGCGGCACGGGCATGGCCGCACCAACCTGCACGAGGCCCTGCGCGAATCCTGCGACGTCTATTTCTACGAGCTGGCCACCCGGCTCGGCATCGTGCCGCTCGCTTCCATGTTCCGCAGGCTGGGGCTCGGCTCATCGAAAGTGGCGGGCCTCGTGCTGGACAAGGCCGGCATCGTTCCCGATCCGACGTGGAAGCGCTGGCGGGTCGGGCACGGCTGGGCGACGGGTGACACCGTGCTCGCCGCCATCGGTCAGGGATACGTTCTGGCGACTCCTCTGCAACTCGCGGTAATGACCGCGCGGGTGGCCACGGGGCGGGCAGTCGAGCCGACGCTGGTCCGGCGCGAGGGCAGGGAGGCGGCAATCGCATTCCCGTCGCTCGGACTTGCACCGCAGCATCTCGACTCCGTGCGCAAGGCGATGGTTGCGGTCGTCAACGAGGCCGGCGGGACCGGGGCCGCGGCGCAGGCGTCCGACGGTACCCGCGTTGCGGGGAAGACCGGCACGTCGCAGGTGCGCCGCACCGCCGATGCGGACACAGCAGACGAGGACGTGCCCTGGGAGCTGCGCGATCACGCCCTCTTCGTCAGCTACTTTCCAGCCGAGGCCCCGCGCTACGCCCTAGCCGTTGTCGTGGAGCACGGCGGCGGCGGGGGCGCGGCGGCAGCGCCACTCGCCAAAGACGTGATCGATCACGTTTTGGCCGTCGATCCGGTTAAGCGTCGAGCACCCTTGCCCGCAGCTCCGATCGAGCGCGCCGCAACCTCGAGCGCCGGGCGGGAGGGCTGAGTGATGCGATCTTACTTCACCGAGCGGCATCCGCTTACCGCCGCCGACCGCATCTGGCGTACGCCGTGGCTGGTGCTCGCCGCCACCGCCGCGTTGGCCGCGCTCGGCACCATGACCCTCTACTCGGTGGCCGGCGGCAGCTACGATCCCTGGGCCGAGCGCCATGCGCTGCGTTATCTCGGCGTGACGGCCGCCGTGCTGGTCATGGTTCTTGTGCCGCCGCGCATCTGGCTGGCGGCCGCCTATCCGTTCTATGCGGTCGCCCTGCTGCTGCTGCTGCTGGTTCCCTTCGCCGGGGTCGAGGCGCTGGGCGCGCGCCGCTGGCTCGACGTCGCAGGGTTGAGCTTCCAGCCGGCCGAGCTGATGAAGGTCGCGCTGGTGCCTGCACTGGCCCGTTATTACCAGGGGCTGCCCGCCGGCCGGCTGTCGCGTCCGCAGTGGGTGGCGCCGCCGCTCGCCATGATTCTCGTACCGGTCGTGCTGGTGCTGCGCCAGCCGGACCTCGGCTCGGCGATGCTGTTTGCGGTGCTCGGGCTGACGCTCATGTTCCTGGCCGGCGTCTCAGCCGGCTATTTCGCGGCCGGTGCGATCGCCGTCGCATCCGCTCTGCCGTTCCTGGTCGAGAACCTGCACGACTACCAGCGCCGGCGCCTCGAGATCTTCCTCGACCCCGATTCCGATCCGCTGGGTGCCGGCTACCACATCCTGCAGTCGAAGATCGCGCTCGGGGCGGGCGGGTTCGCCGGCAAGGGCTTCATGCAGGGCACCCAGAGCCAGCTCGATTTCCTGCCCGAGAAGCACACCGATTTCATCTTCACCATGATCGGCGAGGAGTGGGGTTTTCTCGGAGGCATGATGCTGATCGCGGTCTACGCGCTGCTGATCGGCCTGATGATCCGCATGGCGATCCAGGCGCGCACGCCGTTCGCTCGGCTGCTGATCGCCGGATCGGCGATGACGATCTTTCTCTACGTCTTCATCAACGTCGCCATGGTCACCGGCCTCGTACCGGTGGTCGGCGTACCGCTGCCGCTCGTCTCCTACGGCGGCACGTCGATGGTCACCCTCATGACCGGCGTGGGACTGGCGCTGTCAGCCCACGTGCATGGCCGCGAGCCCGTCCGGCGCGGCCCGAGAGGTACCTTTCCCTGAGCTGGCTCTGGAAAGCCGGAGCGGCGCTGGACAGCCGCGGGGCCGAATGCTAGAGGCTTCCGCCAGGGGCCCGGTTGGGCCCCTTTGCCATGGGAGTGTTGCGATCCTCGCGGCGCTCCTTGTGGACCTTATGGGTCCGCCGGACGGGCAGGGCGATTAGCTCAGTTGGTAGAGCAGCTGACTCTTAATCAGCGGGTCCACGGTTCGAGTCCGTGATCGCCCACCAATGTTTTCAAGGGGTTAGGTCAAAGCGCTGGGTCCGCGTCCGAGGCCAGTAAGCACATAGTAAGCGCGCTCTCTGGTCTCGAGGCTGGGGCGACGAGCCGCGATTGGGCCAATCTGAAAACAACTCAAAGGGTGCCGAAGGCTTGTGGAAGTCTGACCACGAGCGCTGCCGCGACCTCAAGCGCGTCCGAAACGGTCAAGCGCGATAACACAGTTAGCGATGACGTAGCCGGCGATTATCCAAGCCACGCATTCAAGGGAAGTCTGCCACCGGGCAGCGTCGTCGAACGCCATGGACCTGAGTTTCTCCCAAAACGGACTGTCGGTGTCGGCTGTGAACTGGTCGCGGATCTGGGGAGCGAGCCGATTGCCAAAATAGGTGAAAGTGCTGAGCGCGGTTAAGTAAAGGACGTGAACCGACGTGCCGAAGGCGGGAGCGCTGGGCACCCACTCTCCATCTTCGGCGTGAGCTTGAATAGCTGCGCGCTCGTCCAAGTTTTGCATCCGTTCAAATCGAATTGAACAGGCGATGCTGGCGGTCGCAATTCCGGCCCACAAAGGCTGACGGTCGACCAGCCAGTCGATAAAGCCAGCGCGAGTGGTAAGCGATGCCGAAGCCTCGAAGGCGCGTGTCAATACGATCAAGCTGGCTAAGGCTCCAGCAAAACCGCATACTCGGGCCACGTAAGCGATGAGCATTGCCGTCAGCCGTGCCGCACAGCGTGTGGCTCTGGCTGAGTAGCTGAGGCGTACGATAGCGGGTACTCTGCCCGGTACTGAGGGCGGCCGCCCAGTCGCGCGCTGCCATGCCGATCTTGCGTGCACTTTAGCCGAAGGACGTGCAGTCACTTCCTTGTGGCCGAGGTTGACCCGGTCGCCGGCTTCGAATCCGGCGGAATAGGCGAACTCACTTTTAGGCGGGCGCGTTGCCCGCGCCTTTTTCAGGTTGGGGTATTGGGCAGCAAAGGCCGCATCCACGATGGCTCCCTTGACGACGACGAGGTCCTTGCCGTTGGCTCGGACATTCGCTGTGCGCTCGGCCTTCAGCTGGCGTAACCGCTCGTTGATCCGGTGCCCCATACCGCGCAGGAAGCTAGCGGCAAGCGATCGGGGATGCTCCCCCGCCTTGGCCGCGTCGGTCTTCATGAAGTCCGACAACTCGCGATCCATCGCAAACCGGATCATGGCAAGCATGATGTGTGCGAGTTCTACGTCGTCGCGCAGTCCGAAGAAAATGATGTCTGAATAGCTTCGCCAGATCCTGCAATCGAAGAACTCGCCCACGGCCGGAGCGACATAGATGCCGGCGGCGTGCATCTCGCGCGGGCGCTCGGCGGAGGAGAATGGTTTTGACTGCTGAGCAATCCGCTCATCTTCGATCGAACGCACGTCGCCAAGCGCCAGATCGTATTCCTCCATCAGCTTGCTTGCCATGCCGGCTGCCGTCAGCGCTTCGGCTTCCGTGCAGCCATTGGCCGTGGTCATCGACAGAAGCGCGCGCACCTTCTCGATGATTTTGGCGCGCTTTGCGGCGTCGGTATTCATGATGGCTCTGTTCCGGTCTGATGTAGTGTCTATCCGAGCGCCTCGGCGAGTATGTGGCGGGGCGTGAGACGGTCTCCGGTTCGCTCGATCATTCTCCGCCAGCCGGTGTAGGCCGCAAGATACCACG
>JBQTIA010000025.1:0-48584 GCA_052388455.1 Hyphomicrobium sp.
TATCCGAGCGCCTCGGCGAGTATGTGGCGGGGCGTGAGACGGTCTCCGGTTCGCTCGATCATTCTCCGCCAGCCGGTGTAGGCCGCAAGATACCACGAGGCGACGCCTTTGAACGGCGCCATCCAGCCCTTGAAGCGCTGATATAAGCGTTGACGTTCTGGATGTGATAGCCGTCGTAGACGCGCTCGCCCTTACTGGCGTTGAGCGAGATGTGCAGGAGCCCGGCGCCGGTTGCGAATCATTCTGATGATTATTGCGCCGCCGCGGGCCGCAGGCGGCCGACGACGGACGGTATGGGGTTCACGCATGTCGCGAGCGGCACCGAGGGTAAGCGGCACGACCATCCGGCGCGGCGGGGCAATCGCAGCGGCTACGGCGTGCCTGCTGATCACCACTTTCGCGCTGGCGCACAGCAAGAAAGTCAAGTCGCTCGAGATCGTGCACCCGTGGACCGCGGAGACCCGCTCCGCCAGCGGGCTCATTTCGATGATCATCCGCAACGCCGGCACCAAAAGCGATCGGCTGGTCGCCGCTCGGGCCGGCTTCGGTTCGGTGAGGCTTGTCACCACTGAACCGGAGACGTCGGCCGCCATCGAAATTCCGGCCTCCGGCGAAGTTCACCTCGGCCGAGGGCAGGCCCATCTCGCGTTCGACGGTTTGACACGGGCGCTGGTCGCCTATGACACCTTCCCTCTGGTGCTGACGTTCGAATTTGCTGGGCCGATGACGGTCGAGGTCATGGTCGAGGCCGCCGAGCCGACGGAATAGCCCGCCCACTTGGTTTCACAGGTGCCGAAAAGTCGCCAAGAACTGCGTTCAGTCGTCGTTCGTCGCGGCCTGTGATCCACCGCGCATTCGTCGTCGTTGTGTTTTGATCTGGAGATGTGCTCGACGTTCGATGCGCCGGTTCCGGAGAACCATGGGAGGCGCGTCGTGGCAGAAGCGATCCATCCAGGAGTTCGCGCGGTCGTCTGGCCCCCTTCCGCGGCCCGCGCCGCAGCCGTCACGCTGATCCTTCTGGCTGGTCTCGCGGTCCCCGTCCACTTCGGCGCCGCCCTTGCCGGCGGCGCCTCGGCCCGCGACTTCATTGAAGCTCTGTACAAATTCGATGCCGCATCCGGAACGCGCCTCGATTATTCCGGCCGCGATCTCCAATCGCTCGATCTTTCCGAAATGGACTTCAAGGGCGCGAAGCTGGCCGGCGCCGACGTGTTCGGCACGGACCTCACTCGAAGCTCGCTGCGCGGTGTCGATCTCCAGGGTGCCCGCCTCGACCGTGCCGTGATCACGCGCACCGACTTCTCCGGCGCCAGTCTCGCCGGCGTTTCGATGATGCGGCCGACCATCTTCACCACGCTCTCCAGCGACCGGCGCGAATCTCCCGTCTTCCGTGCCGCCGACCTCAGCGGCGCCCGGCTGACCGGAAACTTCGACGGCACCGACTTCAGCGCCGCCCGCCTCGACCGCATGCAATTCGGTCCGCACGAGCCACGCGCCGACATCTCGTTCTATCCGCGCAATTTCTGCCGCGGCTGCAACTTCGCCGATGCCTCGCTGGCCGGGGCGAACCTCTACGACGCGTCCTTCGTCCGCGCGAGCTTCGTTCGCGCCGATTTTGCCGGCGCTAACCTGGCCCGCACCGACCTCTCGGGCGCCGATCTCACGGGGGCGAACCTCGCCGGCGCCGATCTCTCCGGCGCCGACCTCGACAGCACCATACTTGTCGGCGTCAAGGGCCTCGACAGCGTGAAGGGTTTGTCACTGGCGGTGAACGCGGAGAGGGCGCTAAGGTAAGTCTGCCCCGGTCCTTCTCGCCCGCAGCGATAGCGATCGGTACGGGCTTGAAGCTGCAGCGTCGAGGTCGCCGAGAATGTGGTTATGTCCTGGGTTTGAAGTCCGGCGCGGCCACCTGCTGCCCGGAATGGCTCTTTTCGGCCTGCTTTTGGTTCTCACGACGTGGCCGCTCAGGGCCGCAGACGATGTCGATACCGCCCTCATCGTCTCCGTCGACGTGTCGAATTCCGTCGATGCCCAACGCTACAAGCTGCAGATGGAGGGCATTGCCCAGGCGCTCGAAGACCCCGAGGTGATCGACGCCATCACCTCAGGCGCCAACGGCGGCATCCTCTTCTCGATGGTCACCTGGGCCGACAAGCCCCGCATCGCCATCCCCTGGCGCCGCATCGCCTCGGCAGCGGATTCACGCACTTTGGCTCTCGAAGTGCGGGCCTTGCCCCAGCAGGGCGGCGAGTTCACGTGCCTGACCGGAATGCTCCGCAACATTGCCGACAAGGTGGTGACGCAGATCCCGGTCAAGGCAACCCGCATCATCATCGACGTCTCCGGCGACGGCAAGGAGAACTGCAACCCCAAGGAGCCGACGACCGAGGTCCGCGACGAGCTGGTCGCCGGCAACGTGACGATCAACGGGCTGCCGATCCTGGAAGGCGATCAGGGCGCATCGCTGGAAGCATGGTATCGGGAGAACGTCATGGGAGGTGGCGGAGCCTTCGTGCTTCCGGCTCAGGGCTTCGAGGACTTTGGCCGCGCCATCCGCCAGAAGTTCGTGATCGAGATGAGTATGCGGTGAGGTGGTGAGTTGGTGAGGTCGTAAGTGGTGAGGTCGTGGGTGGGGAATAGTAAGTGGATCAAATTGCTGTGGCCGGAACCGAACCTATCGCTTTCTGGTGAGCTGACCCACCACTCACGACCTCACCTCTTCACCACCCTCAAATCCCCTTCTCGTCGGACGGCGCGCACCGCCAGGCTTTGACCGTCCAGGCCGGATGGGCGTCGGCCCACTTGGCGATGTAGGGTGGCGCCTGCATCATGCAGCTCGTCTGGTCGTACTCGGCATCGAGAGGAAACGTATAATCCTTGCACTGGCTGGGATCGGCGACGAGACAGGCCGAAATAACGAAGCTTATCATGCAATTCTCCGTCTGACGCCCGTCCGAACCTTTGATCCGCTCGTGCCGGGTCCTCTTTTCTTGGAAAATTACTTACGTCCGCGAGCCGGATTTGGTTTCATCGTCCGGCTGGCTATTGAAAGCGCGCAGCTCACTCCGTCAGCAGAATTTCGCCCTTGCCGATGCTGGCGAGATCGCCGGCATAGCGGCGGACCTTGGCCGGCAAAGGGCGCGGCGCCAGCGGTCCGAGCGTCTCGACGAAGTGCCGGCTCATGATGCGGGCGATTCCGAGGTCGTGCCAGCCGCAGTCCGCGAAGGTCGCCATCATCCGCTCGACGCGGGGTCCGATCAGCGTGCCGCGGCGCAGCAGCGGGCCGGGTCCGGCGCCGAAGCCGCGCTCGGTCCACAGGGTACCGCCCATCATGCGCGAGCCGGCCATCGCTCCGATGGTGCCGCGCGATAGGATCGTTCCACGGCGCATCCGGTCGCCCGCGCGATCGCCGATATTGCCTTCGACGACGATGGTGCCGCCGGCCATGCCCTGCTTGTCGCCGGCTCGCGGCGCGCCGACGAAATCGCCGGCCGATCCCTTGACCAGCACGAGGCCGCCGGTGAGTCCCGAGCCGAGCCACGGCCCCGCATCTCCACGGATGTCGAGACGGCCGCCGGTCATTCCCTGGCCCGCATAGGCGCCGGTAGCGCCTTCGACGATGAGCGTGCCGCCGGCGAGACCCGCGCCGATCTGATCGAAGCGCTCCGAGCCACCGCTGATGACGACCGTATCGCAGACGCTGCCCTCGACGGCGAAATGATCGCCGAGCCTGGCGCCGTCGTCGCCGATGACGAGCGTCTCGATCTCGCGCGCCGACAGAGCGGCGAGTTTTTCAGGCGTCAGGGCCGAGAGGTTCACCCGGTCGGACGGCGCAACCCGCAGCTTGAAGGTCAGCGCGCTCATGCGATCAGGTCCTTCAGGTGATAGTGGTGCTGGCCGAGCTTGCCGCCATAGTTGCCGGCCGAGACGCGCGTCACGCCGCGGGCAGCGCCGATGTCGGTGATCGCCTTGAGGCCGACGCGCATCGACTGCGCGACTGCGGCCGACGTCAGTCCGTCGATGACGATCTCCAGTACCGCAATGGTGTCGGGACCGAGTTCGCTTTTGACCGCGCCGCGCAGCGTCGGGCAGAAGGCGTCGTTGGTCGAGGCGACGGCACCCTTGTATTTGGAGCCGACCTTCGAACCCGAGCGCACGATGCCGCCGGGGAAGGGTGTGATCACGTCCGGCACCTTGGCGATGGCCGCCACGGCCGCTTCGGTTGTTTCGAGCAGCCCGGCGCGATCCTTGCCGATGACGAGCAGGTTGCCGCCGCCGACCGCATCGGTCGTCAGCCCGCACTTGTCCTCGATGATGAATTCCCCGTCCATGACCGGCACGCGCCAGAAGCGGCGGGCGCCGAGCTTCTTAGAGGACTGCCAGCCGTCACCGAAGAAGCGGGGGCCCGAGGAGAGCGCGATCTTTTTCGGCGCGTCGAGCCCGTTGAAGCAGGCCGAGCCGGGGCTGGTCAGCACGCACTGGCCGACGCGGTTCTTGACCTGCGGCAGGAGCGAGTCCGGCGAGAAGCCGAACATCAGCACGCGCACGCCGGGCCGACCGTCGGGCGTCTCATCGGGGGACAGCTCCCGATCGATGCCGCACTCGGCGCCGCAGCCGATCACGGACGTGCCGAATCCCGTCATGGTCGTGGCCGCGATCATGGCCCACCGCGCGGTGTCGGCGGTGATGACGAGTCCGGTGCCGCTCATGCCGAAGGCTTCGGCGAACGTGTTGTCGATGGCGATGCCGTTGACGGTCTTGGACTGCGCGCCGCTCATGACTTGCGGGCTCCCGTCGGCTGCACGACGACACACCCGCAAGCTCCGCCCGTGTGACCGCAGTTGCTGGCGATGATCTCGTCGTCGGAGACCGCGAAATTCTCCATGCGCACCGTGTGGTATTTCTCGAAGTAGCTCTTCAGCGATTTTTCGATCGACTTGTCGAAGGAGGGGCGCGCGACGTGCGTGGCGCCGGCGGTGACCTTCACTACCTTGCCGTTGCGAACGATCATCTCGCCGTTCTTGAAAACGAAGATCGGCGTCTGGAACATCGCCTCGCGGTCGGCATTGTCCTCGTAGACGGTGATGTCGGCGGAAGCGCCAGGGCCGAGGTGCCCGATGGTCTTGAGGCCCAGGCTTTTCGCCGGGCCGGCGCGGGTCATGATCGCCACCTCGTAGAGCGAATACTCGCGCTCCAGGCTGCCGACGATGGACGCCTTCTGAGCGTCGGGATGGATTTTCGAGAGCATGTCGCGGCGGAAGCTCTTGTCCATCAGCAGCCGGATGAGATGCGGATAGTAGTAGAACGGAGCGCCGTTCGGGTGGTCTGTCGTCAGGAAGATGCGCCAGGGATCGTCGACCAGCAGGAACAGCTCCAGCCCAATCGCCCACTGCAGTGCGTTGACGAAGCTCTTGTCACGATACTTCATCGGCACGACGCCGCAGCCGTTGTCGCATTCGATGTCCATGACGACCCATTTGTTGGGGCTCGCGGACTTCGTATTGCCGTACTGGCGCATGCTGTCGCCGGAGGCCGTGCAGGTCTGCCCGAACAGCACCTGACCGACGTCGATCGAGATGTTCTTGTTCTTGTTGAGCAGCTCGGCGATGCGCGGCGCGCTGGAGGAGAATTTCTTGTCGCCCTCGGTGCCGTAGCAGAAGAACTGGAGATGGGTCAGATGCACGGGCAGGCCCTCGGCCGCCTTGATGGTGGCGAGCGTCGTCTCGTCGTTGCCCGGCACGCCCAGATTGCAGCCGTGAATGTGGATCGGGTGGACGACGCCGAGCTCCTTGAGGCCGCGGGCGAGACTGAGGATGATGTCGCGCGGGGTGAGGTCGTAGTGGGCGTGCTTCTCGTCGAGATCGAGTTTCCGCTGATTGAACTTGAAGGCGCTGATGCCGCCCGGATTGACCACCTTCACCGCCAGCGCCTGGGCGGCGTGCATGGTCCAGGCGATGTAGTCCTTGACGAAGGAGAAGCTCTTCTTCTCGGTCAGCGCGCGCAGGAAGAAGTCGTCGTTGCCGAGCATGACGAAGGCGCCCTTGTCGATGATCGGCGTATCGCCCATCTCGAGGTGCGCCTGACGGGCGTTGGCCGGCAGCATGGCCGGCTCGAAGGCGGCCGTGTAGCCCATCTCGGCGTAGCGGTAGCCGGTGGTCATCGTGGACGGTACGGCGTGCCCGCAGCCGGCGCGCGTGAGGTCGGTACGGGCAACTTCTTTGCCGAGATGATCCTCCGGCATCAGCATCCGGCCGATGGTGACCTTGCCGCCGCCGATGTGGGAGTGGGGGTCGATGGCGCCCGCCATCACGACGCGGCCGGAGAGGGGATATTCCTGGTCGATGCGCGTACCGGGCGAGGGAGCGGCGACGATTTTGCCGTCGCGGACGTAGATGTCCCTGACTTCACCATTGACGCCGTGCATCGGATCGTAGACGCGGCCGCCGGAAAATTTCGTCAGCATTCGGGAATGACCTGCGGGCTAGAGAGCGAGTTCGATGCGGGCGAGCACGTCGGTGAGTTTGGGCAGCGCGGAGGCGCGGAGCGGGCGCAGAGGCAGCGAGACGACGTTGTCGCAGCGCACGATGCGTCCCGCGTGGTCGGCGCCCGGTGTGCCGACCGGAATATAGACGTCCGGCGGGGAGGCGAACTTGATCCCCGGCGTGCCGAGCACGATGGTCGGCACCTTGGCGGCCGGCGGCGCGAGGTCGGGCGTGAAGGAGGAGACCCAGACCAGAAGATCGCCTTCGCCGGCCCCGAGCATGCGCGGAATCGTGTAGCGGAGCGGGTCGTAATCCGGCTTGCCGGTCTGGTAGCTGACGCGGAGTGGGTAGCCGCTCTGCCAGGAGCACACCGCGCCGGCCGAGACCGCTCCCTCGTTGCCGCCGAGGGAGAGACAGGCGAAGCGCGAGGTGAGGTTGATCTCCTTCACCAGCTCCGAGACGAGCTGCACGGTCATCTCGGCGTGCGGGAAGGCGAGGCTTGGAGGCGCCCAGACGAAAACGCCGTAGCTCGCCTTGCGCACCCGGTCGGCCAGGGCGGAGATTTCCGACACTTTGACGCCGGCGATCTCGTCGGCCCCGAGTGGCGCGCCCTTCAGGACGGCGCGGAGCGCGGAGATCACATCGCTCACCCCTTCGAGCGGGCAGGCCAGCGTCACCACCTCGCCGACGCGCGGACCCGTCGCCGCCGACGTGTCGAGGCCCTTGCCGAGAAACACGATGGTCCGTTTCGGCGGCGCGTCGCTCAGCATCGAGGCTTCGTTGTGCACGATGCGCTCGAAGAAGCGCGGGTGCAGCTTGTGGATGTCGCTGCCGACGACGATGATCAGGTCGGCGCGGTTGCGGGTTTCGGTCAAGGTCGACATGAACCAGCCGGTCGACTGGAGCACTCGGAAATTGCGGTATTGGCCTTCGGACAGGGCGTGATCGACGACGCCGCCGGATTTTTCCGCCAGCGCCATGACGCCCCGGATGCCGTCCACGTCGGTACCGAGGCCGCCGTACATCGGCAGGCTCGACTTGCGGACCAGATCGGTGGCGGCGGCGACCGCCTCGTCGATGCTGGTCTCGCGGCCCCCGACCATCGCCTTCGCACTTGCAACACTGCGCTCGAAGCCGGCGATGGCCTTGTCGCAGCCGTTCTTGAGCACCTTCAGTCCGTCGCCGGCGCGTGCGATTTCCAGATCGTCACAGAGGATGCCGCAGAACGGGCAGGGGACGTTCTCGAAATTCGGCGTCGTCTTGGCGCCCGGGCTGCTCGAGCCGCCGCTCATCCACGTCATCATGTGCCCGTCTCGTTCTAAAGTCGAAACGGGACCAAAGCATGTGAGCCATCCCAACTCAACAGAATGATTCTGAAACTTCGGGGCGGCGAAAACGCGCATCGATCCCCCGCCGCAATTGCCCTCTATAGATGTTTACGGTCCGGTGGGCGATGCGCTTGCCGGGTCCCAAAAATTTTCAAGAAATCTTCCGGAGGAAGCCCGAATGATCTCTCGCCGTGCCTTCGCCGCCACCGTGGCAGCGCTCGTTCCCCTCGCTGCCGCCGGCCCCCTCCTGGCGCACGGTCCCACCCGCCAGAAGGTGCAATCCCAGATCGAGATCAACGCACCGCTCGAGAAGGTTTGGGCGGCGATCGGCAATTTCCAGGACATGGGCTGGCATCCGGCCTTCGCCAAGACCGAGGGCACCGGCGGGAATGCACCGGGCGCGACCCGCGTGCTGACGCTGGCGAACGGGGGAACGATCAACGAGACGCTGACCAAGTATGACGCAGACGCCAAGTCGATGGCCTACGAAATCACGGCCGTCGACGTGAAGGTCGTACCCGTCACCAACTACGCGGCCACGCTCTCCGCCAAGGGTACGGCCGACAAGACCATCGTCGAGTGGCGCAGCTCCTTCTACCGCGGATACGTCAACAACGATCCCCCGCCGGAGCTGTCGGACGAGGCCGCCGTCAACGCCATCACCGGCGTCTTCAAGACCGGGCTCGAAGCTCTGAAGAAGAAGATCGAAGGCGCGGGTTGAAGCTGCCCATTTCCTGCTTCGGGCTAGGACCGTTCGATGTACGGCTGATGCTATCCACCCCCCCGTCATGGCCGCGAAGGCGGCCACCCACGACAGACCGCAACTTGGCCAGTTTCGATTGGTTGTGGCGAAGCCTTACAACTACCGATTATTTCTTGCGCCGGCCAGCAAGCGTCTCGTTGTCGTGGGTGGCCGCCTTCGCGGCCATGACAGTGTTAGAGGGGAGTTTCTTCACAACGGCGTTGGGCGACGCCTCCAGGCCGATAGCCCGCGAGGCGTTCGTTACCAACCAGCTCGGCGACAGCCTCTCGGTCGTCGACATCGCTTCAGGCCAAGCGGCGGCAGAGATCGCCATCGGCGGCAAGCCGGCCGGCATTGCCCTGTCTCCGGACAAGTCGCGCGCCTACGTCGCCGCGCCCGAAGGCAAGGAGATTGTCGTCGTCGATACGGACCGGCGCGTGGTCGTCGCCCGCTGGCCGGCCGGCAGCGGTCCACTCGGTATCGCGGTCAACCCCGCCTCCGGCGCCCTCTACGTCGCTGACTGGTACGAGCACGTTCTTCTCCAGCTCGATCCCCTGACCGGCGCCCTCACCGGCCGCGTGGCGGTCGGCCAGTCGCCTTCCGGCGTCGCTGTCACCCGCGACGGCCGAACCATCGTGACCGCCGACCGCGACAGCAACCAGGTCTCGCTGATCGACGCCGGCACGCTGAAGGTGATCGCCACCATCCCGACCGGCGAGCGGCCGTTCGGGGTGACGCTCGATGCCGAAGGCCGCCACGCCTACACCGCCAACGTGAAGAGCGATGACGTCTCGGTCCTCGACCTCGCGATCCGTACGCGACTGGCGGACATCAAGGTCGGACACCGCCCGTATGCCGTCGCCCTCGCTGGCGGTCGCGCCTTCGTCACCGATCAGTACGCGGCGACCGTAAGCGTGATCGACCTCGCCAGCCGGCGGGTGATCAAGGCCATTTCCGTCGGGGACTATCCGGAAGGCATCGAAACCGATGCCGGAGGGCGGCACGTGTTCGTCGCCTGCTGGGACGCCAACACGCTGGAAACTATCGACACCGAAACTCTGGCGGTGGTCGCACGAATCCCGGTCGGCAGCGGCCCGCGCGCCTTCGGGGCGTTTCTCAGGTGAGGCGGCTCCGACGCGGCCGCCGTCTCCGCGTCATCCACGACCCCACGGCCTTGCCCCCACCGGCCGGGCCCCGTGCGCCGTCTCATGAAAGCCAATTAACAATCGATCATTTGCTTGGCCGGCCCTAGGGCGGGTAGAAGAAGGCGATCGACGCCCCCGATGCGGCGCTCATTCCCAATCCTGGAGGAAATACCCGTATGTTGCGCCATCTGATCGTCAGCGTGGGCACCGCGATCCTCGCCGTCAGCTTCGCGCTGCCGGCCGCCGCCGAACCGTTGCCCACCGATCTCCTGTTCAAGCTCCGCCAGCTCGATCTCGTGACCAAGGGCTCGGAGATGAAATACCACTTCGAACGCAAGGTTTCCAACGAGCAGCTTCTCGGCAAGAACTTCGCCGACGAGCTGAAACTCGAAATCACCAAGGCGAGCGACAAGGGCCAGCGCGACATCGCGCTCCACGTGTTCACCGGGGCAGCGGCCCGCGACGTGCAGAATTGGCCCGACCTTTCGACCAATCCGCTCTTCCTCTGGTATCTCGACCGCTCGGTCGCGCAACTGGCATCCCTGGCGGGCGCCGAGAAAATGTACCTCAAGGGCCGCATGCGCTCGACGTTCGATCAGCTCGGCAAGGTCGAATCCATCAAGGCCGAGTTCGCGGGCAAGCCGGTCGCCGCCTATCGCATCGAGTTCGCCCCGCTGAAGGGCGATCCGAGTGCCTCCAAGATGGAAGGCTACGATCACTCGTTCCTGACCTTCGTGGTCAGCGACGAGGTGCCGGGCTACCTTCTCGACATCGCGGCCACTTACGAGAGCCCGCGGCGGGGTACGCCCCGCGTCGAGGAACGACTGATGCTGGTCAGCGCAGGAGAGCGGAAATGAAATTCACGAGTGTCAAGCGCATGGCGGCAGCCTTGTTGGCTTTCGCTGCATTGCCCGCACTGGCCGCTGAGCCGGTCAACGACTTCCCGACGGTCACGCGCGGCGACTACATTTTCGGATGCATGCAGGTCAACGGCAACAACCGTCTCGTGCTGGAACGCTGCGCCTGCTCCATCGACGTCATCGCCGGCCTGATCAGTCATGACGAGTACGTCGAGGCCGAGACGATCATGTCCTACCGGCTGAAGGGTGGCGAAAGCACGACCCCGATGTTCCACCAGACGTCGAAGGACAAGGTGCACAAGCTGAAGCTCGCTCAGCTCGAAGGTGAGCTGAAGTGCTTCTGATGGACGACGACGGGCGCTGACCGCTGCGCTTCGACCACGATCGCTGCGGACCCCATCCGTGCGAAGCGTGACGCGTCGGTCTCATCAAAAATCTATCGCAATCGCGCCGCCTCGCCGCGTGGTGGCGCGGTTCGCAACTCCGCAAACGATCACGATCCCTTCGGATCACGACGGGCCGTGAACGTCTTGCCGTCGGTATCCTTGGCGGTCACCTCGATTGTTCCCGTTCCGCCAGAGTAGCTGAAGCGGAAGTTCGGATTCTCCGAAACCGAGATGCCGCCGTCCATCCGGAACACCAGCTCGTCGCCGCTCGTCACCGTCATTTCGGTCACGAATTTGGCCGGTGTGAAGTTGCGCGTGGCCTGATCCATCTGCATCCCCGTGTAGTTCGGGTGACGGATCATGACCTGCGCTTCCCGGGTCGCCGCCGCCTCGGCGGCATCGAACACGCGGATCTGCATCTTGCCGAGGTTGGCCAGCGCCTCCTCGATGTCTTTGCCGGCGGGCGCCGAGCAGCCGCCCGAGGCTTTGACGAACTTGGTCGTCATGTGAAGCTGGCCGTCGTCCGTTTCGAGCACGGCGCGCACGTTCGAGTACATGTCGATGCGCACCCGCGTTGAGATCATGCGCTCGCTGCTGCCGGCCGCCTTGCCGAACGTGAAGGTGGCGGCCACCGGCGCCGGGTTCTGGTCGACGATCAGGGTCAGCTTGCGCGCGGTGGCGGCGAGATTTGCCGGGATGCGCATGGTCAGCGGCACCAGCGCCGCGTCGTCGGCCCGGTAGGGGGCTTCGAGGGTTATGGCGCCCGTTTCCTCGGCAATCGCGCGGTCGCCGAAGACGTCCTTTTTGAGCCCCGGCCAGACCTCGTACTGCTCCGCTGCGGATACGGTCGACGGCAACCATGGGAAGCCGAGTGCGCCTGTCAACCCGAGAACAGCGATCGCAAAGGCGGCGGTCTTGCCGACGAAGCGACCGAAAGAACTGGCGGACACCAGCCGACGAGCGAAGAGCTTTGTCATGGTCATATCTCCTGAGAGTCCGCCCGCACGCCGCACACGTGTGCGCTGTGAGCCTGTCATTGCTCGGTTGCTACAATTCCCACTCGAGTTCACCGAATGCGGCCGAAATGTTGCGCGCATGATACTGCGAAGCAAGCGCCCACGCACCTTTTTCCGATTGCGCAGCGGTAGCCATGGCGTCGGTCATCGTTCGTCCGGCATCGATCATCGCCCTGACATCCGCTGCGATGGCGTCCAGGTATCGCTTCAGCGGCATTGCGGCGGCGGGCCAGGGCATGGCGGCCGGGCCATGGCCCGGAACCACGCGTGCTGCCGGCGTGGCCATCTCCTGCTCGAGAAACGCGATCCATCCGCGGATCGAGCCGTCAATGGAGGGCACGCGCTCAGCGAACAGAAGATCCGACAGAATGAGCGTGTCGGTGGCCAGGTCGCGAACGGTCAAGTCGTTATCGGTGTGCGCCGTCTTTTGCGCGGTCAACCGGATGACGCGGTCGCCGAGGTCGAGGTCGAGCGAGGTTTCCACCAGTCGCGTCGGCAGGATGATCTCTGTACCGGCAAACGCAGCCTCGCCGAGATTTATGCGGTTGCTGGCGAGGTAGCGCCCGCGCCGGGCCTCCAGAGCCCGCGGCAGCTTGTGGTGGCCGACAAACTCGGGCTTCTGAGGACGAAAGACCACGTTTCCGAAGACGTGATCGGGGTGCATGTGGGTGTTGATGACGTAGCGGATCGGCAGCGGGGTCATGCCGCGGATGGCTGCCAGCAGTCCCTGGCCGACCACCGGACTGCCGCCGGTGTCGATGACCGCCACGCTCTCGCGCCCGACGATGAACGCCGGATTGGACACATCGCCTGCATTCTCTGGCGAAAACTCCTCGTAGCGGCCCTTGTGAACGAAGAGGCCGGGAGCCACCTCGACGACGCCGAGTGCGGCTTGCGCAGCGGCTCGCCGGGGGTCGATCAGCGGTGCCGTCAGCAGCGATGCCCCGCCGAGCAGCAGCTCGCGGCGGCGCAGGAGCGGGAAAGCGCGATTTGTCGGGATGGGTGAGCCCAAGCTGCTCTCCAAGAAAGTCACTCGGAATCGCCTTGGAAGCCCCGGCAGGGGCCACCCGGCGACCGTCGGCCGTCGTGGTCGCCAGTCCCTTCGCGACCTTCGATTGCCGAAAAAGTTACCAATTCCGAAGCGGCGGGGCGCGAATTATCAACACCGAAGAACAAAAGTCAATCCTTCGAACGACGACAAGACGCTCAATCCAACTTGTCATGCGGTGCACCATTTGAGTGTTGCGACGCAACAAAACACCATGAAACCTGGCGAATAATGGGTCAGAAGGGCTTCCATATCGACTGTTGCAAGAAAATTGCGGTGGGCGATCGACTTGCGGGGCTCACGAGAAAGTGTATAGGTGTGACCACGGTAGCGATCGCCGCAGGTGAACGCATTTCTGCGTTGGCCCGCTCGCGAAACCGGGCGGGAAAGAGGGGAAAACCCCAATCCCAACGAGAGGCTCTAGCAGGCTGTCAGTCGCTGCCGCTTGCAAGCGTGGCAAGAAACCTCAAGGAGGAAGCGCGATGCGCAAAAGTGCACTCGCATGCGGGTTGCTCGCTTCGGTTGCTCTGACGTCGTCAGCGATGGCGAACCAGAGCGTACTCGATGCGCAGAAGGACCCGAATAACTGGGCGATGCAGATGGGCAATTACAATGGCCATCGGTTCTCGAAGCTCGACCAGATCAACACCAAGAACGTCGGCACCATCAAGGTTGCCTGGCAGTTCTCCACGGGCGTGCTCCGCGGTCACGAGGGTTCGCCCATCGTGGTTGGCGACACCATGTGGCTCCACTCGGCCTTCCCGAACAACGTCTTCGCTCTCAACCTCGCGGATGAGAACAAGATCATCTGGAAGTATTCGCCGAAGCAGGATCCGTCGGTCATCCCCGTGATGTGCTGCGATACTGTGAACCGCGGCGTGTACTACGCTGACGGCACCATCTTCCTCGGTCAGGCCGACAACACGCTCGTCGCTCTCGATGCCAAGTCCGGCAAAGAGAAGTGGAAGCAGGTGAACGCCGATCCCAAGAAGGGTGAAACCCACACGGGCTTCCTCCTTCCGGTGAAGGACAAGGTGATCATGGGCGTTTCGGGCGCTGAGTTCGGCGTTCGCTGCCACGTCACCGCCTACGCGATGGCAGACGGCAAGCGTCTGTGGCGCGCCTACTCGATGGGTCCCGATGAGGACATCCTCGTCGATCCCGCCAAGACCCTGTCGCTCGGCAAGCCGGTCGGCAAGGACAGCTCGCTCAAGACCTGGACGGGCGACCAGTGGAAGATCGGTGGCGGCTCTACGTGGGGCTATTCGTCCTACGATCCCGAGCTGAACCTGTTCTACTACGGCACGGGCAACCCCTCCACCTGGAACCCGGCACAGCGCGCCGGACCGGATGGCAAGCAGATCGATCAGAAGTGGTCGATGACCTACTTCGCTCGTAACCCGGACACCGGTGTGGCCGCATGGGCCTATCAGATGACCCCGTTCGACGAGTGGGACTATGACGGCGTCAACGAAGCCGTTCTCTTCGAGAACGACGGTAAGAAGTTGATGGCGCACTTCGATCGCAACGGTTTCGGCTACACCTGGGACCGCACCAACGGCGATCTGCTCGTCGCGAAGCCCTATGACCAGGATCTCAACTGGTCGACCGGCGTCGAGATGGACAAGTCGAAGCCGAACTATGGCCGCCCGACGGTCGTCGCCTCCAAGTCGACGTTCCTCAACGGCCAGGACGTGAACTCGAAGAACATCTGCCCCGCGGCCCTTGGCTTCAAGGACCAGCAGCCGGTGTCGTATTCGCCGCTCACGGGACTCGTCTACATCCCGGTCAACAACGTCTGCATGGACTACGAGCCCTTCAAGGTTTCGTACACCCCTGGCCAGCCGTACGTTGGCGCGACGCTCTCGATGTTCCCGCCTGAGGGCAAGACCAACACCGGCCACTTCACGATGTGGGATCCGGTCAAGGGCGAGATCGTTGCTCAGCATGACGAGCCGTTCTCGGTCTGGTCGGGCGTTCTGACCACCGGTGGCGGCATCGCCTGCCACGGCACGCTGGAAGGCTACATCAAGTGCCGCGATCAGAAGGATGGCAAGGAGCTGTTCAAGCACCGCCTGCCCTCCGGCTCGATCGGTAACGTGATGTCCTATGCTCACGGTGGCAAGCAGTACATCGGTCTCTTCTCGGGCGTTGGTGGCTGGGCCGGCATCGGTCTCGCCGCTGGTCTCGACAAGCCGACGGATGGTCTGGGCGCAGTCGGCAACTACGCCGGCCTGAAGTCCTACACCGACCTCGGTGGCACGCTGACCGTCTACTCGCTGCCCTAATCGGGTTCGCTAGTCGACAAGACGCCGGCGCGGGGAAACCCGCGCCGGTTTTTTTATGAGCGACAGGAGATCGCGGCAGGAGATCGATGCGCCGCCAGTCTGGGCGGCGAGACGCGGCGGAAAAAATACGCCGCCTGCGTCAACGCAAACGTCGTCAGCTCTCTTGTTGCCATAGTGGGATTAGACTAAGTGAGGAGATGATCTTGGAGGGTCCGCTTCGTGGACACGTCCGCCTGATCCATCGATCCACTCCAGTAAAGCCGCCGTTCAAGAGCGGCGATACCCAACTCGCTCAACGCACTGTTCACAGGGGAAACGCGTGAAAAGGTTCGTCATCCTTCTGGCCGCAGTTGCCGGCCTACTCGTTGCCGTCAGCATGTCTGGCGTGATGCAAGCCGATAATCCAACTGTCGCTGTGGCGGAGAAGTCCGCGGCTCCGGCCGCTCCTGCTGACGCGAAGATCGAGGTGGCTGTACCTGCTCCGGCACCCGTCACCGACCCGGCGCCGGCCGCCGCTGTCGAGGCACCCAAGGTCGAAGCACCGACGGTTCCGGTGAAGGTCGCCGAGGTGACTCCCGAGGCGGCAGTCCCCGCCGCGCCTCCGGCTGCCACCGTCGATGCAGCTCCGGCTCCCGTCGTCGCCGAGGCGCCGAAGGCCGAACCGGCCGCTGCACCTGCCGGAGAAGGCAAGAAGCTCGAAGGCGGCAAATGGGTTCTGCCTGACGGGTCTCCGACCTACAACGTGGTGTCTGAAAAGGTCGGCGAGAACACCGCCATCCGCAAGGTCGATTGGTACACCTATTCCGGCTGGCGCCGCTATCACGCGGAGTGCCACGTTTGTCACGGTCCGAACGGTGACGGATCGACCTTCGCGCCGGCGCTGGCCGAGTCTCTGAAGACCATGGACTACGCCAAGTTCCTTCAGGTGGTCTCCAGTGGTCAGCGTCGAAATGTCGGCGGCACGGACTTCATCATGCCGGCGCTCGGCGATAACAAGAACGTCATGTGCTACATCGACGATCTGTACATCTATCTGAAGGCGCGGGCCTCCGGCGAACTGATCCCGGGTCGGTTGAGTGCCGATCAGCGCGAAGAAAAGCCTGCGGAGGCGAAAGACTATGAGACCGAATGCCTTAAGTAACCGCCTGCTTGCGGTGGGCGTAGGTCTGGCCTGCGGCCTCGGCGCGATGAGCGCCGGGGCGGTGGATACGCATGCCCCCGACCTCGTCAACCGCAAGGTGCTGCGCGTTTGTGGTACGCCAGCAAACATGCCCTACTCGAATGAAAAGCTCGAAGGCTTCGAAAACAAAGTCGTTTCGATCATCGCAGACGAGTTGAAGCTGCCGGTCGAATATACGTGGTTCCCGCAGGGCGTGGGCTTCGTGCGCAAAACGCTGTCGCTCAAGAAGTGCGACCTCGTGCCGGGGACCGTGCAGGCCGACGAGTTCACGCTCAACACCAACGCCTATTTCCGCACCACCTACGCGCTGCTCTACAAGCCGGGCAAAGGCTTCGACGGCCTCACGTCGCTGTTCGACGAGCGGCTGAAAGACAAGCGGGTCGGGATACAGGCCGGGGCTCCGGCCGGTGACTACGTCGCCAAGGCCGGGCTGATGGTCAAGGCGCGGCCGTACAAATTCATCGTCGACACGCGCTACGAAAATCCGATGGAGGAGATGATCAAAGACCTCCGCGCCGACGAGATCGACGTAGCGATCCTCTGGGGTCCGCACGCCGGTTACTACGGCACCCGCGGCGATGGCGAGAAGCTGACGATCGTTCCGATGCTCGAGGAGCAGCCGGGCCTACCGAAGCTCGAGTATCGCATCACGATGGGTGTCCGGGCGGGGGAAGTGTCGTGGAAACGCCAAGTCAACGACATCATCAAAAAGCGACAGGGTGATATCGACAAGGTGCTACTCGACTACGGTGTTCCGCTGATCGACGAAGACAATAAGATGATCACTGCACCCCGCAGCTGAGCGTCTCCGCAGTTTACCCGCAGGCCTTTCATCGCCGTGCCGATCGTTCGAACGGAAGAAACACAGCGCCGGCCCCCGACAGGTGCCGGCGCTGTCATGTCGACGCTGGCGATCGCAATGTTGGCCGCCAGCTCGCTGCTCGTGATTGCCGAGGATGTGACGAGGCCACCACCGGCGCAATCGCATGTGGGCAGCGTTGGTTCACCATCGGAAACGGAGCGCCAGCGGGCGCCCGAGCCCGACGGCTATCGTATGGACGACTTCCGTCAGCCGGTGCCGGCGACGCTGTCCGGCGCCCGTGTCATCACGACCGAGGAAGCCGAGCGGATTTGGAAGCAACAGACCGCCGTTTTCATCGACGTATTTCCCAAGGCGCCAAAGCCCGCAAATCTGCCTCCAGGCACCGTGTGGCGTGATCCCTCTCACATGAGTATCAAGGGCGGCCATTGGCTCCCCAACGTCGGTCTCGGTGCGCTGACGCCGGAGGTCGAAACTTACTTTCGCGCCGGGCTGGAGCGGCTGACCGGGGGCGACCGCAAGAAACCGATCGTGCTGTTCTGCCTGCGCGACTGCTGGATGTCCTGGAACGCGGCGAAACGCGCTTTGAGCTGGGGTTACGGCAACGTGATCTGGTTCCCCGACGGCACCGACGGATGGTCCGAAGCGGGCAACGATATCGTCTACCTGACGTCCGAGCCGTAGTTCGCCGCCGTCAGCTCTTCATCAATCCGCGAATGGATTTGGCCACCTCGAACAGCCGCTGGTCGAGCAGAACGGGCAACTCGCATGCGATGGGCAGGTTGTCATTGCGCTCCTTGAAGATGCGCGTGTCCCAGTCGTACTCTTCCTGAAGCTTGGCAAGCTCGGCTGCCGCTGCTTCGTCCTGCCCCGACTTGGACTCGAGTTCGGCGATGGTCTTACCCTTGCCTTCGATGATCTCGGCCTTCTCCTTCTGGCGTCTGGAATATTTCACGATGCCCGAGATGATCGTGCGCCGCTCGGCGGCCACCGTCTGAAAGTATCCGGCGAACAGCTTGACGAGCTTGGTGTCGCGCTCGGCATCGGGCTGTGAGGCTGAAAACTTCTCAATCGCCGCGGTGGCATCCTCGATCGAGTACTTGCGGGTGGCGAGATAGGTGATCAGCTTGGCGATCGCTTCGTCGTCCTGCCAGTCTTTGATTTCCTCGACCGGGGGACCGTCCCAGACCTGGCTCAGCGCGATGTTGTCGACTTTGCGCTGAACGCAGGGCCAATCGCCCGCCGGCGCGCCGGTGGTCGGGGCGGCTACGGCGGCGCCAGATGGTGCCGCTTCGCCGGCACGCACGACGCCTGTGGGCAGCGCAAGCGGGAGCATCGCGACGGCGAGGGCGAGCAGGCCCGGAGGCGGGCGGCGGAGGGAGGTTCTGCTGTCGATCACGTTCAATTGTCCTGTCAAACTCGGGTTTGAATTTTCTAAGCCGAACCTTGCTGGCGGATCCGGCTCAATCCGGAAGAAGCCTGTCAACCCCCGCCGCCGCCCGGGCCGCCGCGGCGACCCAGCAATCCCTTGGATGGATTGTAGGCATAAACCGCCGCTGCCAGGAAGAAAGCGGTGCACGCCAGCACGATGGCGAGAGAGACCGTATCGACCTGACCATAGAGCCCGAACCGGATCAGCTCGACGGCATAACTGAACGGGTTCAGCCGGCAGACCTCGTAGAGAATGGGGCTCGCCTCGCGGATGCGCCACAGCGGATAGAGTGCCGAGGACGCGAAGAACATCGGAAAAATCACGAAGTTCATCACGCCCGCGAAGTTCTCGAGCTGCTTGATCACCGACGACATGAAGAGCGCCATGGCGCCGAGCATCAGGCCGGACACGATCAGTGCGGGAATGATCGTCAGATAGCCGACGTAGGGACGCAGCCAATCCGGTACCGTCGCGATGCTGGTCACCACCGGGTCGACCACGCCGCCTGCTACACTGTCGAGCCCGGGCGGCGGTGTGAAGGCGGTGAACAGCTTCAACTCGCTGATCGAGGGCGGCTGGATTTCCCAGAAATAAGCGATGGCGAGGAAGGTGAACGCCTGCAGCAGCCCGACGGACACGCCGCCTAGCAACTTGGAGAAGAGTAGGAAGGAGCGCGGGAATGGACTGACCAGCAGCGTCCGCATCGCTCCCGTCTCGCGGTCGTAGACCATCGAGAGCGAGGATTGCATCGCATTGAAGAGAAGGATCATGCCGATCAGGCCCGGAGTGATGAATTCCTCGTACAGAACGTAAGATTCGTAGGGCGGGATGATCGAGACGCCGAGCACCTGCCGGAAGCCGGCGGCGAAGATGAAGAGCCAGATGAGAGGACGCACCAGCGCGGAAAAGAAGCGCTCTCTCTGATGCAGGAAGCGCAGCACCTCACGCCAGACGATGCCGCGGAAGCCGTGCCAGTAGGCGGCCGCCGACAGGCGGCGGACGGCCTCTTCTGCGCCAGTGTTGGCGAGGGCGATGGGCTGATCGGGCAGCGGCTGCGGGATAGACTGGACGGTCATGCGGCCTCGGCGTGTCTCGTGCCCGTGAGCACGCGGAAAGCATCGCGAATGGTGCCCGTTCCGGCCTGCGCGAGCAGCCCCGGTACAGAGCCGCGGTAGAGCACCTTGCCTTTGTGCAACACCACGACGAGGTCGGTCGGCGCGATTTCGTCGATGAGATGCGTCGCCCAGAGGACGCCGAGACCCTCCTTTGCAACCAGCGAGCGCACGATCTGAATAACGTTTTCGCGTGAGCCGATGTCGAGCCCGACCGTCGGCTCGTCGAGTAGAAGCAGCCCGGGCCGGTGCAGCAGCGAGCGGGCGATCTCGACGCGCCGCGATTGGCCGCCTGAGAGATTGCGCACCTTCTCGTTGGCGCGATCGGAGAGGCCGACGATGCTGAGCGCCTCCAGCGAGCGACGGCGCGCCTCGCGGCGCGAGAGGCCGTGCAGAGCTGAGTGATAGAGCAGGTTCTGCATCAGGCTGAGATCGACGTCGAGCGTGCGGCTCTGGAAGACGACGCCGAGGCGCTGCAGTGCTTCCGTCGGCCGTCGGCGAACATCGTGACCGAGGATGCGGATTTCGCCGGTCACGTTGTCGTAGAGCCGCGTGATGAGTGAGAACAGCGTGGACTTGCCCGCGCCGTTGAGGCCGAGCAGCACCGTGAACGCACCTCGGGGCACGTTGAGAGAGACGTCGTCCAGAGCCATGTAATCGCCGAAGCGATGGCTGACCGAACTGACCATGAGGGCCTGAGGTTCGACCGGAGCGGGATGGTTGGTCAGTTGGGGTGTGCTCATCGGCTCATGGTCTAGTGGGATGCCGTTCGATCTGCAACGTTTCTCGGGGCCGAACGTGGCGGGCCGTCCGTTGCAGCGTTGTTGGGCTGCGTCGTTCGAACCGCCGTGCCGCCTGTCAGTTCGGCGCAACGACGACGCCCCAGGGATAGCGCCCGGTCTTGATCGACTTGATCACCTTCAACTCGGCGACGTCGATGACGGAGACGTCGTTCGAGGTGCCGTTGGTCGTGAACAGCAGCTTGTCGTCCGGCGTGAAGCCGAGGTTCCAGACGCGCTGGCCGACCAGCAGGTATTTCTCGACCTTCAGCGTCGCAGTATCGACGACGGCCACGCGATTGGCCGGGCCGAGGGCGACGAAGGCCTTCTTGCCGTCGCGGGTCATGCGCACGCCAACCGGCTGGATGGCATCCTTGGTCACGCCCTGGATTTCGAAGTTGATCTTGCCGACCTGCTTGCGGGTCGCGGCGTCGATGACGGTCACCGAGCCGCCGATCTCGGCGCTGACCCAGACCTGCCTGCCGTCGGGGGTGAACTCGGCGACGCGCGGCCGGTTGTCGACCAGAACGTTGTCGATCATCTTGAGCGTCGTGGTGTCGATGAAGTGGGCCATGTTGGTCGTTTCCGAGGTGTTGACCAGCACCTTGCCGTCGGGGCTCATGCCCATGCCTTCCGGCTCGACACCGACCGGCACGTCACCGACGAGATTGCCCTTCATGATGTCGACGACGGTGACGAGATTATCGTCTTCGTTGGAAACGTAGAGCGGGTTGCCCGTGGCGTGCAGGATCGGCAGCTCGGGATCGGGGCCGGACGGCAGTCGCTTCACCAGTTCGAACGTCTTGGTGTCGTAGACCTGCATTTCATTGTCGTCGCTGGTGCAGACGATCACCCACTTGCCGCCGTTACCGAGGATGATCCCGCGTGGACGCTGGCCCACCTTGATCGTGTGAACGACTTCCAGCTTTTCGCTGTCGATAACGGAGATCGTGTTCTCCTTTTCGTTGGAGACGAAAACGCTGAAGGCGGTGGCGGTCTCACTCGCTGCGACCAGCGCCAACACGGCGAGAGAGGCGCGAAGAGAAGCGGTTCTGGTCGTCACGGGCGGGTCACTCCTTAAGTCGGCGAGGTCGTCTCGCGGGGGCTTTGGCTTCTTACGGTGCAGTGCACCGCGGGCGATCACTTGGGGTAGGCCTTGCACTTGGTTTCCGGCTTATCCACGCCGAGCGTGTCGAGCTCGGTGAACTGATGCAGGAAACCCGGCTGCGGCGAGACGGTGACGAACATCTTGCCCGTGCACAGCAGCAGCGGCTGACGGAGCTGGCCGTTCCACGAGCGGTAGGTCAGCTTCTGTCCCTTGAAGGCCGCGAGCTCGAACTCGGGCGAGCGCATGTAGGCGATGAGCTCGGCGACCTTGGCGGACCGCTTGCGGGTGGCGGCCTCGCCGATCGAGCGCACCGCCGTCCAGATGTCGTAATCGAGCGGGCGCATGATGCGGCCATTCATGCGCTTGAAGCGGTTCTGGAACTGCGTGCCGCCCCACAGCTCGACGGAGGGATGCCAGCTCGCGGCGAAAAGTCCGGCCGAGCCGATCACCGGCTTGGCGTCCCATGTGCGATAGGGAAAATACTCGCCGAAAAGGTTCGCTTCGTCGGCAACGACGACGACATCGTGCTCTGGCACTTTCTGCGTGAACTGGGGTATCTGCTGCTGAATCTGCTCGAAACCGCCGTCGGAGCGCCGGCTGCCGGGATCGTAGGCGAAGGCCCGCTCCTCGACGATCTTCAGCCCGAAGCGTTTGGCCGCCCGCCTCAGAGCCTCGGCAAATCCCTTGTCTTCCTCGTTCGGTCCGATGACCATGAACCAGCGATTCCAGCGCTTCCAGGCCATGTATTGCGCAAGGGCGTCAGCGGACATCGAGCGGGAAGGCGCCGTGTGCTTGACGTTGACCCGGCACTCCTCCTCGCGCAGGATTTCGTCGGCCGAACCGGCGTTGAAGATGACGGCGTCCTTGTCTTTCACCGCGTCTGCGATGGCCAGAACCGTCTTCGGCTCGACGTCGACGACGATGAAACCGAGCCCGCCGTCGACCCGCTTGACGACTTCGGCGACAAGCTCTTCGGGTTTCGCGCTCTGCACGGTGTCGAGCGTGAACTCCTGCTGCATGAACTTGCCGGTGGTGTTGTTGTCGGAAATCGCCAGCTTGGCGCCGCCGATACCCTCGTCGGGAGGTGGAATGTCGAGCAGAGACAACGGCGGCAGCCGGTTCTCGCGCAATTCGCGCACCAGCAGGATGCCGATTTTCTCGACCGCGACTGCCGCAGGCGCGGCGCCGGGCGGTGTCACGGTGGCGGGGGCAGCCGGTTGCTCGGCGGCTGCCGTCGCAGAGGGCGGCGCCGGTTCGTCGGCGGCGCGGGCATCTGGCACGAAGCCGATGGCCAGCAGCGACAGCGCGGCTGCCAGCCTGACCGGACTGCGAGCCTTGCGCCTTGCTGCACGTGCGAACTGCATCGACATCTCCCCGCGCGCCGGCAACGTCTTGCGCTGCCGGCTTGTGTTGTTACTATGTTGCAGTGGAAAGTGGCAGCGTTTGGCCGGATGTCAAGCGCGCCGTTCGCTCTGCTCGCGGGCTTGTTATTGAGTGTGATCGTCGCCGAAGAGCCGGAGGCACTTGCAAAACCGATGGGGTCGCGCACACGTTACATTGTAAACCTGACGAAAAGAGCGCAGATCATCGCCGCGTTCGTTTCGCCAGCGCATCAGTGCCGGTCGATCGGTGGATTTGGGAGGACATGAATGGTGGTGAGAAGCATCCTGGCGTCGCTCGTGGTGCTGTCCTGGAGCCTGTCGGCCAGCGCGTCTCAGAAGGCCGCCGTCTTTCCGTTCGAGATCGATATTCAAGCGACGGAAGAGGATTTCTATATCGGTGAGAAGAAGGCGAGTCCGGCCGAGGAGGCTCGCCTGAAGATGGTTCATGGCGAGTTCCTCAAGCAGTTGACCGCCGACGGCCGCTATGTGGCGGTCGATCTTTCCGGCGTGGCGACGGAGATCGCGGCGGCGCAGCCGTTCTACAATTGCATCGAATGCGACGTCGACATTGCCAAGAAGGTCGGCGCCGATCTGGCGTTCACCGTCACCTACGACAAGATTTCGGAAACCCACCTCAACATGATCCTCACCATTCGCGACGTCGCGACCGGCGCACAGGTGAGGAACCTGCAGGTCGTCGTCCAGGGCAATACTGACGACACCTGGCTGCACGGCGCCCGCTGGCTGCTGAAAAACCGCATTCTGGCCGAAGGGCAGAAGAAATGAGCGTTCAGGGTCTCGATCGACGACACGTGCTCCAGCTTTCCCTCGCTGCTCTGGTCACGACTGCGCTGACGGGCGGCTCAGCCTTCGCCGATCCGGCACCGCTCAGGGTCGCGTCCGTCAAATTCGGCACGCTTGCCTGGCTGCTGGAGACGATCCGGGCCGAAGGGCTCGACAAAAAGCACGGCCTCGACCTCGAGGTGATCGAGATCGCCAGCAATCAGGCCAGCTCCATCGCGCTCTACGGCGGCAGCGCAGACGTCGTGGTCAGCGACTGGACCTGGGCGCTGAAACAGCGGGGCATGGGCGAGAAGCTGAAATTCGCGCCCTTCTCGGCCTCTCTCGGCGCGGTCATGGTGCCCGAGCAGTCGCCGATCAAGTCTCTGGCCGATCTCAGGGGCAAGCGGCTCGGCGTCGCCGGATCGTCGGTCGACAAGAGCTGGCTGTTGCTGCGCGCCTATACGAAGCGCACGCTGGGAGCCGATATCGCCGACGTGGCGACCCCGCAGTATGGTGCCGCCCCGCTGCTCGCCGAGCAGATCAAGGACGGGCGGCTCGACGCGGTTCTGAACTTCTGGACCTTCTCGGCACGGCTGGAAGGCAGCGGCTTCCGGCGTCTGATCTCGATGTCCGACGTGATGCGGGAACTCGGCGTCGCGCCTCAGCCGGCTCTCGTCGGGTTCGTCTGGAAGGAGGGCAGCGAGGCGGTGCTTGGCCCCCAGATCAATGCGCTGCTGGCGGCCGCGACGGATGCCAACGCCATTCTTGCCACGAGCGACAGTGCGTGGGAGAGACTGCGCCCGCTGATCAAGGCGACCAGCGACAGCGAATTCCTGGCCCTGAAGGCGGGCTATCTCGCCGGCATTCCCGGTCCCTGGAGTGAGGCCGACATGCAATCGGCGGAAAAGATCATGCAACTCCTGGTCGCCGGCGGCGACACCGAACTGGTGGGTAATGGCACACGTTTCGACCCCGAGCTCTTCCACACTCCCGGCACGTAGGTTCCCGGCCTCCGGGTCCACTCTCGATCGGCTGGGCTGGACGGTGCTATCGCTCGGCGCATTCGTCGCGCTGTGGGCGATCGCGGCCGCCTTCGCCGACAGCCGCCATCTTCCCGGTCCCGCGGTGGTGATGGAGGTGCTGGGGCGCGAGGCGGCGAACGGCGCACTGTGGTCGAACCTCGCCATCACGCTGTTTCGTGTGGCAGCCGCCTTCACTCTGGCGATGCTCATCGGCGCGGCGATCGGCATCGCGGTGGGATCGAACCGGCTGGCCGACAAGTTCTTCGATAGCTGGCTGATCCTGTTTCTCAATCTGCCGGCGCTGGTCATCATCGCGCTCTGCTACGTGTGGTTCGGAACCTACGAGAGCACAGCGATCCTTGCGGTGGCGATCAACAAGATCCCGAACGTCGCCGTGCAGATGCGCGAGGGTGCCCGCAGCCTCTCGAAGGATTTGTCCGAGATGGCCAGCATTTACGGGTTCGGTCGCTGGAAGACCCTGCGCCACGTGATCATTCCGCAGCTGGCGCCGTTCTGGGCGGCGGCGGCGCGGTCGGGTCTGGCGCTCGTCTGGAAGATCGTGCTCGTCGTCGAGGCGCTGGGCGGCCATCCGACCGGGGTCGGGCATCAGATACACACCGCCTTCGGCTCCTTCGACGTGCCGATGATCCTCGCCTACGCGCTGGCTTTCATCATCGTCATCCAGATCGTGGAGTTCGGCGTGCTTCAGCCGCTGCAGTCGAAAGTCAACCGATGGCGGCGATGACCGAGGCCCCGACGGCGCCGCTTCAGGTCCGCGTCCGTCGCAAGATTTTTCCGGCCGTTGCCGGCCGCGAGGCGCTGACCGTGCTGCGCGACGTCGCCTTCGACGTAGAGCCGCGCTCGTTCGTCGTGCTGACCGGGCCTTCCGGGTGCGGCAAGTCGACCTTGCTCAACCTGATCGCCGGGCTCGACCGCGATTACGAGGGGTCGATCGATCTGGGCCACGGCGATCCGCGGCTGACCTTCATTTTCCAGACCCCGCGACTGCTGCCCTGGCGGACGGTGCGCGAGAATATCGCGCTCTCGCTGCCAGACGGCGATCCCCGGCAGGCGCGGGTCGACGAGATGATCGAACGGGTCGGGCTGACGGCGGCGGCGAGCGCCTATCCCGAGCGCACATCGCTCGGCATGCAGCGGCGGGCGGCGCTGGCCCGCGGCTTCATCCAAGAGCCCGACATCCTGTTCATGGACGAGCCCTTCGTCTCGCTGGACGATCCGACCGCGCAGGACCTTCGCGAGTTGCTGATCGGGTTGTGGAACCGGCGGCCGACGACGGTGCTGTTCGTTACCCACGACCGGGCCGAGGCGGTGATGCTGGGGACCAGAATCTTGCGCATGTCGGCCGGCTCTGCGAGTATTATGCAGGACGAGGCGGTGCGGCTGACGACGGCCGAGCGCACTGACCGGGACGCCGTTCGGGCCGAGCAGAAGCGCATTTTCCGCGAGACCTGAAGCGGGGCGCAATCATATCAGACGGACTGATCGAGATGAGACCGGCCGGACGATCGGTTCGATTTCTGGCGAGCGTGACGGACGAGCGCGAGGCGTTGCTGGCGCTGGCGAATGGGGCCGACGTCATCGACGGCAAGGATCCGGCCCGTGGCGCGCTGGGAGCATTGCCTGCGCAGGCGATCGCCCGCATCGTCGCCGTCGTCGACGGCCGGCGTCCTGTCAGCGCCACCATCGGTGACCTCGTAAAGCCCGATGACATCGCCCGGGCAGTCGAAGTCGTGGCGGCGACCGGCGTCGATCTGGTGAAGATCGGTCTCTTCTCGAACGCGACGGCTGGGGCGGTCATCGAGCGGCTGGCAGCAGGTTCAGTGGCGCCCGCCCGGCTGGTCGGGCTTCTGCTCGCAGATCGGCAGCCGGATTTCGGTATCGTGCCGATGCTGGGCGCCGCCGGATTTGCCGGCGTGATGATCGACACCTCGGACAAGTCTGCAGGTTCGCTCGGCGACCACATCTCGCTGACAGGGCTGGCCGGGTTCATCGCGCTCGGACGGGCGCACGGGCTTTCGGTCGGGCTGGCCGGCGCGCTGCGGATGCCGCATATCGCCGCCCTGCTGAACCTAGCGCCCGACATCCTCGGCTTCCGCGGCGCGCTGTGTAGCGGGGGACGGCGGACCGCGGCACTCGATGCCTCTGCTATCCGCGCCGTTCGCGCCGCCATCCCTCAGGCCATTTCTGAACCAATCGAAAAAGCGCTGGCTTCATGAGCAGCAAGAGAGACGAAACGATCTCAGCCGCGATGGCCGAGGGCACCCGGCCCGACCGCATTTTCGTGCGTGACTACGTGATCGACTGCAACATCGGCGTCTATGCCGAGGAGAAGGGCGTCACGCAAAAGGTGCGGCTCACCGTCGAAGCAAGCCTCGCGCCGACCGTGCGCAGTTCCCGCGACGAGATGGCCGAGGTGCCCTCCTACACCGATCTCATCGACGCCATCCATGCCGGGACCGAGAACGGCCATATCAATCTCGTCGAGACGTTCGCGGAGCGCATCGCCGCCCGGTGTCTCCAGGACCCGCGCATCGTTTCGATCGTCGTGTGCATCGAGAAGCTGGAGCGCGGGCCGGTGCGCGGCGTCGAAATCGTGCGCCGCCGTGGCACAGAGCGATGACGTCCGCCGTTCGAGGCGCCGGCCATGGCAGGTCGGACACCAGTTCCCCCCTGGTTCTGAAAATCGGAGGCAGTCTTGCTGCCTCGTCGCGACTGGACCTGATTCTGCGCGCCGTCGAACGCGCTTCGCGTCCCGTTGTTATCGTTCCCGGCGGCGGGCCGTTCGCGGATGCGGTGCGTCAGTCCCAGGCCGCGCTCGGCTACGACGACCGCACGGCGCACCGCATGGCACTGCTGGCCATGCACCAGATGGCCGAGGTTCTGTGTGGAAAGTTCGCGGCTTTGCAGCGGGTGCATTCCAACGCCGAAATGCGCCAGGCATGGCAGGAGCGGTGGGTCCCCATCTGGTTTCCGTTCACCTTGATGTCGAATGACCATGCCGTGCCGCTGGACTGGAGCGTCACATCCGATGGACTGGCCGCGCGGCTCGCTGAAGTTTTGGGCGACGTGCCTGTCGTTCTCGTCAAGTCGTGCGCCGTGCCGGCCTCGGCCGATGCCGCAGAGCTGGCGCGGCGCGGTATCGTCGACCTCGCTTTCGCCGACATCGTCGCGAGGGCGGAACTCGACTGGCGGGTGCTCGGATGCGATGACGACGCGGAGCTGGAGCATTGGCTCGGCCGCAATCCGCTGTTCGCGTGACCACTGCCGGCCGCGCCGATCCTGGTTTGCAATCGACAATCGACGCCAGCTCCACCCCATGCTAGCCCGCTGCCATGGCTGAAAAGAAAATCAAGACCCCTCGCTTCGGCTGGGCGCTGACCGGCTCGGGACACTACTTCAAGGAAAGCCTCGCCATCATGCGCGGGCTGCCCGACCTTGATGTGTTCCTGTCGAGCGCGGCGGAAGAAGTGCTCAATATGTACAAGCAGGAGCTGACCTTCGCCGAGGGCACGCGCATCTACAAGGATCGCACGGCGAGCGCCGCGCCGGTCGGCAATTTCTATTATGGCGTCTATCACACGCTGATCCTCGGCCCCGCGACATCGAACACGGTCGCCAAGTGCGTGCTCGGCATCTCCGACAACCTGCCGACCAACGTCTTCGCGCAGGCCGGCAAGTGCCGCGTGCCGGCGATCGTGTTCGCCTGCGATACGCAACCCGAGATGGACACCGAGGCACCGAAGGGCATGGTCAAGGTCTACCCCCGCCGTATCGATCTCGAAAACACCGAGAAGCTAAAAACCTTCGAGGCGACGACGGTGGTCGAGACGCTGCCCGAGCTCGAACTCGCGGTCGAGGAGCGGCTCAAGTGGCTGAAAAGCTCCTCTTCCTGACCGGCCACCTCGCCGAGGCGCGGGTAACGGCGACGGTCGCCGGCCTCGGCCTGCCCGAGGGGTCGTGGCGGGTCGCCAACATCGGCATCAAGGTCGCCGCACTCATGACGGAGGCGATCGTCAGGAACCGTCTGAAGCCGCCGCTCGAGGCCACCCGCGTCATCCTTCCCGGCCGCTGTCGCATGGATCTCAAATCGCTCGAGGCGCATTTCGGCGTGCCGTTCGAGCGCGGGCCGGACGAGATCGTCGATCTGCCCGAGGCGTTCGGCAAGGGCGGCAAACCCGCCGATCTGTCGCGGCATGATCTCAGGATCTTCGCCGAGATTGTCGAGGCGCCGGGACTGACGGTGGCGCAGTTGCTTGCCCGCGCTGGTGAGCTGAGGGCGGCCGGCGCCGACGTTATCGACATCGGCTGTCAGCCGGACGTGGCGTTCCCGCATCTCGAAGAAGTGGTGACAGCGCTCAAGTCCGCCGGATTCAAGGTCAGCGTCGACAGCGGCGATGTGGAGGAGTTGCGTCGGGGCGCAAGGGCCGGCGCGGATTTTGTTCTCTCGCTGGACGAGACGACGCTCGACGCCGTGGCCGGCACCCAGTGCGTTCCCGTGCTGGTGCCGAAGCCGCATGGCGATCTTCAATCCCTCGTGCGGGCGATCGACAAGGCGAAGGCGATGGGACTTCCGCACCTCGCCGATCCGATCCTCGATCCCATTCATTTCGGTTTCATGGCCTCGCTCGAACGCTATGCCGAGCTGCGGCGGCGGTGTCCCGACGTCGAAATCCTCATGGGGACAGGTAACCTCACCGAGCTGACCGACGCCGACAGCCAGGGCGTGACGGCGGCGCTGCTCGGCATCTGCTCGGAACTCGCCATCCGCAACGTGCTGATCGTTCAGGTTTCGCCTCACACGCGCCGGACCGTGCAGGAGCACGACGCCGCGCGCCGGATGATGTTCCGGTCTCGCGAGGACAAGAGCCTGCCCAAAGGCTACGGCGGCGGGCTGCTGTCGCTGCACGATCTGAAGCCCTTTCCGCAGACGCCGGCAGAAATCGCATCCGCGGCGAAGGGCGTGCGCGACGCCAATTTCCGCATCGAGGCGGCCGAGGACGGGTTGCATATCTACAATCGCGACGGCCATCACTTCGCCGCCGATCCGTTCGAGCTGTTTGAAAAGCTCGGCGTCGAGGCCGACGGCAGCCATGCCTTCTATCTCGGCTACGAACTGGCCAAGGCCGAGATCGCCCGTGCGCTCGGCAAGCGCTATGCTCAGGACAACCCCCTCGACTGGGGGGTCGCTGCCGACAGGAAGAGCGAAGACCTGACGCGCCACGCTCCCGAAGGCGCAACGCTGAAGGCTAAGAAACCCTGAGGGCCGGGTGTCAGACCCTCCGGGTCTGACACCCGTCGAGTGTTGTGCCTGTGGCCGGATCCTACCGAGGAAACCGAATGCCGAGAATCGTCGAAACGATCGTCACGACCCAGAATGCCGGCGGCGACGTACATATCGCGCCGCTGGGGCTCATCGAGGATGGCGACAACTGGATCATCGCACCGTTCCGTCCCTCGCGGACGCTGGACAACCTGATCGCCAATCCGTGTGCGGTCGCGAGCCACACCGACGACGTGCGCGTGTTCGCCGGCTGCCTGACCGGACGGCGCGACTGGCCGCTGAAGCCGGCCGAGAAGGTCAAAGGCAAATTTCTCGCCGGCGCGCTGACCCACTGGGAGCTGACGGTCGACAAGCTCACCGAAGACGCGCAGCGGCCGCGCTTTTCCTGCCGCGTGGTGCATACGGCGTCCCACGCGCCGTGGCCCGGCTTCAATCGCGCGCAGGTGGCGGTGCTGGAATTGGCGGTTCTCGTCACGCGCCTGCACATGCTGCCGGCCGCCAAGATCGAAAGCGAGCTGCAATATCTCGACATCGCCGTCTCGAAGACCGCCGGCCCGCGCGAGCGCGAAGCGTGGGGCTGGCTGATGGAAAAGATCGACGCCTGGCGCCGCGGCGATCCGGAGGCGGGCCGCAAATCGTAAGCTCGGACGGACGAACCTCGGAGTAGCATTTCCCATGCGGATCGTGAGCTTGCGAGATTTTGCAACGGTCCTGGCAGTTGCGGCCTCGTGTTTGGCGCGGCCCGCACTGGCCCAGGCACGGCCGCCCGCCGTCGAGCCCATCGTTCTGCTGTCGGACGGTCGGGTTGCGGCCTGCGGCGCGCGGGCAACCTTCTCGGAGGCGGACGGCGTGATCGTTCTCGACGTGATGCTGCGGAGAAAGGGCGACGGGGCGGATCTCGTCCTTGGCGGCTCGTGGCACACGCCGCAGGGCCGGGCCAGATCCATCGACGCCCTCACCCTGTCGACGGCAACGGTGCATACGAAGGCGTTCGCAATAGGCGCCCCGGTCATGGGCGCGTCGGGCCGCGAAGTCACGGCGCCCGCCGCCGACCCGCGGGTGACGACGCTCATCCAGGAGCTGATGGTGTCCGGCGGCAGCATCGAAATCGCCGTCGACGGCGCCTCACCGCGGTCGCTGGTGGTGCCGGGACCGATCCCGCACGCCACGCGATCACTCTATCTCAACTGTGCCGGCGATCTCTTCCGGCCGGGGGAGTGAGTGATGGAGGGCACTCAACCGCCATCACCTTGGCGGCGCAAGGCCAATCGAAAGTTTTAAGCAGCTTTGTGCGTTCTTATCCGGGCCATGACCTTGGGCCATGTGGTGCGCTGAGCGAGACGCAGATCATAAGTGCTCTGCAGTCGCAGCCACATCTCAGGGGTCGTTCCGAAGAACTTCGCCAGCCGCAGTGCTGTATCGGCCGTGATGGTGCGCTCCCCTTTGACGATCGCCGCGATGCGGCTCACCGGCACGTCGATGTCGCGCGCCAACTTGTTCTGACTGATGCCTAGTGGCTCCAGAAATTCCGCGAGAAGGATCTCGCCGGGCGGTATGGGGTCGTGGTGCTCGGCCATGTTGTTAACTTTCGTTCAGTGATAGTCGACGATCTCCACATCACAGTCATCGGGCGATCGGGCTATGTCCCGGAACGCCGCCGGGGACATGACCCGAATGCGCCAGCATTCGGGATCGTGTCCCCATAAACGCGACGTAGCGGCTTAAAGTCGTCATCACCGGCCGGCGCTGCGCAGCCGCTCGAGGCCGGCCGTGAGATCGCGCTTCAGGTCGTCGACGTCTTCGAGGCCGATGTGGAAGCGCAGGGCCGGACCCTCGGCGGTCCAGTGCGTCGCGGTGCGATAGGACGTCGGGTCGAAGGGGATGACGAGGCTCTCGTAGCCGCCCCACGAATAACCCATGCCGAAGAGCTGCAGGCCGTCGAGCATGGCGGCAATCGCGGATTTCGGGGTGGGGTGCAGGATGACGGAAAACAGTCCGCTGGCCCCGGAAAAGTCTCGCGTCCATAGCGCGTGGCCGGGATCGCCGGGCAGTGCCGGATGGAGAACGCGCGCTACCTCGGGGCGTTCTTGCAGAAAGCGCGCGATGGAGAGGCCCGAGGACTGATGCCGCGCGAGCCGCACGTCGAGGGTGCGCAGGCCGCGCAGACCGAGAAAGGTTTCCTCGCTGCCCGGACACACGCCGAGCACGCCGCAGGACCGCTCGACGTGGCGGGCGGCGCGCGCATTCGAGGTGACGGCGCCGAGCATGGCGTCCGCGTGGCCGACGATATACTTGGTCGCCGCCTGGATCGAAACGTCGACGCCATGCGCGAAGGGTTTGAAATAGAGCGGGCTGGACCAGGTGTTGTCCATCAGCAGCCAAAGCCCGCGCGCCTTGCAGGCGGAGGCGATGGCTGGAATGTCCTGCACCTCGAAGGTCTGCGAGCCGGGGCTCTCGGTGAAAACGAGGCGCGTGTTGGGACGCAGCAGCGATGCGATGCCGGCGCCGATCAGCGGGTCGTAGTATTCCGTCTCGACACCGAGCTTGGCGAGCATCAGGTCGCAGAACTGCCGCGTCGGCTGATAGACGCTGTCGACAACCAGGATGTGATCGCCGCTTTCCACGAAGGCCAGGATGGCGCTCGTGACGGCCTGATAGCCGGAGGCCGTCAGTCGCGTCTCGGCGCCGCCCTCGATCTCGGCGATCGCCTGCTCCAGGGCCCTTACAGTGGGTGTTCCCCGCCGGCCATAGGTGTAGGGCTGGGCCTTGGCTTCGAGCGCGGAGACACTCGGGAACAGAACGGTCGATCCGCGGTAGACCGGCGGATTGACGAATCCGTGCTGGGCCGCCGGATCGCGGCCCGCGTGGATGACGCGGGTCGGCTGCGTCGCGAAGGTGTGCGGCGGATCGTCGGGATTGTGCGTATTGCGGGCCATCTTCTGGCCCCTTTCGGCCGAGGTCGCGAGCGAGCCCGTGTGGCGCATGTTGCCCCCGCGGTCAAGACCTTGACCGGCGGACGCCGACGCGGGATTGATCGGAGGGAGGCGAGTGCGATCCGGCCGCGGCGCGTCACGATCCTTCCATGACCTTCGCTAGTCGATTTGCGACCCGAGAGATTGGCCTTTGATGCCCGAGTGCCGTTTGCCCCGCCTGGGGATCGTCAAGGCGGCTGTTGCCGCCGTCATGGGCTGCGCCGCGCTCGGAGGAGCGGCGCCGGCGTCGGCCGGCATCATCGATGCCGTGCGCGAGCGCGGTCACGTGGTGTGCGGGGTCAGCGAAGGCACCGCCGGGTTCTCGACCGTCGACGGACAGGGACAATGGCGGGGGCTGGATGTCGAGTTCTGTTCGGCGGTGGCGGCCTCCGTGCTCGGCGACAAGACGGCGGTCAAGTTTCGCGCCTTGAGCATCAGCGATCGGTTCCGGGCGCTCAGCGGCGGCGAGGTCGACGTGCTCGCGCGGTCCACGACCTGGACGCTCAGCCGCGACACGGAGCTCGGGCTGCGCTTCGCCGGCGTGCTGTTCCATGACGGGCAGGGCTTCATGGTACGCAGGGCGCACGCACTTTCGAGCGTCTTGGAATTGTCGGGAGCATCGATCTGCGCCATGGCCGGCACCAGCGCGGATCGAGCGCTGACCGACTATTTCCGCCAGCATCAGATGCGCTTCCAGCTCGTCTCTGCGGCCCGCTGGGACGACCTGATGAAGGCGTATGCGAGTGAAAGCTGCACGCTGATTTCGAGTGACATCTCGGTGCTGGCCAGCGAGCGGGGGTTCCTCGCCAACCCCGGCGATCACATCCTGTTGCCTGAGATGATCTGGAAGGAGCCGATGGGGCCGGCGGTGCGGCAGGGCGACGAACAGTGGTTTGCGATCGTGCGCTGGACGCTGATGGCGCTGATCAATGCCGAGGAGCTCGGCCTCACCAGCAGCAACGTCGACGAGGCGCGCGGCTCCTCCAATCCGACCATCCGACAGTTCCTGGGGCTCGAAAGCAATCTCGGGCAGGCGATGGGACTGGCCGCAGATTGGGTCTACCAGATCGTCAAACAGGTCGGGAATTACGGTGAGATTTTCGAACGTACGGTCGGCGCCAAGTCGACGCTGCGGCTGGAGCGCGGACTGAACGACCTGTGGACCCGCGGCGGGCTGATGCAGTCTCCGCCCTTTCGCTGATCGGATGCCACCATGCAGGGCCTCGAATTGACGGGACTGGCCGGGTGGATCGCACTCAGCCTGCCGTTTCTCGCGCTGCTGACCGTGATGGCGCTCGCGCTCGGCCAGATTCGGCGGCGGCGCAGCCGGCTGCGCGAGCCGGCGTCTCTCACCGGTCGATACGGGGTGCCGATCCCGCAGCCGCCGTCCGCGCGCGACGGGCCGAAGCACGGCGCCGAGCCAGTGGCGGCACCGGCGACGCCCGCAGCCGCAGCGACGGCCGTTGCTGCGCTGCCGTCGAAGCCCACGCGCGAGCCGATCGCCAATGTCGCCGAGCGCATCGCGGCGGCCGAGGCGCGGGGGGTCGAGAGCGAACTCGCAGACCTCTACCTGGCGCAAGGCCGCGAGCGCCACGCGGGCGGAGAAAGCACCGAGGCTGCGGAGCTGTTCCGCCGGTCGATCCGGCTCGCAGCCAAGCACGGGCAGAAGCAGGTTCACGCCGCCGCCCGTCTGGAGCTGGGCGATCTCGTCGGGCAGCAGGGCGACCTCACCACCGCCTGCGAGCACTGGCAGATTGCGCGCGGGCTGTTCTACGACCTGAAGCTCGCCGGATCGCTGGGAGAGACGGAACGTCGAATGCGCCAGAACGGCTGCCCGACCGACTGGGTGCTGAACGACTTCTGACGGCGATGGTGCGCGGTTACTGCGGAGCGCTCGCCGCCATCACCACCTCCACCACAGAGGTTTGGCCGTCGACCAGATCGAAGGTTTCCGTGTAGCTCTTGCTTTGATTGCGGGCGATGGCGGTGTAGCTGCCGGGGGCGAGGAGATGCGTCGGCAGTGCGCCGACACTCTCCTTCACGACGCGGCCGTCCTTGGTCTGGATGGTCCACTGCGTATCGGAGAGCGCTTCGCCGCCCGGGCGCGCGACCAATTTGAGTGTCGTCTTGGCCGCCGTGTGCGTAACTTGTGCTTCCGTCAGCTTTCCGGCCTCCACCGTCACGTCGGCCTCGACGGTGGCGTTGGCGTCGCCGTAGGTGGAGACGATGTGATAGATGCCGGCGTTGAGCCGGATGATGAGTCCGGGGCGCGCTCCCGACATCACGGTCGTGCGGCTGTCGGACTGGTCGCGGTCGGTCTGGATGTCGAAGCTGACGGTATTGGCGGGCGCCGCCGATGAGCCGACGAGGGCCGCCAGCCGAAGGCCGCCGGCGTTGAGCACGAACTGCTCGATGGCGGGCGTCTTGCCGGCTGCGACGGTGATCTTGCGGGTGAGGTTGGCCCGTCCGAAGGCGGCATTGACCATGTACTCGCCTGGGTCGAGCTTGACCAAGGGGCTCGGATCGCGGTGGGTGCTGACCAGCTTGCGCTGTCCGTCGGCGCCGTCGGTGTTCTGGAACACGTGCCAGATCATGCCTTTATCTATCGACTGCCCGTCGGCGGTGAGCAGAGCGACGAGGCGGACCTGCGAGGGGCCGGCCTGCGCGGCATCGGCATCGCCCTCGGGTGTCGTGCGGGTGATGGTTGTTGTGCCGTTCGCATTGCCCTCGACGCCCGTCGTCCAGCCGTTGTCGGTGGTCTGGGCAGAGACGGGAGCCGCCGTCAGCAGGACAATGGCGATCGCGAGCAGCTGGCCGGCGCGGGCAAGGCGGCGGTGGCCCTTTGCGGTAGTCGAAGCGGCAGGCAGCTGAGGCATCGCACTCCGGAAGTCGAACGGGACGATTTTTGCATCGCCGATATGTCGGTCGGCAAGCGTGGTCGAAATATGGCAGCCGGCGGCTCCACCCAGTCTACCGGCGAAGCCCTTAGAAGCAGGATCGGGGCGGCGAATCAGGGGGCGCGTCCGTTGAGTTTCGGATCGAGTGTGAGCTGGTCGCCGGCCGCTAGGTCGAAGGCTTGCTCGTCAGCAGCGCCGGAATGCTCGCTGCGCAGTCGATAGCGGCCAGGTGCGAGGGTCGCGGTGCGCTGCTCGACGCGCGTCGTGCGCCAGACGACGGCGCCGGCCGCATCGCGGATCACCCACGCGCCGGCCCCGCCCGCTGCCCGCGCGTCCTTCGATCCCCCCGCGGTGGCAATCTTCACGCGGCCGGCGAGGAGAGGTTGCGTGACCTTAGCATCCCGTCCCGGCTGCACCTCGATCTCCTGCGAGGCCCGCACATTTCCATCGGCCAGAGTGGTTTCGATGCGGTAGCGTCCGGGCCCGAGGTCGAAGACGGTGGCGGGCGTCGTCGCGCGCCCGACGATCCGCTGCTCCTGATCGAGACCGACGACGCGGTGAGTGATGCCGGGATCGCCGGCCGGGATGCCCGCCGGCCACGCCACAGCCACCTCGATGCGGGCAACGCCGAGAGCGATCACCTTGCGAACGGTGTCGCCGGGGCCGACGGCGATCCGCTGGCGGACCTCGGCGGTGTCGCTGCGCGCGGTCACGTAATAGGTGCCGGCGGGAAGCGCAAACGTCGGCGTCGGATGAGCGGACCTCGCGATCTCGCGGCGCCCGCGCACCGCGTCGGGGTCGTCCTCGGTCAGGACGTAGGTGACGTTCGCGAGCGCCGGGCCGCCTTCGACGGCGGCGGCCGACAGCTCGAGCATTCCGAGTGCGGGCGTGAATTCCGCGACGGCACGACCGCCGGCGGTCAGCGTGATGGCCTGCTCGGTTCTGACGAGATGTTGATCGAGCACGACGGCGTAGGCGCCAGCCGGCAGCACCAGCTCGGCGTCGTTGCGGCCGCTCCACACGGGTTCGCCGGAGCCGGTCGCCGCGGCGCCATCCGCGGCCGGCTTCCTGACGACGGTAATGAAGGCGTCCTCCAGCGGATCGCCGGTGCGCGCGGCCTTGGCCGAGAGCTGGATCGAGCCGGCGTCGAGCGGCACCACGATTTCGGTCAGGCCCTTGTCCGCCACCTCGACCGGGCCGCGCGTGAGGACCAGGCCATAGTGGGCTTCGACGATATATTTGCCGGCAGCGATCGGCTCGCTCACCTGCGGCGCGGTGCGCTCCAGAACGGTGGCCTCCGGTGCGCCCTCGCGGAACAAGCGCCATTTCAGCGGCTCGGCGACGGCGGCACCGCCCGGCGCGAGGCTGGCGGAGAGTCGCAGCCGCGACGGGCCTTCCGTTTCGGCCGGCGGCTTAGGGGCCTCGGCGGCGGGAGCCGTCTCGGGCACTGGTGCGGCGGGAGTGCTTTTATCGAGAGCGGCCAGTGTGAAGGCTTCGGTCATCACGCGCTGGAGGGTTGCGGCATCGGCGGCCTCGAACATCCGCCCGCCGGTCAGCTTCGGAACGCAGGACATCTTCTGCGCGTCGGTGCGCTCCAGGCCGAGGGCGATCAGATGTACGGCGATACCCGATTTTAGCTTGGCCAGCTCGGTGGCGATGGCGCAGATGTCCTGACCGCAGTTGTCCGGGCCGTCATGGATGACGATCACGCTGGATTTTCCGCTTCGGCTGGCATCTCCCGCCGCGAGGGTGCGGTGCGCGTCTCGGATGGCGAGGGCGAGGGGGCCTTTGCCGTGCGGATTGATCTTGTCGATCGGCCCGGCGAGACGCTCGGCCGCGCCCGATTCCGGCGGGACGACCAGTTCCACGTCATTGCAGTCGCCTTTGCGCCGGTGTCCGAAGGCCATCAGGCCGATGCGGGCCGACGGCGACGATTTCGACAGCACGGACTTGAGCGCGTCGCGGGCGAGATCGAACTTGGAGTGCTTCTCGGCGCCGAGGTCACCCCAGATCGAGCCCGAGCCATCGAAGACGACGATCGCCGCGGGCGGCGCATCGGCCGCCTCGGCGCTCGCGGCCAAGAGGCCAATGCCGAGGGCGCCGGCGAAGCCGAGCAGAAACGGAAGGCGGCGGAGCATGGGGCGTGGTCCTGTCGTCCGGCAAATCAGGAGTGATTGTAGCAGATGCGGAATTGGGTTAGCGAGGCCGGCAGCAACCGCCTCGGCGGGAAAATCGGGGGCATCCGCGTGAGGCCCCGCAGACTAAGGGCCGCCATGAGCAACCCCATCCTCGACCTTCTCGCGACGCGGCGCTCGGTCAAGCCGGATCGGCTGACGGAACCGGCGCCGAGCGCGGCCGAGCTGGAGCGCATCCTGACCATCGCCGCCCGCGTTCCGGACCACAAGAAGCTGGTGCCGTGGCGGTTCATCGTGTTCGAGGGCGATGCGCGGGCGCGCATGGGCGAGGTGTTCGCAGAAGCGGCACTCGCCGAGGAACGCGAGCCGCCGTCGGCGATCCGCCTGGAGACGGAGCGCAAGCGCTTCACGCGGGCGCCGCTGGTGGTCGGGGTCGTGTCGCGGGTGCTGCCGCGGCCCGGAGCGCCGGAGTGGGAGCAGGTGCTGTCGGCCGGAGCGGCTGCGTTCAGCCTCTGCCTGGCGGCGAATGCGCTGGGCTACGGCACCAGCTGGATCACCGAGTGGGTCGCCTACAGCCCCCGCGTGCGCGCCGTCCTGCGGCTCGCCGATCACGAGCGCATCGCCGGCTTCGTCCACATCGGCACCCCCGCCGAGCGCCCCTCCGACCGCGAGCGCCCGGTGCTGGGCGACATCGTGGAAAGGTGGAGGGGGTGAGGCGGTGGGACCTCCCTCGACATCCGCACGACAACTGCGATGGCTGCGAAGCGAATGGGTCAGGTCGCCGTCAGTCGCGCGAGAACGGCGTCGAGCTTGGAATTGATCGCGGTCGTTCCCATCTCGGAAGAGTCGAAGCGCTGCTCGATCGCAGCAAGACGCAGTGTGACCGCGTCCAGCCGCTGATCGACCGCAACCAGACGCTGAACGATCCCAGCCAGCTGCTTATCCTGCTCTATGAGCTGCCTGGTGACGCCGCCGCGCAGATCACGCATGTCGGTCTGCAGCGTGATCATCGTCCGCTCGAGGCTGGCAATCCGCGACGTGTTGTCGGCCAGCGCCGCCTCGAAGCGGGCAAAATGCGTATTGAGAAGGTTCGGGATCTCCCAAACCAGCGTCTCCAAATCCGTCACACGCTTATCGAGAACGTCGGTCAAGGGTTCCTCCGGGCCGCGAGTGTCGCCGATGACCCTGCACGGGTTCAAGCCTGAAATGAAGCAAAGTCACTCCGGCACAGGCTTCCGACCCTCGGCCAGGGCAGCCCTTGCCAGCAGCCGCTCGGCGCGGAGGAGGTGGGGGCGGTCGAGCATGCGGCCGTCGTGAGCGACAACCCCCGCACCGGGATGTGCGGCGAAGGCCGCGAGGATGGCACGTGCCTCGGCGACCTCACCGGGGGACGGTGTGAAGGCCGCATTGATCGCCGCCACCTGCGCCGGATGGATGGCGAGCTTGGACGAGAACCCGTCGCGCGCCGCCTCGCGGGCTTCCTTCTCCAGGCGCTTCGGCTGATCGAGGTCGAGGCACACGCCGTCGATCGCCGCGCAGCCGGCGGCGGCGGCCGCGAAAAGACAGAGATCGCGCGCCAGCCGGAAGGGCGAGGCGAGGGCGCCGGTTTCGTCGTGGACGGCCGACGCTCCGAGCGCCGCCGACAGGTCCTCCGCCCCCCAGGCGAGACCCGCCAGCCGCTCGCTGGCCCCGGCGAAGGTGGCGAGCAGGAGCAGCGAGCCGGGCACCTCGGTCGGCAGCGCCAGAATTTTCGTTTCGCCGCTTGGAAGGCCGTGCTCCCGCTCCTGCTCGGTGAGGGCTGTGGCGAGCGCTGCGACGTCGCTGCCGGAGCGCGGTTTCGGCAGCAGGATGGCGTGCGGCCGTGCCGGCATGACGGCCGCGAGATCGTCGCGCCATAGGCCGGTGGAGAGCGCGTTGATGCGCACGACGAGACGCGTCTCTCCGGCGAGCCGGGCGGCGCTTTGCAGGAACGATCGCGTCTCTGCGCGCGCGGCGGGCTTGCGGTCCGGCGCCACTGAATCTTCCAGATCGAGGATCAGCGCGTCGGCGCCGAAGGTCAGCGCCTTGGCGAGCTTGCGGTCCTGGTCTCCCGGCACGAACAGCAGCGAGCGCATCGGCCTTACGCTCCCTTCGCCGGCGTCGTGCGCATGAACGCCTGCCGCCGGCACTCCGCGACCAGCTCACCCTTCTGATTGAAAGCCCGATGGATGAACTCGACGATGCCGGCGTCGGCGCGCGAGCGGCTTTGGCGCTTGGATGCGACCTCGGTCGTCACCCGCAGCGTGTCTCCGTGGAAGACGGGGCGGGGAAATTTCACCTCCGTCATGCCGAGATTGGCGATGGTGGTGCCGAGCGTCGTCTCGCTGACCGAGATGCCGATCATCAGGCCGAGCGTGAAGAGGGAGTTGACCAGCGGCCGGCCCCATTCCGTCGTGGCCGCGAACTCGTGGTCGATGTGCAGCGGCTGGGCGTTGTGGGTGAGGCAGGAGAAGAGAGTGTTGTCGGCCTCGGTCACCGTGCGCCGGACGGCATGCTCGAAGGTGGCGCCGACCTCGAACTCCTCGAAATACAGCCCGCGCATGGTCCGCTCTCCGGGTCGTTGGGACTGATGGCGTGGGTTGTGCCCCCAGGCGGCTCCCCTGGCAAGGGAGCGGGCCGTCGTGTGCCGGAGTAGAGCGCGGGTTAATCCGCTGTTCACCAGGTTTCGGCATCATCGACAGTCTGTTGCCGGTCGCCGGCCGAATTCGGCGGCGCCCGCGTTGCGTTCCCAGGTTCACCTCCGTCATCCTCGATCGAGCGCGCCCCTTGCGGCGCGTGAAGATCGGGGATTCAGCGTGAGACACGGCGAAGCCGACAATTGACTTGTGTCCTGCGGACGAGTCTCACGCTGGATCCCCGCCTAGTTCGCGCCAGTGCAGGGCGCTCACACGGCGAGAATGACGATGGTCGCGATGAAATGAAAGTGACGGAAAAGTAGCGGAGCTACCGCCTTGAGTTCCCTCTTCGACGTGCCGGCGCAACTCGTGCTGGTCCTCACCCTGGCCGCGTCCGGCGGCGAACCGGCGGCCGCACCGCGCACTGCCGTAACGCCGACGCCCGTCGCCGCGGTGGTCGAGGCCGCCGCTATCCGCCCCATCCCTTTCCGCGAGCAGACATGGCTGGCGGCCCTCGAGTCCGGGGCGGGCGGAGAGCCGCTGGCGGCGGAGGCGTCGCGCATTTTCCGTACCAGCGGCGGTCGCTATTACGTGCCGGTCGCGAGCGAGCGCCAGCGCATTCTGGAGCTGCGCAAGGATGCCGATATCGCGGCGCTGGTCGCCTTCGGTCAGGCCCGGCGTCATGCCGAAACGTTGCGCGCGGCGCTGAAGCGGTCGCCGACGGCGAGCGATCTCTACCTCGCGCATGTGCTCGGCGCCGATCGTTCCATCGCGCTGATCAGTAGTGCCGCCAGCGATCAGGATCGCCTCGTTTCCGATGTTCTGCCCGGTCTGGCGGACGACTGGCCCGAGTTGCGTCCGACCGGCGGCAGGGCGGCGAGTGTCGGCGCACTGGTGGCGCGGTTGAAGCTCGCCATCGAGCGGCGTCCGACGGGCGCCGAGGTCGCACAATGGTTCGGCCGTGCGCGCCGGTCGCTGGGTGGCGACATCGCGGCCCGAGGCGAAGAGGAGCGCCCGAGCAGCGGCAACGGTGCCGAGGCGTCGTCATCTTCGTGGCAGACTGTGGTGTTGGTCGATTAGACCACGATCGCTTCGGACCCTATCAGTCCGAAGCGTGAATCGTCGGTCTCATCAAAGATCTAATAGCGGAACTGTTCGGCGAGGATGCGCTCGTCGAGGCTGTGGTCGCTGTCGAACATCATCAGCAGCTCGACCTGACGGGCCTGCTCGACTTCCACGCGAACGATGTTGCGGAACTCGACGTGATCGGCGACGGCGCTCACCGGGCGCTTCTCGTGCTCGAGCACGCTGACGCAAATGCGCGCCTTGTTCGGCAGCAGCGCCCCGCGCCACCGCCTGGGGCGGAACGGGCTGATCGGGGTCAGCGCGAGCAGCTGGGCGTTGATCGGCAGGATGGGGCCGTAGGCGGAGAGATTGTAGGCCGTCGACCCGGCCGGTGTCGCCACCAGCACGCCGTCGCAGATCAGCTCTTCGAGCCGCTGCTTGCCATCGACCGAGATGCTGAGCTTGGCCGCCTGATGGCGCTCGCGGAACAGCGAGACCTCGTTGATCGCGAGCCCCTTGTGCGCCTTGCCCTGGCCGTCGAAGGCCAGCATGGACAAGGGATGCACGCGGCTGATCTGCGCCTGTCGCAGGCGCTCGATCAATCCCTCCTCGCGGAATTCGTTCATCAGGAAGCCGACCGACCCGCGGTTCATACCGTAGATGGGGATGCGGTCGTTGATGAAGCGGTGCAGCGTCTGCAGCATCAGCCCGTCGCCGCCGAGCGCGACGATGGCATCCGCTTCCGGCGCCGGGCAGTTGCCGTAGCGGTCCGCAAGGGACCTCAATGCCTCCTGTGCCTCGGCCACGTCACTGGCGACAAAAGCAATGGTGTCGAATTTCCGTGCGGACTTGGCCATCGGGTAATCAGCACCGCTCGGAATGAAGGGCGCCGGCAACGTCTGGTCTGGGCTGCCCGCAGCGATCGAGCGTCGACGCGCGCGGAAGACGGGCCGGGCATTTTATGCCAACCTGTAGGAGGGGAACCGGGAGCGGGCCCTTACGTCGCGTCTGGCTGTGGTCGCCGTCCAAAAGCCGATCCTCCCGATTGCCGATCATCCTTTCACCCGGATGCAGCAAAAGGCTGGCCCAAGTGCAGGCAAACGACAAGCCCGTTCTGGTCTACACGACCCACGCCAGCCGCGAGAAAGCGGAGGCGATGGCCGCGCGGCTCGTCGAACGGCGGCTGGCGGCCTGTGTCAATATCCTGCCGGGCATGACGTCGGTGTACCGGTGGGAAGGTCGCATCGAGACAGCCGCCGAGGTGGTGATGCTGATCAAGACGCGGGGTACGCTGACGGACGAGGTGATGGCTGCGGTCCGGCGGGAGCACGACTATGCGACGCCGGCGCTCATGGTCCTGCCGATCGAAGCAGGATCACCCGATTACTTTCGCTGGCTGATGGCCGAAACGGAAAGCGACAGCGGATAACCCTCGCCAAGCCGGCGAGGGCCTGACGTGAGCGATGTGCCCGCTACATGCGACCGAGCGGATGCATGAAGAAGTTCTGCACCGAGCGCGTGCTTCCGCCGCGCCGGGAATAGGCCCGCTGCCGCTTGGGAACAGGGCGGGCGGCGCGCTGGGGCCGCGGCGCCACATAAGAAGGGCGGGTGGTGCCGGGAGTGCCCGTTGCGGCTTGTCCCGACTTGGTGCCCGGTAGTCCCGCGGCCGGAACGGTGGCGGTCGGCACGGCTCCCGTCTCGACCGGCGCAGCGGCACCCTCGTCACGATCGGCCGGGACCACTGCGACGGCGTCGGTGTCGTCCACTTCGAGCGCAGCAGTGCGTGCCGGCGCTTCGGCATGCGGTGTCGAGCGAACGCGGGCGGCGGGCTTGTCGGCCGCGGCCGTGGCGGCGGAGGGAACGATGCGCACGTTCCAGCGCTCCGAAGCGGCCGATGGGGCGGGTGCAACCGCTTCGAGTCGCGGTCCTCCGATCGCCATGCGGCCCGGCAGCGGTGGGGGCGGTGTCGTCGAGTTGCGCCGCGGCGTGGTCTTTAAACCCGCGTCGGCGGCGGCGACCGCAGTCGAGGTCGTGAAGGTGCCGGCAGCGGCGGGTTCCGGCTTGCGTGTGTCGGTTTTGCCGGTTTTGCGCTGCGACTGCGCGATGATCGCATTGGGGACGCAGCGGCCGTCCGACAGCGATTGGCCGAGTGGGCAGGAAACGCAGGTCGCGTTGGCTTGTCCCTTGATCAGCGTCAGCAGGATGTAATCCGGATCTTCGATCGGCAGCGTGGCGTTGACGCGCTCCATGAACGACGCCATCGCGCGCTTGGTGATCGCGGACCAGCTGCCCGACAGCGTGCCGCCGTAGCAGCCCGCACGCTTCAGTTCTCGCTGGATGTCGAGCACGAGTTCATAGCGCGCATGACCGTCGCCGGGCTTCGAAGAGGTGACACCCGCCGGAACCGACCCCTTCTCCGACGTGACGACGGCCTGCCAACCGTTGGTGATCGGAGCGGCGCGGGCTGGCGCGGAGGGCGGTGACGGATTGGCGGCGACCGCAGTCGCATCCAGCGGATGAGCCTGCGGTCGCTGCGCAGGCTTCGGCGTCGGCACGATGACCATCGGCTGCCTGGGGGCGAATGCCGGCAGCGATCCCGTCGCTTCCGGAGCGCGAGCCGGGCTGGCCGGTCGGCGCTGCATGTCGCCGGCCGGTGCGGCTACGATGGTGGTGACCTGAGCCAGTCGGGCCTCAGGATCGAACGTGCTGGGGAAATAGGCGAAGGCACCGAACGCGATGCCGGCCATCAGCACGAAAAATCCGAAAAACTTGCGCATGCGACACACTCCCGTGCCGATCGACGGCGCAGCACCCGAGACGGAACCGGTGCCTATTTATTCAGCCACCGTCATAGCTTAACCACACTTTAACGCGCCCGCTCCGCAAACACAATGTCTGCTCCCGGCTTGTTGATAGGATTCCGCGGGGCCTCCTCCGCCAACGGCCGCTTCGCCGTGCAAGGCGCGGGCCATGGCGTCATGGGCAGAGACCGTTGCCGCCGCGTCGCGGACCTGTGGGAAAGGTTCGGCGAGACTGGGACGTTCAGTGCAAAAAGCATGAGCCGGCTGTGGAAGAATGCCAACGGCCAGCGATGAGGGCGGTGGGGGGTGCGGCAGTGGAGTCTGAGGCCGTTACAACTACCGGACTGAATCGGTTAACGAAAGGTAGCCACCAGCGCGCGAATCGCAGTAGCCTCGACAACCGAGGGGGCGTGTAACGCGTACGCAGACTTGCAGTCCGGCCATGTGAATTGTTCGTGCACCATTCGAGATCGAGCGGCGATCCGGGGTGTGCATAAAGCCAGAGCCTGGCCGGCTTCCGGTTCCCGTCGCATCGTCGCTGGACGTGTTCTGTTCCGTTTTCCGGTTGCCTTTTGGGGAGGTGCCGGGCGCTCAAGGGCGGAAGTGAGCAGGTCCATTGCAGGTGCGCCAGTAACGATTGGGGACTGGCCGGATTCTCTGCTCTCCTGGAATCCGCAAGACCGCCGTGGCCGGTCTGTTCGGCGTTGTGACTGGCCCTTTTGATTGGAGAGGGCAATGAGACATGCTCTAGGGGTGCTGGGGGTCCTTGCAGCGGGCGTACTGCTCGCTGTGTCGGCCGCCATGAATTGGCGTTTTGGATTTAGTCTGGGAAGAACCGAGCTCGATGGCCAGATCTACGGTGCGGCGTCCGCCGCGGCCGACTGTCTGAAAGCCCTGGTGCCGTTCTTCTTCTTCGCCGCTATCAGAAACCGGATGTGGTCGCAGGCCGCGGCTTCCGCCGTGGTGTGGGTCGTCGTCACCGCCTATTCGTTGACGTCGGCGCTCGGGCACGCCGCATTGAACCGTTTCGACACCGCCGGACAGCGGACCGTCGAGGCGCAGTCCTACAAAGACCTGAGAGCCGATATGAAGCGGGCTCAGGACCAGTTGAGCTGGATTCCGCAGCATCGACCTGCGGCGACCGTTCAGGCCGAAATCGACAGCTCCAAGACCCAGCGAGCCTGGAACTTCACGAAAGGCTGCGCAGAGGTTTCCGGCAAACAGGGCCGCGACTTCTGTCAGCAGTACCATGGACTGGTCGCCGAGCTGGCATCCGCCGGTCAGGCTGCGGCTCTCGAAACCCGCATTGCGGGCCTCGAGGTGCGGCTCAACCAGTCCAACGGCAGCACGGTATTGGCCGAGGCCGATCCGCAGGCTGCCGTTCTTTCGAAGCTGACGGGATTGGATCTCGAAAAAGTGCAGATGGCGATGACGATCTTCATCGCTCTGCTGCTCGAGGTCGGTTCCGGGTTCGGTATGTATATCGCGTTCAGCCAGTGGCGCCTCTACGATCGTGAGGCCCCGGCCGCGCCCCGAATGGCGATGGCCAGCACCGCAGCGGTTGCGGTGGCGGTTCCGGTGCATCAGCCGGCTCCCGTGCAAATCTCCAAGCCGCGTTCCGGTGCCAACGACAACAAGTCTGCCGAAGTCAAATCGGCTGAACCGAAGTCGGTCCCGGCGCCTGCCACCCGTCTGGTTGCTCCCGAAAACGACGTGGAGCGTTTCTACAAGGAGAAAGTCGACACCAGCAACGGTTCCAGCGTTACTGCAACCCAACTTTATGAGGACTACTGCGCTTGGTGTGAGACCAAGAATAAGGAGCCCATGGCCCTGCCGACGTTCGGTCGCGAGTTCGGCGAGCTGGGTGTGAAGAAGGAACGGATTGCAGGACGCATTCGCTATATCGGCATCGCGCTGAAAGCGGAGAGGGAAGCCGAGGAGGATAAGAAGCTGACGGCCTTCCGATCGGAGGCCGCCTAGCCATAGGCTTCAACGGGAGGGTCGCTTCGGCGGCCCTTTTCGTTTTTGAGAGTTTCAGCGCGGGGCGGCCTCTGGCCGCCCCGCGCTGCGTTTGATTACTTCGAAAGATAGATCGGCGACATACGTGTTGCGATTTCCCGGAAGGCTTTGCGGAGGCTGTCGCCGTCGTCGGCAATGTAGGCATGGCTTGCATCGGTCGCGCAGGACGCGAGCGTGTTGATGGCCGTCTGGTTGCCGCCGAGATCGAACCCGACCGTGTAGACGGTGATGCCCTTGGCTTTCATGTTCCGGCAAAGGGATACGGCCTGCTGCGAGGCGTTCCCGTTGCCGTTACCGTTGTACCAGGTGTTATATTCACCGTCCGTCATGAGGATGGCGATCTTCGTGGTGCCGGTATCGGAGTAGCTGGCAGGCTCGCTCTCAGCCGGCCAAATGTCGGCCCATTCCGGCGACAGCATGTACCAGGCGAAGGCGGTCCCGACGGAACCCGCGGTCCAGCCGTCGGCGACGAAGCTGTCGACCTTGTCGTTCAGCGCGTCCTTGTCGCTGGTCAGCGGCAGGATGGTGATGTTGCCAGGGCGGCAGGCCATGTCTTTGGTATGCGAGTTCACCTGCTTGGCGATGTCGTAGACTTGAATGTAGGAGCCCGGTCCCGGCGCTTCGTCCGTCAGCGCGTCCGGACCCTCGCGGTCGACGGCACAGGGGCCGTAGTTTTGTGAAGAGCCACCGCCACTGTTGTTATCGTTATCGTCGCCGCCGTTGCCCTTGCCTTTATTACTCTTGCCTTTGTTGCCCTTACCGTTGCCGCCTCCCGTCTGAACCGTATTGACGGACGAGGAATTCCCGATCTGACCGACGGCTTGAACAACCGTGCTGACCGTGTTCTTGTTCGTAATCGCATTGAAGTAGGTGCTGCCGAGATTGACGGCCTGCGAGAAAGGCACCAGCGCGACCCGCGAGGTATATTCGCTCTGATCGTCCCAAACGACGATGTCGATCAGAGCTTTGGCGGCGTCCTTTAGGTCATCGATCTTGTCGCCCTGCATCGAGCCAGTGATGTCGAGCATCAGGGAAATCTCGAGATTGGTACCCGCGTTGCCGCCGCGCGCCAGCTCGACCTGCGAATAGTCGGCTCCGGAGTTGTCGAGCAGTGCGAGGCGCTTAATGCCGGCCAAGCCGAGCACGAGTGTCGGGATATACGCATTGCCCTCGACCGCAATCGAGGTGTTGTTGTTGGCGGTCTTGAAGGCAATCGTATCATTCTGGACCGCCAGACGCTTGCGCGTATTCTCCTGATAGAACTGCTGAGCGACGGCAAGAGCGCCATCGACATCGGAGCTGTCATTCTGGAGCGATTTCGCGCCGGCCAGCACAGCCGCATCCATAGCGGCCTTGGTCACTTGCTTGGAGTGGTACCAGCGGCTGAAGTCGATTGCCATGCCCATGATGAGGAACATGGCGATGCCCATGAGCCCGAAGACAACTGCGACAGTCCCTTGCTCACTGCGATCGAAAGCGGTGAGAAACTGTTTGAACGAGCGATTCATGACGCAACTCCAAAGCCTATGATACGAAAAGTCTGCATGGACGATCGCACGGTCGTCTGAGTGCTGCCTTTAGGATTTGCGTTGGATTTTAACGGTCGGGTCGAAGTCGGAGGCTGCCGCGACGACTTGGTTAATGTAGGCACGTATGCCGTGCAGCAGACTTGAATTGATTTTGGCCGGAATTATCAAATCGGATCGGGTAGGAGGCGGGGTTGCCCCCGCCGTCCTCCCACACCACCGGACGTACGGTTCCGTATCCGGCGGTTCATGATACGCGATTGAGGCGTCGGTGTTCCATCTGAAGTGATGGCAGTCCGA
>JBQTIA010000026.1:0-6653 GCA_052388455.1 Hyphomicrobium sp.
ACTCCTGGTGACATTCCGCGTCGCGCACGTCTCCGTCTCGTCGCTGTCCCCCTGACATCGCGGCCTTTACGCTACGATCACCAGCGCTGTCGCTGAAAATCGGCCCCTTCATGAATGAAGCGGGCTAGAGGGTTGCGCGAACCGCGTCCCCGCGCGAAGAGCAGGGAAGGTCCGCAGCGCCTCCGGATTCAGGGCGGCGCGAGCGCTTCCGGTTGAGGACTTTTGATAAGGCTTGAGAAAATTTTGCGTGCGCCGTGTGCGCCGGCACATAATAATCGAGCCGGCCGCGTGCCAATTTCCCGACATTTTAGGTCCGATAGATGAGCACAGTAAACACCGCCACCGCGCTGGAGGCGCACGTCGAAGCACCCGGACGCAAAGAACTTGTCGCCGAGGGACGGAAGCTGATCGACCGTCTCGGCATCCAATACATTTACTACCAGTTCGTCTCGGTCACCGGCCGCATCGTCGGTAAGGGCGTGCCCGCCGATCACTGGGAATCGATCTGCGCGCGCGGTTTCCAATTGGTGTATGGCGCGACCGCGAACCTGTTCGTGGATCGGCACAAGAACTACATCGGTTACGGTCCTGAGGCCTCCGAGCTCGTCGGTATTCCCGATCCCGAGACGCTGGTCCAGCTGCCGTGGGACAAGCGCGTCGCGCGGGTGTTCTGCACCTGCTTTCGCAATCGCGAAGAGCGCGTCAATCCGGGCGGCCATCTGACGTCCGACTGCCGCGGCAACCTGCGGATCATCCACGACGAATTCCAGAAGGCGCACAAGGGGCTGCACCTCCGTCACGGGACCGAGCCGGAGATGATGTGGCTGAAGAGGGGTGCCAACGGCCAGCCCGACGGCGGCGCCACCAAGCCATTCTGCTACCACATCGATCAGTTCGAGCAGCTGCGTCCGGTGGTGCTGCGTGTGCTCGAGTACTCGCGGGCGATGGGCCTCGACATCATCCAGGGCGACCACGAAGACTCGCCGGGCCAGCTCGAGCTCAACTTTACCTACGACGACGCCCTGCGAACCTGCGATCGGCTCACCACCTACCGGCAGATCTGCGCGCAGGTCGCCCGCGAGTTCGATCTGATCGCCTGCTTCATGACCAAGCCGTTCATGGGCGTCTCGGCGTCGGGCTGCCATCACAACCTGTCGTTGTGGAACGGCGGCGACGACAAGGTGAACCCGCTCGGCCACGATCCGCTGCCCGGCCTGCCCGGCAGTTTCGTACACCGGAAGGGCGGCGAGAACACGTTCATGCCGCTGCCGGGCGATGCGAAGCCCGGGCCGATCGGCCTGCACTGCATCGGCGGCGTCATCGAGCACGTGGCGGCGCTCACCGCCATCGGATCGCCGACGGTCAATTCGTATCGCCGTCTCTGGGACACCGGGTTCTGGGCGCCCGTCTTCGCCGATTGGGGCTATCAGAACCGCACCTGCGCGCTGCGCATCTCGGCGCCGGGCCGCTTCGAGTATCGCTCGGTGGACGCGACCGTGAACCCGTACTTGATGGCCAGCGCGATCCTGCGCGCGTTCGACGACGGGATCCGTCGCAAACTCGATCCGGGCGAGCCCGAAGAGCGCAACATCTACCAGGCGTTGGAAGCGGGCAAGCAGGTCAAGAAGCTCCCGATGTCGCTCGGTGACGCGCTCGCGGCGCTCGAACGCGACGAGGTCGTCAAAAGCGCGCTTCCCGACGAGATGTACAAAGTGTTCATGCACTACAAGCGTGACGAATGGGAGCGCTTCATGGCGACGGTCACCGATTGGGACACCGAAAACTATCTGGACTATCTGCCGTAGGGGAATCGGGTAATTTGGTAATCTGGTAATCGGGTAATTGATTGGGCAATTGAACAATCTCAATTACCCGATTACCCAATTACCCGATTACCAGATCACAGAGCGAGGGTCGTATGTGCGGGATCGCTGGACTGATTCATCGCGGAAAGAGCGGCGCGATCGGCGAGGAAATGACGGCGATGCTGGAAGCGCTGAAGCATCGCGGCCCCGACTCCACCGGCTTCGCGCTGTACGGCGCGCCGCAACAGGGCGAGCTGATCATGCGGCTCAAGCTCGCCGAGCAGGAAGAGACGCGCAAGGGCTTCGACATTCACAAGAAGCTGCCTGAGCGGCGCAAAGAAGTCGATCGGCGGCTCGAAGAGCTGGGCGCGAAGATCGTCGATTCGGTGCCGGCGACCGAGTATGCCTACCGGTATCGCCTCAATTTCAACGGCGACAATCGCAAGCTGGCCGACTACGTCGAGGACGTCGAAGGCGTCGAGATCCTCTCGCTCGGCTCGGGCCTGGAGCTGATCAAGGACCTCGGCATCGCGCCGCAGGTGGCCGATCAGTATCAGTTGAACGGGTTCACAGGCACGCACGCGATCGGACACACGCGCATGGCGACCGAGTCGGACGTCGACATCAAGTCGGCCCACCCGTTCTGGGCGTATCCGTTTGCCGACGTCTCGGTCGTGCACAACGGGCAGCTGACGAACTACTGGGCCGGCCGCCGCGCGCTCGAGCGCCGCGGTCACCGCTTCATGTCCAACTGCGACTCCGAGCTGATTGCAGTGTATCTGGCCGACCGGGTGACGCGCGGGGCGACGCTCGAAGAGGCGATGCGCGAGTCGGTCGAGGAGCTCGACGGCGTCTTCACCTATGTCGTGGCGACGTCCGACAGCCTCGGCATGGCGAAGGACGTGATGGCCGCCAAACCGATGGTGCTCTACGAAAGCGACACCCTGGTGGCGCTGGCCTCGGAGGAGGTCGCCATCCGGAGCATCTTCCCGAAAGAAATCGACACCTTCGATCCCTACGAAGGCGAAGTCCGCGTTTGGAAAACTCATTAGCCATGGCTTCAACCACACACACCTTGCCGAAATCGTCCCACATCATGGGACTCCACACCGAACAGCTCGGTGGCCGCACGCAGCAGCGGTTCTTCTCGGCCGAAGAAGCCGAGAACTTCGTCTACCCGTGGTCGATGCCTGTCGACTTCGCCAAGCAGGCGGAGTTCGACGCGGCCGCCATGGGGACGAAGGAGATCAACCTGAAGATCCGCGAGCTGATGAAGGAAGGCTACGGCAGCATCGTGATGAAGAATCCGGGGGCGAAGCCCGGGCTCGCCGTCGGCATTTTGAACCGGGTCAACCTCACGATCGAGGGAAGTCTCGGATACTTCGGCTGCGGGCTGATCGATGGGCCCAACATCCGCATCACCGGCCGCGTCGGCTGGTCGTGCGGCGAGAACATGATGGCGGGCACCATCGTCATCGACAAGAACGCCGGCTCGACATTCGGCGCCGCCATTCGCGGCGGCGACCTGGTGTGCCGCGGCGATGTCGGCGCCCGCACCGGCATCGACCAGAAGGGCGGCACGATCATCGTGGGCGGGCGCACCGGCGCGTTCTCGGGGTTCATGATGCAGCGCGGCCGCATGGTCATTCTCGGCGATGCCGGGAAGAACCTCGGCGACTCGATGTACGACGGCACGATTTACGTCGGCGGAAAAATCGCGAGCCTCGGGGTGGACGCGGTGCCGGCCGAGATGGCCGAGCACGAAATCGCGTGGCTCCAGCGCAAGCTGGATCTCTACGGCCTCGAGGCGCCGAACGGCGTCCCGAACATGCAGAAAATCGCCGCGGGCAAGCAGTTGTGGAACTACGACAACCTCGAACCTGCTGAAAAGAAACTGGTGCTCTAGCCGTGCCTGCTCGGAACGAAACGTGTCGCAGGCCCGGCTTGGGCGCGGCCGCCGAGGCGGCCGCGCAAGGACCTGACGAAGCTTCGCCGCAGAAGCTTCGTTCTCATTCACGCATCTGAGGCGAAGATTCGTTATGGAACCCAAGAAAGCCCCGGCGTGGGTCGCCGAACCCACCAAACCGAAGCGCAACACGCATGTCCTCGGGCACAGCAAGCTGTTCACGCCCGAGGTCATGGACGACATCCACATCAAGGCGGAGCTCGGGCGCTACCGCATGCGCGGGTTCTCGCTCTTCAAGAAGATCCCGTCGTGGGACGACCTCACGTTCCTGCCGGGCACGCTGACGCGCTTCGTCATCGAGGGCTACCGCGAGAAGTGCCTCACCAAGACCGTGATCGGTCCCAAGGCGAAGCGTCCGCTCGAGCTCGATATTCCGATCTACATCACCGGCATGAGCTTCGGCGCGCTGTCGTACGAGGCGAAGATCGCGCTCGCGCGCGGTGCGACGATGGCGGGCACGGCCACGTGTTCAGGCGAGGGCGGGATGATTCCCGACGAGCGCCGCTACTCCTCGAAATGGTTTTACCAGTGCATCCAGTCGCGCTACGGGTTCAACCCGCATCACCTCCAGCTCGCGGACTGCTGCGAGTTCTTCATCGGTCAGGGGTGCAAGGTCGGACTCGGTGGGCACTTGATGGGGCAGAAGGTCACCGACCAGGTGGCCGAGATGCGCTCGCTCCCTGCCGGCATCGATCAGCGTTCGCCGGCGCGGCATCCCGACTGGCTCGGCCCTGATGACCTGGCGCTCAAGATCCAGGAAATCCGCGAGGCGACCAACTGGGAAATTCCGATCCAGTTGAAGCTCGGCGCCGCGCGCGTCTACGACGACGTGCGCATGGCGGCCAAGACGGGACCCGACAGCATCTACATCGACGGCATGGAGGGGGGCACGGGCGCGGGGCCGCACATCGCGACCGAAGAGACCGGTGTACCGGGCATTGCCGCCATCCGTCAGGCGCGCAAGGCACTGGACGATGTCGGCAAGACGGGCGAAATTTCCCTCGTCTATGCCGGCGGCATCCGCAACGGCGCCGACGTGGCGAAGGCGCTGGCGCTCGGCGCCGACGCCGTCGCAATCGGCCACGCGGCGCTGATGGCCCTCAATTGCAACAAGGACATCCCCGAGGCCGACTTCCCGAACGAGATTGGCGTCGAAGCCGGCTACTGCTATCACTGCCACACGGGCCGATGCCCGGTCGGCATCACCACGCAGGATCCGCAGCTGCGCAAGCGCCTGGATCCGGATGAAGCGGCCGAGCGTGTCTACAACTTCCTACACTGCCTCGCCATCGAGTGCCAGATGATGGCCCGCGCGTGCGGCAAGACCAACGTCCACTCGCTCGAGCCGGAAGATCTGGCTGCGCTGACGATGGAGGCCTCGGCCCTCGCCATGGTGCCGCTGGCCGGATCGCAGTTCACGGTGGGCCGGCCCGACATGACGCGGTACTGAACGGGAAGAATTGGGTAATTGAGTAATCGGGCAACTAATTGCGTAACTGAACTGGCAATTGAGAAATCAATTACCCGATTACCAGATTACCCAATTACCCGATTCAGCGAATGGTGAATCAGTTATGGCGAACAAGACGGGCGACGTGGCGGATATCGGCAAGGCCGAGCGTGAAAAGGAAATCGGCCAGCACATCGGGTATCGGTACGACGTCAACCTGGTGCCGGATTACAGCCGCGTGACGCCGTTTCTCACCAAGTACATGGAGACGATGGGCTGGAAGGACTTGAACTGGCTCGAGGACGTGCACCTCGGCTACGAAGAAGGCCGTGCCGCGGTCTTCGATCGGAACATCAACGGCTGGGTGACGGTCCCAGAGAATCTGGAACTGCCCGACAACCAGCAGGACCGCGACATGATCGCCCGCGAGCTGCTCATCAAGTTCCAGATGTCGCAGCGGCATCCGATGGTGGACCTGCGTACCGCCTATCGAAAATTCTGAGGAGAGAACCGATGACGCTCCCCGCGCATTCAAAGTACGTGATCATCGGCGCCGGAATCCACGGGCTGAGCACCGCCTACCATCTCGCCCTCCAGTTGAAGGCACGCGGGCGTGGGGACGGCGCCGACATCCTGATCGTCGACAAGACCGGCGTCGCGGCCGGCGCGTCAGGCATCGCCTGCGGTGTCGTGCGGAACAACTACTTTCAGCCGGCGATGCGCCAGCTGATGGCGCACTCGGTCGAAGTGTGGGAGAGCGATCCGGAAGCCTACAGCTACCATCCCGTCGGCTACATGCAGATCAGCCCGGAAGTGATGCACGCCGACGTCGCGAGCATCGCCAAGAGTCAGAAAGAGATCGGCTACCCGTCAGAGTTCATCGAAGGCGAAGCCGATTCGATGAAGTACATGAAGAAGCTCTTCGGCGACTGGCAGGCGAAAGGCATTACCTCCGTGCTGCACGAGAAAAAGGGCGGCTACGCGAACAATCAGGCGTCGATGAAGGGCCTGGCGGCCAAAGCCGAAGGCGAGGGCGTGAGAATCCTGCCTGGCGTCGCCGTGACGGGATTCCAGTATGCGGGCAACGCCATCTCCGCTGTTGAAACGAACAAGGGCATCATCAAGACCGATTACGTCGTCGTCGGCGCCGGTCCATGGGTGAAATCCATCTGGGACATGCTCGATCTGCCGAAGACCGTCAGCATCAAGGGCCGAGACGGGAAGATGCACGACGGCATCAACATGTGGACCTTCTGGTGTCTCCAGGAAGGCACGCTCGGCGTCGATCCCGACCTCGGTAAACTCGACAACGGGCAGATGCCGCCTGTCATTCACGTCGACACCGACGAGCCGCTGTACTCCGACATCGACGGGTCGCTCGTGACCGACAAGATCTGGGGCCTGTACTACAAGCCCGATTTCTCCTTCGGCG
>JBQTIA010000027.1:0-22115 GCA_052388455.1 Hyphomicrobium sp.
GCCGGGGTCGGGGTGTTCCTTTCCGCCGCAATCTACGTGGGGGGCGCCGGCCCAACCGCGGGTGCGGCGCACTGTTGTGGGTGACTTGGGTGACAGCCCCGGTGGGTCTCACACCGAACAAGGTCAAGGGTCAGACCCTTGTTGGAGGCATGTCTCCGACATGACGGGTCTGACCCTTTCGTTTTGCGGTTCGATCGGGCATGGTCGGGCGATGACGGACGTCGCAGCCAGAGGGTCGACCAGCAAGAGTGGCCTGCTCGGACGCTGCCCGCGATGCGGCCAGGGTCCGCTGTTCAAGAACGTGCTCGAAGTGCGCGAGCGCTGCCCGGGCTGCGGGCTCGACTACAGGTTCATCGATACCGGCGACGGCCCCGCCGTCTTTGCTATCTTCATTCTCGGATTTCTGGTGCTCGGCGGCGCACTGATCGCCGAGTTCAAATACGGCGTTCCCTGGTGGGGGCACGTCATCCTGTGGGGCCTGCTGACGCCGCTGCTGGCCCTCGCCCTGCTCCGCTGGCTGAAGGGCACGCTGATCGCTCTGCAATACAAGCACAAGGCCGAGCAGGGGCGGCTGACCCAGGATCCGTGAGGGTGTCATGCTGTCTACGCTTCGCGACAAGCGCTTGCTGTGGCCGACGGCCATGACCGTGCTGGCGCTGCCGATCCTGCTGGCGCTCGGCTCCTGGCAGCTCGACCGGCTGGCCTGGAAAGAGGGCCTGATCGCCAGCATCGCGGAGAGGGTGTCCCAGCCGCCGATCGGTCTCGGGGAGGCCAACCGTCGCTTCCTCGACACGGGGGAGGCCGAATACGTTCGCGTCCGTGCGCGCGGCCGGTTCCATCACGACAAAGAGCGGTATCTGTATGCGCCTGATCCCGACCGCGGACCCGGGTTTCAGGTCATTACGCCGTTCGAGGTGGCCGGCGACGGGGCCATTCTGTTCGTCAACCGCGGCTGGGTGCCCGACGCGCTGAAGGAGCCGGCCCTGCGGGCGGCGGGACAGGCTGCGGGCGAGGTCGAAGTAACCGGCCTGCTGCGGCGGCCGGAAAGCCCCGGGGCCTTCACGCCGGACAACGATCCCGTCCGCAATCTCTGGTACTGGCGCGATTTCTCCGGGATGTTTAAGGCCTCCTTCGAGAACACCGAGCGCCCGTACATTCCGATGTTCCTCGACGCCGAGGCCGGACCGCCGGGCACCTGGCCGCAAGGCGGCACGACCCGTGTCGCGCTCCCCAACCGGCACCTCGAATATGCCATCACGTGGTTCGGGCTGGCGGGGGCCTTGGCGGCGGTCTATGCAGCCTATGTGGCTGGCCGGCTGCGCGGCCCGTGACGGCCGCCCGCCCGGGTTCCCGCGTTTCTGCAACCGCTCTCCCTATCCGCCGATGAAGGACGACACCGACCCGTGAACTATGTCTCCACCCGAGGCGAAGCGCCGGTGCTCGGCTTCGAGGACGTGCTGCTCGCCGGCCTCGCCCGCGACGGCGGCTTGTACGTCCCCGAAACGTGGCCGCGGCTGTCGCCCGAAACCATTGCGGGTTTCGCGGCGAAGCCCTTCGCAGAAGTGGCGACCGCCGTCATCCATCCCTTCGTCGGCAGCGCACTCTCCAGGGCCGAGCTTCGCGCCTTTGCCGACGATGCCTATCGCGGGTTCGGCCACGCCGCGGTCACGCCGCTCGTTCAGATCGCGCCCGGCACCTTCGTGCTGGAACTCTTTCACGGGCCGACGCTGGCCTTCAAGGATGTGGCGATGCAGCTTCTCGCCCGCCTGATGGACCACGTGCTCGCCAAGCGCGGAGAGCGGGCAACCATCGTCGGCGCCACGTCGGGGGATACCGGGGGCGCCGCCATCGAAGCCTTCCGCGGCTCCAAGCAGGTCGACATCGTCATCCTGTTTCCGGACGGCCGGGTGTCCGACGTGCAGCGCCGCATGATGACCACTCCGACCGAGTCCAATGTCCACGCCGTCGCCATCAACGGAACGTTCGACGACTGCCAGGCGCTCGTAAAGGCGATGTTCAACGACCTCGCTTTCCGCGACCGCGTGCGGCTCTCGGGCGTCAACTCGATCAACTGGGCCCGCATCGTCGCGCAGATCACCTATTACTTCGTCGCTGCCGCTGCGCTCGGCGGCCCGGCACGCCGCGTGGCGTTCAGCGTCCCGACCGGCAACTTCGGCGACATCTTCGCCGGCTACGCGGCCACCCGCATGGGATTGCTGGTCGAGCGGCTGGTCATCGCGTCGAACGACAACGACATCCTGCCGCGCACGCTGGCGGGGGGCGCCTACGAGATGCGGTCGGTCGTGCCGACCACTTCGCCCTCGATGGACATCCAGATTTCATCCAACTTCGAGCGCTACCTGTTCGAGGCGGCGGGCCGTGATGCGGGCGTCGTGCGGGCGGCCATGGGCTCGCTCGGGCAGTCGCGGCAATTCTCGCTCGGCCCGCTCGCCGAGACTTTGCGGCGCGATTTCTCGGCCGGGTCCGCCAGCGGAGGCGAGGTTGCCGCCGCCATCCGCGAGGTCGAGGCGTCGAGCGGCTATCTCATGGACCCGCACACGGCCTGCGGATACGTCGCAGCCGAAGCGTCGCGAGCCACCGACAAAACGTCCGCGCGGTCACCGATGGTTGTGCTGTCGACGGCGCATCCCGCCAAATTTCCGGACGCGCTCGCCGACATCACCGGCCGGCGACCCGCTCTGCCACCGCGTCTCGCGAGCCTGCTCACCGATGCCGAGCGGTTCGAGCGATTGCCGAACGATCTCGCCGCGGTAGAGCGCTTCGTTGCGGCGAAATCCAGGGTGATCCGCGGAGCAGCGGCATGAAGCCCGAAATAGCGGTGCTGTCGAACGGGCTCAGAATTGTCACCCAGGCCATGCCGGAAGTCGGCACCACGTCGCTCGGAGTTTGGGTCGGCGCGGGAGCCCGGCACGAGCGTGAAGATCAGAGCGGCCTCTCTCACCTCCTGGAGCACATGGCCTTCAAGGGCACGCGCTCGCGGTCCGCGCGGCGAATCGCCGAGGAGATCGAGGAGGTGGGCGGGGAGCTGAACGCGGCGACCGGGCTCGAATCCACCGCCTACTACGCTCGGGTGCTGGAAGGCGACGAGGGCGTGGCGCTCGGCCTGCTCGCCGACATTCTGCTGAACTCGACCTTCGCTGACGACGATCTGGAACGCGAGCGGGAGGTGATCCGCCAGGAAATCGCCGCCACCCGCGACAGCCCGGACGACCGGGTCTTCGATCTCGTGCACGAGGCGGCGTGGCCCGGACAGGCGGTCGGCCGGCCGATCCTCGGCACCGACGCCAGCGTCAGCCACCTCTCTCCGAACGATCTGCGCGGATTTCTGGCCGCCAACTACCATCCCGGCAATATGGTCGTCGCGGCGGCCGGCGCCGTCCGCCACGAGGTGTTCTGCCGCCACGTTGAGGCCCTATTCGGCGGGCTGTCTGAGGGGGCGTCGGGGGGCGTCACGGCGGCACGCTATTCGGGCGGAGCACGCGCGGACGCGACCCCCTTCGAGCAGAGCCATCTGGTGATCGCCTTCGAGGGGCCGGCCTATGACAGCAGCGACTATTTCACGGCCCAGGTCTTCTCAGGACTTTTCGGGGGAGGAATGTCATCGCGGCTGTTTCAGGAAGTTCGCGAGCGGCGCGGCCTCTGCTATTCCATCTACTCGACGGCGTGGGGATTGAGGGACACGGGAATGCTGGCCATTCACGCCGCCACGGCACCCAAAAATCTTCGTCCGCTCACCGACGTGGTGCGCGAGGAACTCGTGCGCCTGGGGTCGACGGGACCGGATGCCGGCGAGGTACTGCGATCGAAGGCGCAGCTCAAGGCCGGCCTGCTGATGAGTCTCGAAAGTTCGTCCGCGCGTGTCGAGCAGCTCGCCCGCCACTTGATGGTGCATGATCGTCTGATCACCAGCCAGGAATTGATGCGCCATGTCGACGCCGTCGATCACGCGGCGCTGACGGCGTTCGCCGCCCGGCTGGCCGCCGGCCGGCCGACGGTCGGGGTGGTCGGGGCCGGCAAGCGGTCCGAAGATCACGCGGCCTACGCCGAACGATCCGTCGCGGCATAGAAGGCGGAGCGGCGATGGCATTCCTCAGATCCTACTCGGGAGTGGAAAGCGGGCCGTCGATCGAGGGCCGTGGGCTGTGGCTGCGCCCGCCGCGCATGAGCGACTATGCCCCGTGGGCAGAGCTGCGCGCCGAAAGCCGCGAGCACCTCATGCCGTGGGAGCCGCAATGGGCGCGCGATGAGCTGTCGCGGACGGCCTACCGGCGGCGCATCAAGCACTATCAGCGTGAGGCGGCCGAGGATCAGGGCTACGCCTTCTTCATTTTCGAGACCGACCATCGTCTCGTCGGTGGGCTGACGTTCTCCAATCTGCGCCGCGGCGTCACGCAGGCGGCATCTCTCGGCTATTGGCTCGGCCGGCCGCATATCGGACGCGGACTGATGACGGAGGCTGTGCGCACCGCGTCCGAGCACGCCTTCTCCATCCTCAAGCTGCATCGCATCGAGGCGGCCACCAAGCCGGCCAACGTGCGGTCGATCCGCGTGCTGGAGCGCAACGCCTTCACGCGCGAGGGGTTCGCACGGGGCTACCTCAAGATCGACGGCCAGTGGGCCGATCACGTGCTGTTCGCGCGGCTGGCGAGCGATGTCGCGGGGGCAGAGCGATGACGTTCGCAGACCAGCGCCGCCGCTCGAACCGCAGTGTCCGGTGTTTCGGCGTCGCCGCCTTGGCTGCGCTGGTCTGGGTGCTGACCCTCTCAGGACTTCCCGGTGCGGCACTGGCACTGAAGCCGATCGTCGTCGATCCCGAGCAGGATCGCCTGGAGATCACCACGCTCGGCGACCTCTACGAGGGCCGCGGCGACAGCATCCAGCTCGAAACGGCGCCGAGCGCCGACGGCGCCACCGGGCGCATGTCGGTCAACGCCATCACTGCCGGCACCAATCCGAGCTGGATCGTGTTCGCGCTCACCAACCCGACCGAGCGCGCCGTCGAGCGCTGGCTGACCGCCGACCGCTATTCCGTCGTCGGCTCGGGCGTCGTGTGGCCCGATCTCGACGCCCGCCGCATCGAGGCCGTGACGCCCTCGATCGGCTTCGTTCCCGAGCGCATCCCCAACGAGCGAGCCGACATCTTCCGCATCACGCTCGAGCCGGGCCAGACCATCACCTATGTCGCCGAGCTGACCTCGGACCGCTTCGCGCGCCTGCACCTCTGGAAGCCGCTCGAATACGAGCTGAAGACCCGCGACCGGCAGCTCTTCAACGGCGTCATGCTTGGACTGACGGCCTTGCTCGCGATCTTCCTGACCGCGATCTTCGCCGCCAACCACAAGCTGATCTTCCCTGCCGCCGCGCTTGTCGCGTGGTGCGTGCTCGGGCTCCTGTGCGTAGACTTCGGATTCTTCCACAAGCTGTTCCAGCTGAAATCCGAGGACAACGCGATCTATCGCGCCGCCACCGAGGCGGCGCTCGCTGCGAGTCTCGTCATCTTCCTGCACGTGTTCCTCCGGCTGGCGCTGTGGCACGGTCTCGTCAGGATGCTGATCGGCACCTGGATGCTGGCGCAGCTCGCCCTCGTCGCCATCGCGGTGGTCGACCCCCGCCTGGCATCCACCTTCGCCCGCGTGTCGTTCGTGCTGATCGGAGGGGTCGGTGCGGCGCTGACCCTGTTCCTCGCGCTGCGCGGGCAGGATCGCGCCCTCTCGCTCATTCCGACCTGGCTGCTGTTCTGCGTGTGGACCTTCGGCGCCGGCCTCGTGCTGCTCGGACGCCTGCCCGGCGACGTTGCGGTCTCGACCCTGGTGGCCGGTCTGGTGCTGATCCTGCTGCTGATCGGCTTCACGGTCACTCAGTTCGCGTTCCGCTCGCTCGATACCGTGTTCGGCGCAGCGCCTTCGGAATTGCAGCTCTGCTCGCTGGCCATCGACGGCGCGGGCGCGGCGGTCTGGGAGTGGAGCGCACGCCGCGACGAGATGAAGATGAGCGCCGTTGTCGAGCAATCCCTCGGCCTCAACAGCGGCGAGCTTTCGGCCAAGACCGAGGATTTCTGCAAGCATTTGCATCCGACCGACCGCGACCGCTTCCGGCTGCTTCTGCTCTCCATGCAGGAGCGGCAGGGCGGCAAGCTTCACGCCGAGTTCCGCCTGCGCCATGCCGACAATTCCTATCGCTGGTTCGAGTTCGAGGCTTCGAGCGTGCCGAGCTCGGACGGGCGGACTCCCAAATGCGTCGGTCTCGTGCGCGATGTGACCGAGGCCAAGCGTTCGCATGAGCGGCTGGTGCACGACGCGGTTCATGACAGCCTGACCGGCTTGCCCAACCGCGAGCTGTTTCTCGACCGCCTCGATGTGGCGATGATGCGGGCCAAGAGCGAGCCCAAGATCCGGCCGGCGCTGTTCCTCATCGACATCGACAAGTTCAAGAGCGTCAACACGACCTTCGGGATCGTCGTCGGCGACAGCCTGCTGCTGACGGCGGCGCGCCGGCTCCAGCGGCACCTCGGACCGCAGGATACGCTGGCGCGGATCGGCGGCGATCAGTTCGCGCTGCTCTTTCCCGGCCAGCAGACGGCCGAGGAGCTGGCATCGCTCGCCGAGCGCATCCGCCGCTCGCTCCGCTCGCCGGTGAAAATCTCGGCTCAGGAAATCGTGCTGACCGGCTCGGTCGGCGTCGCCGTCTACGATGGCACCGAGGAGAATCGGCATGATTTGCTTAAGGAAGCCGAGATCGCGATGTATCGCGCCAAGCGGGGCGGCGCCGATCGCATTGAAGTCTTCCGGCCGGAGATGCGCGGCGATCGCGACGACCGGGTGGCGATCGAAAGCGATCTGCGCAAGGCGCTCGAGAAGAACCAGCTCCGCGTGCTCTATCAGCCGATCATCTATCTGCCGACCGAGGAGCTGGCCGGCTTCGAGGCGCTGGTGCGCTGGGAGCATCCCAAGCACGGTTTGATGAATCCGGCGGCCTTCGTGCCGGTGGCGGAAGAGAGCGATCTCATCGTCGTGCTCGGCTCGCATGTGCTGAAGCGCGCCGCGCGCGACGCTCTGCAGTGGCAGAAAGTGCTGCCGCGCAAGGACCGGCCGCTGTTCGTCAGCGTCAACATTTCGAGCCGTCAGCTTTTCCGGCCCGATCTCATACAGGAAATCCGCCACATCCTCGGCCAGAACACCGTGCCGGCCGGCACGCTGCGCCTCGAGGTGACCGAGTCGCTGGTGATGGAGAATCCCGAGCAGGCCGTCGAAAAGCTGGAATGGCTGCGCGCGGCCGGCGCCGATCTCGCGCTCGACGATTTCGGCACCGGATATTCCTCGCTAGCCTACCTGCACCGCCTGCCTTGCGACACCATCAAGATCGACCGCTCGCTGATGCGCTCGCGCGGTGCGCGGGACGGCTCGGCTGCGGCCATCGTCCGCTCGATGGTGGCGCTGGCGCACGAGCTGGGAAAAAAGGTGGTGGCGGAAGGCGTCGAAACGCCGGACGACGTCGCCTTCCTGCGCGGGATCGGCTGCGAATATGCACAGGGCTTCTATTATGGCGAGCCGATCCCCGACCGGGAGGTCGATCAGCTGCTTCGGATGGTGCAGAAGTCCGAGCGCAAGTTGCAGCCGCGCAGTCTGTTCCGCTCGAAGCGCAAGAAGCGGGGCGCCGGCAACGAGCCGCTCGACGGCGACCCCTTGCCCGATTCCGTGCCGCCGAACGGGCCGGTCAATGGTCCCGCGTCGAACTCGCAATCGGGCGAGAACGGTGGCTCTCGTCAGCCGGACGCAACGGCCGACCGGAGCAACGAGTACGCCGAGCCGCCTGCCGGTGCTGCAGGGGCACGAGCCGTGCCGCCGCAAGTGGCTGCGGCTCATCTGAAGACGCGACAGCGGCCGATGCCGAAGTCGTCGCCGGGAGCAGAGGAAAAAATTTCAGCGCCGTACACCAACGGAACTGCGCCGCAGCAGCAACATCGGCCGGATGGTCCGGCGACGATGCCACCTCCGCTGAATGCCTCGCCACCTGCCGTACCTGCGATGCCGGGCATGCCGATGCCGAGTATGCCGATGTCGGGACCGACGATGGCGGCGACCGGGATGGCCGCGCCGCAGGTCAACGTCGCGGCTGCTCCGCCCCCCGTGCCCGGTCCCGCGCTGTCGCCGCCACCCGTCGGTTCTCAACCCGTCGCTGCGCCGATGATGGCCTCACCTTCGGGACCAGGGCCGGCGGGTCCGCCACCATTGCCGGCCGCCGCCAACGCTCCGCCACCCGTGCCATCGAGAGCCCCAGCGTCGCCGGCTCCTCAGACTGCGCCACCCACTGCGGTGAACGGCGCACCGCCGCCGGTTTCGCAGGCGACACCGCCCACGATGGCGGCTGCTGTATCGACGCCACCTCCGCAAGCGCCTGTGTCCGCACCGCCACCCTATGCGGCAGGTGGTTCGCAGCAGGGCGGACAGGCCGTGCCCTTGCGTCCGGCCGGTCCACTTCAGGGTGGCCCACCGCCGCCGGTCGGCCCTGCGCCCTTCAGCCCGTCGGCGGGCGTTGCTCCGCCCCCCGGTCCGGTCCCAAATGAATCGAACGTGCCACCTTCGCCGGCACGCGTACGCCCCGTAGGCCCCGTCCCGCCGCTCGACGTGTCGAAGCTGCCGCCGGGAATCGCCGCCAGCCTCGCGCGTCTGGCGGGCGCTGCGCCGCAGGCACAGCCGCCGCCGAAGCCGGCCGTCCAGAACAAGAAATGATCGGGAGTTTCAGGGCCGAGCGTGCGCTGCTTTCACACCGGCGCACCGAAGTGTCGACTCCTGGTTGCACGGTCGGCGCGCCGGTATTTGCTTTTCAAGGCGTGCGGTCGCCAGGCCAACCCCGCGCGCGGATACCGTCAAACGGAAGTCGAAACTTCCGCTCGACGGTATCAGGCGTGACCGGCGTCGCTCACGAGATGCGAGGGGTCGATGCCGATCTTGGCCATCGCGCGCACGTATTTGTTGTCGAGGTCGGGATCGAACAACAGCTCGCTGTCGGCGGGGCAATGCAGCCAGCCGTTGGCCTGGATCTCGTTCTCGAGCTGGCCGGGCGACCAGCCGGCGTAGCCGAGTGCGAGCAGCGACTGATGGGGGCCGCGTCCGGCGGCGATCGCCTTCAGGATGTCGATGGTCGCGGTGAGGCTGATGCCGTCGTCGATGGCGAGCGTCGAATCCGAGGCGTGGTAGTCGGCGGAATGCAGCACGAATCCGCGCCCGGTTTCGACCGGCCCTCCGACGTGCACGTGTCGGTCGAGAAGGTCGGCCGGAATGCCGTCGTCGGCGCCGCCGGTGACGATGCCGAGACGTTCGAGCAGGTCCGGAAAGTTGATGTGCGGCGCGCGATAATTGATGATCAGGCCCATGGCGCCTTCTTCGGAATGCGCGCACATGTAGATGACCGAGCGCGCGAAACGCCGGTCGGTCATGATCGGCATGGCGATCAGCAGCTGGCCGTCGAGATAACCCGTATCGCGGCGGCGGCGTTTGGGCTTCGCGAACTTCATGCGACTGAGAATACCCCCTCTCTGCGGCGACCGACAAGCCAGGACTTTCATCTGGAAAATTCGGCCGCGGTATTGGGCATTGCGCACAGTCCCTCGGCAGGCCGCCGCTCGACGCCGATCATTAACGCGCGCTCATGTCGGCAGGACAGAAACCAGCTATAGCTCGGGACGTATATCGGTTGGGATGATCACAGGAGCGTGCGCGATGGCTTCGAATGGTGAACGGCGGTCCGTGGTCGCCGCTGCAACGCTGGCGCTCGTCGTTGCGGTCGCCGGCTTCAGTTCGCCCGGCCGTGCAGCCGAGACGCAATGGCAACGGGGCTTCAACGCCGACACACGACTGTATTCCGCATTGGTCCCCCACGACGGCGTGCCGCGCCGGCTGGCTTTTCTCGAGCTGAAAATGCCCTCGGGCTGGAAGACCTACTGGCGCAACCCTGGTGATGCCGGCGGGCTGCCGCCGCGCTTCGGCTGGGAGCGTTCTGAAAATCTCGCGGCGGCGACGGTGCTTTATCCTGTGCCCGAGCGACTGAGTGACGAGGCCGGTGAGACGATCGGCTACAAGGAGCACGTGACGTTTCCGGTGCTTCTCGAAGCCAAGGATGCGTCGAAGCCGATCCGGCTGGCGGTCGACTGGACGTTCGGCATCTGCAAGGACGTATGCGTGCCGCTCGAAGCGGCCCACGAGCTCGAGATCGAATCCGGCGACCAGGCCGAGGCAGGGTCCGCGCACGCGGAGGCCGCCGCCGCGGCACTTGAGCACGTGCCGAGATTGGCATCGGCCCGGCGCCCGACGGATCCTCGACTTCGCCGGGCGAGCCTCGACATCAGCGGAGCCAAGCCGAAGCTCGTTCTCGAGGCGGAGTTTCCCGGAGCTGCCGATGGCGCGGATGCTTTCGTCGAGGCGCCCGACGGCCTCTACGTGCCGATGCTGTCGCCGGTCTCGTCGGCGACCAACGGCGCGACGGTCTTTGCGGTCGAACTCGGCGCCGCACTCGATCCGGCCGACCTCGCCGGCAAGACGCTGACCGCGACGCTGATCGGACGCCAGGGTCAGACTGAGGCGACGTTCAAGCTCGATTGAAGGCCTGCAGCAGGTTGCGCGTGCGCGTATTTCGGGCGACAAGGCGACCATCCGGCCGCGGATGCCAAGCCGTGGCGAGTCTGAGGCTTGGGAGCGGCGCAGCCGCGAATTCGACAGGAGAGATAGAATGACGATCAAGGTCGGCGACAGTCTGCCCGAGGCCACGTTCACGGTCATGGGGCCGGAGGGTCCCAGGCCGACGACCACGGCGGACGTGTTCAAGGGCCGGAAGATCGCGCTGTTCGCGGTGCCCGGCGCCTATACGCCCACCTGCCACAAGCAGCACATGCCGGGCTTCGTCGAGCGCGTCGGCGAGCTGAAGGCCAAGGGTATCGATGCCGTCGCCTGCACGGCGGTCAACGACGTTTTCGTCCTGTCGAACTGGGCCAAGGATACCGGCGCGGACGGGCAGATCACCATGCTCTCGGACGGCAACGCCGATTTCGCGAAGGCGCTCGGCCTCGACATCGATCTGACCAAGTTCGGCCTCGGCGTGCGCTCGAAGCGCTATGCCATGCTGGTCGAGGATGGAGTGGTGAAGGTGCTCAATATCGACGAGGCGCCGCCCGTGCACGACAAGTCGAGCGCCGAAACGCTGTGCTCGATGGTCGATCGCTCGCTGTGATGTGACCCGTGACGGCGGCGGATGCCGCCGCTGTCATTCGGCGGCCTCGGTCCTTGGTGTATTTTGGCGCTCGCCGACCAGGAACCACGTCGCCTGCTGGCCGACGCCCTTGATCTCGAGGGTGCCACGGCTCTCGAATTCGAACAGCGGGTCGAGCACCGCTTTGCAGCGCGGACAGATGTGGATGCGGCCCGGCAGGGACAGGCTTTCGAGCCGGGCTGCGAGGTTCACCGCGTCGCCCCACACGTCGTAGCTGAACTTCTGCCGGCCGATGACGCCCGCCATCACCGGACCGGACGCGAGCCCAATGCGGATGTGCAGATCAAGGGTGCGCTCGCGCCGCAGGCGGTTCATGACGGCCTGCATGTCGATGGCCAGCCGCGCCAGGCGTTCGAGATGATCCGGCATCGGTTCTGGCACGCCGGAGGCGACCATGTAAGCATCGCCGATGGTCTTGATTTTCTCGACCCCGTGCCGGTCGGCGAGCGCATCGAATTCAGTGACCACGGCGTTGAGAAGCTCCACCGTCCTGGCGGCGCCGAGCTGGCGGGCGAGCGGGACGAATCCCGAGATGTCGGCGAACAGGATGGAGGCTTCCGTAAAGCTGTCGGCGATCACGTCGCCCGGGTGCAGCTTCAGTCGCTCCACGATGCTGTCGGGGAGAATGTTGCGCAGGAGCGTGTCGGTTTCCGACTTGGCGTTCTCGGCCAGCCTGAAAGCGTAATACACCGACGCGGCGATGAGCCCGAAGGTGGTGATGGCGGCCTGGGCGTAGATCGAGTCCACCACCTCGTGGTCGGCGAGCAGGATCGACTTGGGAAACCAGAACCAGGAAGCGAGGTGCAGTGCCAGACCGCTGAGAATGATCGGCACCACCAGCCAGAGTCGCTTGAGGCCGAAGACGACGAAGGGCGCCGCCGCACCGACAATGTACTGGAGCTGCACGCCGGATTCGTGACCGAGATAGGCGGCGAACAGCAGCAGGGCGATCCACTCGGAGACGACGATGATCAGTCCGCCGGCAATGTCGCTGATGCGGTGGGACAGGGGGACGATCACGCCGAGGGAGACGAGCGCGAGATTGATCAGGATGATCGGGAAATACTTCACGTGGTCGATGAAGATGTGCTGGACCGAATAGACCAGCGTCGAGACCGCGATCAGATAGGCGATCATGTTGAGGATCATCAGCCGCCGCTTGGTCTCCGGCGGATAGCCCTCCGTGCCGGCTTCGGCGAGCCGGTTGACGAGCGCGAGCAGGCGGCGAGTCCACGTCGCCCCCGCCAGCAGCCGGAGGGCCGCCAGCGCCGACATCCAGGATCGGCTGATCGGTGGCATGGCCGTGGTCTTCAGCTCCAGAATGCGGGATCGGGCGAAGTGTCGGAAACCGCCGTCGCGCTGGCAAGCGGGTCGTGGGGCGGGAATGCGCCGCCTTAGAGCCGCCTCAGCCCAAACCGGCGATGGCCTGCAACGCTTCGATATCGCAGGTGAAGCGGGTGTCGTTGCGGATGATGGCGCCGCTGTCCTGCAGCATCGCAAGTGCCGCGTTCACCTTCGGCCGGCTGGCGCCGATCAAGAGGGCGAGCTCGCTCTGGGAGATGGGAAGATCGAGCACGACCTTGGCGGTCGGCTTGGTGCCGGCCTTCTGCCGCGCGGTGGTGAGGAACAGCCGCGCGAGCCGCACTTCGATCGGATAGAGCGCAATGCCTTCGAGCTGGGCGTCGGCCTCTCGGACCCGGTTGCAGAGAAAGCGGATGACGCCCTCCCGGACGACGGGCCGGGTTTCGATGAGCCGTGTCAGTGCCGTTTTGGTGAGCGTGGCGGCTACGACCTTGCTCACGGCCGTCGCGTCGGCCGAGCGCACGCCGCCGTCGAGCACCGCGATCTCGCCGAAGATGTGGCCGGGCTCGGCGTGGGCGAACGACAGCTCGCGGCCTTCGGAGGTCAGGATCGAAAGCCGCACCCGGCCCAGGGTGACGAGATAGATTTCCTTGCCCGGATCGCCGCGCGCGAAGATGGCCTGATTGGGCTCGTAGGTGACTTCACGCATTTCCTGCACGACGATGCGCCGCTCGGCCTCTTCCAGCGAGCCGAAGAGGGCCGTCTTGGAGAGCAGGTCGGCGGTCGTATCCTTGGTCGTCATCGGGGTCTCCGAGAGCGGAACGCCAACCGGTCCTTCGTGCCGCCACCTGCTTCGGCAGCGCCAGCCGATGCCTCTTGCAATTGCACCATACGGTCTCCATTGTCGGGCCGCGATTGGCGTTTAGCAACCTGGAAGCGCACCTTCGAGGCAGCTTCGCGCGCCTTGCAACATGGTGTCAAATTCACGAATAAGATCAATCCATGAACTCTGCCAAGGTGGCCTTCCTAACAGCCTTTACCCGGACCGACAGTCCCCGGCGGGACACGCTGCGCCACGAACTGGCCCGCGAGCGGGTGGCGAGCGACGCTCTGGCCAAGCCCAAACTGGTGCTGGCGAGCGCCAGTCCGCGGCGGCTGACGCTCCTGGCCCAGGTCGGCATCGAGCCGGATGCCTTGAGGCCCGCCTCGATCGACGAATCGGTCCGATCCGGAGAGATGCCCCGGGCGCTCGTTTCGCGGCTCGCGCGCGGCAAGGCCGAGGCGGCGCGAGACCAGATTGCCAACGATCGCGACATTGCCGACGCCTATGTCCTGGCCGCCGATACGATCGTCGCCACAGGCCGCAAGATCCTCGGCAAGCCGAAGCACATGGAAGAAGCGGCCGAGTGCCTCCAGCGCCTCTCCGGCCGCGCACACCGGGTGCTGACCGCTGTGTCGCTGATCACGCCGCAGGACAAGGTGCGCATCAAGATCGTCGACACCCGGGTGCGCTTCAAGCATCTCTCCAAGACCGAGATCGAGAGCTACATTGCCTCGCGCGAATGGCGCGACAAGGCCGGCGGCTATGCCATTCAGGGACTGGCCGGCTGCTTCGTGCAGAAGCTCAACGGCTCCTATTCCAATGTCGTCGGGCTGCCGCTGACGGAGGTGGTGCAGATGCTGATCGGCGAAGGCTTCCCGATCCACTTCAACTGGCTGCGCGCGGCCGAACTCGACGCCGGCTGAGCGGGGGCGATGATGGCCGTCAAAGCCTATTCGATGTCGGAAGCGACCGGACAGCGCTGCTCGATCTGCGGCCAGCCGGCCGTGCATGAGCATCGGCCATTCTGCTCCAAGCGCTGTGCCGACATCGACCTCGCGCGCTGGCTCGGGGGGCGCTACGCGATCCCGGGAAAGAATATGGAACTCGACGAGGACATCGATGCGCCTCCGGTCGTGGCGCCCCGACCGGCGAACGGCGACAGCGATTGAACGCCCCACGGCAGCGGCCCATTTCGCCGCGTTTTCGGGCCGGCGCTTGACCCTGGACAGTGGCGGTCTCAGCCCCTATAAGCGCAGGGCTTCGGACGGGCCGGTGGCCGTAATTGCCGAGCAAAAATGCCCAGGTAGCTCAGTTGGTAGAGCACATGACTGAAAATCATGGTGTCGCTGGTTCAATTCCGGCCCTGGGCACCATTTTCGTTTGCGCCGAGCCGCCACGCCAACCCTCGGCGCGATGGTTCCGGTTCGAGGAAAGTCCACGAACCTGCACCATCTCCTCCCTCGCCGCTTCGAAATCCTGAGTACAGGTATGGCCTGCCGGCATGGGCCGGACGATCCCGCTGCCTCACGACTCGCGCATCGACTTCTTGAAGAGATCGGTCAGCGGACCGGTCAGATACTGGAACATCGTGCGGCCGCCGGTTGCGATCAGCACGTCGGCGGGCATCCCGGGCACCAGACGCTGCGATAGACCCTCCGGCAATGTCGCCGGATCGACCACCACGCGCGCGGGGTAGTACGTCTCGCGCGTGGCCTCGTCGGTCATGGCGTCGGCGCCGAGACGCTCGACCGTGCCGAGGATGATCGGCAGCTGGCGAGCCGAGAAGGCCGGGAAGCGCACCTCGGCAGTCTGGCCGGGCATCACCGAGTCCATGTCGAGCGGAGATACGCGGGCGGCGATGACGAGTTTTTCGCCGGTCGGAACCAACTCGGCAATGGTCTCGCCGGGTCGGACGACGGCGCCGGGACCCCGCACCTTGATTCCCTGAACGATGCCGTCCTGCGGCGCGCGGATTTCGACGCGGGACATCACGTCCGCGGCGACGGTCAGGCGCTCGTTGAGGTCCGAGAGCTTGTTGCGGACATCGGCAAGCTGGCCCGATGCCTGCTCGCGGATGGTCTGCGACACCTGACGCATCTGCAATTGCGCCTCGGCGATCACTTCGCGCTTGCGGGCGATGTCGCCCTGGATCCCGGCCAGCTGGCCTTCGAGCCGGCTCTGCTCGCGCTCGAGCGCCATCAGCTTGTTCTTCGGATAAAAGCCTTTCTTGGCCAGGCCGGAGACGTTCGCGAGTTCCGTCGACAGGCTGCCGATCTGCTCCTTGAGCGACGCTTCCTGGCGGACGAGCCCCTCGATCTCGCGCACCGACTGATCGGCGCGCGCTTTCAGGATCATCGTCTGGTTCTCGGTCGACTGGCGGCGCTCGGCAAACTGCTGTGTCTGGTCGGCGATGGCTGCCGCCGTTTCCGGAACCTCGCGGCGGGCCATGAGCGCCTCGGGGAAAGTCAGCACCGCGAGGCCGTCGCGTTCCGCGGCGAGACGGGTCTCGAGCGCGAGGGCGGCGTCGATCTGCTTCTTCAAGGCTTCCGAGTTGGCTTCGGCCTGGGTCGGCTGCAAGCGGAACAGCACGTCGCCGGACTTCACATGCGCGGTCTCCGTGACCAGGATTTCGCGCACGATGCCGCCTTCCAGATGCTGCAACGGTTTGGTGCTGGTCTCGGCGGACACCCGGCCGCCGGCGATGGCGGCGCTGTCGAGGGGAGCGAAGTAGGAAAAGACTCCGAGGCCGAAGAACACCACGCCGACGGCGGCGTATCCGAGGCGCGAATAGCGGCGATGGTCGCTATTCGTCTTGGGGGCTGAAGTTGCGCTTGTCATTGGAGGTCTCCCGGCCGGTTCATGGACAGTATCAGAGGACCTGGGCTGCCGCAGCAGCTCCGGCCATTTGCGGCGCCGGGGCCTGCGCTTCGGCGCGCGTTTGCGCGGACTGGGCAGCGGGGCGGCGCAGGCTGGCCACCTTCGGCCCGCTGATCTTGCTCATCACCTCGTCACGATCTCCGAACAGCTTGATGGTGCCCTCGGCCATCACCAGCACCTTGTCAGCATGGCGGAGGAGCTGCGGCTTGTGAGTGACGACCACGATGGTACAGCCGGCGGCCTTCAAGGTGGCGAGCGCCTGATCGAGAGCCGCCTCGCCTTCGGTGTCGAGGTTGGAGTTCGGCTCGTCGAGGACGATGAGGCGGGGGTTGCCGTAGAGAGCGCGGGCGAGGGCGAGGCGCTGGCGCTGGCCGCCGGAGAGGACGACGCCGCCCTCGCCGATGGGTGTGTCGTAGCCCTTCGGCATCTTGAGGATCGTCTGGTGGACGCCAGCCGCCTGAGCGGCGGCGACGACCGCCGCATCATCGACCTCGCCGAGGCGGGCGATATTTTCGGCGACGGTGCCGGGCATGAACTCGATTTCCTGCGGCAGGTAGCCGAGATGGGCGCCGAGATCGTCGGCATTCCATTGCGTCAGGGCCGCTCCGTCGAGGCGCACGGCGCCCTTGGCCGGTTGCCAGACGCCGACCAGGGCGCGCGCCAGCGAGGACTTGCCGCCGCCCGATGCGCCGACCACGGCGAGCATGGTTCCCGCATCGATGCCAAAGGAGATACCCTTGACGATGGCCGGTCCGCCGCGCGGCGGAACCAGTGTCAGCTCTTCCACCGAGAGGTCGCCCTTCGGCGCCGGCAGGGCCGTGGTTTCGGCCGCTTCGGGATTGCCGTCGAAGACCACGGCGAGGCGCTTGTGCGCGGCGCGGGCGGCCGAGAGCTTCTTCCAGTTGGCGACCGCGTGCTCGACCGGCTGGAGCGCACGGCCCATGATGATCATCGCCGCCATCATGATGCCGGGCGAGATGGCGCCGTCGACGGCAAGCCAGGCGCCGGTGCCGAGCAGGGCCATCTGCACGCCCATGCGGACGAATTTCGAGAGGGCCACGAGACCGCCGCCGCGCTCGCTGGATGTTGCCTGCGAGGCGATCATCGCCTCGCGGTGGCCGGTCCAGTGCTGCCGCACATGGCCGCCCATGCCGAGCCCGCGGATGGTCTCGGCGTTGCGCAGGGCTGCGAGCTGGTAGCGGCCGGCTTCCGCCGAGTGCTGGCCGGCGGCGGCGAGGCCCTTGCGGGTGGTCAGCTCGGTCACCAGCGCGCAGGCGAAGATCGCGAGGGCGGCGACGGTGGCGACCAGGCCGAGGGCCGGGTGCATGACGAAGCAGAGCGCCACGAAGATCGGCGCCCAGGGGATGTCGAAGAGGGTGGAGACGGTTCCGCCCGCGATGCCTTCGCGCAGCGTGTCGGCGTCCTTCAAGAGTTCGCGCGCCGTCTGCTCGCGTCCCTGCCGGCTGGCAGCCATCGCCATGTCGAACACCGGCTTCGACATCTGCTCGTCGAAGCGCACTCCGGCCCGGACCAGAACGCCCGAGCGGGCATATTCCAGAAATCCGTAGAGGGCGATGAAAAGTCCCACGATCAGAGTGAGCATCAGCAGCGTGCCGAGGTTCCGGCTGGTCAGCACCCGGTCGTAGACCTGCAGTGAATAGAGCGGGGAAGCGAACAGCGTCAGGTTGACGAAGATGCTGAGAATGAACGTGGCGCCGAGCGCCGGGTAGCAAGCCCTGATGGCCCTGGTCAAAGGGGTGCTGCGCCGTTCCATGACTATCTCCTCCACGACCCGCCGGGGTCTGCCCGCCGCGCCTGCCCAAATCCGCGAAATGCGATGCTGAGACCTTAGCCGCCGTTTCCGTCCCCGATCTGTTCCGCGCGAGACAGTCCGGGCTCGAAAATCGGGCTGCCGGCGGGTGCTTGGCACCGGTGAGCCGGCGCTCGTCCGTGCAGCGGCTGCGGTTCCACGAGTAGCGGACGGCATCAGTACCTGATGTGGGAAATCCCACATCGCTTGCGGTCGTCACGCAGCATCCTCCCGCCATCAGCAACACCCACTCCGGCCAGCGCGCCGCTTGTGAGCTCACATTTTGGGAGGCTTAAATGCCACTGAACACCAGCAATCCGTTTGTCAACGCGCTCGGCGGCAATGCGTGGGGTGTGCGCACCTTCGACGTCTTTTTCGACAACGGCGGCTCAGCCGGTGTCTGGACCCAAGGTGAGATCGACGATTTCACCCAGGCCCTGCGCACGTGGATGGCCGTTGCCAACGTCGAGTTCAGGATCGCGACCAGCGCCAACGGTGCCGAGTTCATTGAACGCAAGGAGTTCGCCAGTACATGGGATGATCCGGTTACTCCCGACAACGAGGGCCTGGGTGTCAACGGCGATCACTTTGGTCCGACCGCCGGGATGAGGACAGGCAGCCTGACCGGCCGCTACAACGTCAACATCGACTGGCTCGACAATCTCAACTCCCTGAACCAGGGCGGCAAGAAGTTCGGCACGTTCGTGCACGAACTCGGGCACGCGCTCGGCCTGGAGCACCCCCACACGACGGAAGGCGGCACGGGCGTCTTCCCCGCTCCGCCGGCCGGCGTGACCAGCCTCGACCAGCGCATCTACTCGATCATGTCCTACAACGGCCGCGCCGCAACTGTCGACTTCGGTCAGGCCGCGACGCCGATGGCGTTCGACATCGCGGCCATACAGGAGATGTACGGCGCGGCCAACTTCAACGACGGTGACAGCACCTACTTTCTCCCGAGCAGCAACTCGGGCGGCAACTTCTATCACTGCCTCTGGGATACGAGCGGCAACGATACGATCCGCTACGACGGCAACGGCAACTGCACCATCGACCTGAGGCCCGCGACGCTTCAGAACGAGATCGGCGGCGGCGGCTTCCTGAGCCGGGTCGACGGTATCGAGGGTGGCATCACGATCGCGGCCGACTTCACCGACCACATCGTCGACGTGAGCGGTGTCACAGGCGTCATCATCGAGAACGCCAGCGGTGGCTCGGGTCGAGATACCATCGAAGGCAACGATGCCGGAAACAGCCTCAAGGGCAATGGGGGCGAGGACAGTATCTACGGGAACGGCGGTATCGACGTCCTCGAGGGCGGCGATCAGAACGACACGCTCTACGGGGGTGCCCAGGACGACGAGCTGCACGGCGGGCGCCACGACGACTACCTCGTCGGGGGCACGGGCAGCGACACCCTCTTCGGCGGCGCGGGCAACGACACGCTGGACGGCGGCACCTACGGCGTCTCTGACAACGCCCTCGACTATATGTACGGCGGCACGGGCAACGACGCCTATTATGTCACCGACAGGCGCGACAGGGTCATCGAGTCGGGCGGTGTCGGCGACACGGCCGACAAAGTCTATACGAACCTCTCCAGCTACATCCTGACCGAGAACGACTTACTCAAAGGTCTCGTCGAGAACCTGGAGTATTTCGGCAGCCGTAGCTTCACCGGCGACGGAAACGAGGTCGCGAACATCATCGTTGGCGCCGGCGGCGGTGACACGCTGCGCGGCCACGGCGGCGATGATCAGCTCTATGGCAATGCGGGCCACGATACGCTCGAGGGCGGCGCCGGCAACGATTTCCTGAGGGGCGGCAATCACAACGACGCTCTCGACGGCAGCACCGGCGACGACTCCCTGCTCGGTGACGCGGGCGACGACACGCTCTCCGGCGGGGCCGGCAACGATCAGCTCTCGGGCGGCCGCGATAACGACACGCTCAATGGCGGCACGGGCAACGATACACTCCTCGGAGAGCACGGAGCCGATACACTCGTCGGCGAGAACGGCAACGACGTGCTCGATGGCGGCGCCGGCGACGACACCATGCGCGGCGGCAACGGTAACGACACCTATATTGTCAACAGCCTCGGCGACGTGGTGCAGGAGCACCGGAACAATCTGGCGGCGGACGGCCGTCCGATGCCCGGCTCGGGCGGCAGCGACACCATCGTGACGACACTCTCCTACTACGCGCTCGCCTCCACCAGCCTCGCCACCGGCTTCGTCGAGAACCTGACCTTCCTGGACGACGGACAGCACACCGGCGTCGGCAACAGCCTGGCCAACGGCCTCAATGGCGGCGACGGGACCGACGAACTCCTGGGCAACGACGGTAACGACATGATTTTCGGCGGCGGCGGCAACGACGCGCTCATCGGCGGCAACCACAACGACACGCTCTCTGGTGGGGACGGAAACGACGCCCTCAACGGCGGCAATCACGACGACACTCTCTACGGCGGCGGAGACAACGATTCGCTCGAGGGCGGCGCCGGCAACGACACGCTCGTCGGCGGGGGCGGTAGCGACACCTTCCGCTACCGCGGTCAAGTTGCGCTCTTCGGCGTCGATACGATCACGGGCGGCGACGGCACCGGCGATACGGCGGCGGATACGCTCGACTTCACGGGGATTGCCGGGAGCGTGCTGGTGAACCTGTCGGCCGGCTACTTCCAGGCGACGGACTCGGCCAATATCCGTGAGCTTGGCTCCGTGAACGTCCGCTCGGGCGCCATAACGGGCATCGAGATCGTACGCGGCTCGGGGAACGCCGATTCGCTGACCGGCAGCGCCGGCTCGAACGCTCTCTACGGCGGACTTGGGAACGATACTCTGGACGGCCGCGGCGGCAACGACAGACTCTATGGCGGCGATGGTAACGACACCATCCTGACCGAAGGGCTCGACTACGTGATCGACGGCGGCCAGGGCCACGATCGCATCGTCGCCGACAACACGACCATCGCGAGCGGCTTGCGCTTCTCTCTCGGCGGCGTCGTCAGCAGCATCGAGGAGGTGCTCGGAAATGCCGGCAACGACATCATCGATGCCGGCGCGCTCGACGTGGGCATCGCGATCCTCGGCCGCGGCGGCGATGACACGCTCGCCGGCGGCAGCGGCAATGACGTGCTGGAAGGAGGGGAAGGCCGCAACTTTCTCTACGGCAATGGCGGCGACGACAGGCTGGTCGGCGGCTCGGTCTACGACCACATGGAGGGCGGCGCTGGCAATGACACCATCGTCGGCACCGGCGGCCAAACCGCAATGTTTGGCGGTGATGGCGACGACGTGATGACGGGCAGCCTCGAGAACACCAACTATTTCGTTGGCGGACTCGGAAACGACGTCATGACCGGCGGCAATACTGCCGACAACATGTATGATCTAGACGGCGGCGACGACGTCATGCGAGGTGGTGCCGGGGGCGACTCCCTACTCGATCATCAGGGCGTAAACCAGCTGTTCGGCGAAGGCGGCGACGACTTCATCGCCTGCGTCGGCTCGGGAAGCACGCTCGATGGCGGTGCCGGCAACGACACGCTTTATGCGGCCGGCGGGAGCTTCACGGTGATGGGAGGAACCGGCAACGACACGCTCGAAGCGGCCGGCTTCGGTCATGTCCTTTTCAGCGGCGGTGCCGACGCCGACGTGTTCGTCTACCGCGTCGGAAATGCCGGCGATCTGAGTTACACCGTCAGCGACTTCGAGGACGGCGTCGATCGCATCCTGCTGTGGGACTATAAGCACTTCGGCACGGTGGCGCTCGACAGTCTAACCATCGCCGACGGTGCCGAGGGGGCGGTGATCTCCTGGAACGGCAGCCACGAGATGACACTGACGGGCGTCTCGGCCAGCCAGATCACGGCCGAGGACTTCCTGCTCGTCTGAACGGTGCAGATCGGACAACGACGAGCGAGGCCGCCGGGCTCCGGCGGCCTCGCTAATTTGACTGGTAGGACGGACTTCGCACGGCTCGCGTCATCGCGGAGCGATGCTCCGCATCGAC
>JBQTIA010000028.1:0-9073 GCA_052388455.1 Hyphomicrobium sp.
ACCACGGCGACCAAACCCGCCGCGGTGACACTCGACAGTGACGGCCGGTTCCGGAGGACGAGGGTGACGGACAGGCTCAGGCCAATCGCGGCGTTGACCAGCACGGCCCAGAAGTACCAGGGCCACAAATCCCAGTCGCTGCTCGTCACTAAAAGCGCATAGAACACCCAGGTCGCGATCGTGGTCGCAAGGCACAGCAGCGGACCTGCCTCGCGCAGTCGACGGGATTCGAAGGCGAGAGCGATGGGAGCCACCACGAAGCCGAGCGCCAGCCATGCCGCCTTGCAGGCGACATAGAGCGGAGCACCGTTGAGATCGATGATCGACGCAAAGGCCACAGCGGAGGGCATCAGTGCCGGATCGGCGATCAGCCGCTTGGCCCGTCCGGAGACGGGCATCAACTCGCCGGTCACCCAGAGATTGACGCCGAGATAGAGAAGGAGTGGCAGCGCGCCCGCGAGCACGGCCAGCGTCAGGCGGAGGAGCGGCGCTCGCTGAGTCGCGTCGCGTAGCCGACCGTTGGCCACCAGCAGTCCGAGCAGCACGAGGCCCCACGCCACGACGAACAGGATGGCGTCGAGCCGGCTCAGCACGAGCAGAGACGCCAGCAGTGACGCAACGAGCCCATCGCGAAAAGAGGGCACTCGGGCCGCTGCGAGCTGCTCCGCCATCGCCAGCATCCGCGCGAGCACGAAGGGCACCAGCATGAGCGTCAGCGCCACTTCCATGCCGCGCGCGCCGATTTCCAGCCCGCAGAACTGGTAGAAAGCGGCTGCGGCGCCGGCGGCCAGCATCCGATGCGACGGTTTCGCATCGCCCAGTAAACTGGTCTGCGAGAGCAGGGCGAAGAGGCGAAACGACCCGATCGTGATCGCTACGGCCGCGATGGTGACAACAGCCAGATGAAAACCGAACGACCCGATCGGCAGAACGCTGCCGATGGCGATGACGACGGCCATCCACAGCGGATGGAAGCCGTTGGTCGTGGTCACCCCGTCGAAGGTGAAGGCGCCCCGCTCCACGACATTGCGCGCGACCTCGAAATAATAGAATGCGTCGTCCTCGAAACGGGCCAGCGGGTCGAACACGCCGAGGTCGCTCGGCACGAAGACGTAGCGCACGAACTGCGCGGCCGCATAGGCGAGGACGGCGCCGACGATCAGAGGGATCAGACGGCCGCCGGCGGCCGGCTCGGTCCATGTCGAGGTGGTCTGAGCCACGTGGGGCAATCCTCGAGTTAGACCGGCGCCGGGCCGGTGGCGACGCGCCGTCGCGGTCTGAGCCTCAGCGGTTCGGCCGGAGTCGTGAACCGGTCCGCCGCAGGCGTCTGCCGCAAAAGCGTCAACAGCATGAGAACGAAGATGGTGAAGACCGGACTTTTGGCGGAGAGGCTGACCGAGGTCAGGGCGACGATGAAAAAGTACGCGAGAACGGCCCCGCCGCCGGGTCGCACGGCGCGCGCCACCTCGATACAGAAGGCGGCCAGCGCCGGCAGGAACACCATAGTGGCGATGATGCCGTAGGTCAGCAGGTACTGCACCAGGAAGCTCTCGATACCGAAGTCGGTGCCGTAGAGTCGCGCCCAGGTGGCGACCAGCCCGGGGTCCGGAGCAAACACCAGATCGTGCCAGTTCTGATGGCGGAACAGCTCGAACATCACGATGCGCGTGTCGGCGCTGCCGGTATCGTCGGTGACCCGGTTGAGGAATGTATCGAAGAATCCGACCTCGTGAAGCACCAGTCCGATCACGGCCACGACGGGCAGCACGACGAGGCCAACCAGCACGCCGTTTGCGTCGAACCTCGCTCCTCTGGCGATGGCGAGGGCCCGGCGCAGGCCATACAGGATTAGAAATGCAATCAGCAGCGCCGTCGCCGCCCGCCCGCCGAACACCGCCATGCCGGCTGCGCCGACGAGAAAAAGCAGCGGCCGCAGGATCGCGGGCAGGTCTCGCCCGCCTCCGAGCGCCAGCGTCAGAAGATAACTTCCGGTCAGCACCGCATTGGCCAGAGGATGGCCCATAAGCGCGGTGGAGCGCATCTCATCCTCGACCACCTCGCCGTTGAGCGTCAGCGGTGTCAGGCGGAAGTCCAGGCTCGCCTCGCCGATGGCGATCACGGAGTTGACCAGAAACGCCAAGTGCACGAGGAGCGCCAGACGCCGCAACAGGTCGTCGCGTGCATCCTCCAACAGGATCAGCAGCAGCAGCGGCGGGCCGAAGGTCTCGAGGAAGATCGTGAACGGCACCTGCACCACGCGGGCCGCATAGACGGCCATAAACGCGATCCCTGAGAGATAGACGACGAGCAGGCCGTGCGTGTGTGCCATCTCGATGACGGCACTCAGCGGATTGCCGCGCCCTGCCAGCACCCAGAGAAAGACCAGGATCAGCAGCAGCGTGGCCGGATGGAATTTCTCGATCGCGCCACTGCCGGTATCGTCGTACTGCCAGCCGAACAGGATGAGGGCCAGCGGCGAGACGGTCAGGTACATCAGCGCGATGACCTGCAGACCAAGGCCGGCGATGGTTCCGAGCCCGAGCGCAGACACCGGCTGCGCCGATCCGAGGTGCCCTGCGCGGCTCATGGCGACGCCCCGACCGGCGCAGCCGGGATCGGCGCCGTCAGGCAGGCAAGGTCGACGCGGAAGTGCGTCAGCGGGACACCCTCGAAGCGACGCTCGGGCGCGAAGGTTCGCTGCGCCGTGGAGCAAGCTGCGAAGCGGCCCTCGACCATGCCACCCCTGCGCCCGGCGGGGTTGGTCAGCACAGTCGGGAAGTCGACCAAATTCGTGATGCCGCGCTCGGCGACGTAGTCGTGCAGTCGTCCGTCGACGACGTAGGGATAGACGGAGTCGTTGACGAGACCGTCGAGGTTGACGACCGGGCGACCCATGAAATAGCTCAGGATGCCAGCGTTCCAGGCGCCGACGGGGGCGATCTCGGGATGACCGCGCAGAGTGCGACCAGCCTCAACCATGGCTGGCGCCCACGTCCACGGCGGCGTGGCGAACTGCCAGACGGCGGCGATCACGAAAGCGCCGACCGCCAGCGGACGGAGAACGGCGAGCGAGGCAGGGAGCGCCGCCCAGGCGGCCGAGAGCAGCACGGCCACGGCCGCGAAAAAGTTGGCCGAGTACCAGTACTGCACCGAGCCGTTGAGCGCATAGACGGCGATATATCCCGCGATGATCAGCAGGCAGCCGGGGACCAGCGGGTTGTCCAGCATCGCTCGCACCCGGCCCGCACGGAACAACAGAGTGCCGATGATGGCCAGCCCGACGAGCACGACCGGCCGCGGAAGCACAGCGGGGCCGGAAAGCTCGATCACGCGCGCGATACCCGGCAGCAGCGTGTAGCCCAGCGTCTCGGCCCAGAAGTGCTTGATGCTGGCGCTCTTCTGCACGTAGGCACCGGTGAAGGCGTGCGTGTGCAGGGCCACCAGCACTTCCCCCGCCAGCGCGCCGATACACAGCAGGACCGCCGTCCGCAACGCGGCCCTGTCCAGCTTGCCGTGCCACCACATGTGTCCGATCAGTCCGGCCAGCAGCGCGAACGGCATCGCACCCCAGTCGGATCGTGAAAGCACGCCGAGGACACCGACAGAGACGGCGAGGCCGCCGATCGCAAGCCGTGACGAGCCTGTGCTCACCGCACGGCCGCGGTCACCCATCCCCGCCGTCAGCAGGGAGAAGGCTGCTGCGGAAAAGAAGATCGCGAAGCAGGCTTCCATCGGAAAGCCCGGCAGGCGTACGCCTACGGCCGAGAGTGCCACGAGCACCAACGCCGTGTTACCGGCTGCAAACCCGAGCGTCCGGTTGACCTCGGCCAGAAGATAGACAGATCCGGCAATCAGCGCCGTGTTGATCAGGACGACCAGGAGATAAGTCGCTTCCAGCCCTATGTCCGGCGCCAGCCAGTAGAGCCCGGCCAGCAGGTAGCCATAGAGGATGTGAAAGCCGCTGGCCGCGTGCTGGCCATCGAAGGTCCACCATCCCTCGGTCGCGAAATTGCGGGCCAGTACCAGATAGTAGAAGGCGTCGTCCGGCACCCGCTCGACAATGGCGTCCGTGCCGAGCAGCAGCGGCGCCAGATTGTAGATCGCCAGCACGAGCGCCGCGAGCAGCCCTGCGGTGGCCGACGAGGGGGCCTCCCGGATCCGCTCGGACCATGCCTCGATAGCTCCCTGGCGCACGGCCTGTCCTTCGTCACGGTCCACGGCGGCGGCCTGCCTCATTGCGAAACACCTGTTTCAATCCCGTGCGAGAGAGGCAAGTCCCGTTCCATGCTGGCGGGCGCGTGGCCGGCAATTGAACCTCCGCCAGCTTGACCGGCGACGAACAGCATTATTGGCGGTTTAACCTGATGATGTTTGGATGTTTCTCATAAGTCCGTTGCGCATGCACCGCTCAAAGTCCATTTCGTCGCGGCGCAAGCCTGCGGCGCGACAGGCGAAACCGGCAAGGACCGTATGCAAACCGCTACCCAACGGAGGCCGGACGTGACGAGCCCGGTTCCCCTGATCGTCGATCTCGACGGAACGCTGATCCAGTCCGATCTCCTTGTCGAGTCGGCGTTCAGCGCGCTCGCCGCCGAGCCATTGGCGTTGCTCGACCTGCTGGCCGCCTTGCCGCACGGCCGCGCGGCGCTGAAAGAGCAGGCGGCGAACCGGGCACAGATCGACGTCACGACGCTTCCCTACGACGACGCCGTGTTGAGCCTCATCCGCAAGGCGCGAGACGCAGGGCGGCCGGTCTATCTCGCCTCCGCCAGCCACGAGAAGCTGGTCGAGCAGGTGGCCCGCCATCTCGGCCTCTTCGACGGCTGGTTCGGCTCGTCGGGTTTGATCAACCTCAAGTCCGAGAAGAAAGCCGAGCGCCTGGTCGAGCAATTCGGCGACAAGGGCTTCGATTACCTCGGTAACGACGCGGCCGATCTCGAAGTGTGGCGGCGGGCACGGCGGGCGATCGCGGTGCGCACGCCGGAAAGTGTTCGCGAGAAACTCGCCGTCAGTCATCCGGAAGCCGAATTCATCGCGTCCCCCGCAACCGGATGGCGTCCCTGGCTCAAGCTGCTGCGCGTGCACCAGTACGCCAAGAACCTGCTCGTCTTCGTGCCGCTGGTCGCCGCCCACGCCTTCGCGACCGGCCAAATCGTCAGCGCCGTTCTCGCTTTCGTGGCATTCTCGCTCTGCGCCTCCGGCGTCTACATCCTGAACGATCTTATCGACCTCGGCGCCGACCGCGCCCACCCGAGCAAGAAGAACAGGCCTCTGGCTGCCGGAACCGTGCCCATCCTGCAGGCCCTGGTCGCGGCGCCGGCCCTCATCGTCACCGCATTCGTGATCGCGGCCGCCACGTCGGGCATGTTCGCCGCCATGCTTGCGATCTATTTCGGGCTGACGCTCGCCTATTCGTTCTGGCTGAAGCGCAAGATGCTGCTCGACGCCGTGGCACTCGCGGGCCTCTACACGCTGCGCGTCATCGGCGGCGCGACGGCCATCGCCGTGCCGGTGTCCCGCTGGCTGCTGGCATTCTCACTCTTCATCTTCATGTCGCTGGCGCTGGTGAAGCGCTATGTGGAGCTGGCCAAGCTGCTCGACCGCGGCCTGCCGAACCCGACAAACCGCGCCTACGAGAAGGGCGACCTCCCCGTCATCGCTTCGCTGGCAGCGGCGGCCGGCTACAACGCCGTCATCGTGCTGGCGCTCTACGTTTCGTCCGACGCCATGACAGGGCTCTATCGGCGGCCGGAGTTCCTCTGGCTCGTGTGCCCCATCGTCATGTACTGGGTCTCGCGGTTGCTGCTGAAGGCCCACCGCCGGCAGATCGACGACGATCCCGTCGTCTTCGCGCTCAAGGATCGCGTCAGCCTTGCGGTCGCGCTTTCTATCGGCGTGCTCGGCGTGCTCGCGATATGAGCCCTGCCATGCCCTGGCTGGACCACCAGTTCGCACGCTACATCCTGTTCGCGGTGGTCGCGACGGCGGCCAATATCGCGAGCCAGGAGATTGCGATCCGCCTCTCCCCGGTCGCCGCGCTGCCGGTCTCTATTCTCGCCGGCACCATCGTCGGATTTGCGGTCAAGTACGTGCTCGACAAGCTCTACGTCTTCGACGACGCCTATACGGGACACTCGGAGGAGGCCCGCAAGATTGCGCTCTACGGCGCATTCTCCGTTCTCACCACGCTGATCTTCTGGGGCTTCGAGCTGGCCTTCTGGCGGATCTGGGAGACCTCGGCGGCCAAGTACACGGGCGCCGTGCTCGGCCTCGCCATCGGTTATGCCGCCAAATTCCTTCTCGACCGACGCTACGTGTTCCGGAGCCCCCGGCCGTGACCGAGCTCAGCGGCTGGGGCCGCTATCCGCGCCACGACACGCGCCTGCTGACGCCCGACGGTCCCGAGGCGGCACTGAGCCTTCAGGCCAAGGCCAGCGGCTGGATCGCCCGCGGCAACGGCCGCTCCTACGGCGACGCCGCCATCGGCATCACCGATACGCTGATGATGCGCGGCTTGGGCCGCATGACGAGCTTCGACCCCGACAGCGGTCGCCTCACGGCCGAAGCCGGAACGCTTCTCGCCGACATCCTGGCGGTGTTCTTGCCGCGCGGCTTCTTTCCGCCGGTCGTGCCGGGAACCAAGTTCGTCACACTCGGCGGAATGGTGGCGGCCGACGTGCACGGCAAGAACCACCACCGCGACGGCGGCTTCGGCCGCCATGTCGAGAGCCTGCGGCTGGCACTCCCCGACGGCTCGGTCGTCACCTGCTCGCGAGAGGAAAACGCCGAGCTGCTCGACGCCACCATCGGCGGCATGGGGCTGACCGGCAGCATCCTCGACGTGACGTTCCGCCTTTCACCCATCGAAACCGGCTGGATGCGCCACAAGACGGTCGTCGCCGCCAACCTCGATACGGCCATGGCCGCCCTCCAGGACGCCAACGACGCCCACTACTCCGTGGCCTGGATCGACTGCCTCGCCGAGGGGCAGAGCCTCGGGCGCTCACTGATCTACCGCGCCGAGCACGCCTCGCGCGACGACGTGGTGCGCATGGGCCATAGCCTCGCCCACTTCCCCGGTGCGGGAACCAGTAGCGTGACGGTGCCGCTGGACTTCCCCGGGTTCGCCTTGAATCGGCTCTCCGTGCGCGCCTTCAACGAGTTGTATTTCCGTCAGGGAGCCGCCGCGGCCGGACCGGAAACGCTCGTCGGCTGGGATCCGTTCTTCTTTCCGCTCGACGGCATCCACGACTGGAACCGCATCTACGGCCGCCGCGGCTTCGTTCAGCACCAGTGCGTCATCCCGCCGAACAACGCCCGCGAAGTGCTCGTCGACATCCTCACCCGCATCGCGCGGCAGGGCAACGCGTCGTTCCTCGCCGTGCTGAAAACGCTCGGACCTGGAGACGGCCTGATTAGCTTCCCGATGCCCGGCTACACCCTGGCGCTCGACTTTTCGTTCGGCCCGCGCACCCTCGCGCTGCTGGAGGACATCGACCGCGTCGTGTCGGCGGCCGGCGGTCGCATCTACCTCGCCAAGGATGCCCGCCAGAGCCGCGCCACGTTCGAAGCCGGCTACGCGGCCGCGCTCCCCAAGTTCCGCGAACTCCGCCGAAAACTCGGCGCTGAAACACGCATTGCCTCCCATCTCTCGCAAAGGCTCGGACTCTGATGACCGCTCCCAAGACCCTGCTGCTCGTCGGCGCCACGTCCGACATCGGACACGCCACGGCGGTGACTTATGCGCAGGCCGGCTGGCGCGTGATCCTCGCCGCACGCAGCCCGGATCGGACGAAACGCAACGCCGCCGACCTAGAAGTGAGGAGCAGCCGCGTGCCCGAGGTCGTGGCCCTCGATGTGCTGGCGACCGAAACCTTCGGCGCATTCATCGACAGCCTTCCGGCCCTGCCCGACACTGTGGTGTGCGTGGCCGGAGAGCTCGGCGAACAGAAGAAATCCGAAGGCGACCTCTCGGAGGCGACCCGTATCCTGCGGACCAACTTCGAAGGCCCGGCGCTTCTTCTCGGCGCCTTCGCCGATCGGTTCGCCAGGCGCGGCTCGGGGACGCTGGTCGGTGTCAGCTCCGTCGCCGGCGACCGTGGCCGCGCGTCCAACTACGTCTACGGCTCGGCAAAGGCTGGGTTGACGGCCTTCCTCTCCGGCTTGCGCAACCGGCTGGCCAAAGAGGGCGTCCGCGTCGTCACCGTGAAGCCGGGCTTCGTCAACACCCGCATGACCGCCGGCATGAACCTGCCCAAGGCCCTGACCGCCGAGCCGGCCGAGGTCGGCGAGGCGATCTACCGGGCTGCGGAGATCGGTCACCGAGACGTGATCTACGTCCGCAAGCTCTGGTGGCCGATCATGACCGCCATCACCGCCATCCCCGAGGGGCTCTTCAAGAAGATGAAGATCTGACCGCCTGCCTCGTTGCGCATCTGTATCCTATGAATTACGATTCACCTGATGCAAATTCGCGAGACCACACACTTTCAGAGGTGGCTTCGCGGGCTTCGTGACAGCCGGGCGCGGGCAAGAATTGCCGCAAGGCTTCGCAGCCTCGCCTATGGAAACCCTGGCGACGTGGCACCAGTGGGCGGGGGCGTCTCCGAACTCCGGCTGCATTTTGGACCCGGCTATCGTGTCTACTTCGTCGTCCGTGAAGAACGGCGCCGTTAGTTAGGCGGTCTGCAGGCGCATCGCCGCGGCTGGTCGCGTCGCAATCATGACCAGGAGCAAGGCGCACCAAAGCTGCCTCAGCCAGGCGGCGAGGCGGCGGAAGTTGTAGCCGATGGCGGCGAGCACGGCGTTGTGCGCATCGCCGTGGCTGCCGATCAGGAAGTTCCGGTCCATGCGATGATCGCACTTCAGGTGGCCGATGACCGGCTCCACGGCCGCTCGCCGTTTGAGGTCGCGCTTGATCGCCCTGGTGACGCCGCGCCGCTGCTCGCTGACATAGACGCGCATGTCGTAAGGTGCCGGTGCACCGTGGCCGCGATAGCCCTTGTCGGCGACGATGCGCTTGATTTCGTTGCCGACGATTTTCTCGACGTGCGGGATCACGACCGACAGCGTG
>JBQTIA010000029.1:0-16175 GCA_052388455.1 Hyphomicrobium sp.
CGCGGAGAGCGTCGATGCGGAGCATCGCTCCGCGATGACGCGATCCGCGCGAAGTCCGACAGCGAAATCAACAAGTCGGACTTCGCTGCGCTCACTCCGACCTACGACCTACGAGCTTCGGCAACCCAGTCTCATCTCAAATCACCCCATGCTCCTGCTCATCGATAACTACGACAGCTTCACCTACAATCTCGTCCATTACCTGGGCGAGCTCGGCGCCGTGTCGGAGGTCTATCGCAACGACCAGATCACCACCGACGAAGTGCTGAAAAAGAAGCCGAAGGCGATCGTGCTCTCGCCTGGGCCCTGCACGCCGAACGAGGCAGGCATCTGCCTCGATCTCATCGCCAAGGCCGGCTCGAAAATTCCACTGCTCGGCGTCTGCCTCGGCCACCAGTCGATCGGACAGGTCTACGGCGGCAAGGTGATCCGCGCGCCGGAGCCGCTGCACGGCAAGCTCTCGGCCATCCGCCACAACGACAAGGGCGTGTTCCGCGGCCTGCCCGAGGAATTCCAGGTCACGCGCTATCATTCCCTCATCGTCGAGAGAAAGACGCTGCCCGATTGCCTCGACATCACCGCCGAGACCAAGGACGGCATCATCATGGGATTGCAGCACAAGAGCCATCCCGTGCAGGGTGTCCAGTTCCATCCCGAGAGCATCGCGAGCGAGCAGGGCCACGCGCTGCTCGCCAATTTCCTCGATCTCGCCGGGCTGAAGCCGAAGCGGCGCAAGGCAGCGAAAACGAAGTCGGCAGCCTGATCCGATCGGCTCGGAGCCTGACCCTGATACGCGAAATTCCGGACAGGCGAGACCCAGAGCCGAGACATGCCCGCAATCGACATCAAGACCACGCTGCAGAAACTCGCCGCCGGCACCACCCTCGGCGAGGAGGAGATGACGGAAGCGCTCGCCGCATTCACCGAGGGCGGCGCGACGCCTTCGCAGATGGCTGCCTTCCTGATGGCCTTGCGCGTACGCGGCGAGACGCTGGCCGAGCTGACCGGAGCCGCGCGCTTCCTGCGATCACGCATGGTCACAATCGAAGCTCCGCCCGGCGCCATCGACATCGTCGGCACCGGCGGCGATGGCCACAACACCTACAACGTCTCGACATGCGCGGCGTTCGTCGCCGCGGGTGCCGGCGCCAAGGTCGCCAAGCACGGCAACCGATCGGTCTCCTCACTGTCGGGAGCCTCCGACGTGCTGTCGGCCCTCGGCGTCAAGCTCGACGGCCCGCTCCCGGCCGTCACGCGGGCGATCAGCGAGGCCGGCGTCGGCTTCCTCTGGGCGCCGGTCCATCATCCGGCCATGAAGGCCTGGGCTCCGGTCCGCGCCGACCTCGGCGTGCGCACCATCTTCAATCTGCTCGGGCCGATCTCCAACCCGGCCGGCGTCAAGCGTCAGGTGGTCGGCGTCTTCGCGCGGCAATGGGTGGAACCGATCGCGGAAACCTTGAAAGCCCTCGGCACGCACCATGCCTGGGTTGTGCACGGCCAAGACGGCCTCGACGAGCTTTCGACCACGGGTTCGACCACCGTCGCCGAGGTGAGCGACGGAATGATCACGCTGTTCGAGGTGACGCCGGAGGACGCCGGTCTGCCGCGCACCAGCCTCGCCGATCTCAAGGGCGGCGATGCGAAAGCCAATGCGGAGGCCCTGCGCGGCGTCCTCGCCAGTGAGCCCGGCCCCTATCGCGACATCGTGCTTCTGAACGCCGCCGCGGCCCTCATCGTCGCGGGCAAGGCCGCAAGCCTAGCCGATGGTGTCGCCCGCGCCGCCCAGGCCATCGACAGCGGCGCCGCGCGCGCGGCGCTCGATGCTCTCGTCCTCATCACGCAGGGGCACCGGAGCGACCGCTGATCCACCGCGAGACTCGTTTAGGGAGCACCGACGCTCATGCTCGATCGCACAATGACTGGTGGACTGTCATTCTGGATTCCGGCCCGGGACGACGGGGTGGGAAGCTCCCTGCGTAGAGCGGGTGAATTCGCGCGGCCCGAGGTTGATCTGCTGCTCGCACTCCATGAAAGCCGAACGGACCTCGGGTTCGTCGATGTCGGCGCTAATATCGGTGCGATCGCGCTGCCGTTCTCCGCACGCAGCCCCGAGACACCCGTTATCGCCTGCGAGGCACATCCGGCCTTGCATGCCATCCTCTGTGCGAACGTGATCGCCAATGGCTTGGCGCGCATTTCGGCGCTCAACTGCGCGGTCAGCGACAGAGAGGGGATCGCCCGATTTCCCGCGCCGCCCATCGACAGTGCGCGCAATTTCGGCGCAACGGGATTCTCGTCCGCCGGCGACGAGACAGCGCCCGTCATGATGACCACGCTCGACACCCTGACGCAGCACCGCCCGATCGGAACGCTCAAGATCGACGTTGAAGGCCATGAGGCCAAGGTTCTTTCCGGGGCCTCCGAAACAATTGCGCGTGACCGGCCGGCCGTCCTCTTCGAAGCCAAGACCGGAGCGGCCACCACCGCCAACACCGACTGGTTTCTCAGTCGCGGTTACGCGCTCTACTGGTTTTTCGCGCCGTTCATAACACCGTAGAATGCCAAGGGCGCCCCGGTCGACCGCTCGCATCGCGGCGATATCAATCTCCTCGCCCTGCCCGAAGACCGAGAGCCCCCGTTGCCCCTTCCCAGGGTCGCCGCTGCCGGTGAGCCCTGGCAGTCGCGCCTGCAGGAGATGACGTACCTGGCCAACTACGGCATCAAGATCAGACCTTGAGCGAAGCCTCGTGCCGATTGACCGGCGACCCGCGTCCGCAGCCGGAGTTCACACGCCAGTCTGCGGTCAGGTGAGCCGCCAGCACATATCGCTGAACGGTCAGGCGGTGATGATTACCGGGCTGCCGTGCCGCCCTTTCGCTTCGGCTCGAAACTGATTTTCAGCTTGGTCCCCGTCGCCGTCGCAAAGCGCTCCAGCGTGCGCGTCGAGGGACGCCGCCCGCCGGCTTCGAGGCGAGCAACGACCGCCTGAGTCGTGCTCATGCGCTCGGCGACCTGCGCCTGAGTGAGCCCCGCCTCGGAGCGCGCCTTGATCATGGCGGCGATCAACTCGAACTCTTCGCGCTGGTCTTCGAATGCCTCGCCATAGCGAGGGTTCGCGCCGGCCTTGGCCAGCACGTCGTCGGCCGAAATCAGGCGTGCCTTCTTCGCTGAGCGATGCACAGTCGATTTCATGGCAGTTCCTTCATACGCCGCAGCGCGAGATCGATGTCTCGGCGCGGCGTTTTCGCGGTTTTCTTTTCGAACACGCGCAAAACGATGATGCGTCGACCGTTTCTGGTCGCATAGAGGACCCGTGCAATCCCATCCCGCCCCGTGAGCCGGAATTCCCAGATCGGACCCTCGATATGCTTCACGAACTTGGCGGGTAGGCGTTCAAGTCCGAACGCATCGATCAACTCGCGGAGGTGACCAAACCGGGCCTGCATGTCGGCCGGCAAGGCAAGGAACTCGTCGGAAGCCGCCTCATGAAAGTCGATCGTCCAAGGCATCGATGCCACCAGCTCGGTTGTCGGCAATATACCTTTTTGGCAATATCGTCAATTGCGCCGTGGCTCACTGTTTGACGCCGAAGCGCCACGACGTTAGGCAACGGCGACAACCCATCGTAGAAGTCACAAAATGTCCGACATCCTCGACAAGATCACGGCCTACAAGCGCGACGAGGTGGCGGCGGCAAAGCTGCGCCAGCCGCTGCAGGTGATGGCGGAGTATGCCCGCTCGGCACCCACGGTGCGGCCCTTCACGGCGGCCATCGAGGCGCGGCTGAAAAAGAAAAGGCCGGCGCTGATCGCCGAAATCAAGAAGGCGTCGCCGTCGAAGGGCCTGATCCGCGCCGACTTCGATCCGCCCTCGCTGGCCCGCGCCTACGAGGCCGGCGGAGCCGCGTGCCTTTCGATCCTGACCGACGGCCCCTCTTTCCAGGGGGCGCCCGACTATTTGACCAAGGCTCGCGCGGCGGTGTCGCTTCCCGTCCTGCGCAAGGATTTCATGATCGACACCTATCAGGTCGTCGAGGCGCGGGCCTGGGGCGCCGACTGCATCCTGATCATCATGGCCGAGGTGGACGACGCTCTCGCCGTCGACTTGGCCGCTGCCGCCGCCGACTGGAAGATGGACGCGATCGTCGAGGTTCACGACGCCGCGGAGCTGGACCGGGCGCTGCGCCTGCCCTGCCGGCTGATCGGCATCAACAACCGCAACCTCAAGACCTTCGAGACGACGCTCGCCACAACCGAGAGCCTCGCGCCGCGGGTGCCGAAGGATCGCATCGTCATCGGCGAGAGTGGCATCTTCACGCCGGCCGACATCGCGCGTCTCGGCAAGGCGGGCGTGAAGACGTTCCTGGTTGGCGAAAGCCTGATGCGCCAGTCCGATGTCACCGCCGCAACGAAGGCACTGCTAGCATAGGCCACGATCGCTTCGGACCGTACCGTCGAAGCGTGTACCGCTGGTCTCATCAAAACTTCAGAGCGTGATTGCGATTTGAAGAAATGCAATCACGCTCTGCACGCACGAAAATGCGCGGGCCGGATCGCTTCCGATCCCCCGCGCCTTTTCCGTCCGCAGAGCGGCCTTATTTCTTCTTCTGGGTCAGCGCCGAGGCGGCAGCCGTCTTGGCAGCCTTGCTGGCCTTCGGGTCGTTGAGCACCTTGCCGGCCGCGCTGGCGGCCTTTGGGCTGGTGACTTCCTTGCTCTTCGATTGGGTCAGCGCGGAAGCCGCCGCGGTCTTGGCCGCCTTACTGGCTTTCGGATCGTTCATCACCTTCGACGCTGCGGAGGCGGCTTTGCTACCGGTGCTTTCACTCTTGGCCATGTGGGTCATCCATTCGGGTTTTCGAGAGGGACGCTGGGTCTGTGGCACAATTCAATCGGCACGCTGAGCACCCCGCATACCTCGATTCGAATTGTATGAGCAGACGTAATATCGAACAATCCAACGCTTCTCGAAACACCCTCTCTGCTCTGATCACGAATGCGAGACAACGGCCGGCTTTCACGGCATGGTGCACAAATCCGCAGGAGCGCTGACGAACCCGATCCCATGAGCAGGCTGTCCCATCTCGACGACAAAGGCGCGGCCCGCATGGTCGACGTCTCGGACAAGGCGGCGACCCATCGCACCGCGCGGGCCGAGGGCGTCGTCACCATGCAGGCGGCGACGCTCGCGCTCGCGCTTTCCGGCGACGCCCGGAAGGGCGACGTGCTCGCCGCCGCCCGCATCGCCGGCATCCTGGCGGCCAAGAAGACGCACGAGCTGATCCCGCTCTGCCATCCACTCGCCATCACCAAAGCGACAGTCGATTTCGAGAGCATGGAAACCCCGCCCGGCATCCGCGTCACCGCCGAGGTCAAGGTCGCCGGGCAGACCGGCGTCGAAATGGAGGCGCTGACGGCCGTGTCGGTTGCCTGCCTCACGCTCTACGACATGCTGAAAGCCGCCGACAAAGCCATGCTCATCGGGGACATCCGGCTGATCGAGAAAACCGGCGGACGCAGCGGCACCTATCGGGCGGACGGGACACCGTAACCGCCATGGCCCTGCTCCCCGTTGCCGAGGCCCTGGCCCGCATTCTCGACGGCGCTGAGCCGACGACGCCCGAAACCGTGTCGATCGACGCTGCGGCCGGCCGCGTGCTGTCCGATGGGGTGGCCGCACTCCTCACCCAGCCGCCGTTCGACGCCTCCGCCATGGACGGCTACGCGGTTCGTTCGGTCGACGTGTCCCGGCTGCCGGCAACCCTGGAGGTCATCGGCGAGGCGGCGGCGGGCCGCGGCTTTCGCGGCACGATCGGCCCCGGTCAGGCCGTGCGCATCTTCACCGGCGCGCCGCTGCCCGTGGGCGCCGACGCCATCGTCATCCAGGAAAACACCGAGGCCCGCGGCGGCGCGGTCGTGGTGCACGACGGTGCGCCGGACCCGGCCCATATCCGCCCGCGCGGTGGCGACTTCTCCGAGGGCGACGTTCTGCTCCGTGCCGGCCGCCGCCTCGATGCCCGCGCGCTCGTTCTCTCCGCCGCCATGGGCCACGGTGCGCTTCCGCTACGCCGAAGGCCAATCGTCGCGATCCTCCCGACCGGCGACGAGCTGGTGCCGCCCGGAACGCGCCCCGGGCCAGATCAGATCGTCTCATCGAACCCGGTCGGGCTCGCCGCCATGGTCCGCGCGGCCGGCGGCGAGCCGCTGCCCCTGCCCATCGCTCGCGACACCCGCGCCGCGCTCGCAGAGCATATTTCCTCAGCCCGCGACGCCGACATCCTCGTCACCATCGGCGGCGCGTCGGTCGGCGACCACGATCTCGTCGCCCCCGCGCTGCGCGAAGCCGGCATGACGCTCGATTTCTGGAAAATCGCCCTGCGGCCCGGCAAGCCGATGCTCTATGGCCGCCGTGGTGCGCAGCGGGTGCTGGGGCTTCCGGGCAACCCGGTGTCGAGCCTGATCACGGCGCGCGTCTTCCTGGTGCCGCTGATCCACCGGCTGCTCGGCCTGCCATCCGAGGTCACGCATCCCATCCGCGCCCGCCTCGCCCACGCGCTCGGCGCCAACGGCCCGCGCACGCACTACATGCGCGCCACACTTTCGCTGGGTGCCGACGGCCGGCGCCTCGCGACCTCGATTCCCAACCAGGACAGCTCGCTGATGTCGCCGATGGCCGCCGCCGACGGGCTGATCGTGCGGGATGTCGATGCGCCGGCGCTCCCTGCAGGTGCCGAGGTGGATGTCCTTCCACTGGATTTTTAAGGGTGGGCAAGGACTGCTTTAGGGACCCGATCGCCCCACGAAGCGGCCGCAAGCGGTTGCTCAGCCCGCGCGATCGGGATCGCGTTCCGGCGATGCCGTAGCCTGCTCGCGACGGGAGTCTGGCTGGACTGCCGACAAAACCTGTGGTTATCTACAATTATGCACAATTGTAGATAACGCTCCGGCTTATGCGCGCAATCCCGCTCAATCTTTTGACGCTCTATGCCGATCTCATGCAATCGGTGGAAGACCATGTGCGGCCCGGATCGCTTGCGACGAAAACCGTCAGTGGCCGCAAGTACGTGTACCTGACTGTCAAGGACGGCAGCACCCGCATCGAACGCTATGTCGGTGCCGCAGACGACACTGCAGTCGTCGAGCTGAGCAAGCGTGTTCGCCGAGCGGCTGAGAGGGCCAGCGCGCGGCGCAACACCGTCAGTCTTCTGAAGCGGGCACGTATTCCAGCCCCGACACTGACCCAGGGCCGGATTCTCCAAGTGCTGGCCAACGCCGGCTTGTTCAAGCGCGGCATGACTTTGGTGGGGACCGTGGCTTTTCAAAGCTACCCTTGCATCGTGGGCTACCATTTGGGAGCGACGGCATATGCGACGAACGACATCGATCTGTCAGTGGCGGAGTTCATTGCGGCGGACAAGGAGGAGGATATCGGTTCGACTCTGAAGCGCGCCGACCCAACGTTCGAGCCGCGCTGGCATTCCGAAGACAGGCTGCCCCGCACATTCGTATCGAGGAACTTCCAGGTTGATATCGTCACCCGCTATGGTCCTGGCCGTCGGTCGCCGGTGCTGATGGAAAGCCTCGGCTGCGCGGCCGCCGCTCTGACATTTCAGGAGTACGCCGCCGAGGAGACGATGGAGGTCGTGGCTCTCTACGACACCGGCGTCTTGGTGCGCGTTCCAACACCGCTCCGGTACGCGGTGCACAAGTTGCTGGTCGCTCACCAGAGGCCGCCGCGGGAAACGGCCAAGAAGCAGAAGGACCTGCGGCAGGCGCGCGAGTTGATCGACGTCTTCCTCGAAACCGACGACAGTGCGTTGCGGCAGGCTCTCGACGACGCGCGAGGACGCGGCCGATCCTGGAAAATGGCGATCGACAGGTCTCTGAGAGACCTCGGACTCGATGCAGGACCCATGCGCCGGTCCCGACCCGGTCGACGGCAGCCCTGAAGAAACGCGTTGGCGCCGCGAGATGAACTGCAACTGCCCCCTTGCGGAACAGGCCAGGAACATGTAGCGTACATTCACGCTTTGTTTATGCAAGCCGCGCGGGATGAATTTCGGCGTGGCACTGGAAGCTGGAGGACCGTCACGCGTGATCCTTCTTTGATAACGCCGGAGGGCCGATGCTGACCCAGAAACAGAAAGAGCTGCTGCTCTTCATCCACGAGCGCATGCAGGCGGAAGGCGTGCCGCCCTCCTTCGACGAAATGAAGGATGCGCTCGACCTCAAATCCAAGTCCGGCATTCACCGGCTGATCACCGCGCTGGTCGAGCGCGGGTTCATCCGCCGCCTTCCCCACCGGGCCCGCGCCATCGAGGTGATCAAGCTGCCGGAGAGTTCCGGCGAGGGCGCCAGGCGCGGCTTCCAGCCGACGGTGATCGAGGGCAGCCGGCCGAAATCGACGAGCCTGTCCATGCCGCCGGCGCACATGGTGGATGCGCATACCGTTTCGATCCCTATCATGGGCCGCATCGCCGCCGGCGTGCCGATCAGCGCCATCCAGGATCATTCGGGCGACATCGCCTGCCCGCCCGACCTCCTGACCAAGGGCGAGCATTTCGCGCTCGAGGTCAAAGGCGATTCGATGATCGAGGCCGGCATCCACGACGGCGACACGGTCATCGTGCGCCGCTGCGACACGGCCGAGAACGGCGACATCGTCGTCGCCGTCGTCGAAAAAGAAGAGGCGACCCTGAAGCGCCTGCGCAAGAAGGGCTCGACCATCGCGCTCGAAGCCGCCAACCCCGAGTTCAAGACGCGCATCTTCGGCCCCGACCAGATCGACATCCAGGGCCGGCTGGTGGGCTTGATCAGAAGGTATTGAGAGGCGCAATCGCACGAGAGCGCCAGGCACGCGGCGTCCGCTGTGGGCCAGTAGCGTCCGTCGCCCGGGCAACGTTACCGACCTTGCTGCTCGACGGCTCCCTGATAGGATAGCGGAAAGTCGGAAAGTGAGAAGAACGAGCAAGTCGACCAGCGCACTCGAGCAAAGTCCGGTTCGTAAGCATGGAAGCTGCCGCACTTGGACTCCAGGTGAATAGATCGTGAGGAGGCTTACATTGTAGTTCAGCCAGCAGGAAAGACTCATGCCCACTCAAAAAGAGATACGTGAGTTCCAGCGGAATAAGGAGTCGATGCTTTGTGTTGCATGCAACAGGGTAAGCTGGAGGACCTATTCGGAGATAATGGAAAGTGACAAGTTTTTTTGCCAGCACTGTGACAAGCCGGTGGAATTTGACAAAGCGCAGTGGCGTATCAAGGTCTTCAAGGCACCAAGAAAGTCACTGGAAGAAAAGATAAATGAAAAAGGTCGGAGTGAGGTCGAGAAGAAGAAAGGTCACTAACCGGTTTGAACGTGCATCAAAGGGGCCGACTCGAAAGGCACACCGCACACGGGCGGTCCCGTGTTGGCAGATGGGGACGATGCGCGACTCATATTCGGGGCCTTGTCGATGATGTCCGAGGTAGATGTACTCAATCAGCGGGTCAACGAGTTCTACGCCCTTGGCAAGATAGCTGATGCGATTCCTCTGGCTGAGCGATCTCTACGTTTGACGTTGGCAATCAAGGGCGAAGACCATATTGACGCAGCAACGCGAATGGGGTGGCTTGCCCTGCTGTATGCGAACCAGGGCCGCGACGCCGACGCCGAGCCACTCTACAGGCGTAGTCTAGAGGTGCACGAGCAGGCTCTTGGTCCCGACCACCCTGATGTCGGCACAGCGCTGAACAACCTAGCTGCGCTATATTTGAGAAAGGGGCTCTACGCCGAAGCCGAATCCTTGCTCAATCGGAGCTTGGAACTCGGTGAGAGAACCCTCGGACCCGGCCATCCCGACGTCGGCATACTGCTGAATAACCTCGCGGAACTGTATCGGAATCAGGCGCGCTACGCTGAGTGCGAGCCATTATTGAAGCGAAGCCTCGATATTTCTCAAAAGGCACTCGGCTCCGACCACCCGAGCTTTGGCAACTCGCTGAACAATCTCGCCGCTGTTTACGTCGACCAGGGTCGGCACACTGACGCCGAGCCACTCTATAGGCGAAGTCTCGCGATCGCAGAGAAGGCGCATGGCCCCAACCACCTCGAAACCGTCAATCACCTGAACAACCTCGCCGCGCTGTACTGTGACCTTGGCCGCTACGCCGAGGGAGAGGTGCTTGTAAGGCGCAGTTTGACGATCTCTGAGAATGCGCTTGGTCCTGGGCATCCTGCTGTCGGAAAGTCGCTCGGCAATCTCGCTGCGATATATAAGAACCAGGGACGATTCGCTGACTCCGAGCAGCTCTATGAGCGCAGTTTGGTAATTAATGAGAAAGCGCTCGGTGCCGCTCACCCAGAAAGTGGTATTTTGCTCGTCTGTATTGCCGAGCTGTATCGGCAGCAGGCTAAGTACGCGGACTGCGAACGATTATTGCATCGCAGCCTTGCAGTCGCTGAGAAGGGCTTGGGCTCTAATCACCCGAATGTCGGCACGACGCTCTTAAGCCTGGCTGAATTGTACGATAGCCAAGGACGGTTTGCCGACGCTGAACTCTTATATAGGCGATGCCTGAAAATTACTGAGGCTGCAGTCCGCCAGAATCATCCTAGACTTGGGAGATGCCTGAATAACCTTGCGGCATTGTACGAAAGAAAGGGCAACTTCGACGAAGCTGAAATTTTATACATGCGCAGCTTGGTCATAGCTGAGGAGGCGTTTGGTTCCTACCATCCGAGTGTTGGAACGGCACATAACAACCTTGCACTACTGTACGAACGGCAGGGACGTACTAGTGACGCCATGCTCTTCTATCAGTGCAGCCTAGAGCTTGCCGAGAAGACGCTCGGACCCGACCATCCGGACGTTGCCGCAACGCTACGAAACATAGCGGGATTGCACGAAAGGCAGGGTCGGACCAGCGACGCCAGACTCTTACGTCGCCGAGTGATAGAGATGCCGGGCTGGGAGGTCGCCGATCTCAACGTTCACTTCGGGACAAACCGCCGACGAGCCCGGGACCAGGAAAGCGTCTCGTTCACGTTCGACATGGTCGGTGATTTGCGCGAAATGACCTTCGGCACCGCAATTGTGCGGGCACCGAAACTGGAAGTGGCAAATCGTGCTGATCGGATGGCAAATGCGCTTGGTCAACTGCACCGAGCAGCTGGACGCCAGACGAACGAAACCGAACTGAGTATGCATCACTTGCAGGCCCCGGCCAGCCCCGGTCAAATCGCAGCCTCAGTGCGGGATCGGCTATCGCGCGCTGCACGTTTTCCTGGACAGGCGCTGCTTTACGTCCATGGCTACAACAATTCATTCGATGAAGCCGTGAAGCGCGCTGCAATGATTGCCTTTGACCTGGACTTTGACGGTGCTGCCTTCGTATTCGCATGGCCCAGCTTGCAGCGGACATGGCTCTATGGCGCTGATCGCAAGAGAGCACGCACTGCCGTCGCCTTTCTGGTCGAGATGATGGTTATGATCGGACGCGAGTTGCCCGATGCCCGGCTGCATATCTTCGCCCACAGCACAGGAGCGGAGATCACCTTGAATGCTTTGGACTGTCTCTCGAAGCAGCGACAGGATGACCCACACCCCAGGTTTGGCGAACTGATCCTCGCTCACGCGGATACCAAGCCATCGACGCTTGTGCGCGTCCTGCCGTCGATCCAGAAACTTGGCATTGGTGTGACCAGCTATTCGAGCAACGAGGATATGGCTATGCAAGCGTCGCGATGGCTGCGATGGGGGCTGTCGTATCGAATCGGGGGGCGACCGGTCTATATTTCTGGCGTCGATGCAATCGATATTTCGGGTTTGGGCGTCGTGCGCGATCTCAACCACAATGTCTTCGTGCGCAATCCGATGGTGTTCGGTGATATTGCGCGGCTCATGTCAACTAGTGAGCGGCCGCCCGACAAACGAACGCCACTGTTTCGGAAAGTCCAGACTTCTGAGGGCGCTCATTGGGCGTTTATCAAACCGGGCGGGAATTGAGCGAAGCGTACCGAACTTGCCCAGTTCTTTCTCTGGTGGGCCATTCAGTTCCCGCCCCGGACGCGATGAACGTAAGCGGACTCGCCGCGCAATTGCAAGCTCCGTGTACGTCTTGGTCTCCTTGGGGTCAGCGGTCGTTACGCAGGTCTAATCTGCAGCTAGTGCAATCTCTCCGCCCCACCCTCACGCCTCCATCGCCTCCAGCTCGTCGATCATCCCTTCGATGACGCGCAGACCCTTGTTCCAGAATTCGGGGTCGCGGGCGTCGAGGCCGAAGGGTTTGAGCAGCTCGGAATGATGCTTCGAGCCGCCGGCTTCGAGCATGGCGAAGTATTTCTTCACGAACCCGGGATGCGCCTCGCTGTAGAGCCCATAGAGCGAGTTCACGAGGCAGTCGCCGAACGCATAGGCGTAGACGTAGAACGGCGAATTGATGAAGTGCGGGATGTACGTCCAGAACACCTCATAGCCGGGTTTCAGCTCGATCGCCGGCCCGAGGCTTTCGCGCTGCACGTCCATCCAGAAGCCGTTGATGTCTTCGCTCGTCAGCTCGCCCTTGCGCCGCGCCTCATGCACCTTGCGCTCGAAAGTATAGAAGGCGATCTGGCGTACGACGGTGTTGAGCATGTCCTCGACTTTGCCGGCGATCATCGCCTTCTTTTCTCGCCGATCCTTCGTCTCCGCCAGCAGCGCCTTGAAAGTCAGCATCTCGCCGAACACCGACGCGGTCTCGGCGAGCGTCAGCGGCGTCGGCGCCAGCAGCGGTCCCTGGGCGCGGGCCAGCATCTGGTGCACGCCGTGACCGAGCTCGTGCGCCAGCGTCATGACATCGCGTGGCTTGCCGAGGTAATTCATCAGCACGTAGGGGTGCACGCTCGGCACGGTCGAGGCCGAGAACGCGCCGTGCGCCTTGCCCTCGCGCACCGGTGCGTCGATCCAGCCGTGATCGAAGAACTGCTTCGCAATCGTCCGCATCTCCGGGGCGAACGCACCGTAGGCGTCGAGCACGATGTCCTCCGCCTCGCGCCAGGAGATGATGCGCTCCGGCTTGTCGGGCAGCGGCGCGTTGCGGTCCCAGTGGGCGAGGCGCTTCCTGCCGAGCCATTTCGCTTTCATCGCATAGTAGCGGTGGGAGAGCTTCGGGTACGAGGCGCGCACCGAGGCGACGAGCGCATCGACGACGGGCGCCTCGACGCGGTTCGACAGGTGGCGGCCGTCGGCGACGTCCTTGAAGCCGTGCCAGCGGTCGGAAATCTCCTTGTCCTTGGCGAGCGTGTTGGTCAGCAGCGTGAACAGCCGCAGGTTCTCCTTGAACACAACCGCCAGCGCCTCGGCGGCGGCCTTGCGCTTTTTCTCGTCAGGCTCCGACAGGCGGTTCAGCACGTGCTCGAGCGACAGGAGGTCTTTTTCACCCTTCACGTCGAAGCGCAGCCCCGACATCGTCTCGCTGAAGAGCCGCGTCCAGGCGCCCCGCCCGGTCTGGCTCTTTTCCAGGAACAGCGTCTCGGTTTTTTCGTCGAGCTGGAAGGGCTTCTCTTTTCGCAGGTCGTCGAACCAGGGCTTGTAGCGGACGAGCGCCTTGTGCCCCAGCGCCGCGGCCAGAACGTCGTCGTCGATTTTATTCAGCTCGATCTCGAAAAAGACGAGTTCGCTCGACGTTCGCGTCAGCTCCTCGGACACGTCACCGTAGAATTTGGCGCGCGCGGGATCGGTCTGGTGGGCGGCATAGAGCAGCCCGGCATAGGAGCCGAGCTTGCCCATAAGGTCGGAGAGCTTTTCGTAGGATTTGACCATCTCGGCCAGCTTGGCGCCGTCGCGCGCGATTGCTGCGAGCTTGCCCTTGGCGGCATCGCGGATGCGCGCCGCCTCCCTGGCCGCCGCCGCCAGATCGCGCTTCACCTCGGGCGCGTCCATCGCGGTGTAGAGATCGCCGAGGTTCCACACCGGCATCGGTCCGAGCGTATCGGCGACCTTCACCGTGACCGACGTTTCCTTGCGGGCGGGCGCAACCTTCGATGCCATGCTCGTCTCCAGATCGGTTCAATCCCCGGGCGGACCGGCACGATGCACCCGCTCCGACGTACGCCCCGGAAAAGCCGTTTAGCGGCATTCGCAGCCGGTCCCAAGGGCTTTCGCCAGCAAGCGGTCGACGCCTTACATCAGATGAGGCGTCGCGGCGTCGAGGACAAGGCGCCGAACCCGACACGCTTAGCCTCCCGCATGACAAAAGCATCAGCCTGGGCTTTTCCGCAACGAACCGTTTACCCTTGTAGGGCAATCTTCGACGCGTTGAGTGAGCCCATTCTGAAGGTGTGTCCCTGTTCGGGATGACCGCCGGGCTCGTGTTCCAGTCGTGTACGTGTCGAGTGTCCATGCCCAAGCGTATTCTCGTCGTCGATGACGATCCGGCCCAGCGCCGCATTCTCGAAGAAACCATCAAGCGGATGGGCTTCGAGACCAAGACTGCCAATTCCGGCGAACAGACGCTGCAGCTCCTCGAAGGGCCCGATCGCGAAACGATCAGCCTCGTGCTGCTCGATCTCGTGATGCCCGGCGTCGACGGCATGGCCGTTCTCGCCCGTCTCAACACCAAGCCGGGCACGCCGCCGATCATCGTGCAGACGGCGCACGGCAGCATCGATGCCGCCATCAACGCCATGCGCGCTGGCGCCGTCGATTTCGTCATCAAGCCTGCCAGCCCCGAGCGCCTCGAGGTTTCGATCAAGAGTGCGCTGAAGCTCGAAGCGCTCGCAGGCGAAATCACCCGCATCAAAAAGAAGAATGAGGGTACGCTCACCTTCAACGAGCTGATCGTGCGCGGCGAAGGCATGCAGCGCGTGATCTCGCTCGGCAAGCGCGCCGCGGCCTCGAACATCCCCGTGCTGATCGAAGGAGAATCGGGCGTCGGCAAGGAGCTGATCGCGCGCGCCATCCAGGGCGAGAGCGAGCGCGCCGGCAAGCCGTTCGTCACCGTCAACTGCGGCGCCATCCCCGAAAATCTGGTCGAGAGCATCCTCTTCGGTCACGAGAAGGGCTCCTTCACCGGCGCCTCGGAAAAGCGCATCGGCAAATTCCAGGAGGCGGACGGCGGCACACTCTTCCTCGACGAGATCGGCGAGTTGCCGCTCGACGCGCAGGTGAAGCTGCTGCGTGCGCTGCAGGAAGGCGAGATCGATCCGGTCGGCGCGAAAAAGCCGGTCAAGGTCAACTTCCGGCTGATCTCGGCCACCAATCGCGACATGATCCAGCGCGTGAAGGACGGCAAATTCCGCGAGGATCTCTACTACCGCCTGAACGTGTTCCCGATCTGGGTGCCGCCACTGCGCGAGCGCGCCGACGACATCCCGGAGCTGGCCCGCCACTTCATCGCGCGCTTCGCCGCCGAGGAAGGCAAGCGCATCAACGGACTCGCCGATCAGGCCATGCGCCTCGTCACGGCCTACAACTGGCCGGGTAACGTCCGCCAGCTCGAAAACGCCGTGTTCCGCGCCGTGGTGCTGGCCGACGGCCCCGAACTGACGGTCTCCGAGTTCCCCCAGATCGCCGCCCACGTCGACGGCTTCACGGCCGAAATTCCGGCCGCGCCGACGGCCCTGCAGAAGCAGCCGGCCTACACCGGGCCGGCCGGCCTCGGCGCCGAGGACACGATCCCGCAGACCATCGAGGTTCGGGGAGCGAACGGCCAGGGCGCCATCGGCATTCCGGCGATCACCGAGGCCGGCGAGGTGCGCCGCCTCGAGGACATCGAGGCCGACATGATCCGCCTCGCACTCGGGCGCTACCGCGGCCACATGACGGAGGTCGCCAAGCGGCTCAACATCGGCCGCTCGACGCTCTATCGCAAAATGCAGGAATACGGTCTGGAGCCACGCGTCCAATAGGCAGGTCTTCTCTCCGGAATTCCCCTCGAACGCCCTCAAGCCCGCACTCTGCACCAGAACACGGCCGCGACGGAGGTGAATTCGACGGTACGCCAGGAGAAGCGCGCGGGTCGATGCCGTCGCATCGGACAAGCGTTTCGACGCCGCGTGGCGTCAAATTCACCCCACCCGTCTTGGCGAAGTCAAGCTTCGCTTGGACAGGGTCGCACGCCCGTGGCCGCCCACGGCGACGAATGGCTCAACCGTAGGCAAAGCTACGCTATTCGCCATTCGTCGCCGTGGATCGGCTCACGTTCGCGCGATCGCGGTC
>JBQTIA010000030.1:0-13575 GCA_052388455.1 Hyphomicrobium sp.
CCGACACGCCCGAGACCATCTCGGCATTTGGAGCCCTGAAGGGCGCCGGCCTGATCATGGCGATCATCTCGGGCACGGTGAATGTGCTGGCGCTGACCGGCTCCTTCTACATGCTTCAGGTCTACGACCGAGTCCTGTCGAGCCAGAGCATTCCGACACTGGTTGCTCTCTCGGTTCTCGCCGCCGGTCTCTATCTTTTCCAAGGCGTCCTCGAGGTGACGCGATCGCAAATCCTCGTCAGACTCGGGGGCCGCGTCGACAGGCAGCTGATCGCGGCCGCCCATGAGGCCGCCATGCGTCTGCCGCTGCTCGGCCGCCGAGGGGCCGATGCCCAGCAGCCGATCCGGGACGTCGACACGATCCGCGGCTTCCTTTCCGGTCAGGGGCCTATCGCCATTCTCGATATGCCGTGGATGCCGCTGTATCTCGCGTTCATATTCTTGCTGCACCCCCTGCTCGGTCTCGTCACCCTGCTGGGGGCGCTGGTCCTGGTCGGACTGACGCTGTGGACGGAAAGGGTGACCAAAGCCCCGAGCCTGGCCCTCGTGACCTCGGCCGCCAATCGCTTGGCGATCGCAGAAGCCTCGGCGCGCAATGCCGAAGTCCTTCGCGCCATGGGATTCGGTCATCGCGCGCTTCGACGCTTCACCAGTGCCAGCGCCGAGCACCTCGCGGCGCAGGAGAAGTTGAGCGACATCACCAGCGGCTTTTCGACAGCCTCCCGCATTTTTAGACTGGTCATACAGTCCGGCCTGCTGGGACTGGGCGCCTTTCTGGTGATTGCAGGTGATATGTCGGCCGGCGCCATCATCGCCAGCTCGATCGCCGCCTCGCGGGCCTTCGCCCCGATCGAGGTTGCGATCGGCAATTGGAAGGGGTTTGTCGCGGCGCGCCAGGCGGCGACGCGGCTCAATGCCATTTTCAGCAACTTGCCGAAAAAAGCCGATCCGCTGAAACTGTCCGCCCCCAGCAAGTCGTTGACGGTCGACTCCATTTCGGTCGCCATTCCCGGGACCCAGCGGGCGGTGATCGGCAACATCAGCTTCGAGCTCAAGTCTGGACAGGCGCTGGCCGTGATCGGGCCCAGTGCCGCCGGAAAGTCCTCATTGGCGCGCGCGCTGGTCGGCGTGTGGAGCCTTGCTCGCGGCTCCGTCCGCCTCGACGGCGCCCCCCTCGAGCGCTGGAACCCCGAGCAGCTCGGCGCCCACATTGGATACCTGCCCCAGGACGTCGAACTGTTCGACGGCACGATCACCGAAAATATCTCCCGGTTCGAGGAGCAGCCCGACAGCAAGCTCGTGATCGAGGCCGCCCGGGCCGCCGGTGTCCACGAGATGGTTCTGCGGTTCCCGGACGGCTACGAGACAAGGATCGGCGAGCGAGGCAGCGCCTTGTCGGCGGGGCAGCGCCAGCGCATCGCCCTCGCTCGCGCACTTTATGGCCGGCCGTTTCTGGTGGTCCTCGATGAACCGAACTCGAATCTCGACTCGGAGGGCGAAGAGGCGCTGGCCAAGGCGATCCAGAGCGTGCGGGCGCGAAACGGCATCGTCATCGTTGTCGCCCATCGCCCGGGTGTGCTGGCCGTCGTCGATATGATCGCGGTCGTCGGAAACGGGCAGATCACGGCCTTCGGACCTCGCGACGAGGTACTCCAGAAGGCGGTCAAGGGCACACCTAAAGCCGTGCCGCCCGCCTCTCAGCCGGCAGCATCCGGGAGCAAGCCGCCAGCCTCTATTTCGCCCACGTCCAAGCCGACCAGGATGAAATCCGTGACATGACACGCGTGGAAACGGCTATGCAAACCCTCAATGACCGATTGCGCGGTTCTTCCCCGGACGAGGCCGGCTACCGTCGACGCGTCATCGTCGGATTGAGCATTTGCGCCCTCCAGATCTTCGTGATTCTGGGCTGGGCGACCGTGGCGACGTTGTCGAGCGCCGTGATCGCTCCGGGCCAGGTCGTCATCGAAACCAGCGTCAAGAAGGTTCAGCATCCGACCGGTGGCGTCGTCGGCGACATTCTGGTGAGAAACGGCGACAGAGTTGACCCCGGACAGGTTCTCCTGCGCCTCGACGAGACGCAAACCCGGGCCAATCTCGGCGTCGTCGTCTCGCAGATGACCGAGCTGACCGGACGCAAGGCCAGGCTGGCCGCCGAGCGCGACGGCGCAACAGAGATCGCCTTCCCTCACGGCTTTGCGCAGGGCGACGAGGCTTCGCAGCGGGTCGCGGCCGGTGAGCGCCGCCTGTTCGACGCCAATCGGCGGTCCATCGAGGGACAGAAGGCTCAGCTTCTCGAGCGGATCGGCCAATTCAAATCTGAAATCGACGGACTGTCGCGACAGGAGAAGTCCAAGTCGAAGGAACTGGCGCTGATCAATGAGGAACTCGATCGGCTCGAGCAGATGTACAGCCAGAAGCTGGTGCCGGTAACCCGTGTCCTCTCCATCCAGAGAGACGTCATGCGAATCGAGGGCGAGCACGGCCAGTTGCTGGCTCAGATCGCACGGGCGAGCGGACAGATCACCGAAACCAGATTGAAGATCATCGAGCTCGAAGAGACGATGCGCGCCAATGCGCAGAAGGAGCTGCGCGAGATCGAAGCCAAATTGGCGGAGCTCGAGGAGCGCAGAGTGGCGGCTCAGGACATGCTGAAGCGGGTCGACCTGCGGGCGCCACAAGGCGGCATCGTCCACGAACTGGCGGTCCAAACCGTCGGCGGCGTCATTAACGCCGGCGATGTCCTCATGAGCATCGTCCCGGATGAGGATCGCAAGGCCATCGAAGTCCACCTTTCTCCGACGGACATCGATCAGGTGACCATCGGGCAGAACGTAAAGCTGCGCTTTCCGGCCTTCAACCAGAGAACGACTCCGGAGCTGACCGGTTCGGTGGCGCAGGTCGCGGCCGATGTCACGCGCAACAAAGAGACGGGCGCGTCCTTCTATACGGCTCGCATCAAAATTTCCGATGCCGATCTCGCCGAGTTCAACAAATTGAAGCTGGTGGCCGGCATGCCGGTCGAAAGCTTCATCCAGACCGGGAGCCGCACGGCGCTCTCCTATTTCGTGAAACCATTCACAGACCAGGTGGAGCGCGCGTTCCAGGAAGAGTAGGCGCGTCGCGCCGTCGGGTTTTGGGCTCGAGAGCACCCAGCACGCAGTCGATCACGAGCTTGAATTCGCAGGGTCTGGCCGCCCGGCTCCAGCAGGAAGCTCAAGCTTCCGCTGAACCAGTCTCAGACCAAGGTCGAGTGCCCCACCCGACCTTGGTCTGAGGATATTCCGACCTTCAGTATAGGGTCGATGGACCCACGCGGCCTTTCCCCGACGGCGATAAGCTCTTTCAATCCAGCGCTGAGTTCGTGCCTGAAACGCTAGTCGACAGGACCCTAAGCCAATTCATATTTCTCCGATCCGAGGGCTGATCGATGTACCTATCCAAGGATGCCTGTCTCGCCCGGCTGCGCGAAGCGGAGAACGCTCGCAAGAACAGGCGTGAAATCGTCCAGGCTCTGTCGCACGGCCAGATCGCCCGGCGCGACCTGTTCCGATGGGGCCTGCTCGGCGCAACCGGATTGCTCGTCGCGAAGAATGGTTTGAGCCGGTGGGCCACCAGCGCCATGGCCCAGGTGCCGACGGGGACGCCGCCTAGCCCGACATTCGGCATCAGGAAGTTCACGCAGCCGATGCCCCGGCCGCGTGTCGAGCCGCATCAGACCCTGACCAAGGCCAGGCCGACAAATCCGAACAGCAACGCAAACTGGCCGAGCCCGCTCGAGCCGCCCGCGCGAAAATCCTCTTATCACTCACTTTTCAATACCTCCGGCGGCACGCAGGCGGTCAATCCGGTCACGGGCCGCGGGCCGATGGAGGGCCGTCCGCCTGGAGTGTTCTTCGAGCACCAGCGGTGGGCCGAAGCCGACCTCTTCCCTCACTACGGCTACACTCTTTCGCTCGGGCAATGTCAGCCCGGCACCAAGATTCATCCCTCACCCAATGTTCCGGAGCAAGAGGCCAACTCGGTGTGGTGTTTTGGTCCGCGTCCCTTTGGAACCGCAGGCCATCGCGACGGATTGCGCACGGGGAGCCTGACGCCGACGCTCATCAAGGCCCGCTACGGCGAACCCTTCATCTGCCGCATCTACAATGATCTGCCGGCCGACCGGACGCAGAACAACGGCTTCGGCCGAAACGAAATCTCGACGCATCTGCATAACGTGCACAACGGTGCCGAGAGCGATGGCGCGTGCAACGCCTATCATTTCCCCGGCACCTTCTACGATTATCACTGGCCTATCGTGCTAGCACGGCGTGACCTGCCTTCAGTCTGGCTGACCAGCGACCCCAGGCATCTCGACAAGGCCTCCGGCCCGGACGATGGCGATGGGCTTGTGCGCGTCCCCGGCGACTTCCGCGAGATCCAGGGCAGCATGTGGTTCCACGACCACCGCTTCTTCTTCACTGCCGAAAATGTGCACAAAGGGCACTTCGCGGTTTGCAACATCTACTCGGGGCCCGACCGGGCGCGCGAAGATTTCGACGACGGAGTGAACCTCCGGCTGCCGAGCGGCTCGCGACTGAAGTTCGGCAACACCGATTTCGACGTCAATCTCGTCATCTCCAATCCAGCGTTCGACCAGGCTGGACAGCTTTTCTTCGACATTTTCGATACGGAAGGCTTCCTCGGAGACCTGCTGTTCGTCAACGGCGCCTACTATCCCTACATGGAGGTGCTGCCGCGCCGCTACCGTTTCAGGACGCTCAACGCGGCCATGGCCCGGTTCATCAAGCTGGCAATGGCGGTCAATCGCAGCTCGCGGTTCTCTCAGGGCACCAAGGTGCCGTTCTACTTCATCGCCAACGATGGAAACCTCGTCGTCAATCCGATCAAGCTGACCGAGCTCGACGAGCAGGGCGTGGCAGAGCGCTACGATTTCGTCGTCGACTTTTCGCAATTCAACAATGGCGACAGCATCTATCTCGTCAACCTGCTGCAGCAGAGAGACGGCCGCAAGCCGGACGGATCGCTTTCTGTCTCGAACGCATTGAAGGGCTCCGACAAGGATCCGGCCGTCGGCCCGATTCTCGAGTTCCGCGTCGTCGATGCGCTGCAGAGCGTGGACGATCCCAACTTCCGCTACCAGCGGGACGCAAGCGGCAGAATCCCGGACGACAGCGCCAATTTCGAGGACGACGTCTGGAAGTCCGGCGTGAAGCGCCTGACGGCGCAGATCCCGATCGTCGCACCGGTGCGGGAGCGGACCATCCAGTTCGTGCGAAACGAGCCGGGCGACTCCCGCCAGACCGCCGACGGCCAATGCATCCCTGAGTGCGGCGAATACGAGTTCTTCCCCTGGTCGATCAAGGTCTCCGGACGCGCAGCGCACTCGCTCAACGCCAACCGCATCTCGGCGATGATTCCCAAGCCGGGCGAGGTCGAGCACTGGACGCTCGAGAATTCCAGCGGCGGCTGGGATCACCCCATCCACCTGCATTTCGAGGAGGGCGTCACCTTCGCGCGGACCGGCCGCACACTGCCGGCGACCGAACGGCTGGTGCGCAAGGATGTCTGGCGGCTCGGGACCGACGGCTCGGTCAAGTTCCAGGTTCGCTTCGGCGAGTTCGGCGGCGCTTACGTGGCTCACTGCCACAACACCACGCACGAGGACTTCGCCATGCTGATGCGCATGCAGCTTCTCACCCATCCCCCCGGCCATCCCGACTTCAAGGGGCAGCCGCAGCACGTTCCGACACGGACGCCGATCCCGACGCCCAACGGCGTCAGATGGAAGACGCCGGAAATCCTGCCCGAAGGCGATCCCAACAATCCCGAGTTCAAAAAGCGATCAGACGGAAGCACGTGAGGCAGGGCGGCGAATATGCGGGTTCCGGGCCGAGTGGAGACGAGCATTCTGTCCCTGCTCGGTCTCGTGCTCCTCGTCGCGCTGATGGCTGGTCCGGTTCCGTGGTCTCAACCCGCCGACTCGCAGAGCAGCCGCTGGGGAAAAAGCTATCTGCCGAACGTCGCCGTCCTCGACCAGGACCATCGGCCTTTACGATTTTATGACGACCTTCTGAAGGGCAAGATCGTCGTCATCAGCTTCATCTATACGAGCTGCCGCAGCATCTGCCCGCTGACGCTCGCGCGGTTGGCGGAGGTCCAGGAGCGGCTCGGAGACACGATGGGCCGCGACATTCATTTCTTGTCGATCAGCATCGATCCCATCCCCGATACGCCCGACAAGCTGAAGGAGCATGCGCGCGCTTTCGGGGCCGGCCAAGGCTGGACGTTCGTGACCGGGGACCCGCTCGACATCGACCTCATTCGACACAAACTCGGCGAACGCAGCGGTAGCGCCATCGCCCAGCACAAAAACGAGGTGCTGATGTACAACGACAGGACAGGAGAATGGTCGCGGGATTCGGCGTTCGCCGATCTCGGCGTGCTGACCATGAACATCCGCTCGATGAACCCCGAGTGGCGGGCCGAAGCGACACCGGCCGATGAGATGCCCGAGGAGACGGCAATCCATGCTCCCGACGTCACGGGACAGGCCCTGTTCATCAAGGCCTGCGCGTCCTGCCATTCGGTCGGAGGCGGCAGAAAAATCGGTCCCGACCTCGCCGGCGTAACGTCTCGGCGAACGCACGAGTGGGTCACGGCCTACCTGATCGCACCCGACCGATTGAGAGCGTCCAACGACAGCATCGCCCTGGATTTGAGACGGCAGTATCCCGGCGTCATGATGCCGACGCTCGGATTGTCGGAGCACGACGCGGCCGACATCATATCGTTCCTGGAGAGCAAGCCTTGACGGCGGTCCCGGACCAGCCAAAGCCAGCGCACAGGCGGGATCGAGGCTTCGCACTCGTCGCCGTCATCTGGATTGCAACGCTCCTTGCCGTCGTTGCTTTCATTTTCACGACCGCCGTCCGGTCTTATATCCGCAACGCCAGCGCCGATCTCGCGACGGCCGAGGCCGAAGCGCTCGCCGAGGCCGGCGTCAACCTCGCCATCCTCGATCTCAGCGGGTCGCGCTTCGGTCAGCAGCCGCGCTTCCCGGCCGACGGTCAGACGCGACCCTGCCGGCTGCCGACAGGAGCCGCCGTCACCATCGCCATTCGTGACGAGGCCGGAAAAATCGATCTCAACACCGCCGGCGACGGCCTCATCGAGGCCCTGCTTGTCGGCCTCGGCTCGAGCGCCGAGGATGCACAACGACGAGTCGCGGCGCTGGCCGACTATCGCGACGACGACGACGACCGCCGGCAGGGCGGAGCAGAGGCGCGCGACTATCGGGATGCCGGCCTTGCCGCCAGTCCGAAGAATGCGCCGCTGGATTCGATCGAGGACTTGGCCGGAGTTTTGGGATTCGACTCTGAAACGGTGCGGCGGGTCCGATCGTTCGTCACCGTCCACTCGGGCCTGGATGGCCTCGATCCCGCGTTCGTCACGGCCGAGCTGACGACACTCCTTGCTGCGGGATCGCGCGGGTCGGATGACGAGAATACAGAAATCTTCTCCGATCTCTCACAGAGCCTGCCGGCTCGGTTCACCTCCGTTTCGGCGAAGGAATTCTACGGCATCCGGTCCGAGGTCAACACCGACCGCGGCGCCCGGTTCGTGCGCGAGGCTGTGGTCAGCCTCGGCGTGAGACCCGCAGCCGATCGCCTGCCCGGGGAAAGTCGCAGCCGGTCTGGCGGCGCCACGCCGACCTATCGCATTTGGCGGTGGCATCGCGGCGAGAGCGTGCTTAACTTCGCGCCGCAGACGTTCGGCATCCTGCCTCCCTGTTGAGTGTGTGGCTATGACGGTATCGCCGACGGACGTGTCTCGAATGGACTTGTCTCAAAAGGACGGGGCCCGACGCCACGCAGCTCCCTGGCATCTGTTCGCCGGCTTCCTGGCTCTTTATGCGGCCATCGCGATCCCGGCGCTGGTCTCGTCCGAGTTCGAGCCCTGGCCGCTCGCCGTAGCGCTGGCGCTGGCCGCCGTGCTGGCCCGGCTTTCGACCATTGATCTCGTCGCCATGAGGTTGCCGGACCTTCTGACCTTGCCGCTCCTGCTCGCAGGGTTGCTAGTCGTCGCGGTCACGAGCCTGGATCTCGCAGCCTGGCATGCGCTGGCTGCCGCAGTCGGGTGGCTGCTGATGGTCGGCGTCGCTGCAGCCTACCGCTCCGCGCGTGGCCGCGACGGTCTGGGGCTTGGAGACGCCAAGCTGTTCGCCGCCGCCGGAGCCTGGGTCGGTCCGGCTGGATTGTCGTCGGTCCTGTTGATCGCAGCGCTCGCGGCACTGGCCGTTGTGTTCACCCTGCAGCTCAGAGGCGCGAGCGTCGGACGGTTTTCTCAGCTACCTTTCGGGCCTTTCATCGCCGTTGGTTTGTGGTTCGTCTGGATTTATGGACCTCTCGCATGAGCGCCCAAAATTCGAAGCAGGATCATACGACGCCGGATCAGGCGTCACCCGGCCCCAGTCGAAATACCCCCCGACGGATCGACGGCCGCCGCCCTCACTCGAGCCGCGAGGCCGGCTTCACGCTCATCGAGTTGCTGGTCGTGCTCGGCATCATCGTGCTGCTGGCGACGATCGCGGCGCCGCAGGTTCTGCGCTATCTCGGAAAAGCGCGAACGGAAACCGCACGCGCCCAGATCAGCGCCATTTCAACGGCCCTCGAACTTTTCGCCCTCGACATGGGCGGATTTCCCCCGCAGCAGGCGGGTCTCGCCGCTCTGATGCAGAACTCGGCGGGCAGCGGACGCTGGCGGGGGCCATATCTCAAGCGCGCCGACGGTCTGATCGACCCGTGGGGCCGCCCCTATCTCTACAAATTTCCCGGACGCAGCGGCCAGCCGGAGGTGTTCACGCTCGGGCGTGACAGTCAGCCGGGCGGCACCGACGAAGATCAGGATCTCGCGAGCTGGTGAGACCGTCGCGCGGGGTTGGCGGGGCGGCCGCGCGCCATGCAAGGCAAATACGTCGCGTCAGCGGTTCCGCTGCCGCAGCTCCACCCGTCTCAACAGGGGCCGCGCGCCGGCGGTGTTGGAGGGCAACAACGCGATCTCCACGAGTTCGGGGAGACGGTCGGTTCGTGTCCACGTCGCGGACCATTGCGCGGCCTGCTCGCCGGCGGGGATGCCGAAGTAGCGGAATTCGCCCGCCGCGAGGCGACGGGTCAGCCGACGCTCGATCGCGGCGACTGGCGGCGTGTCCGGTCCTGCGTTCGCCGCGGGCTGAAACAGCATCACCAGCGCCACCGGAGCGACGTCCTCCTCCGTCGCAACCCGCAGGGTCACGCGGTATGTTCCACCGCCCATTGGACCCTCGGTCAGAGGCGTTACGAAGGAGAGGCTTCGCGCATCGCCTGCGAAGGCGACACGCAAGTTTCCGTCTCGATCGCGTTCCAGCAGAGGTATCGCCTCCGAGAGCTGACGCTCGACGACGGTCAGCGCGGTTTCCGCGTCCGTTGCGTTGATCAACTGACCGGCCGTCGCTGTGGCCCTGTTGGCGAGCCGGAGCGTACTTGGGATCAGCGACATCAGCAGCGCCAATATCGCCAGGGATACCAGCAGCTCGACCAGCGTGAAGCCGCCTTGACGGAGACCAGCGCGCAGCGTCATTCGCCTCTCCCCAGCTTGAGCGTGCCGAGCGCGATGCTGCGCAGCGGACGAAACGGACCCTCGCGCCAGCTCACCGTCACATCGACCCAGAATCCGGTGAGCGCGCCGGCTCCTCCGGGCCGCTCGTCGGCCGGTTCGAGAGGACGCACCTCCCGGGTCCAGGTGTATCCGTCCTCAGTCGTACCCTCCGACGATCCCGAGGCGAGCGGCTCGACAATGCCCGCCGCAGCCAGCTCCGCGCGGGCGATGCCGAGTGCGACCTCCTCCTGCCCGACCAGCCGGACACTCCGCCAGCCGCCGGAAAGGCAAAGCTGAAGGCCCGAGGCGACGAGCGCCAGCACGACGAAGGCGACGATCGTCTCCAGCAGCGTGAAGCCCGCTTCGCCGCGTTTCGTCATCGGCTGCTCCAGTCGATCGCCGTTCGTCCCGTGAGCCAGTCGACGGAGACCGTCGCTCTTTGCCGCTGCGCCACGAGGGTGATGGTGCCACCCGAAGAAGTGCCGTCGGGCCGGAAGCGAATCGTACCGATACTTTCTGCCGGCTGCTCGCCGATGGGCACCTCGTAGCTTACCGTCACCCCGCGAGGTAACGCGTGCGGCCGGCTCATGCCGTCGGCGAAGAACCGGCGTTGATCGAGATCGACCACGAAGCGCCGCTCGAGATTGGTCCGCATGGCGCCTGCCCGTGCCGACTTGAGCGCCGAAGCCACGTCCACGGCCGCACTTCGAACGTGGAAGGAATGGCGGCTGCGCTCGGCCATCGGCAGGGCAATGATGACGGCGAGCGCTACGATCACCAGCACGACGATCAGCTCCAGGTAGGCGAACCCGGACTCGCGTCTATCTAGGCTCATCGCTCGATGGGTCATCGAATGGCCAGGTCGTTGACGGAGATGAGGGCGCTCATCACCGAGAGGACGAGGCCGCCCACGACGGCCCCGATGGCCAGAGTCACGACCGGCGTCACCAGGCTGGTCAAGCGCTGCAACTGCCGTTCGAGCGCCTGCTCGTAGATCTCGGCGGCTCTGAGCAGCATCACATCCAATTGACCGGTCTGCTCGCCGATGGTCGCCAGCCGCAGGAACAGCTCGGAGAACACGCCCGAGCGCGCCAGCGGTACGGACAGCTGGCCGCCCTCCTTGATGGCTTCCCCGGCCGCGAGAACGGCTTCGCCCATGATGCGGTTGGACAGCACGCCGGACCCGATGCGCACCGCTTCGAGCAAGGGCACCCCATTGCGGGTCAGCGTCGACAACGTACGGGCCAGCCGTCCGGTCTCCCTCCGCTCGATGACGCGCCCGATCACCGGCATTGCGAGCAGCAGGCGATCCGTCGGGCGGCGCACGGCGATATTTTTCGAGGCCACAACCCCGGCCACGATCAGCCCGGCGCCGGCGGCAAGAATGACCAGTCCGTTCTGGTTGATCAGGCTCGCCGCGCCGCTGAGCACGCGGACCATGAGGGGCGGCTCGGCGCCGGCCTCCTCGAAGATCGGCGTGATGACCGGGATCAGGATCGTCATGATGACGGCAAGTGCCGAAAGGGCCGCAACGATCAGAACCGCCGGATAGAGCAGCGCGGAAACGATGCGGCCGCGCATATCCGCCGAACGTTCGAGAAACCGCGCGAGATCGTCGAGCGCTTCGCCGATGGAGCCGCTGCTTTCGCCCGCCCGCACCAGCCGCCAATAGAACTCTGGAAACGCACGGGCCTCGCCGGCCAAGGCATCCGACAGTGCTTCGCCTTCTGTTACGCGGGCGAGCAAATCCCGTGAAACCTGCCGCAGGCGTTGCGGGATCATAGGCTGCATGGCGACCAGCCGCAGGCATTCGTCGATCGGTAGATCGGCTTTGACCAGACTGACGAGTTCGCGCGTGAACATGGCGAGCGTCGGCAGCGGCAATCGTCCCGAGGCGAAAACCTCTCGCTCCCACCACCGGACCTGGCGCTGCACGCTGGCGTCCGACAGCTCGACGGGAAACTGACCGCGCCGGACGATGGTCTCGAGCGCGCCTTCGCGCGTCGCCGCCGCAAGCTCGCCGGCAATGCGTGCGCCGTCCCGGTCGTAGGCCCTGTAGCTATATCGCGGCATCGTTGCGCGTCACGCGAAGGACTTCTTCGATGGTCGTTTCGCCTCGGAGGACTTTTTCCACCCCGCTGTCGAGCAGGCTCGACATTCCTTCGGCAGCCGCAGCAGCCTCGACCTTTGCTTCGCTGCTGCCGTTCAAGACCGCCGACCGCACGGCATCCGTCATGGTCAGCAACTCGTAGATCGCCGTACGCCCGGAGTACCCGGTGTTGCGGCAGGCAGGGCAACCCACGGCCCGGCGCACGCGCGAGACATCCGATGAGACCACGCCGGTTGCGATGCGTTTTCCCGCCGAGAGCCGCTGCAGCATGCGCTCGGGAAGGGCGGCGGGGACCGCACACGACGGACAGAGCCGGCGCACCAGCCGCTGGGCGAGAACCCCTTTGAGGCTGGACGCCAGCAGATAGTCCTCGACGCCCATGTCGATAAGCCGCGTGATCGTCGCCGCCGCGCTGTTGGTGTGAACCGTCGACAGCACCAGATGGCCCGTGAGCGAGGCCCGAATGGCGATTTCCGCCGTTTCCAGATCGCGAATCTCGCCGACCAGAATGATGTCGGGGTCCTGCCGCAGCATCGAACGGAGCGCCGATGCGAAGGAGAGTCCGATCCGGGGATTGACCTGTATCTGGTTCACCCCCACGAGCTGATATTCGATCGGATCCTCGACGGTGAACAGCTTGCGCTCGGTGTTGTTCAGCACAGAGAGCGCCGCGTACAGCGTGGTCGTCTTGCCGCTGCCCGTCGGCCCGGTCACCAGAATAAGTCCATTGGGCTCCGCCAGCAGCCGCTCGAAGCCGGCGAGCGCCGAGCCGTCGAAACCCAGCGCCGCAAAATCGAGCGCCACGCTCGATCGGTCGAGAATGCGCAGAACCACGCTCTCCCCGCACAGGGTCGGCATGGTCGACACGCGCAGATCGATCTCGCGGCCGCGCACCGTCACCTTGATGCGGCCGTCCTGAGGCAGCCGGCGCTCGGAGATGTTGAGGTGCGCCATCACCTTGATGCGCGAACTCATCGCCAGTCGAACCGCGAGCGGCAGCGTCTCGACGGTATGCAGCACGCCATCGATGCGAAAGCGGACGCGGACGCAGTCCTCCCTCGGCTCGACATGGATATCGGAGGCCTGAGTCTCGACAGCCCGCACGATCAGCTCGTTGACGAGCTTGATGACGGGGGCCTCGCTGGCCAGATCTTCGAGGCGGCGAACGTCGTCGTCCGTCGCACCATCGCCCTCGGAGACGCCGCTCAAGTCGTCACGAGTGGCCGACTTCGCCGCTGTTCCATAAAGCTGCTCGAGGGCCTGATCGATGTCGCCGGCGGCGGCGAGGCGCCGGTCGATCGGCATTTTCAGCAGGAAGGACAGCGCTGCGATGGCCTCCGTGTTGAAGGGATCGGCCGTCGCGACGACGATGGATTGCCCGCGATCGGCGATCGGCAACAGTCGGCTCGACCTCAGAAACGCGAGCGGCAATTCGTCGGCGAACAAGGCCGCCCGCGGAAACTCCGGCGCCGCCACGATGGGGAGGCCCAGATGCTGGCCGAGCGCTTTGACCAGCTCGATCTCGTTCACCAATCCGAGCCGAGTCAGAACGAGGTCGAAGCGCTCCTTTGACTGCGCCTGCGCGCGCTGCGCGCGCTTCAGCGCCAGCTCGTCGAGCGAGCCGCGCTGCAGGAGAACCGCACTGAACGCCTCGACGAACGCCTCGCCTTTCGGATCGGCGGTGTCGGCCGGCACGGCAAAGCCATGAGGCCTCATTAAGCGCCTCGAACCTGTTCACTCGAAATGATCGCGAAAGGCTACCATAGTGATGTACTATCGGCCCACGGCCAAAGGTCTGATGACCGCAACCGACCGCCGATTGGTGAC
>JBQTIA010000031.1:0-23045 GCA_052388455.1 Hyphomicrobium sp.
TATCGCGTGTGATTTCCTCGGGTCCGAGCTTGGTGTCGCGGGCCATCACCTCGAATTCCTCGATGTGGATCGAGGTGAAGATGTCGTCCGAGACGACGCGCTCCGAGAGCAGGATCGAGTCCTCGAAATTGTAGCCCATCCACGGCATGAACGCGACGAGCACGTTCTTGCCGAGCGCCAGATCACCGAGGTCGGTCGAGGGACCGTCGGCGATGATCTCGCCTGCGGTCACCGCATCGCCGACGTTGATCAGCGGACGCTGGTTGATGCAGGTGTTCTGGTTCGAGCGCTGGAACTTGCGCAGCCGATAGATGTCGACGCCCGGCTTCGAGGGATCGGTTTCCTCGGTGGCGCGGATGACGATACGCGTCGCGTCCACCTGATCGACGACGCCGGTCCGGCGCGCGGCGATGGCGGCACCCGAATCGCGCGCCACCACCTCTTCCATGCCGGTGCCGACGAGCGGCGCCTCCGCACGGATCAGCGGCACAGCCTGCCGCTGCATGTTCGAGCCCATCAGCGCGCGGTTGGCGTCGTCGTTCTCGAGAAACGGGATGAGCGCGGCGGCGACGGAGACGAGTTGCTTCGGCGACACGTCGATGTAGTCGACCTTGTCGAGCGGCACCAGCATGACGTCGCCCTGGTAGCGAACAGTCGTCAGATCGCCGGTCAACTTGCCCTTGGCGTCGATCTCGGCGTTGGCCTGGGCGACGTGGTGGCGCATCTCCTCCATGGCGGAGAGATAAACCACCGTATCGGTGACCTTGCCGTCCTTCACCTTGCGATAGGGGCTTTCAATGAAGCCGTACTTGTTGACGCGCGCGAAGGTCGCGAGCGAGTTGATGAGGCCGATGTTCGGCCCTTCCGGCGTCTCGATCGGGCAGATGCGTCCATAATGCGTCGGATGCACGTCGCGGACTTCGAAGCCCGCGCGCTCGCGCGTCAGACCGCCCGGGCCCAACGCCGAGAGCCGACGCTTGTGCGTGATCTCGGAGAGCGGGTTGGTCTGGTCCATGAACTGGCTGAGCTGCGAGGAACCGAAGAACTCGCGCACGGCGGCGGCCGCCGGCTTGGCGTTGATCAGGTCCTGCGGCATCACCGTGTCGATATCGACCGAGCTCATGCGCTCCTTGATGGCGCGCTCCATGCGCAACAGGCCGACGCGGTACTGGTTTTCCATCAGCTCGCCGACCGAGCGCACACGCCGGTTGCCGAGGTGATCGATGTCGTCGATCTCACCCTTGCCGTCGCGCAGATCGACCAGCGTCTTGATGACCGAGAGAATGTCCTCCCTGCGCAGCACGCGCATGGTGTCGGGCGCGTCGAGTTCGAGGCGCATGTTCATCTTCACACGGCCGACGGCCGAGAGATCGTAGCGCTCGCTGTCGAAGAAGAGGCCGTGGAACAGGTTCGTGGCCGCCTCGATGGTCGGCGGCTCGCCCGGGCGCATGACCCGGTAGATGTCCATCAGCGCTTCCTGGGTATTGGCATTCTTGTCGATATTCAGCGTGTTGCGGATGAACGGCCCCACATTGACGTGATCAATGTCGAGAACGTGAAATTCCTTGACCTTCTGGTCCTTCAGCTCCGCCAGCAGCTTCGCGTCCAACTCGTCGCCGGCTTCCGCGTAGATCTGGCCGTTCTCGAGGTTCACGATGTCCTCGCCGATGTATCGGCCGGCGAGGTCTTCCGATGACACGAGTACGTCCTTGAGGCCGCCTTCAGCGAGTTCACGCGCCTTGCGGGCGGTGATCTTTTCACCAGCCTTGGCCACCACGTCGCCGCTCTTGGCATCGACCAGATCCGCCAATGGCGTCATGCCGCGCATCTTCTCGGCAACGAACGGCATCTTCCAGCCGCGCTTCGACTCCTTGACCGGGATCTGCTTGAAGAACGTCGAAAGGATCGTCTCGTCGTCGAGACCCAGCGCATAGAGCAGCGTCGTCACCGGCAGCTTGCGGCGGCGGTCGATGCGCACGTAGACGATATCCTTGGCGTCGAACTCGAAGTCGAGCCACGAGCCGCGATAGGGAATGATGCGCGCTGCGAACAGCAGCTTGCCGGATGCATGCGTGCGCCCGCGATCGTGATCGAAAAACACACCCGGGGAGCGGTGCATCTGCGAAACGATCACGCGCTCCGTGCCGTTGATCACGAAGGTCCCGTTGGAGGTCATGAGCGGGATGTCGCCCATGTAGACGTCCTGCTCCTTGAACTCCTTGATCGACTTTGAGCCCGTCTCCTCGTTGACCTCGAACACGACGAGGCGCAGGCGCACCTTGAGGGGCGCGGAGTAGGTCATGTCGCGCTGCATGCACTCGTCGACGTCGTACTTTGGCGGCTCGAACTCGTAGCGCACGAACTCCAGCGTCGACTTGCCCGAGAAGTCGGAAATCGGAAACACGCTCTTGAATACGGCTTGCAGGCCGAAATCGTCGGGGCGGCCGCCAGGCGGCTCCTTGACCATCAGAAAGTCGTCGTAGGAGCTCTTCTGCACCTCGATCAGATTCGGCATCGTCGCGACTTCGCGGATCGAGCCGAATTTCTTGCGGATGCGCTTGCGGCCGTTGAACGTCTCAGCCATGCTCTAAGTCCTCGCGTGTCTGCGCGGGTGACGTGTCCCGCTCGCTCTCGATCATGCGGGGTTCGCCGTCCCCTGCACGCCTGTCTGGTCCGCTCGTTCCGACCCGCGCGCACAAACCCCGCGCGGTACTCCTGAAACGGCTCGCCGGAGGGTCCTTTCAGAGGTTGCAGACACCTCTGAAGGATCCTCCGGAGAACGGTCTCAACCGGCTGCGGTCTGCACCCGGCAGTCGGCAGATCGGCAGTCGCGCAGCGGAACAATCCGACTGCCGACTGCCGAATGCCGTTACTTCAGCTCGACCTTGGCGCCCTGGTCTTCGAGCTGCTTCTTCATCTTGGCGGCGTCGTCCTTGCTGACGCCTTCCTTGACGACCTTGTTGCCGGCCTCGACGAGGTCCTTGGCTTCCTTGAGGCCGAGGCCCGTGATGGCGCGGACTTCCTTGATGACGTTGATCTTCTTCTCGCCGCCGGCGACCAGCACGACGGTGAATTCGGTCTTCTCCTCGACGGGCGCCGCAGCGGCGGCCGGCGCGGCGGAAACGGCGACGGCGGCAGCCGCCGAAACGCCCCACTTCTCTTCCAGCAGCTTGGCCAGCTCGGCAGCCTCGAGAACGGTCAGCGACGACAGGTCGTCGACGATCTTTTCCAACTTCGACATCGGTTTCAGTTCCTTCCGGTTTGAACGTGTTGTTGCAGGTGGTGCGCGCGGCCGATGGCCCGGCACCTCGTATCGGCTCGTCCCACGTGCGGCTTACCCGCCCTGACTGGCCTTCGCCTGGATGACGCGCGCGAGCTTGGCTCCCGGCTCCTTGACCGTGCGGGCGATCTTGGTCGCCGGCGCGTTCAACAGACCGATGAGCTTGGCTCGGAGTTCATCCAGCGAGGGCAGCTCGGCGAGCGCCTTGACGCTCTTGGCATCGAGGACCTTGGACCCCATCGCGCCGCCGAGGATGACGAGCTTGTCGTTCTCCTTGGCGTACTTGACGGCGACCCTGGCAGCGGAAATCGGATCCTTGGAAAAGGCCAGAATGGTCGGCCCCTTCAGCAGATCGGAAAAATCTCCGGCGCCGCTGTCCTTCAATGCGAGCTTCACCAGCTTGTTCTTGGCGACCTTGACCTTGCCGCCGGCTTCGCGCACGCGTTTGCGGAAGTCGGCGGATTGGGCGGCCACCATGCCGGTGTTGTGGGCGACCACGATCACGCCAGTCCCTTTGAACTGGTCGTGAAGGCCGGTCACGAGCGCTTTTTTCGCGGCTCTGTCCACTGCTCACTCCTGGTTGCGGGTGGCGTTCTTGCGAACGCGGTCCCGCGGGTTGCACCTAGCCGCTCGCAGCAGCGGATTTCTCCGCCCGCCTGAACGGCGCCACAGTCCTGTCCCGACCGGCGTTCCGCTTGCGCGGGCGGCCCGGTGCTGACCCAGAAGGTTCAAACCGTCGCGCGAAACCCTTTGGGGGTCCCGAATTCCGGTTGTCGTCTCCCGTCTCATGCAGGCCCTCGCGTCTTCGAGGCTTAAGCCGGCTTCCACGCGTTGTGGTCGCCAGCACCCACAATCTCGGACAGGTCCCGAAGTCTCCGGCGCTTGCGCGCCTCGGTCCTCGGGTCTTCCGCGCCGCCCGCACCCGAAGGGCCGCCGGCGCGAAATTCACTTGCGATCCCGACAATCGACCGTCTCAGCCCTGCGGCTGCAAGGTGACGACGCTGCCGGTCTCGATCTTCACGCCCGGCCCCATGGTGGAGCTGAGCGAAACACGCTTGACGTAGGTGCCCTTCGAGCCCTGCGGCTTGGCCTTGACCACCGCATCGACGAACGCCTTGACGTTTTCAACGAGCGCCTTCTCGGTGAAGCTCGCCTTGCCGATGCCGGCGTGCACGATGCCCGCCTTCTCGACGCGAAACTCGACCGAGCCGCCCTTGGCGCCCTTGACGGCGCCGACGACGTCCATGGTCACCGTGCCGACGCGCGGATTGGGCATCAGTCCGCGCGGACCCAGCACCTTGCCGAGCCGGCCGACCAGACCCATCATGTCCGGCGTCGCGATGCAGCGGTCGAAGTTGATCGTGCCCTTGGATACGATCTCGACCAGATCCTCGGCGCCGACGATGTCGGCACCGGCGGCCTTGGCCTCTTCCGCCTTTGCGCCACGCGCGAACACGGCGACCTTCGCCGTTCGGCCCGAGCCGTTCGGCAGGTTGCACACGCCGCGCACCATCTGGTCGGCGTGCTTGGGATCGACGCCGAGGTTCATGGCGATTTCGACCGTCTCGTCGAACTTCGCCTTGGCGCGCGACTTGACCAGCTTCACCGCCTCGTCGATGCCATACGCCTTGTTGCCGTCGACGCCCTCATGAACCGCGAGGTTGCGCTTGCCACCGGCCGCACGGGCCGCCTTGATCGTCTCGGGCGATACGTTTGCTTTTGCCATGGCCCTTACTCCACCACCTTGATGCCCATCGAGCGGGCGGAGCCGGCGATGGTCTTCGTCGCCTGGTCCAGATTGTCGCTGTTCAAATCCTTCATTTTCAGCTTCGCGATGTCGCGGCACTGCTCCATCGTGATCTGACCGGCCACGTCTCGCCCCGGCGCCTTGGAGCCGGACGTGATTTTGAGGGCCTTCTTGATGAAGAACGACGCCGGCGGCGTACGCATCTCGAACGTGAACGAGCGGTCGGAGTAGACGGTGATCTTCACCGGGATCGGAGTCCCCTGCTCCATCTCCTTGGTCTTCGCATTGAAGGACTTGCAGAATTCCATGATGTTGACGCCGCGCTGACCGAGCGCGGGGCCGATCGGCGGGGAAGGGTTCGCCTGCCCTGCCGGTACCTGCAGGTTGATGTAGCCGTCGATTTTCTTTGCCATGTGATCCCCTGAGGGTGTCGGGAAGGATGGGCCTTCCCAGGGTTAGCGGTCAGACGGGCCGGCACTCGATGACCGAGCGACGACCCTCCCGCACGTCCGGAACGGCTGGCCGCATCGCGCCGCCTCGCCGCTCCGCCGGCACCCGAGGTGCCGCATTGTCATTCGTTGCCTGTTGCGCTCGAACCTCTCGTTGCTCTCTGCCGTCGGTTACTCGTCCGCCCGGTCGCGGCGGACGTCGAAACGTCAGGCGGGAACCTTCTCGACCTGGCCGAATTCCAGCTCCACCGGCGTCTTGCGCCCGAAGATCGACACGCCAACCTTGAGCCGCGAGCGTTCGCCATCGACTTCCTCGACCTCGCCCTGGAAGGTGGCGAACGGGCCGTCGACGACTTTGACCTGCTCTCCCACCTCGTAGATGATGGACGGAGTTTTGGTCCGCTCCACACCCTCCTTCACCTGGTTGAGGATGCGGGCGGCCTCGTCGTCGGAAATCGCGAACGGCTTGTTGTCGGCCCCGAGAAAGCCCGTGACCTTGGGCGTGTTCTTGATCAGAACGAACGCCGCGTCGGTCATTTCCATCTTCACCAGAACGTAGCCGGGCAGGAACTTGCGCTCCGACTGAACCTTGCGGCCGCGCTTGACTTCGATGACCTCCTCGGTCGGCACGACGACCTCGTCGAAGAGGCTCAGCAACCCCGCCGACTTGGCCCTGTCCTTGATGGCTTCCGCGACCTTGCCTTCGAAATTGGTGTAGGCATGGACGATGTACCAGCGCTTGGCCATCAATCTCTTCTCTTGTTGCGTGTCACTGGTTGCAAATCTCGAGCGTATCTGGAGCGCGCCGCGCGACACGCAAAGACCTCGTCACACTCACGACTGCCGACGCCGCCGGCGGGCTGTCCCGCGGCGGCACTCAGCCCGCGAGGCTGAGCAGGAACTTGATGAACCAACCCAGAACCTGGTCGACCAGCAGGAAGAAGATCGACGCGAGGGTAACCATGATCAGGACCATGATCGTCGTCAGCCACACCTCTTTCCAGGTTGGCCACGTGACCTTGCTGACTTCCTGACGGACTTCCTGGATGAATTCGAAGGGGTTCTTGGCCATTAACATGTTCCTGAGCGCTATGTGACATATTGACGCTGGAACACGCCAACGAGCCGATCCGGCGCCCTTATCGCGGATCAGCTTGAGTAAATCGGATGGCAGGGGCGGCAGGTCTCGAACCTGCGACCTTCGGTTTTGGAGACCGACGCTCTACCAATTGAGCTACGCCCCTAATGCGCCTGCCACGCGCCGAGCCGCACACGGGGCGAGCGGTTAGTATCGCATGTTTCCGCGTTTGTCACGGGGCGTGTGGTGGGGCTGGTGAGGTGGTGAGGTGGTGAGGTGGTGAGGTTGGCTTGGCAGCAATCCATGTCAACGGCAATGCGCATGGCCCCGACCATCTCACGATCTCACCATCTGACCACCTCACGCCGCCTCAACAACCACCGCCGTCCCATAGGCCAGCACCTCGGTGACGGCGGACGCAATCTCGTTGGCGTCGTAACGCATGGCCATGATGGCGTTGGCCCCCATCGCCTCGGCGTTGGCGATCATCAGTGCGAACGCCTCCTGCCGGGTCTGCTCGGCGAGCTTGGTGTAGACGGTGATGTTGCCGCCGAACAGGATCTGGATGGCAGCGCCCAGGTTGCCGACAACGCTGCGCGAGCGCACGGTCAGCCCGCGCACCACGCCGAGAGTGCGGACGATGCGGTGTCCGTGCAGGTCGTTGGTGGTGACGACGATCATCGCGCGCTCCGTTCAGATGGCAACCGGCATTAGAACACCCGATTCGCGGCCCCGTGCCACTTTCTCCACTCGTCATCCCGGCGAAGGCCGGGGGAGAACAACTCACCGAATTGGGTAGCTCAAAGTCCCTTACTCTTAGGGCATCTTGATCTGGGTCCCGGCCGTCCGTACGCAGCGTGGCTTCGCCGCGGCAGGATGAAGAGTGGAGCGTTTGAAGTTCCGATTGCGGTGGCCGGTTGCCGACTGCCAATGTGAGCCATGGTGCCGGCTGCAGGATTTGAACCTGCGACCCCCTGATTACAAATCAGGTGCACTACCACTGTGCTAAGCCGGCGGAGAGGCGGATCGCCGAGCCGAGGCCGCGGCGACGGCTCGACACGGGGCGCTCTATACCGCGAAAGCGTCTGACCTGCCAACTCTCGTGCGCTGACACTCTCGTGCCCGGCCTCGTGCACAGGTCTCCTGCCCCAGGGCAATCGCATATGGCGCGAAATGTAGGTTGGGTCGACGAAGGAGACCCAACAAACTCGAGCGACCAAAGTTGTTGGGTCTCGTGCCTCGACCCAACCTACGTCCAAATGCGATTCCCCTGTCTCCTGCCCCAGGCGGCCGACAGCCTGTGTGAAAGCCGTCACCTCCGCCGGGCTCAGCCTGCTGCGAAAAGATCGATGACCTCGATGCCCGCGTCCCAGTTGAGCGTATGCGGTCCGCGAATCCCCGAGCGGGGATCGAAGGCGAGCTTGGCGACGACGTCCTGGCTGAACCCTCCCGCGTCGAGCCGCGTCACGCGCGCGAGCCCGAGCGCCGAGCCGTAGCCTTGCGAGCAGTCCTGCACCGGCCGCCAGATCTCGCCGCCGGCCCGGAACATGGCCCCCGCCGGCCGTGCCGCGCGCGCGTCGACCAGCAGAGGGTTGAGATCATGCGGCGTCCAGGGGCCCGTGATCCGCTCCGCCGAATAGAGGCTGAGGCCGTCCCAGGACGAGCTTTGCCGGTAGTCGCTTTCAGAAAAAAGCCAGAGCCGCGCGTCGTGCTCCAGCAATGTGGCGTCGTGCAGGTGGCCCTCGACGATGCGCGCTTCCAGCCGCCAGCGGTCCGGAAAGCGCTCGGCTCGGAACAGCTCCAGCGCGCCGCCCTGCGAGGCTTCGGGCAGCATCCACATGCTGCCGTCGTGCTCGAAGACCTGCGGATAGGAGAGATGATGCGGGCGTTCGAGAACGGGGCGCACGGCGCTCGCGCGGCCGTCGGCGCCGATGGAGAAATGCGAGATGATCCCGCGGCCGGTGGCGTAGGGCAGTTCCTCGACGAAGACGTGGTGCACGCCGTCGCGGAACACGACGAACGGATCGGCATAAAATCTCCGGCCGTCGTCGGCGAGGCGCTGGAACTCTTCGAGGCGCAGCGTTTCCGAACACACCCGGCGGCGTTCGGGCGACGGCCGCCACGCCACCGACCAGCGCGGTCCCCCGCGCAGCAGCCGCTGGAGGATTTCCTGCGATTTCGATTTGATCCGGCCCGCTGCAAAAGCGGCGGCCGACGGTGACGGCGCGGCGCGTGCCGCAAGACGAGGCCGGTTGCCGTTGGCGGTTTCGAGCGGTTGGCCACCCTGATGGATGAGGCGGGCCGAGCGTTCGATCGCCTGGATCAGGCGAGAGATCACCGCGTCCGCGCTCTGCGACACGTGGTGTGGCGCCTCCAGCGCCGGCAGTCCGACGGCCACCGGTGATGTGCGGTCGCTGTCGGCGATTTCCAGCCACGGTGCGCGACCGTCGAGCAGGGCCTGCCACATCGCCTCTTCGTGCGGGGCGCCGTCGAACAGCGGCACCAGCGTGCGAACACCCGGCGAAACTGGCGGCCGGGCCTGCCCGGACAGGTCGATCACCAGATCGGGCCGCGCGGTTTCCACGGAGTGCGTCGGCCACGTCGAGGCCGGAATGCTGTCAGCCGCGCTCTCGATGCGGGCCAGTCCGACCAGCCGCTCGAAGCTGAGCAGTGTGGTCAGCCCCGGTGCCAGCGGCGGTGCGCCGGTCACCAGCCGTGTCGCGACCGTGCACGCCGTCGCCTTGCCCAGAGCCTCGACAAGCCAAAGCTGCCAGCGGCGCAGACGGTGGGAATCGGCGATGACCTCGATGTGCATGCGGCGCTGGAGAAGAAGCCTCTCTTTATTGTCGGGTCCGGAATAACACAATCTTCCAGCCTGTCAGAAAAAAGCGGCGTTGCAGCTAACGGCCGGCTCGTTTCCCGATCGCCAAGTCCGCGAAGTCTGAAGCGGACTTCGAAATCATCACACTCGCGCCATACTGCCCGCACAGGGCAAACGCTACTGAGGTAAACATCCGGCTAACGATTTCGAACCTCCGGGCTCGCAACCGCGAAAGAGACCGCCTAGAAGGGTGCCGGGTGACCGCTCGCGGTGCACCACCCGGTCAGCAGAGTGCCCATGCTCATTCGACAGACGATCCTCTACATCCCGGCCCAGGTCGTCGGTCCGCTGTTCCAGTTCGCCGCGGTGGTGGCGTGGACGCACTTCCTGCTGCCGCACGAACTCGGCGTGTTCGCGCTGGTGGCCGCCGCGCAGGAGCTGGCGCACGCCGCCGTCCTGTTCTGGTTCAGTCTCTACACCATGCGCTACTACGACAGCGCGGGCGGATCGGCGAACCGCACCAGCTATCTCGACACCGAGAGCGCCGTGCTGATCAGCGCCACGGTGATGACCGCGGTCGGCCTGCTGATCCTTCCGCTGATCGTCGAGGGCGCCTGGACGTGGCAGCTCGAGGCCGCAACGGTGTTCTATGCGGTGACGCGCGGCGCGGTTGCCCAGTATTCCGACCGGGCGCGTGCCGAGCACGATACGCTCACCTACTCCGTGCTGCAGATCTGCTGGCCGGTGCTCGGCCTCTTCCTCGGCGTGCTCTTTCTCTACACCTTCGAAGGTGGCACGGTTTCGGTGCTGCTCGGCTACGGCGTGGCGCAGGCGATTTCGATCGTGATCGCATTCTACCGGCTCGGCATCGGCCGGCATCCCGAGCGTGCCTCTACCGAAGCGGTCGGAAAGGCCCTCTCCTACGGCCTGCCCCTGGTCTTCGGCGCCATCCTGGTCTGGGTCGCGAACAACGGCATCCGCTTCGTCGTCGAGCACGAGGCCGGGGCGGCCGCAGTGGGACTGCTGACCGTCGGCTGGGGTCTCGGAATGCGCGCCACGTCGTTCGCATCCATGCTGACCACGGCGGCGGCGTTCCCGGTCGCCATGAAGCGGGCGCGCGACGACGGCATGGACGAAGGCCAGTCGCAGCTCGTCCGCAACGGCGTGCTGCTGCTCGCCGCCCTGGCGCCGATCGCGGTCGGGCTGTGGACCATCTCCGAGCCGCTGGTCGAGCTGATCGTCGCCGCCGACTATCACGACACGACCATCGCCATCCTGCCGCTCGCCGTGGCGGCCGGGGCCGTGCGCTCGGTCCGCATCCATTTCGGCGAGCAGGTGTTCATGCTGCGCGAAGCCTCCATGGTGCCGCTGGTCAACGACATCGTGGATGCGGTGGCCTCGATCGCGGGCAGCTATGCCGGACTGATGTACGCCGGCCTTCCCGGCGCGGTTGCCGGCTGCGTTGCGGCCGCCCTTCTCAGCCTGATCGTGACGCTGGTGTGGGGCTGGTGGAGCTATCGTTTCACCTTTCCGGCGGATGCCTTCCTGCGCATTTCGGCGGCCGTGGTGGCCATGGCCTTCGCCGTCAAGATGCTGCCGGTCGAGGCGACGTCACTCGGCGTTGCGATGGCGGTCTGCACCGGCGCCTTCGTTTACACGTTGACACTGGCGCTGCTCTACCCGGAAGGGCGGGCAAAAATGGCCTCCCTGGCGCGGGGCGTGGGGCGGCGCATCTCGCTGTAAAGAGGTTTGGCCGATATGATGGCAGGCAACGGCGGCACGGCCGCGGTTTCGGGCTCGACGGCGGCGACACGGATGTCCAGCGGTCCGATCCTTGCGAACTCCAGCGACAGTCCTGCCCAGCGTCCGGACCGCGACATGACCGAAGCTCCGCCCGTCCACCGTCTCTCCGTCATCCACTCGTTCGATCCGCGCGGGGCCAAGGTCGGCGGCCTGGAGACGTTCATCCGCGACATGATCGCCTTCACGCCGGCCGACTTCTCCTTCCTGATGATCGGCGTCGATGCGATCGGTGATCTGGAGATCGGCAAGGTCCACCCTATCGAATTTCGCGGGCGCCGAATCGACTTCCTTCCGGTGCTGCGCTTTCCCGACGCCGCCGCGCGAGAAGCGGCGAAGAGCCTGCGCCAGTCGATCAATTTCCAGTTCATGCAGGGGCTGATGGCCAACCTCGCGACCGTGCGTCGCGAGTTGAAGCGGGTGCCGACCAGCGCCGATCTGCAGCGCGTCGAATTCGCCGGGCTGGTTCGGATGCTCGGCCTGCCGTTCGTGCAGATGCTGCACGGCGAAGGCGCACCGAAGCTCAACATGGACTCCCTGCTCAAGAGCTACCGCTACGTTCATAATCTCAACGAGCGCGTGGCGATCATGGCCTGCGACCGGTTCCTCTGCGTCAATCCGATCATCACCGAGCGCATCCGCGGACTTTATCCGCGCCACGCCCACAAGATCGACACGCTGTCGACGTGGGTCGACACGCGGACCTTCGCCGAGCGGCCGTTCCCCGCCGACGAGGGGATGCGGATCGCCTTCGCCGGCCGGCTCGATCTCTTCAAGTCGCCGCCGCTGATGTTCAAGACCATCGACCGGCTGCGGGCAAAACTCGGATCCGGCGTCGAGTTCCACTACATGGGCACCAGCGATCCGCGACGCTTCGAGGAATTCAAGCTGATCGAGGATTGCTCGGTGCTGCACGGCTTCAAGACGGCCGAGGGTGTCGCGGCCGTGCTCGCCGGCGTACACGCTTCGATCCTCACCTCCGAGTTCGAGGGCATGCCGTTCTCGGTTCTGGAGTCGCTGGCCGTCGGCCGTCCGGTCGGGGCCATCCACCTGCCGCAGCTCGAATGCGTGGTGCGAAACGGCGAAAGCGGCGCGCTCGTCGCCCGCTCGGAGAGCGAGGACGACATGGCGAGCCGGCTCGCGGATGCCTTCGCCGAATTGCGCGCCGCCATGCGCGACGGCCGCCTCACACCGTCCGGTGTCGCCGCCGCCGTTCGCGATTTCACGCCCGAGCGCCAGCTCGCCCGCTGCTTCGACAACCACCGCGAGATCCAGCGCGCGCACTATGGCACCGCCACCTTCGATCCGCGCTCCGCCGCCGCCGTCGGCGAGTAGGCCATCGTTCCTGGTCTACCGCGCGGGAGCGGCGGCGAAGGCTTCGGCCATCGCGTACCACGCGGGCTTGCGGCGGAACTTGGAGTCGTAAGGGAGGGGGCGCGGCAGCCGCCGGCTCTTCTTGGCCAGCGCGGCGCCATAGAGCCAGCTCGTGTGGTCGGCGAGCTGCCAGTTGACCACCGTCGTCACCGCTTTGACCTTCAGCACCGCATCGAGAAAGCCGCGGTACATATTCGCCACCGCCTTGTCGCGCTTGGCGATGTCGGCGTCGAACGCCTCGTCGTTGACGTCGAGCTCGGTGATGTGAACCTCGAGGCCGAGCGCGGCCAGCTCTTCGAGCCAGGCGGCGAAGCGCGGAAAATCATAAGGTCGCGACGAGACCAGATGGCTTTCGAGGCCGACGGCGTCGAGCGGCACGCCGGCGTCGAGCAGCCGGCGCACCAGCGCCATGAAGCTCTCGCGGAAGGTGCGGCTGTTCTCGTCGTCGGCCTCCGTCTGGGCCTCGTTCAGCACCAGCCGCGCCGTCTTGTCGAGCTTGCGCGTCAGGCGGAAGCTGCGCGCGATGTAGTCCTCGCCGAAGGCATTTCGGAACACGCCTGTGCGGAGATTGCCCGGCAAGTGGTCCCAGGGGCCGATCGGCTCGTTGACGACATCCCAGTGGCGCACCCGCCCGCCGTAGCGCTCCAGAATCGTCTCGATATGGGCTTCGAGCAGGTGCGCGGCCTCGCCCGGTCCCAGCCGGTTGATCCAGTCCGGCAGCCCGTCGTGCCAGATCAGGGTGTGACCGCGGACAGGAAGGCCATTCTCTTCCGCGAAGCTCATGAAGCGGTCGGCGGGAGCGAACTCTATGACGTCGGCCGTCGGCCGGAAGGAGTGCATCTTGAATTCCAGCTCGCTGGTCAGGATGCGGCACTCCCGCCTGTACATGGCGGCGTAATCGGACCCGTAGGGCTGATCCAGCTCGTGCGAGGCGAACGAGGCTCCGTAGAGCAGGCCCTTGGCGGCGGCCAGCGCGCCGAGCGTCTCTTCCGCCGCGAGTGCCGGCAGCAGCGGCTCCGCGACCACGGCGCCCGCGGCCAGCAGGGCCTGACGGCGCGTCAATGATACCGTCGAGCAGAAGTTCTGACTTCCGCTCGACGGTATCGGCACGCGGGGTTGGCGGGGCGGCCGCGCGCCAAGAAAAGCAAATACCGGCGCGCCGACCGTCAAACCACGAGTCAACACTTCGGCGGGCCGGCATGTGAGGTGAGGGACGCGGCGCATCGCTCAGGCCGTGTGCGGCGCGACCGCGCCGAGAGATTGATCGAGCGGGAGGGCGAATAGTCCCTTGGCGCGGGCCGCGTCGGCTTCGGCCTGGGTGTTCCATCGCTGCACGTTGGCAAGCGCGGCCGTCGCGCGGTCGGCACGCCAGCCCGGCACTTTAAGGGCGGCCGCGATGGCGCGCGCCGCCGCTTGCTGCTCGGACGGGTCGACAAAAAGGCCCGACGCGCCGAGCACCTCGCGAAACACCACGCTGTCGGGCGCGACGACCGGCAGTCCGGCGAACTGCGCTTCGAGCAGCGGCAGGCCGAGCCCCTCGTCGTGCGAGGTGCAGAGATAGAGATCGGCGCTCTCGATCACCGCCTTCGCGTCAGTAAGCGACAAGTATCCGTGCAGCGTCACGCCGGGCGTTCCGGCGAGGCGCCGCGCAGCGTCGCCCCAGCCCTCCCGGCCGATGATGTGCAATTCCGACGCTGCGAAACCGACCTGCTGCAGCTCGCTCCGGATCGCGAGGGCGGCCGCGTAGTTCTTTCGCGGCTCGATGGTGCCGACCATGACGATCCGCAGCGGCTGCGGCGTTTCGAGACGCGCGGCGCGGCCATCGGCGGAAAGCGCGAACACGTTGCGGACCTGCGGGCGGTAGAGTGCGACGGATGCGTCCGGCGCGGCGACCTCCAGAAGCTCGGCGCGCGTCTTCTCGGAGTTGGTGAGAAAGAACTTGAGCCGGCGGACGGCCAGCCGGAACGGAAGCGCCATGTAAGCCCGCGCCTTGCGGCTCAGGTCATGCGGGCGGGTCATCAGGAAAAGGTCGTGCACATAGAGCACGACGCGCCGGCGGCAGAGGGTCAACAGCGGCGACGGCGGGAAACCGGGAAACGCGAAGACCGCGTTGGGATTGAGGAGGGCGAGCAGCGGGATCAGGAGCTGCTGCTTGGCGATCATCGACAGTGTGCCCGCCGAACGGATCGGCCGCACCTCGGCGCCGCGGAACGACTGCTTCTCGAACTGCTCGATGGAGATGCGTTCAAGCCCGGTGACGTGACGACCGAGGTGGGTGAGATCGAGATAGACGCGGGCGACAGGCGCGGCGGGCCGCATCACCTCGTCGATCAGCACCTCGTAAGCCGGCACGCGGGCGTCGATCGAAAACTCCAGCGCGCGAGCCCGGCGCGGAACAGGGTCGCCGGGATCGTCGAGCGCCTGGGCCATCGCCGTCGCCAGCGCAGCCTCGTCGCCGATGGGAACAAGCGTACCGTGCCGGCCGCCGTCGAGAACCTCCTTCGGTCCGACCGCCGCCGTGGCGATCACCGGCAGCCCATGCGCGAGCGCCTCGACGACGACGTTGCCGAACTGCTCGGAACGGGACGACATCACGAAGCATTTGGCTCTAGCGTAATGCGCCCACGGCTCGGCGGCGTAGCCCGGCATCAAAACGTGGTTCTCGAGTCCGAGCCGTCGCACCTCCGCTTCGAGGCGTTCGCGCTCGGGGCCCTTGCCGAGGATCACCAGACGGGCGCGCGGGCGGTCGAGCCGCGCGAAAGCCCTGAGCAGGGTCGGATAGTCCTTTTCCGGCACCAGCCGTCCGGCGGCGAGCACGACATCTTCGCGCGCCCTGAGTTTGGCGGCCGTGGGAAGTGCCGTTGCGGCCGGGAAAGCAACGGGATTGTGCAGCGTGCGCTGGCGGTAGGTCGCGGCGCCCCAGCGGCTGGCCAGCGCCTGCCCGAGTCCGTTCGACACCGCGACGGTGCGGTCGGCCATGCGGCTGAGGATCGGCAGTCCGTGATAGGTCAGCCACGACAGCCATCCCGAGCGCCATTCCTCGAAGCCGTGAAAGCTGATGATCGTTTTCGTCGGCGCGCGGGCAAGCAGCCGCGCCACCAGCAGCTTCAGGTTCGAGCCGCCGACGGCGGACAGAGCCACGTCGGGTTTCTCCCGCCGCAGCAGATCCGCGAGACGGCGCACGGCTGTGATGTGCGATGTGCCGAGCGTCACTACGGGAATGCCGGGGTCGAGATGGCTGCGGTTGTCCGCCGCCTCGAAGTCCTGCGCGAACGTCACCCGGTAGCCGCGCGCGTGCAAGGCGCTGGCCAGCGAGGCCCACAGCCGCTCGCCCCCGCCGTCGACGAGGCCGTGAGTGTACAGCAGCAGCTTCGGGCGGTGATGGGCCTTGGCCTCGCGCTCGGTCATTCCGCGAACCTCCGCCGTCATGTCCGATGCGTCGGCAGATAGACCTTCAGCGGGGCCAGCAGCACGATGTCGGCGAGCACCACCGCGCAGCGCACGTAGCGGGTTGCGAGACGGCGCGGGCTGGTCACCAGCCGCCACAGCCATTCCAGACCGTTGGAGCGCAGCATCCGCGGCGCGCGGATCTGGGCGCCGGCGAGGAAGTCGAGCGCCGCGCCGATGCACACGAATCCGACCTTGACGCCCTTTTCGACGGCGCGGGCGGCGAACACCTCCTGCTTGGGCGCGCCGAGGGCGACGAAGCAGAGCTTGGCGCCGGAGGCCGCGATGCGCTCCAGCGCGGCATCGGCCTCGGGGCCTTCGGGGTCGAAGTCGCGACCGGGCGAGGCGCTGCCCGCGATGTCGAGAGCGAAGTCCGTTCGTTCGGCCAGCTCGCGGCCCGCCCGTGCGAGCACCTCCGGGCTGGTGCCGAAGAGATAGACGCTCAGCCCCTTGGCCGCGGCGGCGGCGCTGAGCGGCTCGACGAGATCGGCGCCGGTCGTGCGCATGATCGTCGTGTCCTGCCAGCGGGCGAGGCGGGCGACGGGGGCGCCATCGGCGGTGATGTAGCGGGCGATCCGGTAGGCGTGGCGGAAGCGGGGCTCGCGCCTGAGCTTGACCAGATGATCGAGGTTGAGTGTGAACACCGCGAACCCCTCGCCGCTGCCCGCCGCGGCGATCACCTCGCCGACCGTCTGGGCCTCGTCGGCGAGCGTGATCGGCCAGCCGTCGATGGTGGCGAGCGGTGCAAGGCCGGTTCGCCGGCCGGCGTCGGGATCGATGCGTGGGGCTCGGGTCGTCGACATGGACATGGGAGACACGGGAGACATGGAACCGATACGCTCTGTCGTCGCGGAGTTGGTCATCGCGGTCTTGCCAACAAGTCGGGCGGCAAGTCGGGCGGCAAGGGGGGTAACGGACATGCGGCATTCTCTCGAGGCCGCCGGCGTGACGCACCGGCACGTATAGCGCTTTGGAGCGGCGGGCGCATCCCCCCGCGCGAGGCGGCGGAGGCGGTCAGGACAGCTCCGAACGCGCCATGTTGAGCACCACCCCTTCCACCCTGTCGCTGGCCGTGTCGATCAGGCGGGCGGCTTCGGCCAGGGCGTAGCGGGAGGTTGAGCGGGCCTTGGCCACCACGATCACCTGGTCGGCGGCGGCGGTGAGGCTCGCCCCGGATTCATCCTCCAGCAGCGCGCCGCCGTCGATCACAACGAGATCGAAATCCTTGGCCAGCGCCCGGAGGCCGGCCACCAGCCGGCGGCGCTGCGCGGTCTTCAAGGTGCGCAGGTCGGCGAGCGCGATCGGCAGGAACGCCAGCCCCGATTTGGTGTCGCGGGTGACGATTCGCGCCAGGTGCTCTTTGTTGTCGAGCACCACGACCTCATCGTCCTTAAGTTCGGCGGCGAAAATGGTCGAGAGCGTGGCGTTGGCCGAGGCCGCATCGACCAGCAGCACCTTCTCGCCGTTGAGCGCCGCCGCGTAAGCGACGGCCAGCGCGGTGGCTGACGTTCCCGACTCCCCGCTCGGCGCCAGGAAGAGGACGCTCGTCGGCTGCCCGGGAGCCGTGCGCGACACGATCCTGTTCAGAAGCTGGAGAACCGCCTGCCGGTAGGACGACGAGCGGTAGCCCTTCACGTCGCTGATCGCGGTCATCAATTCGCTGAAGGCGGCCTGGTCAAAGGTGTCGAAGCGGATGCTGGCCGGCATCCAGCCGGCGAACATCGACGGTCTGAGCGGCGGAATGGCGACCAGCGGCTCGGTGCCGGCCGCCTCCGCCGCCTCGCGGAGGCTCGTCACCGTGGGATCGAAGTGATCGAGGGCCAGCGCGCGGGCGATGCCGAGGCCGAGGCCGGCGAGGCTGCCGAGCGCCAGCACCAGCCACGCGATCGGCCGGCTCGGGCTGGAGGGAACCGCCGCCGGGGAGATGATGCGCGCCTGCGAGGTGGAGAGCTTCTGCTCCTCTTCGGTTTCCTTGGCGCGGGCGAGATACTGGCGCAGCAGCTCGCGACTGGCATTCACTTCCTGCTCCAGCTCGCGCAGCTTGATCTGTGCGGTGTTGCTGCGCCCGACCTCCTCCTTCAGCCGGTCGAGGGCGCCGGCGATCTCACGCTCGCGCGTCGTCGCGATCTGGAAATCGTTCTTGGCGGTGTCGGTGACGCGCTTCAGCTCAGCGGCGATCTGCGCGCGGATCTCGGCGATCTGCGAGCGGACCTCGATCAGCACCGGATGCTTGTCGCGCAGCTGCGAGGCGAGCGCCGCCTGCCTGCGGGCCACCTGCGCATACTGGTCGCGCAGTTTCTGCACCAGTCCGGACTTCATCGCTTCGGGCAGCGTGTCGGGGCTCGCCCCGCTCTTCAGCGCGGCGTTGGCCTGTTCCAGGCGAGCCTTGCTCTCGGCCGCCACGGCACGCGAGGTGATCAGCTCCGCGTTGAGCTTGCCGAGCTGCTGCTCGCTGACGATGCCGCCCTCGGAGCTGAGAATCTTGTTGGCCTTCTTGTATTCGTCGACCCGCGTTTCCGCCTTGCGCACCTGCTCACGCAATTCGCCGAGGCGGCTGTCGATCAGCGTGTTGGCCTTGCGCGCTTCGTCGGCCTTGGCCGCCGACTGGTCCTCGATGTAGGCGTCGACGATGGCGTTGGTCAGCCGCGCGGCCTTGATCGGCGAGGAGGACGCCGTCTCGATTTCGACAACGTAGGTCTTCTGAGCCCGCTTCACTTTGAGATTGCGCGCCACGGCTTCCAGCGCGCGGATACGCGGCTCGACGGTCGCGGGCTGGCCGCGGATGATCGCCTTGAGCCGCGAGAGCATGCCCCCACTCGCCGGCGCCGACGCGAATTCCGGATCCTCCGTCAGATTGAGCTTGTCGACCACGCGGCCGAGCACGGCGTCGGAGCCGATGATGTTGACCTGGCTTTCGACCAGCGCGAAATCCGAGCCGAGACCGCCCTGAACGACTTCCTCGGAGACGATCTTGCGGTTGCGCGGATCGATGAAGAGCGTGGTGCTGGCCGTGTAGATCGGAGTCGAGGAGGCCAGATAGAGCAACGCGAGCCCGAGGCCGGTCGCCCCGGCCATCGCGATCGAGGGCAGGTAGCGGGCGAGGATGGCGAAGAAGCCCGCCATGTTGGTACCAGGATCGACGCCCATCTGTGCACTGGCAATCCGCGGCGGGCGCGAGGATCCGCGCCCGTCTCCGGTGTTGGGGATGTCGATCGAACTCTGGCGCTCAAGCATATGTAACAACTGTCCAATTTTGGAACACTCGTGGCCTCGGCCCTGACCATCGGACGTCCCGATGCGAACCGCCGGCACCGGACCGCGGGCTGGAACCGATTGCCGTTGGGCTTCTGAAGGTTGATCGCAAGAGTTGTGCCTGATTTTGAGGTTGTCAGTTCGCACCGCAGCAATTAACGATGATCGCGGTCTGGTGCAGGCGCAACCGCAGCATCGGCATTCTTCGGGGCTGCAGCGGGGCAGGTCGCCCGCTGCAAGATCGAAGGGTCGGTGTTCTGTGCGCCTCGTTCCACACCAGGCCGCACGGCCGTTGCAACGGTTGCCGCAACTCGAATGGCTCACGAACGTGTCGCGCGGACGGATCGCATGACCTGACCGACGACGTGGCCGCCCCATCGATTGCAAGACCGGCGCCAGGATCGACCATTAACTTTCTCGGCACGACGACGGCGGCCGGCGGCTGGCGAGCGTGTACCCAAAGGCAGGTGCCTCGTCCTCGGACGACGGCACGCCGGGCGGATCCAACGAACAAGTAACAGGTGTGGTGATGCGTTATCCGAACGGCGTGGACGGGATGTCCGGTGCGGCGCCGACGCGCTTGGCAGTGAGTGGAGCCGGCCTCGGGCTGGCGGGCCTTGCTCTCGAGCTTGCAACCATCATGGCGGCGTCGGTGGTGACCGGGATCGGTTACCATTGCTACGCGTACGGTGATGCCGGTCCGACCGGATTCTTTCTCGCCGCCGGCGGTCTGGCGGGCCTCATATACACCGCCCCTTACGTGCTCGCCGAGCAGTATCGGATTCAGGATTTTCTCGAAGGGCGGCGCAGTGTCGGTCGCGGCTTCCTGGTCTGGAACTATACCTTCCTCTGCCTCGCGATCCTCGCCTTCCTGACCAAGACGACCGAGGATTTCTCACGCGGCTGGATGCTGCTGTTCTACCTCGCCGGCCTCGGCGGCATCATCGCGTTCGAGGCCACCTTCCGCCGCCTGCTGCGCTCGATGATGTCGGCGGGACGCATCACCTTCCGCCGCATGATGCTGATCGGACCGGCCGATGAAGTCCGCCGTTTTGCAAGTGACCGCAGCCTGCAGCAGGCCGGGTGCTTTGTGGTGGCGACCATGGCGCTGCCGCGCATCGCGCCTGCCGCGCTCGACACCGACGACGAGCAAGGCTCGCTGGAAGGCTGGGTCGAGCAGGCCCGCGCGCTGCAGGTGGACGACATCGTCATCCTCACGGACTGGTCGCGCATCGACCTGATGGAGCGCATCGTCGAGGCCTTCTCCTCGCTGCCGGTCGAAATCCACCTCGGCGCATCGAGCCTCGTGGGACGTTTCACCGATGCCCGCGTCTCGCGCATTTCATCGCTCACCACGCTGTCGCTGACGGCGCCCGCCCTCGGTCCGCTCCAGTCGTTCGTCAAGCGCGGCGGGGACTTGCTCGGCGCCCTTCTCGCGCTGGCGCTTCTCTCGCCGGTGCTGGCCACTATCGCCCTGCTGATCCGCGCCGACAGCTCGGGTCCGGTGTTCTTTCGCCAGCGGCGCAATGGGTTCAACGGCCGCGAATTCCAGATCTGGAAATTCCGCACCATGACCACGCTGGAGGACGGCGAGGACATCGTGCAGGCCCGCCCCGGCGATCTGCGCGTGACGCGCGTCGGGCGGGTGCTGCGCCGCTTCAATCTCGACGAGCTGCCGCAGCTGATCAACGTGCTGCGCGGAGAAATGTCGCTCGTCGGCCCGCGGCCGCACGCTGTGGCTCACGACCGCCATTTCGGCCGCACCATCGCCAGCTACTCGCGCAGGCTCAACGTGCTGCCCGGAATCACCGGGTGGGCGCAAGTGAATGGCTCGCGCGGCTTGACCGACACCGAGGAGGCGATGCGCCAGCGGGTCGCCTTCGACCTCTACTACATCGAGAACTGGTCGGTAGCACTCGACCTCTACATCCTCGCCCTGACTCTGTTCTCGCCCAGGGCGTTCCGAAACGCGCACTGAGCCGGGGCACTGCGGGCAACAGCCCGTCACTACCGACTTGAGCGATCGCGTCTCGCGGCCGCTCAGCCTTCGCGCAGCGAGCGGGCCATGATGTCGGTCAGCGGCTTCAGGAAATAGCTGAGGATGGTGCGCGGCGTCGTTTCGATGAACACGTCCGCCGGCATCCCCGGCACCAGCCGGTGGCCGGCTGGCAGGCGGTCGAGTTCGCCCGGGTCCACCGCCACCTGCACGGTGAAATAGCGCCGACCCTGACTGTCGGTCACCTCCGCCGGCGAGACCTTGAGCACGTGCCCCTCGAGCCGCGGCGTCTGCTTGGCGTTGAAGGCCGGGAACATCACGAACGCCGTCTGCTCGGGGCGCACCTTGTCGATGTCCTGCGGCGCGAGCTGCGCGTCGATGACCAGCTTCAGTCCGTCGGGAATGATCTGGAGGATGGGGCTCGCGGGCGTCACCACTCCCCCTTCGGTATTGACCGACAGGGCGTGCACGAAGCCCGTCCTCGGTGCCCGCACTTCAGTGCGCTGCACCTTGTCGGCCTGCGCCTTCAGCGTTTCATCCTGCTCGCCGATGGCGGCTTCGACCTTGCGCAGCTCGTCGACCACCTCCTGAAGATATTCCTTCTGGCTCTGGGTGACGCGCAGCTCCGTTTCGGCCATCGCGCTCCTGGTTTTCGCCACCTCCGCCTGCACGCGGCCGCGCTCCCCTTCGAGCCGCGCTCCCTCGCGCTGGAGCGGGGCGAGGCGCTGCTGATTGACATAGCCCTTCTCGAACAGCGGCAGCACGGTCGCCAATTCGCGCGCGTTGAACTCGGACTGCTTGGCGAGCGCGCCCATCTGCGCTTCGAGGCCGGCGGCTTCCTCGTTCAACTGGTCGACCTTCTGCCTGAGCACCGACTGCTGGCCGAGCTGGGCCGCGCGCCGAGCCGCGAACAATGCCGCCTGCGCCTCGACCATGCGTCCGATGTCCGGCCCTGCGGCGGCAAGATCCGCAGGGAGCCGATAGCTCGCGGCATTGTCGCGCTCGGCTTCGAGGCGCACGCGCTGGACCAGAAGCTCGTTCACGCGGGCGCGGGTCACGTCGAGACTGGCGCGCGTCTGGGTGTCGTCGAGCTTGACGAGAAGAGCGCCGGCTTCGACCCGGTCGCCGTTCTTGACCAGAATTTTCTGCACGATGCCGCCATCGAGATGCTGCACGATCTGGTAATTGCCCTCGACGTTGACGCTGCCGGCCGTGACGACGGCGCCGGAGATGGTGACCAGGGCGGAGGCGGCGACGATCCCGCCGAACATCCAAACGACGACGCGCAGTCCGAAGCGGACCCAGGGATCGCTGGCACTTTCGACCATTCCCGCGGGGAGGGCGGCGCTTTGAAGTCGGGCCAGGATCATGGCTTCACCATATGCGCTTCACCGCTATTGCTTGACCGTGGTCGTGGCGGCCGTGGGGACCGCCGGAGCCGGCCGTGTTTCGCCGTCGCGCGGTTTCGAGGCCGGCTCGTCCGCGGCGGCGGACTTGTCGAAGCCCTGCTGGAACATGCGCATCACGTCCTTGCGCGGCCCGAACGCTCGCTGCATTCCGCGGTCGAGGTACAGCAGCAGGTCGGCCTTGCCGATCGCCTGCACGCGGTGCGAGATCAGCACGATCGCCTGGCCGCGCTCGCGCATGCCGTCGATCGCGGCCGACAAGGCCTCATCGCCGCTGCGGTCGAGGTTGGCATTGGGCTCGTCGAGGACCACCAGCGGTGGATGGCCAAAGAGCGCGCGGGCGAGGCCGATGCGCTGGCGCTGGCCGGCCGACAGGTAGATGCCAAAGGCGCCGA
>JBQTIA010000032.1:0-20977 GCA_052388455.1 Hyphomicrobium sp.
AGTCGACATTTCGGCGCGCCGGTAAGACAGGCTACATGAGGCGAGCCCGATCGGAAAATGTCGACTCTTGGTTTGACGGTCGGCGCGCCGGCATTTGCTTTGTATCGCGCGCGGCCGCCCCGCCAACCCCGCGCGCCGATACCTTCGAGCAGAAGTAAAAACTTCCGCTCGGCGGTATCAGCCGGTCATCTGGAGCCCGAACGATGCGCACTTTCTTTCGCGGTCTCGCCCTCGTCGTGCTGATCCTGCTGGTGGCGGGCGCGACGCTGGCGGCCTTCTGGCTCGGCATCGTGCCGCAGCGGTTCAGCCCCTTCAGCCCGCTGGTGCTCGATCAGCGCCCGGGCTGGTTCGTCGATGCCAAGCTCGCCGCCCTACGCCGCGACCCGGCGCTCTGCCAGGCGATCCTGAAGGCGCCCTTCGTCGACGCGCAGACGGTGGCCGACGCTCCGCTGAAGAAAAGCTGCGGATGGAAGAATGCGGTGAAGACGTCGACGGCCGGCGGCGCGACCCTGGCGGTGGAACCGCTGACCTGCGAGATGGCGGCCGCCGTCGCGCTGTGGGTCGAGTACGAGCTGCAGCCGGCCGCCGTCGAAATTCTCGGCAGCAAGGTGGCCGCGATCGAGGACTTCGGCACCTACGATTGCCGCAAGATGGTCGGCAACGAGCTGTGGAAGGATCGCATGAGCGAGCACGCGTCCGCGAACGCGCTCGACATCGCCGGCTTCACGCTGGCGGACGGGCGCAAGATCAGCATAATCAGGGACTGGAAGGGCAAGGGGGCAGAGGCGAAATTCCTGCGCGAGGCGCACGCGCGTGCCTGCCGCTATTTCCGCGTGACGCTCGGACCGGAGTTCAACACCGCCCACCGCGATCACTTCCATTTCGACCGCGGCGTACTCTGGCGGTGCAAGTAGCCGCCGATTTCATGCTGGCGCTTCGCTTCAGCGTCTCGATCCGGCACACGCGCTCGGCGTCCGGCAACCCTGATCTCCAATTGGCTCCGGCGGCCAGCGGCTGCCCGACGCACTTCAACTCAAATTTGAAACAATCGTGGTGAGGTCGCGGTAACAAGCCCGGAGATCGCGATGACTTGTTTACCGCTCGTCCTGCAACGGTTCCGACATGACGCCGGCGGCGCAATGGCGATCATCTTCGGATTGAGCTTCCTGTTCCTCGCGCTCTGCGCATCGATCGCGCTCGATTCCTCCCGCATCCTCAATGTTCAGTCGAGGGTGCAGATCGCGCTCGATTCGGCCGCGCTGGCCGGCGCCAAGATGCTCGACCGCGAAGGCGTCAGCGATAGTGAGGTGCGGACCGCGGCCAAAGCCTACTTCGACGCGCAGATCGCGAAGCTGAAGATGGAGGGCTTGCTGATCTCGCTGTTCCAGGCGGTTCCGGATCGCAGCAGTGGAAAGGTGACGACCAGCGTCAGAGTGCGCATGCCGTCCTATTATCGCAGCGTCGCCGGCTTCGGGAAAACGGTCCGCTTCAATCCGACGGCCAACGCCATCTTCAAGACCAAGAAGATCGAGCTTTCGCTGGTGCTCGATATCACCGGCTCGATGTGCAATACGCCGCCGGCGGTCACGCCCTGCACGTCGGGCACGAAGCTCAATGCCCTGAAAGCCGCCGCGAAGGAGCTGGTCGACAGCCTGTTCGCCTACGATCCGTCACCGGGCGCGGTCCGCGTGGCGCTGGTTCCCTATTCGGCATCGGTCAACGCCGGATCGTTGCACGAGCTGGCCACCGGAATCACCGGCTCGGGCGGGGCTGCGGGCGGCAGCAGCTGGGGTGGTTGGTCGGGCTGGAGTTCCAGCGGCGTCGACACCTGCGTCGTCGAGCGGGCCGGCTCGCAAGCCTACACCGACGCCGCACCCGGCAGCGGCAGCTATGTGCAGACCAGCAGCACGGCGCTAAATCCGCGCTACAGCTGCCCGGTGCCCAACGTCGTGCCGCTGTCCGACCTGTCGAACAGCACCATCCGCTCCAACTTCAAGAACAGCATCGACGCCCTGTCGGCGATCGGCGCGACGGCAGGCCACATCGGCACCGCCTGGGGCTGGTATTTCCTATCCCCGACCTGGACATCCGTGCTGCCGAACGCGCATCGGCCCCGCGCCGGCTCGGAGGACGTCATCAAGGCCGTCGTGCTGATGACCGACGGAGAGTTCAATACGAGCTACGAGAATGGCGCCGTCAACTCGCTCGACGTGTCGGAGCCGGGCAGCTCCGGCTATCAGGCGTTGAGGCTGTGCGACGCCATCAAGACCGACAGCATCAGGATCTACACCGTTTCGTTCATGGCGCCGACGGCGGCCGACACGATGCTGCGCACCTGCGCCGACAGCGGCAACGCCTACAACGCCGACTCGAGCAGCCAGCTTATGGATGCCTTCCGCTCGATCGTCGAGGACCTGACCAAGCTGCGCGTCGAGAGCTGAGCGCGACAAGATCGCGAAAGACCAACGGAGGCCAGGACACCCGTCCCGGCTTCCGTCGTTCGTTTCGAGGCTCGCGAAAGATCAGCCCGCGCGCTTGTTCTGCCGGTTGGCGATGAGGTCTTCGACGACCGCCGGCTCGGCCAGTGTCGAGGTATCGCCGAGGTTCGAGAAATCGTCCTCGGCGATCTTGCGCAGGATGCGGCGCATGATCTTGCCCGAGCGCGTCTTCGGCAGGCCGGGCGCGAACTGGATGAGATCCGGCGTCGCCGTCGGCCCGATGATCTGCCGGCAGGTCTGCACCAGTTCCTTTTTCAGCCCGTCGTTGCCCTGCTCGCCCGAGTTCAGCGTCACATAGCAGTAGATGCCCTGGCCCTTGATGTCGTGCGGATAGCCGACGACGGCGGCCTCCGACACCTTGGGGTGAGCGACGAGCGCGCTTTCGACTTCGGCGGTGCCGAGCCGGTGGCCGGAGACGTTCAAAACGTCGTCGACGCGGCCGGTGATCCAGTAGTAGCCGTCCTCGTCGCGCCGGCAGCCGTCGCCGGTGAAGTACATGCCTTTGTAGGTCGAGAAGTAGGTCTGCACGAAGCGCTCGTGATCGCGAAAAACTGTGCGGCTCTGGCCCGGCCAGCTGTCGCGGATGACCAGATTGCCCTGCGCAGCGCCTTCGAGCAGCGTACCCTTTTCGTCGACCAGCGCCGGAATGACGCCGAAGAACGGCTGCGTGGCCGAGCCGGGCTTCAGGGCCGTGGCCCCCGGCAGCGGCGTGATGAGAATGCCGCCGGTTTCCGTCTGCCACCAGGTGTCGACGATCGGGCAGCGGCTGTCGCCGACGACGCGGTAATACCACTCCCAGGCTTCCGGATTGATCGGCTCGCCGACGCTGCCGAGCAGGCGCAGCGAGGAGCGGTCGGTGCGCTTCACGAAATCGTCGCCCATGCCCATCAGCGCGCGGATGGCGGTTGGCGCCGTGTAGATGATCGAGACATCCCACTTGTCGACGACGTGCCAGAAGCGCGACGGTGTCGGATAGTTCGGGATGCCTTCGAACATCAGCGTCGTCGCGCCGTTGGCGAGCGGCCCGTAGACGATATAGCTGTGGCCCGTGACCCAGCCGACGTCGGCGGTGCACCAGTAGACGTCGCCGTCGTGATAGTCGAACACGTACTGGTGGGTCATCGCGGCATAGACGAGATAGCCGCCGGTGGTGTGCACCACGCCCTTCGGCTTGCCGGTCGAGCCCGACGTATAGAGGATGAACAGCGGATCCTCGGCGCTCATCTCCTCCGGCGGGCAATCGGCGGAAACCTTCGCCATTTCCTCGTGCAGCCAGAGATCGCGGCCCGGCGTCCAGGCGACCGGGTTGCCCGTGCGGCGCACGACGAGAACTTTCTCCCCGCCCTTGCATCTGGAGAGCGCTTCATCGGCGTTCTTTTTCAGCGGCACGCTCTTGCCGCCGCGCAGTCCCTCGTCCGCCGTGATGACGAACTTCGACTCGGCGTCGTCGATGCGGTTCTGCAGGCTGTCGGGTGAAAACCCGCCGAACACGATCGAATGCACGGCGCCGATGCGGGCGCAGGCGAGCATGGCGTAGGCCGCCTCGGGAATCATCGGCAGATAGATGGTGACGCGGTCGCCCTTCTTGACGCCATGCGCCTTCAGCACGTTGGCGAAGCGGCAGACCCGCTCATGAAGCTGGCGATAGGTGATCTTCGCGTCTTCGGTCGGGTCGTCGCCTTCCCAGATCAGCGCGGTCTGGTCGCCGCGTGTCGCGAGGTGGCGGTCGATGCAGTTGACGGAGACGTTGAGCGTGCCGTCCTCGAACCACCTGATCGTCACATTGCCGGGATCGAACGATGTGTTTTTCACCCGCGTATAGGGCTTCATCCAGTCGAGCCGCTTGCCGACCTCGCCCCAGAACGCATTCGGGTCTTCGACCGACCGCTTGTACAGGGCCTGGTACTTGGCGTCGTCCAGCCAGGCACGGTCGGCCCATGCTTGCGTGACGGGATAAGTCTTCAGGGTCATTGCGAGAGTCCTCCCAGCGCCGGCCTAGGCTGTTATGTTTTTTTACTATTATGCGGGCGCCGGAGAAGCCCCACAACTGCGCCCTTCGTCGAACAGAACTTGTCGCAGGAGCGGCTCCTGGACGTCAGCCGACCCCGAGCCAGCCGATCACGGCACCCTGGATCAGCAGCACGCCCAGCCAGTGACCGCAATCGATCAGCGTCAGGGCGCGCTTCTGCATCTGAAACGTGTGATTGACGACCGTCGTCGTGACCACGAAGCCGAGCCAGATGAAGGCACCGGAAATCAGTCCGTTGCGCAGCGTGACCTGACCCTGGCCGAGATGGCCGATGATGCCGGCCAGCACCCAGGCCATCAGCAGCAAGCCGAGGACTGTGATCACGTAGGGCAGGATGGTTTTTTCCGACGCGGCGACCCGCTCCGCATCGATGTCGGCTGCCGCCATCCACTGACGCGACAGCACGCCATACCAGAGGCCGCCGAAAACGAAGGCCGCTGCTGCTGCGGCGACGATGGCGAGCGGGTTGAGCCCGGCGAAGGACATGGCGTGGCTTCCTGAAAAGACTTGCACGGGGCAGAGCTTAACAGATTTTCGGCCGGCAACCTGCAGTCCGTGTGCCCGGCCTCGAGGGGTTCGCTGGAGCCGCTGGGGCAGGCCAACCCCCGCGACTCGCATCGATCAGCTACACTTATTGGTTGTAGTCGAAAAATCGATTTGCGATTATCGTCGTGATCCTCTACGTAACGAGTCCCGACCCGGCGAAGTCCGCTGGGTCCCAACGAGGAGAAATCCCATGAAGGTCTGGACGAAGCCCGCCGTGCGCGAACAGGAAGTTGGCCTCGAGGTTACCTCTTACCTCCCGGCTGAGATCGACGTCATCTGACGCCGGCACATCGACTGAATTCGACGGCGGTCGGAGCCATCCGGCCGCCGTCGCCGTTTCGGTGTCCGGTCAACCTCCTGAGATTGCGACAGGACGGTCGGACAAGAACGGCGCATGGAACGATGCTTGCTTCTCGGGCAGTGAGGATCCTTCGCTGTGCCAGCCCGGCACACCCTCTCAAGGTGTTGTCCCATGCCTCGCGATGCTCATACGGCCGCCCTGCGCTCCGCGCTCATCACGCGGCACCGGGTCGACTGGGTCGATGTCGCCAAGGGCATCTGCATCCTGCTGGTCGTCATGCTGCATTCCACGTTCGGCGTGGAGAAGGCGATCGGCGCTGAAACGGCCCTGCACGCCTTCATCGACTGGGCACAGCCGTTCCGGATGCCGGACTTCTTTCTCATCTCCGGGCTGTTCCTGGCGCGCCGCATCGACCGGCCGTGGCGCGAGTACCTCGACAGCAAGGTTCTGCACTTCGCCTATTTCTACCTGTTGTGGATGCACATCCTGCTGCTGGCCAAGGCCGTGCCGATGGTGGCGGGCGGAGGAGCCGGCGAGCTTCTGTCGCTCTACCTGTGGAGCTACGTCGATCCGTTCGGTTCGCTGTGGTTCATCTACCTGCTGGCCATTTTCTTCGTCGTCACACGCCTGCTCAGTCCGCTCCCCGGCTGGGCGGCGCTCGGAGGCGCGGCCCTGCTGCATGTCGTGTGGCCTCACACCGGTATCTTCCTCGCCGACGAGTTCGCCGGCCGGTTCGTGTTCTTCCTCGCCGGCTCGTTGCTTAGCGACGCCGTATTCCGCTTCGGCGACCGCGTCGCCCGTGCCCCGGCGATCGTCCTGGCCACAGGTCTCGTGATCTGGGCCGCGATCAACACCCACGGCGTGATCAGCGGCGCCGCAAGCTGGCCGGTGCTTGATCTGCTCTACTCGTTTGCTGGAATCGCGGCGGTGGTGGCGACGAGCGTCATCCTGGCGCGAAACGGCGGCATGGCCGGCGAGGCGTTGCGCTATTGCGGCCGGAATTCGATCTCGATCTATCTGGCCTTCACCCTGTTCATGGGCCCGGTCCGGCAAGTGCTGCTGTCGGTGGCCGGCCATTGGCCGCCGGAAATCGTCGCTTTGGGTTCAATGGCGGCCGGTGTGCTGGGCGCGCTCGCGCTGTCGGCGCTGGTGTCTGGAACCCGCTTCGCATTCCTGTTCCACCGTCCGGCGGCCCTGCGTCTGACGGTCGACAAGCCGCGCGGCAGCCGCCTCAGTCGCAAGGTGCCGAGCGACACGCGGCCGACCGCCGCCCGTCAGCCGGAGGACGCGGCGCTGGCACGCGCGGCGGCGACTTTGCCCGGCTGATGCGCACGGACGGCCGCCATCAGCTCCGCCGGTGTGCTGTCGAGCAGCACCATGCTGATCGACACCCGTGGCAGGCCCAGCACATGCTGAAAAGGTGCGAAAAAGCGCACGAGCCGCGTGGCTTTCACTAGACTGCGGCGCGGGTCGACGAAGCTGAGACCGATCCAGGTCATGCTTTCCGCATCCAAACAATCGATCGATTCGATCTCGTCCCATGTTAACGGCTGGTTGAAGATGCGCCGGTCGATCATGCCGGCGCCGTCGACGGTCACCACCGGAGTGACATCGCGCATGCGGCGCGCGAGGCTCTGACATAGCCAAAGCATTCCGACGATCCAGAAAATTCCGATGGCGTGCACCAGGCCGTCGTCGGCCAGCAGCATCGGCAGACCAAGCAGGGAAAGCCCGCCAGCCAGGAAAAGGCTAAGCTTCAGGCTCGCCATGCTCCAGTGGAAATGAATGGGCGCCATGTCAGGTCCCGTTGTCAGAACACGTCCCCTCGAAAAGTGATCCTAGACCCGGACCGAGGGTAGGAGCCGCGGGCCGGGACCGGACCCGCTCCCAAGGTCATAGCCGAGCATCGCTCGCGGCGACAGGGAGTATCTCCTTTATATCATAGATGAAGCCGGCGTCCGAGGAGAGCCGGAGGCGTAGCTCTGCCGCGCTGAGAGCGGCGATCTCGTCGTGGCGGACGGCCAGCACGATGCCATCGAAGGTGCCGGACGGCATCTGGTTCGAGATGACGATGCCGTACTCGTGCATCGCCTCGGTCGGGCTGGCATGGGGGTCGTAGACCGCGACCTCGGACGCGAAGGGCCGCAACTCCTGCACGAGATCGGCCACCTTGGTGTTGCGCGTGTCCGGACAGTTCTCCTTGAAGGTGAACCCCATGACCAGCAGCCGCGCCGTCCCGACCGGCAGGCGCCGTTCGGCCATCAGCTTGACGACGTCGTGCGCCACGAACGCCGCCATTCCGTCGTTGACGCGGCGGCCCGCGAGAATGATCTCGGGATGGAACCCGATCGATTGCGCCTTGTGCGTCAGATAGTAGGGATCGACCCCGATGCAGTGGCCGCCGACGAGGCCGGGCCGGTAGCCGTGGAAATTCCACTTGGTGCCGGCCGCCTCCAGCACCTCGCGCGTCTCGATGCCGAGCTTCTTGAAAAGCTGAGACAGCTCGTTGACCAGCGCGATATTGAGATCACGCTGGATATTCTCGATCACCTTGGCCGCCTCGGCGACGCGGATCGAGCTGGCCTTGTGGGTGCCGGCCGTGATCACCGCGCCGTAGACGCGATCGATGAGATCGGCCGCGGCGGAGGACGAGCCGGACGTGACCTTGCGGATGCTCGGCAGCCGGCGCTGGTGATCGCCCGGATTGATTCGCTCGGGGCTGTAGCCGGCGTGAAAATCCCGCTGGTAGGCGAGACCCGACACCCGCTCGATGATCGGAACGCAAATCTCCTCGGTGGCGCCGGGGTAGACGGTCGATTCGAAGACCACGACGTCGCCGGGCGAAATCGCGCGCCCGACCGTCGCGCTGGCCTTCTCCAGCGCGGTCAGGTCCGGGCGGCGCGCCTCGTCGATCGGCGTCGGCACGGTGACGATATAGAAGTTGGCGGCCTTGAGATCGTCCGGGTTGCTCGTGCACATGAATTGGGTGGCGAGTTCGAACTCCTCGTCGGTCACCTCGCGCGTGCGGTCGAACCGCCTGTCGAGGTCGGCAATTCGGCTCGCATCGATGTCGAAGCCGATGACGGGAAACCGGCGCGCCAGATAGACGGCGAGCGGCAGGCCAACATAGCCGAGGCCGATGATGGCGATCTTTACGTGTTCGAAAGCGTGCGGGGGCATCGGCACCAACGGATTGAGGGCTCGGCCGATCGATAGAGGCCGCCGTTCGAACCTGTCAACTCGCCGCGGCGCAGAGGCCCCTTCGTGCCGCAGGTATGTGGCTCACGGGCGGGTGAAAGCGCAGAGCGCGGACCGCGTGATCAGAGAGGCGTGCCGGGGCCCTTGTCCGGGTTCTGATCCTCGAGCCGCTTGATCCGATCCTTGAGCTTTTTGACCATTCCTTCGACATAGTCGAACAGCTTGTCGACATCCTGCTCGGTGGGGATGGGAATCTTGCGCAGATCGCCGGAACCTGGAATCTCCGGCTCGGGCAGTGGCGGCAGCTCGGACGGCGGCGGAGTGGCCGGCGGTCCGGCCGCGGCCTGGTCATTCTTCCGCAGCGACTCGTTCTCCTGCTTCAGACGATCGAGGTCACGGCGCATGGCCTGCTGGCTGTCGGGCATAGCCTCGCAGGCCCACCCCCCGTCGGCGGCCCGCTTGCAGAGCGCCATTTCGCCGGTTTCGGTGTCGAGGCGGACGAAACCGCCCTCGGTTGGGCTCATGGTGTAGCGGCCCGGCTTTTCGTCGGCCGCCATTCCCGGCGCGGCCCAGATCGACGCCAGGACAAGCCCGGGGATCACACTGGCAGACAGCCGTCGAACGTTCGAAGTCATGGGACGATCCTTTCAGAGCGGGCCGGCCGGCGAACCTCGTCGCCGACGACCCAGATCGTATGTGTCGATCGGGGGTGGGCTGGACAAGTCTACTGCACCCCAAATTCCGAATCACCGGCGATTTTTCACGTCGCGTCGGCAGTTCTGACGAGTATTGACGCCATACGAATCGAACTCATACCCCCCGATTTGCGCCGTTTCTTGGACGCCGTTTCGCAAAGACACGACATTTAACCGAACATTTACTGCCCGCTGAGAGCCTTGCGCTCGAACGGCTCCAGGCTTTCTCCGCGTCCTGACCGAACTTTGCAGCGCCTCGCGCTGGCCCGAACGTCTGACAATCGGATCGGATTGTGCGGCGGGCCGAGATGCAGGCGCCCGGAACATGTCGAGGGGGGACGAGAATGGCCAGCAACGAACGCGATCTGACCGAGCGGGCGCGGCCCGCGCCGGCCGCCGCCGCACCCCAGGCCGCGAGCTGCGGAGCGGACGAGCTGAAGGGCCTCCTGGCCCACATCACCGAGCAGATCCTGGATGCCGACCGGCGGCATACCGAGGTGCTGCGGCAAATGCAGCAACGGCTGGCGCAACTCGGCGAGGAAGCCCGCAGCATCCGCGCGGCGTCACCCGAGCTGGACGGCGGCATGGATCAAATCGCGGATCGGATGACTGTCGCTGGCGCCCCGATGGCGCTGCGATCCGCGGCCGGAATGTCCCCGAAACTCGATTTCCCGCGCACCTCCGAACCGATCGACCCCTTCGACGTGCTCGATTCCAGCCGCCCGAGCAGCGCATCCGATCCCTGGGACGCCGACGCAGCCGAGGCCCTCGTGCGGCTGCACGAGTCGGGCGAGACCGGGTTCGCCAGCCATTTCAAGGATCCCGAAGCGGCAAAAAGCCCTGCAAAGTCGGCCGCGGCGGTCGAAGCTCCGGTGATCGCAGCCCAGGCCGCGTCACCGGCTGCGTCACTGGCTGCGGAAATACAGACCGTCGCAACGCCCGCACCCGTCGCGGCATTCGCCGAGCTGCCGGCCCACGACCGGCAGTGGCTGGTCGAGCAGCTGGCCGGTCTCGGCGAGCGCATCGAAAGCTCGCTCGCCGAACTCAACCCCGAACGGGGCAGCGAGGCTCTGGGGGCGCGATTCAGCGAGTTCGAGGAACGTCTGGCGATCGCTCTCGAAGGCGTCGCGACCCGCACCGACGTCGAGGCACTCGGTCTGATCGAGGCGCATATCGGCGAACTGGCCGCTCACGTCGAAGCGGCTCAGACCCAGCTCACGCGGCTCGGCGCCATCGAGACGCACCTCAATGCGGTCACCGCGCAGCTCTCGGACGACCGTCTGGCGCAGCTCGTGCCTGCCCATTCTGCAGCACCGACCCCGCAGGAGTTGGCGGACATCGCCACGACCGCGGCCGAGCAGGCCGCCAGCCGCGTCCAGCGCCATGCCCCGGCAAACGCCGTCGACAACGACCTTCCCCTGATGCGCGCCATGATGGAGCGGTTCATCGAGGAGCGCCGCTTCGGCGACGAGCAGACGGTCTCGATGCTCGACACCATGCAGCAGGCGCTGATCCGTGTGCTCGACCGCATGGACGCGCTCGAATCGTCGCGTCATCGCGGCGCTGCGGCACACGCTTCGCCGTTCGGGCACGAGGCCGTCGACATGCTTTCCCCTACCCCCTCGCCGCGGCCGGCGTACGCTGCGGCCCAGGCCCCGGTATCGGCCGGCTTCGCGGGAGCACCGCATTCGATCGCCTCGCATCCCGCCTCGGCGCAACCGAGCCCGGCACCGGCAGCGACATCCCCTCGCGTCGAGCCGCACCTCGATCCGCAGTCCGCATCCGCTGCCGTCGGAAGCGAGGCAGACCTGCGCCCGATCGACCGGCTTCGCCAGGATTTCCGCGCCGACGCGCAGCGCGCAAAGACCAAGCTGGCGGTCGAGGCGAGCGAGCCAGCAGCCGTCAAGCTCGACCCGGCCGCCAAAGTCGCGGCGCGGAAATCGGCAGTTGGCATCAAGCCTGAGCTGGCGGCGAAATCCCTGTTCAGCATCGGCGGACGCCGAAACATCGTGGTCGGTGGACTCGCGCTGGTGGTCGCGATCATGGGCGGAATGCTTCTGATGCCCGGCGAGGACGAAGCACCCCGTCCGGCGAGCGCCAAGACGGAGCGGCTGGACAAGCCCGCACGGGCCAAGGCCAAGGCCGACGCCTCCGCAACCCCGTCTGTCGAAACCAGGAGCGGGTCGGAGGCGGCGTCCGGCGATGCCGACCCGGCGGCAGGCAACTCCGGCGCTGCAGCGCCGGCGGCACCCAAGCCCAGGGCCCAGGGCCAGACTGCACCCTCTCCCGCCGGAAAAACCGGAGCCGCCAGCCAGCCCCGCTCGATCCCCGAGACCGGCATCGACGACCTCAGCCTCGGCGAGCCGTCCGGCGATCAGCCCTTCGCCGCCGTTCCGGAAGCCTCGGCGTCAGCGGATGACAAGGTGGTTCCGCTGGGCGGCGAGATGATCAATCCGCTGCACGCACCGCTGGCCTCGGCATTGACGCGCGTGGAAGGCGACCCGCCGGTCGTCCCGGCCGCCCTCAGCACGCCGGCAAAAGCCACGTCAGCCTCAGGCGGCCAGACGTCCGGTGCGCTCGATCTGCCACCTCTGACGGTCGGACCGCTGTCGCTGCGTCTGGCCGCTGCCAAGGGCGACGCTTCGGCAGAATTCGAAGTCGGTTCGCGGCTCGCCGAAGGCAAGGGCACCGGGCAGAACTTCAAGGAGGCGCTGCGCTGGTATCAGAGGTCGGCCCAGCGCGGGTTCGCCCAGGCGCAGTACCGTCTAGGTACGCTTTACGAGCGCGGTCTCGGAACCTCGGCCGACCTCGGACGGGCCCGCACCTGGTACGAGCGCGCCGCCGCACAGGGCAACGTCAAGGCCATGCACAATCTGGCGGTGCTCAGCGCCGGCCGCGAGACGGGCACGCCGGACTATGCCTCGGCCGCGACCTGGTTCCAGCAGGCCGCCGACCGCAATCTGGCCGACAGCCAGTTCAACATCGGCGTGCTGCACGAGAGCGGTCTCGGCGTCGAAAAGGATCTGAAGCTCGCCTACAAGTGGTTCTCGCTGGCCGCGGCAGGCGGCGACCGCGAAGCCGTTCGCCGGCGTGATCAGGTGAAGCCGCTGCTCGCCGCGAGCGACCTCGCCGAGGCCGAGCTGCTGGTCAAGGCGTATGCGCCGGTCGCCGTGGACCCGATGATCAACGACGCCCGGATGGCCGGCGAGGATTGGAAAAAGCGCCAGGACGTGGCCGCCAGCGCACGCTGAGCAAACGCTCCAGACCTTCCAGCGATTGAGGATCGCGGCGATCAGACGGCTGCAGTCCCGGGAGACGATATCCGGCCGGGTGTTGCCGAAAGCCGGCGGCCACCACCAGAAGTGTGTTCCCGGGCTTCGTTCGACTGGAACTCCGCCGCCGGGCCGACTACGATCGGGCGTCCCGGCAATGTCGGCTTTTCCTTGTTCTCCCGCCGCTTAGCTGCCATTTGCTGGCGCAAGGCGTCCGCTCCTTCCCGGCTCGTTGATCGCCGCAGCCCGGCCGCCGAAGAGGGGTTTCAAACGGGCGGGGCGGGTTTCCGATCGCCTCCCGCGACCGGATCAGGTGTTCAGCACGGCGTCATGCATATCTATCTGCCCATCGCCGAGATGTCGGCCAACGTCCTCGTGCTGCTCGGCATGGGGTGCGCGGTGGGGTTTCTCTCCGGCCTGTTCGGCGTCGGCGGCGGATTCCTGATGACGCCCCTGCTGATCTTCTCGGGCGTGCCCTCGGCGGTGGCGGTAGGAACAGAGGCGGCGCAGATCGTTGCCTCCTCGGTCTCGGGGGCGGTCGCACAGTATAGGCGCAACAACGTCGACGTGAAGCTCGGCATCGTGCTGCTCACCGGCGGCATCTTCGGCTCGGCCATCGGCGTGCAGATCGTCAAAATCCTGCGCGAGATCGGCCAGTTCGACCTTTTCGTCTCACTCAGCTACGTGACCTTTCTCGGCGCCATCGGCGCGCTGATGCTGATCGAGAGCATCAACACCATCCGCAAGATCCGCCGCGGCGGCTCGCCGTCCTCGCGCCGACCCGGCCAGCACAGCTGGCTGCACGGCCTGCCTCTCAAGATGCGCTTCAACCGCTCGAAGCTCTACATCAGCGCGGTGCCGCCGCTGATCATCGGCGCTTTCGTCGGTTTCCTGGCGGCCATCATGGGCGTCGGCGGCGGCTTCATCATGGTGCCGGCGATGATCTACCTCTTGCGCGTGCCGACCAACGTGGTGGTGGGAACTTCTCTGTTCCAGATCGTGTTCGTCACGGCGGCGACGACCGTCATGCATGCGACGACCAACGTCACCGTCGATATCGTGCTCGCCCTGCTGCTGATGATCGGAGGGGTGGTCGGTGCGCAGTTCGGCGCCGCCGCGGGCGCCAAGCTCAAGGGCGAGGAATTGCGGTTCCTGCTCGCCGCGCTGGTGCTGCTCGTCTGCCTGCGCCTCGGCTGGAACCTCGTGATGTCGCCGGAGGACCTCTATTCCCTCTCTTCGCCGCTGAGAGGGTATTGATGCAGCCAGTGGCAACAACCCGGCGACTCACCGGCCCGAGGCACTTGGCCGTCACAGCCCTGCGATCTGCGGCCCTGATTGCGGCCGTCGTCGCGGCCCAGCCTGCCACGTCAACGCCGGCGCCGGCACAAGACCTGGCGGCCCGCCAGACCCCGCAGAAGGACAAGCGCACGGACCCGAAAAAGCCGGCGCAGGACCAGAAGCCCGCGCAGCCTGCACCGGATGGTCCGGCCGGCGCTCCGGCGGCCGATCCCGCTCCGACGCCGCCACCCGCCAACCTGCCGCCGGAAAAGGTCGAGGCGGACGTGTCGGCGCGCACCGTGGCGATCAAGCTCGGCTTCACCGGCACGGAGATCATCGTTTTCGGCACCGTCGACAACAGCCGGCAGACGAGCGCGGAGTCCGGCTACTACGACATCGTCGTCGCTCTCGAGGGCGAGCCGACGCCCCTCGTCGTGCGGCGCAAGAGCAATGTGGCCGGTCTTTGGATGAACACCGCCGCGCTGAATTTCGACCGCGTGCCGAGCTACTACGCCCTGGCCTCGACCCGTCCGATCGAGGAGATCGCCGAGCCGGAAGTGCTGAAAGACCTCGCCATCGGCTTCGATCACGTCAAGATCCGGCCGCGGGAGGGTCGCGTGCGGGAGCTTTCCGACAAGGAGCTGAAAGACTACCGGGACGCCGTGGTGCGCATCAAGCAGCGCGAAGGCCTGTTTCTGAAGGAGGACTACGATGTCGCCTTCATCGGCCGCAGCCTGTTCCGAACGACGGTGGAGTTACCGGCCAACATCGCCGTCGGACCGGTCGACGCACACGTCTACCTGTTCCGCGACGGCAAGCTGCTCAGCCAGTATGCCTCGCGCGTGAACCTGGAGCGGGCGGGCGTCGAGCTGTGGCTGCACGGGTTCGCCAACCGCTATCCGCTGTTCTACGGGCTGTTCACGGTGGCGGTGGCGGTGAGCGCCGGTCTCCTGGCCTCGGCCGTGTTCCGTCGCGGCGCGCACTGAGGCTCGACCGACTCCGGCTGCAAACGCCGACGACGTCAGTCTTCCTTGAGCAGCCGCGTGGCGATCGGGTAGAGCCCTTCCTGCCCGAGCATCCAAACTGAAAGGCCATCGAAACCGAACAGCGGCTCGAACGCTTCGTCGAGCACGTTGAGCCCGCCGGTGAAGGCGCCGAACGCCGGCAGGATGAGCCGCAGACCATTGCCGACGAAGCACGGCCGCCGGATGGCGCACCCGTGCAATGAGACCCGGGCAGCAGGATGCAGGTGGCCGGCGATCTCGTGCGCGACGCGGCCTCGGCGCGGCTCGTGTCGCAGGGTCAGGCCGTTGACCGTCATCTCGCTGCAGACATGCCCGCCCAAGCGCTCGGGCAGCTCGGGGTCGTGGTTGCCGGTTACCCAGATCCAGTCGCGATCTTCCTGGATGATTTTCAGCGTCTCGACATCCTCCTCGCTCATGCGGGCGCCGCCGCCGAGGTCGTGCAGGCTGTCGCCGAGCGCGATCACGGTGCGCGCCTCGAAGCGGTCGACGGCCTCGGCGAGCCTGCTCAGCGTCTCGCGGGTATCGTAGGGCGGCAGCATCACGCCGCGGCGGGCGAACGCCGAGCCCTTTTCGAGATGCAGGTCGGCGACGATGAGCGCGTTTTCCGCCGGCCAGTAGAGCGCGCCCGAATAGTCGGCGCGGAACGCCCGGCCGGAGATCGAGATCGGCTGGTCGTTGAACTCGCCGACGTCGAGCCGCTCGGGTTTCAGTTGCAGGCTGACCATCACCGTCCCGATCTCATCGTTGCGCGCCCTCATTATCCGTCAGTTGCTTCCCGGATCAGCAGCGTGGCCGCGTCGCGCAGGAGGCCCTCCTCCCCGGCCCGCGCCACCGCCTCGCGACCGACCTCCAGAAGGATAGGCACCGACAGCGGCGAAACGCGATCCAGAGCTTGATGCCTGATTCGCCCCCTGATCCGGGCCAGGAAGTCGCCGAGCCGTCTGAGATCGAGCAGTCCCGTTGCCGCATCGGCCCAGGCAGCTTCGAGTAGAATGTGGCCGGGATCATGCCGGCGCAGCACGTCGTAGACGAGATCTGTGGACATCGTCACCTGCCGGCCGGATTTCTCGCGCCCGGGGTGGCGCCGGTCGATCAGCCCGGCAATGACCGCCGCCAGCCGGAAGGTCCGCTTCATCAGGCTCGATTCGGCGAGCCAGGCATCGAGGTCGTCGCCGAGCATGTCCTCCTCGAACAGCCGGCCAAGATCGAGCCGACGGCCGGCGATCATCTGGGTGAGGTCTCCGACACCCCACACCGACAGCCCATAATCGTTGGCGACGAAGCCGAGCGGCCGCGCACCCGACCGTTCCAGCCTGCGCGTCAGCAGAAATCCGAGCGTCTGGTGCGCGAGGCGGCCCTCGAAGGGATAGACGGCGAGGTAGTGCCGGCCCGAACGCGGAAAGGTTTCGACCAGCACCTCGTCGGCGGCGGGGATCAGCGATTTCTCGTCCTGCAGCGCCAGCCATTCCGCCACGGGCAGCGGCAATCGCGACCATGCGCTGCGGTCGGCCAGCATGGCGCGGACGCGGCGGGCAAGATGAGTCGACATCGGGAAGCGGCCACCGGCGTAGCTCGGGATCATCGGGTCGCTCGACGCGGCGCGCGAGACGTAGGCTTCCGTCTCGCGCAGTCCCTCGAAGCGCAGCACCTCGCCCGCGAAGGCGAAGGTGGTGCCGGGAGAAAGCTGCTCGATGAAGTACTCGTCGACCTCGCCGAGCACGCGACCGCCGACCGCCGGCCTGGTGTTCAGCGTGCCCGCACGGCGGCCGACAAGGCGCACCTTGATCATCGGCGTATCGACGATGGTGCCGGCGTTGAGACGGTACTGCTGCGCCACGCGCGGGTGGGCGATGCGCAGCGTGCCGTCGGGGTTCGGCTTCAAGCGAGCGAATCGCTCGTAGGCGCGCAGCGCATAGCCGCCGGTGGAGACGAAATCGACAACGCGGTCGAAATCTTTGCGCGTCAGCTCCGCGTACGGCAGCGCGGATCGCACCTCGTCGAAGAGGGCCTGCGGCTCGAACGGCGCGGCGCACGCCATCCCGAGCACATGCTGCGCGAGCACGTCGACGGCCCCCGAACGCGCGAGCGCCACGTCCTGCTCGCCGGCCTCCGCGGCTTCGAGTGCCGCCCGGCATTCGAGCACCTCGAAGCGGTTGGCCGGGACGAGGAGCGCCTCGGAGGGTTCGTCGAGACGGTGGTTGGCACGGCCGATGCGCTGGATGAGGCGGCTCGCGCCCTTCGGTGCGCCGACGTTGACCACAAGATCGACATCGCCCCAGTCGATCCCGAGGTCGAGCGTGGAGGTGCAGACGACGGCCTTCAGCTGCCCGGCCGCCATCGCCGCTTCGATCTTGCGCCGCTGCGCCGCGTCTAGCGAGCCGTGGTGCAGAGCGATCGGGAGTGCGGCCTCGTTCACCCGCCACAGCTCCTGAAACACCATCTCGGCCTGCATGCGCGTGTTGACGAACACGAGAGTCAGCCGGTGCCGCTCGATGGCGGCATAGACGTCGAGCATAGCATAGCGCGCCGAATGACCTCCCCACGGCACCGGATCGTCCAGCTCCAGAATGCGGATGCTCGGCTTCGCGCCGCCGCCCGCCACGACCATGTCGGCGAGGTCGATGCGCGTGTCCGGCGCGGCCTGCCCGAAGAGAAAGGCTCTGAGCTCGCTCGGTCTCGCCACCGTGGCCGACAGGCCGAGCGTGACAAGACCGGGACTGAACGTGCGCAGACGGGCCAGATCGAGGGCAAGCAGATCGCCGCGCTTGGATGCGGCGAGGGCGTGCAGCTCGTCGAGGATCACCGTGTCGAGCGAGCCGAATAAATATGAGGCGTCCGAGTGGCTGAGCATCAGCGCCACCTGCTCGGGCGTCGTCATCAGGATGTGTGGCGGATGGACACGCTGACGCTGGCGACGGGCCACCGGGGTGTCGCCCGTGCGTGTCTCGGTGCTGATGGGGAGCGCCATCTCGTCGATCGGCGTCGAGAGGTTGCGTGCGACGTCGGCGGCCAGCGCCTTCAGCGGCGAGATGTAGAGCGTGTGCAGCCCCGATCCTTCGGCCTTGCGGGCGCGGTTGGCGCTGCGGCCGGCCAGCGCAACGAGGCTCGGCAGAAACCCGGCCAGCGTCTTGCCTGCACCCGTCGGCGCGATCAGCAGGGTGGAGCGGCGAGCCGCTACCCGTTCGAGAAGGGCAAGCTGATGCGAGCGCGGCTGCCAGCCGCGCTGTTCGAACCACGCCTCGAATTGGCACGGCAGGGTGAGCGATGCGGTATCGGGAGAAGCACCGACCTCTGGGGGGCGCCGATCTGTGCGCGACGAAATCGAAGCCGAAGTATCTGTGACCGCCTTCGAGCGACCGCTTCCCAGCAACGCCGCCGCCTCCCGACTGCCGTGCTTCGTTTGCCCTGCCACGATGCGATCTCAATCGTCTCGACGATGTCGTCCAGCCGTGGCAGAACGCCACCGAATTTACTGCAGCGATACGGGAAGGCTCAGGACATGGACCGTAGCACGATCTTCGGCGGCAATCCGGTGGGCGTCGTCGTGCGCCTGGCACTCATCTCGCTGGCCGTCGGCATCGTGCTCAAGGCCCTCGGCATCGACCTGCGCAATTTCTTCGATCGCATCAACACGCTGCTGAGCAACCTCTACGATCTCGGCTTCGGCGCCTTCGAATGGGCGATCGAATACATGCTGCTCGGCGCCCTGGTCGTGGTGCCGGTGTGGCTGATCGCCCGCCTCGCCGGGGTGTTCCGAACCCAGCCCAAGGATTGACCCCACCTGCCCTGCTCTGTCCGCCGGGCTTTGAACACTGGCCCGGAACACTGGCCCGAAACACTGGCCCGAGCCCCTGTTACGGCCGGGACACGTCGACCAACCGGAACCGCGGCATTCTCCCGGCATCGAGCACGGATGCTCAACTGCCAACCCAAGGGGATGCTGCCATGTCCATTCTCAAATTCATCGCCAAAGCATTTCTGCTGTTTTTCATTTTCATCGGGGCCATGATCGCCGTCATCGGACTGAAGTGTCCCGACTGCGTGACCTTCAGCGCGAAGCTCGGACCGATCGAGGCGTCGACCAGGAACGCGCCCTACCAGTCGATCAATTTCGATGGAACCCGTGCGACCGGTCAGCACAAGATCACGAATTTCGGCCTGACCAAGACCGGGCGCGTCAACCTCGACCGAGACACGGCGCGCAGCAGCAATCGCTACCAGCAGGGTGAGACGATTTTCTTCGTCGGCACGCCGTCGGGCTTCGGCTGGAGTCTCGTCGACGGTCAGCCCACGATCAGCATGGCGCTTCTGCTGGAGGTCAAGGACGCGTCCGGCCGCGTCGTCACCCAGGGCGAGCTGGGTCGCGTCAACATTCCGAGCGACAGCACCCGAAACGATCTCTTCCTGCACGCCAGCTTCGAAACGACGAGGCTCGCGCCAGGGCGCTATGACATGACCGTCACCTACCGCGAGTTGATGGGGAAGCGCTACGTCAAGGTACCGATGACCATCGAAGTGGTTGCGGCGGGAGCGGATGCCTGATCGACACTTATTCAAACGACCGTACGCGGGGCGCGTGCTAGTTGCGCCCCGCGTCGATGCCTGCAAGCTCTCGGCTGATTAGAGCCGGAACCGCAGGGAGAAGCCCGGCGAACCGTAGTACCTACGGCCATAGTACGGCCGGCTGTAGCCGTAATAGGGATAGGGCCGGTAGTAGGGACGGGGATAGTAGCCGTAGCTTCGGCGCCAATTTCGATGATAGTGGCGCTTCCGCTTGTAGTGGACGCTTTCAACGCCACTACCGCGATCGGACACGGCGGTCGCAGACGCGATGGCCGGCGCAGCGCCTGCTGGGTTTGCGGAGGCCGGGGCCGCGGCGCCGAACGCCATCAGCGTTCCGAGCGCCAGTATGGAAGTGATGCGCATGATCTTCACCTCATTGTTGGTTGGCGATGGCCGCTCTCACGGACATCGTTGATGAAGCTAACGTTTGATGCGCTATAAAGTTTCAAGACGATTGGGTGGAACAGGACGACGGCTGATTCCATTGCTGGTGTCGGAGTCGGCAGCGGTGCCATCTGGACGGTTCGGCTCACGGTGATGAGAAGCCTGCGGCGCTGGCTGGAAATCTCAAGCCGTCGGTGGCAAGTGACGCGGTGAAGAGGGGATCAGTGCCCATGCCCGCCGTGCGATTCACGCCGAACCTGCTGCGCCACATCGGCGACGCCAACGGCCATGCTCCGGGCCGCACCGTGCGCGAGGTGCTCGACGCGCATTTCACCACACATCCGCAGGCCCGCAGCTATGTGCTCGACGACCAGGGTGCACTGCGCAAGCACATGAACATCGCGGTCTCAGGGGCGCCGCTCAGGGATCGCGTCACGCTGTCGGACCCCGTGGCCGACGACGGCACGATCCATGTGCTGCAGGCACTGTCGGGCGGGTGAGGCCAAAGCCGCCGCCGAGCTCCCTGACCGGACATGCAGCCCTTGCATATATATAGCATTCTTATCCTAGTTTATGTCACAGACACCATACATTGATAATTTCACCTAAGGTCACTTGATATGGATGCGTTACGAAACCCGTTCGCGCCCGGAGCTGGAACTCGTCCACCGGAACTCGCTGGTCGTCGGGACATCCTGGAGCGTGCTGAAGTCACGCTCGGACGTACCAAAGTCGGCAAGCACGCCAAGAGCTTCATGCTCATTGGATTACGCGGTGTGGAAAAGACAGTCCTACTCAATCGAATACTGGATCTGGCAGAGCAGCAAGCAATGCGCGCCATCATGATCGAGGCCCATGAGGACAAAGAGCTTGCCGAACTCATCTTTCCCACTCTACGCAAAATCCTTCTTTCTCTAGACCGGTCGGGGCAGATCAACGAAAGCGTCAAGCGTGCTTTTCGCACACTTAAGAGCTTCGCCAAATCTGTCAGAATTAAGTACGGCGATCTCGAGCTGAGCGTCGATCCCGAGAAAGGATCGGCGGATTCGGGAGACCTCGAAAGTGATCTGCCAGATCTACTAATGGCCGTCGGTTGGGTCGAGGCACGAGACCCAACAACTTTGTTCGCTCGAGTTTGTTGGGTCTCCTTCGTCGACCCAACCTACATTTCGCGCCATATGCGATTGC
>JBQTIA010000033.1:0-13148 GCA_052388455.1 Hyphomicrobium sp.
GGCGTGTCCGCTGACGGGGTTTTGTTTTGTCGTTTGGGGTGTGGGGGGGCCGGGGTGTTGCGGTTGTCACACCGGGGGGGTGTTCACCCTTGGCCCGGTGTGTGGCGACCCCCCCAGGGGTTGTCACGCCTTGCGACCGCCTAGGCTTGGCTCCGGAGAGCGTGACGAAGCTCGGGCAGAAGCCTTCGATGCAGGAGAAATCCTTGTTGCACTGGGACTGATCGATCTGGCGCTTGCGGCCGAACTCGGTTTCCAGAGGTAAAATGGCGACGCAGTTCGATTTTTTTCCGCAATCACCGCAGCCCTCGCAGACCGCCGGGTTGATGAACACGCGCCGGTCCGGATCGGGCATCAGGCCGCGCTTGCGGCGGCGGCGCTTCTCGGCGGCGCAGGTCTGGTCGTAGAGCAGCACCGTCACGCCGCCGATGCCGGCGAGTGTTTTCTGCACGGCATCGAGATCGCGGCGGTGGTGCACGCGGACATGCTCCGGAAATTCGCCGTCCGCGTATTTCTCCGGCTCGTCGGTGACGACATCGACACGTTTGACGCCTTCCGCCAGAACCTGCCGCACCATCTGGGCCGGCGTCATGCCGCCGTCGAGCTTCTGCCCGCCGGTCATGGCGACGGCGTCGTTGTAGAGTATCTTGAACGTCATGGTGACGCCGGCGGCGACCGCCGCGCGGATGGCGAGACTGCCGGAGTGGACATAGGTGCCGTCGCCGATGTTCTGGAAGACGTGGCGGCGTTTCGAGAAGGGTGCCTCCCCGATCCAGTTGGCGCCTTCCCCGCCCATCTGCGTGAAGCCCTCCGTGGAGCGGTCCATCCATAGCGCCATGTAATGGCAGCCGATGCCGGCGTAGGCGCGCGAGCCTTCGGGCACGATGGTCGAGGAATTGTGCGGGCAGCCGGCGCAGAAGTAGGGCTGGCGGGTGAAGCTTTCGGGCTCGGACGGCCGGAGCGAGATGAGTTTCTTCACTTGCGCCAGACGGCCCGCGAGCCTTTCGTCATCCGAACGCCCTGTGAGATGCTCTCCAATCGCCGCTGCGAGGTCGAGGGGATCGAGCGCACCCTTGGCCGGAAACAGCCAGGCGTTGGCCTCGTCTTTCTTCCCGAGCACGCGCGGACGGTTCGGCGTGTCGAAAAGCTGCTCCTTGACCTGCGTTTCGATGAGACTGCGCTTTTCCTCGATGACGAGGATGAGATCCAGCCCCTCGGCGAATTTGGTAATGCCACGGGAATCGAGCGGCCAGACCATCGCCACCTTGTAGAGCGCCAGCCCGAGCTCGTCCGCGCGGGCTTCGTCGATGCCGAGTTCGTCGAGCGCGGCGCGAGTGTCGAGGTAGCTCTTGCCGGTGGTCACGATGCCGATGCGCCGCTTCGGTCCTCCGTCGAAAATCACCCGATCGAGGCGATTGGCGCGGCTGTAGGCCAGGATCGCGGCACGCTTGTAGTCGTGCAGGCGGGCTTCCTTCGCGAGCGGCTGATCGCCCAACCGAATGTTCAAGCCACCCGGCGGCATCTTGAACTCGGCCTCGGTCGGCAGCACCGGTCGCACCCGATCCGCACGCGCGTCGACGATGGCCGTGCTCTCGATATTGTCCTTGACGCATTTCAGCCCGACCCAAACGCCGGAAAAGCGCGAAAGCGCGAAGGCGTGCATCCCGTAGTCGATCACCTCCTGCACACCGGCCGGATTGAGGATCGGGATCATCGCATCGACGAAGGCGAACTCGGACTGGTGGGCGCTGGTCGAGCTTTCGCAGGTGTGATCGTCGCCCATGAGCGCCAGCACGCCGCCGTGCTTCGAGGTGCCGGCGTGATTGGCGTGGCGGAAGGCATCGCCCGAGCGGTCGACACCAGGGCCTTTCCCGTACCAGATGGAGAAGACGCCGTCGTACTTGCCTTCGCCGCGCAGTTCCGCCTGCTGCGAGCCCCACACGGCGGTCGCCGCCAGATCCTCGTTGAGGCCGGGGTGGAAATGAATGTCGTTGGCGCGGCAGACCTCGCCCGCGCGCTCGAAGGCCATTTCCAGCGTGGCGATGGGCGAGCCGCGATAGCCGGTGACATAGCCCGCCGTGCTCAGTCCCGCAGCCTTGTCGCGGGCTTTCTGCATCAGGGCGAGGCGCACGACCGCCTGCGTTCCGGACAGCAACTGCAGCGGCAGTCCGAGATCGAACTTGTCGGCAAGCCTGGCCTGGCGTTGGGACATTCGGTGTCCACCACTCCACATCAGCGCGGCACGTTAGGTCGTGGTCCTAATATCGAGAAGGGAATGTATGCCGCTTCGGCCCCTTCACGGTGCCGAAATGATGAGGGAACCGGCGATTGCCCACAATCAACCGACAGGCACGCCCGATCTCGGCTCCCAACCTTCATGTGGATGCCCGAACGGCTCACGAAAAGGGTTGACCGACGGACTTTCGTTGCTGCGCTGCAGAACGCTCCTGTCACGTCCACGACCGGCGGTGGTGCTATACTCCGGCGAGGTGGGACGATCGACCAGTCGCTGCGGCGAAGGCGGCACGGCTGGCACGGATTCGCTCGGTCCGAGCGTCGATCGCCGCCAGGTGGGCCACAACCGCATCAGAAACGCGCGCCACGGCACTCAACAGATCATTTTCCTCCGCACGCGCACGCGCTGTCGAGAGGGCCCGACCGGCCAGAAGCTGGCGATGGGCTTTCTCTTCGGCGAGAGCGGTGTGAAATTCGTTGGTGCACAGTGCCGACACGATGGTCTGGTCTGCGGCACTCATCGCCTCCCAGAAGGCCCTCGAGAGTCCGAACGACAACGCCGTGCCGCCACGACTGATGCTGACCGCACTGCATGTCATCCCGGGCCGCAAGGCACCGAGCGCGAAGCTGGTAATCGCGCCGCCGGCATCGACCGCGGAAATTTCGCCCTTCTCGATAGCAACCGCGACGGCCGACGGCGGCAGTGTGACCGGCTCGGCGCCGAGCCCGCGCAGCACGTCGCGCGCCAATCCCATGGCCCACACTTTGCGGCCGACGAGATCGGCCGGTGTCGAGAGCAAATCGACACGGCTCAGGCCGATGCTGCGGCCCGTGTGACCGGCCGTAAAAGCCTTGACTCCGAATTCGGCCGACAGACTGTCCCACAAGACCTGTCCACCACCCACGCTCATCCAGGCTGCGTGCCCGAAAGGCCGCGCGCTGTGCCGGCCGGGAAGTCCGGCGAAATAGGCGAAGGCGGGATGTTGCTCGCGGTTGTCGTCCTCGCTGACGAAATAGGCGTCGGCCTCGCCGGCAGCGATTGTCCCGATGCCGCTCTTGGCGCCGACGACAATCTCGAACTGCAGCCGACCCTCGGTCGCTTGCGTGATGCTGCGGACCAGACGGCGAGCGCTTTCCGCCGGGCCGCTGCCGTTGTCGGGCCAGGACATGGCGACCCGCAGCAGCCGAGTTCCAGCAACGATGGCCGGCGACGGCAAAGGAGCATGGACCGGAGCGGACTCGTCCGCCGCCTTCGCCGTCGACCCGGCCGCAGCCGCAGCCGCGGTGGCGGCGACCGCACCCGTGGTTCTCAGAAATTCACGACGGTCCATGCGGTTGCCCTCGATGCCAGCCGGCTGTTGGACAGCATCAAAGCCCAACCGGCGGCAATTCGCAACGTTTGGGCTCAAGCGGGGGCATTTGTCGGCTTCGCACCGGGCACGCAACCGCTGCACGTCCCGGCCGCAAGCCATGGAGCGGGGCCGGTGCGCCTCGAAATCCGACAGGCATTAGGCCGGTCTTAACCGGAAGCGTGTGTGATGCGTCTTCAGCCCCAAGTCAGTCAGAGGCCGAGAGTCACATGTGTTCGCAGTATCTTCCGCGTGCCGGCGCAAGCCCGGCATGGACGCCGGCTCGCGTCCATTGTGCAGCTCTGCTGCTGCTCGCCGCCGCCCTCTCGGGCTGCGCGTCCAGCCAGGCCGCCGCACCCTCCCCGTCCGTTCGGGTGTCCGCTTCGGCGGTTTATTCCTCCGACGAGGCCGGCAATGTCCGGGTCGACCTCGAGGACGACGGCCTTCCGTCGCAGCCTCCACCGCGGACATCGCACCGCGTCGAGCCCGACGACCCAAGCGAGCCGTTCAGTCCGAATTACGGCCGGGCCGCCGCTTCGCCCGCTCCGCAATCCGGCGACCGGGCGCGCATCGCTGCCAGCGAGTCCTGATCCGAGCAGCAACGCCGCCGACGCCGCGATCGCGCCGCAAGTCTGGTGTGAGTGGCCGACGTCACCCGTGCGGTGACTGGTTCGAAAGCGACGAGAGCCCATGTTCGACAAGGTATCGCCGGGCGCCGGCGTCAGCATCCATCCGTGGCTGTCGCACGCCGACCCGACCTCGCTCGAAGCGGGGCTCGACCGCGTATTCTTCGCGTCGAGCGCCACGACCTCGTTCGCCAGCGAGAATGCGCGCGCCGCCTTTCGCGAGCGCTGGCTCGGCCGCTACCTCGCGCATTTTCCAACCCAAGCCTTCGTTGCCTCGACCGGAAACTGCGATGTCGTCGGCTATATCGTCGGCAGTCTCTACGATCCCGCGCGTCTGCCGCTCTTCGCCGATATCGGCTATTTTCAGGACTTCGCCGCCACCACGCCGCACTATCCCGCGCAATTGCACGTGAACCTTTTGCCGGAGTGGCGCGGGCACGGCATTGGCGCGCGGCTGCTGGAGACGTTCGTCGAAGACGCGGCCCGGGCCAAAGCCCCCGGGGTGCATGTCGTCACCACGCGGGGCATGCGCAACGTGCGCTATTACGCGGCCAACGGCTTCGCCGAGGTCGCGAGCACGTTCTGGAACGGGCGCGAGTTGATCATGCTGGGCCGGAAGCTCGGCGCGGCGTAGGCATTACGCGCGCGCCTGACTCTTGCGCCATTCCATTCAGTTGATCGGCTCGGCGCAATTCGACAGGAAGACGTCGATCGATTCGAGGATGAGCCCGGCGCGCTCGCGCGGGTCGGGCTCGAGTCCGCCCTGATCGAGCACCCTCGCGCAGGCGGCCCGGGCGTCATGCAGGCGGCTGAAGTCGAACGGGATGCCGCTCCTCCTCGGGCAGGTTTCGTTTTCGGGGTCGTCGAAATGCGGGATGCCGGAATAGTGATCCATCATCGACACAGCGGATAGGCAGCGGGCATAGTCCGCGTCGTAGGCTACGGCAGAGCCGGCGGTCCAGGCGGCGGCGAGCACGCCTGCCACCCACAGCATTGCGCACCTTGCCGCGCTACTGCGCATCCACGCAGTCCAGCATCCAGCTCTCGATCACGGCGGCGGCCTGCTCGGCGCTGGCGCGGCCCTCCTCGCCCCCTTCGCCGCTGCTGATGGCACGCCCGCAAGCCTGGTCGGCATCTAGAACGGGATTGAGGCTGCGGCTGTTTCCCTCGTTGTTGGCTCTGGGACAGTAGCCTTCCGCACTCCATCCGCTGACCAGATAGCCGCCCTCGATGCACGCGTTGAGGTCGGCGGCCGCGGAGTGGGATGCGGCGACCACGGCAACGACCATCACCGTGCCGGCCTGTGCGATCCGCTTCGACATCTTCTTCATTGGCCCCTCACAGTTTCACCATCGTCAGTCACAATGCGCTGCAGTTTTCCCGCCGGACGCCACGGTCCTTCTCTCCCGTGAACACCTCGGCCGGAAACTCGAACAGATAAGCGTAGCGCCGCATGAAGCTCTTGAGGCCGGGCTCCTCACTGACCCAGCGGCAGATGTCGGCGGCCTCCTCGCGGGTGTAGAGCGACTTGATCTGCCCGGTTTCAAGCTGCTGCGCGAAGATCATGCCATAGGTGACGTTCTCCTTTCGCCCCGGGCGGATGACGCCAACAACAGGCTTGCCGGCGTACTCTTTGGCCAGCGCGTCGAACGCTTGCTTCTCCGCGACCGCGCCACCGGCGTTTGCGGCAGGCACGAGCATCACCTCGAAACTCGCCTGCACCTTGGCCGGGCGGTAGGTGCCGACCCAGTCATAGGCATCGCTTGTAATTAGATGGCGGCCGAGATTGGATAATGCGTCGCTGGGATCCCTCAGCGCGTTCACGACGCGAATCTTCTGAGCTGCGCGGTAGGAGACGTAATCGCGCTTGAGCAGCGTCGAGTGGATAAGGTTCTCGCCCTGGTAATAGACAATCTCGAGATCGATCTTCTCACGCCCGTCACTGCCGCCCGTAAAGGCAAGATTCTCAAGCGCGAAATTCAGACGGGGCTTCTTGTCGCCAGCCAGCAGAACCGCCTCTGAATGCGGCGGCAGGCCATCAACGTGCAACGGCACACCGTTGACTGAGAGCGCATAAGTGAAGTGTGTGGCCTCCGATAGCCCGGCCTCGCCGTCACCCGTCACCGTGAACTCGGCGTACCCCGTACGCAATTCGTCCGGCATGCTCTTGAGAGTTTCGAGCGACGGAACTTCCCAGTGCGTGGTGCCGTCGGTTTCTGCGGCGTGGGCCGTGTTGACGAATTTCGGCAAGCGCCAGCCGGTGCTGGCGCACGCCACGGCCATGCCGGCCTCGGCCTTGTCGATCTCGCAAGCCTTCAACTCGGTGCATTTGAGCTTCGCGCGCTTGGCGTCGGCGGCGGCGTTGGACCTCACGAAGCAGAAGTCGGTCTGCTTGGCGCTGATGTTGGAACGATGACTGCCCTTGGTCGCGGCCTCGTTGCGGAAAAAGCGCGCCTTGAAGGCTTCGCCACGGCAGGGAAACGACGGAACGGGTCCGGGCCGATAGATGTGCAGGCCGCTTGCCGGATCAGCCGGCACAGGCGGACGCTCGGGGATGACCGTGTCCTTGGTGAAGGGGCGCGCGAAGATGAAAACAGGCTTCTTCTCGCCGGCGGCCTTGATGTCGAGCGAGACCTCGAAATGCGGCGGCGCTTCGCACTCGGGCGCCGGGTCGGCGAGCATTGCCTTGTAGACGCTGACGAGATGCTGATGCGAGGGATGCTCCATCGAGTCCGGCTTGGCGATGCTGGCGTGATCGGACTCCGGAATTTGCGCAGCGTCGGGGAAGTAGTTCCGCACCGCAGAGTCCTTCACCACGACAGGGGACGCGAACTTCCGCGAGGCCCAGTTCGGTGCCCAGCCCCAGATGCTCTCCGTATCCATGACCGCGAACTTGTGCTCGTAGAGCTCGCGCCCGGTGATGCGATAGCGCTTCTTCTCCTCCTTGAAGCGCAAAAACTGATTGTGCAGCGTCTCGAGGTAATCGCTGTCCCAGGAAAGCTGCCCAACCATCTTTTCGAGGCCGGGGGCGAGATAACTCGCGTAGGTCGAGCCTTTCGAAGGCGAGGCGACAAGCAGAAGGCCAATCCGCTTGCCCTCGAACACGCCCGGGTTCGCACTCAGCACCGCGCGGACCATGATGCCGCCGAGGCTGTGAGTGACGAACATGATGTTGCGCTTGTCGGTCACCGGCGGATGACCGGCATTGCCGGAGTTGGTCGTCAGATCGACGAAGAGATTGGCGGCCGCTTTGGGGATGTCGTAGTCGCTCGCTTCAGACCCCGTAAAGAAGCTGGCGAGAAAGATCGCCGGCTTTCCGAGCCGGTAGTCGCGGGCGGCGAGACGCGGCCAGAACGCATCCTCTTTGGCACCGAGCCAGGCGTTGCGACTGTCGGAGCGCAGCCCGTGCACGAACACGATAGCCGTGTCGGAGTCGTTGTAGCAGTACCAGTGACTCTTGGCCCTGGCTTCCGGCAAGGACGCGTTCGCACAATCGTCGGCCCGGGCCAACGACGCAGCAGAAAACGCGGCGAGTAGGACGGCGAGGCGCAGAAAAGGACGTAGCAACCGCATCAGGAAGCTCCACAGCAATCTTGCGGAGAGTACCTGCCAGCCTACCAGACCACCCGGCTTCGGGCCACACCTACATCGATAGGGAGGGTTCCGCTGAATTCACAGCCATGAACTGTCATCCTCAACACGCGCGATGGGTCTACCACCCGAGCCTGTTGGGGATGACGTTAGCGAAGGGTGTATGGTCCAGGCGAACAACTGGTGTGCAGTCAATCGGACGGCGAACCGTCCGCTCAGATCGCGAGATCACGCGGCATCCGACTTCGGGTCGGCGACCAGTGCCTCGGGACGCGCCGGACGGGCGGCGAGCCGGGCCTTGGCCAGCGCCAGGGCTTCGACATAGTCAGGCTTGCCGGAGCCGAGCAGCGGCATCCGGTCGACCACCAGCACCTCGGCCGGCACGGAAAGCTCGCTCGCGCCCTTGGCCCGCGCGTGCTTGGCGAACGCCTCGCGGGTGCACGTCGCATCCGTCGTCAGCAGCACCAGCTTCTCGCCCTTGCGCGCATCCGGCACCGAGACCACCAGCGTGATCAGGCTCGGCCAGAGGTCGGACGCCATCGCCTCGACCGCGGACAGCGACACCATCTCGCCGCCGATCTTGGCGAAGCGCTTGGCGCGGCCCTTGATGGTGATGAAGCCCTGCGCGTCGATCGCGACGATGTCGCCGGTGTCGTGCCATCCGTCCGCCGGCGGCTCCAGCACGCCGGGATTCTCGGCCCGCATGTAGCCGAGCATGACGTTGGGGCCGCGCACGTAGAGGCGCCCGCCTTCGCTGACGCCGGGCACGGGCTCGAGCCGCGCCTCCATCAGAGGCGCGAGGCGGCCGACGGTGCCGGACTTGTTGGCCAGCGGTGTGTTGATGGCGAGCACGGGCGCCGTCTCGGTGACGCCATAGCCTTCCAAAATGCGCACGCCGAACTTTTCCATGTAGAGCAGCCGTGTGCGGTCCTTCACGGCCTCGGCGCCGGCCACGATCAGGCGCACGCGACTGAAGTCGTAAGGGTGCGCGGACCGCGCGTAGCCGTTGAGGAACGTATCCGTGCCGAACATGATGGTGGCGTTCGAGCCGTAGACCAGCTCCGGCACGATGCGGTAATGCAGCGGCGAGGGATAGAGGAACACCGGCGCGCCGCCGACGATCGGCATGATCAGCCCGCCGGTCAGCCCGAACGAGTGGAACACCGGCATCACGTTGAAGACCTTGTCCTGTCCGTTGATCGCGACGCGATGCAGACACTGGAACGCATTCGCCAGAATGTTCTTGTGGCTGAGGACGACGCCCTTCGGCGTACCTTCCGAGCCGGACGTGAAAAGGATGGCGGCGGGATCGTCGGGCTTGCGCGCGACGGCCGGGCGGCTGCCGGCGATCAGCCCCTTGATCTTGTCGCCCGTGCCGATCGTCGCCTTGACGTCCTCGAGGTAGACGATGCGGTGATACGCGGCGAGTTTCTCGACCACCTCTCCGAGACGCGCCTTCTCGACGAACGCGCGCGCGGTCAGGATGACGTCGATCTTCGCGGCCTTGCAGGCGGCGAGCATGTTCTGCGCGCCGGATGTGAAGTTCAGCATGGCCGGCACGCGGCCGATCGACTGCAATGCGAAGAACGTGACGGCGACGCCGGCCGAGTTCGGAAGCAGCACGCCGACCGCGGCGCCGACCGGCGCCATCGGCTCCAGCTTGCGGCCCATGACCTGCGCGCCGAGGATCAGCTTGCCGTAGGAGAGCTTGGTGCCGAGCGCATCCTCGATGACCGGCTTGCCCGTATCGCGCGTCGCCTTCGCCTCGACCAGCGCCTGGAAGAGGGTCTGATCGAGATTGGTGGTCAGCACCGCGCTGTCGACCATGATGTCCTGCAGCTTGGCGCCCGCCGCCTGACGGCGCGCCTTGCCCTTCAAGGCCGGATCGACGGCGAGCTTGACCGGCGGCAGGATGGTCACCGTCGTCTTCGGAAACAGCACCTTCTTGGTCTGGTAGCGGTTGAGGTAGCCGAAGTAGGAGCGCTCGGGTCCGTCGATGCGCACCGGCACCACGATGGCGTCGGCCTTGTCGGCGATCATCGCCGTGCCGTCGTAGACCTTCATCAGGCCGCCGGTGACCGTGAGACGCCCTTCGGGGAAGATGACCAGCGATTCCCCGCCCTTCACTGCGTTGATGAGCTGGCGCGTGCCGAGCGGCTTGGTCGGATCGATGGAATGGGCATTGACGAGTTTCAGGAACGGTTTCACCCACCAGTTGGTCGCCATGCCGGTATCGATGGCGTAGGCGGCGTGCGACGGCATGATCGAATGCACGAGCGCCGCGTCGACGAGGCTGACGTGATTGGGCGCGATGATCGCCCGTGTGCCGGCGGCCGGCAGGTTCTCGGTGCCCTTCACCTCGAGGCCGAGGAAGGTGTTGAACAGGAAACGGCCGAGATCCTGGATGCCGTCGCGGCCCCAGGCGCGGAGCACGAGCACCATCACGGCGGCATTCAGCACACCGAAGCCCAGATAGAACGCGCTCAGCCCGACGCCCTGCCACTGAAGCAGCGCCACCACCAGCGTCGCCACCGTGATGAACAGCGAGTTGAGCACGTTGCAGGCGGCAATGACGCGCGCCTTCTCGGCTTCCGGCGCCCAGAGCTGCACGGCGGCGAACGAGGGGACGATGAAGAGACCGCCCGCGATGGCGAGGCCGAAGAGATCGGAGATCAGCCGCCAGCCGGTGAGGCTGGACAGGAACTCGCCGACGCCGATCGGCGCCGGCGAAGGTGTCAGGCCGGCGACGGCCCAGGCGAGATCGAAGCAGAAGAAGGCCATCAGCGCGGCGCCGACGGGAACCAGTGCCATGTTCGGGCGGCTCTTGCTGGCGCGAGCGGCCATGATCGAGCCGGCCGCGATGCCGACCGTGAAGACGGCGAGGCCGAGCGTGATCAGCGACGGCGCGCCGCCGACCGTTTCCTTCACCATCACCGGCAGCAGCGAAAGCGCAATGGCGCCGACCAGCCAGAACCAGCTCGTGATCAGCCCGCCGACCCACAGCCGGCGATCGGCGTGCAGCTCCTTCAGCAGCTTCACCGTCGCCGTCCAGGGGTTCTTCTCTATGACGAGATCGGGTGCGGCGGCGCCGCTCGGCGGGATCATGCGGGCTGTGAGCCAGCATACGACGGCGATGGCGACGACGGCGGCGGCGATCAGCCAGCTCATGCCGGCTTCAGCGGCCGCAATACCGCCGGCGATGGTGCCGATCAGGATGGCGGCGAAGGTCGCGCTTTCGACCAGCGCGTTGCCGGCGGGCAGCTCCTTGGGCTCGAGATGCACCGGCAGGATGCCGTATTTGATCGGGCCGAAGAGCGCCGAGATCGAGCCGTACATGGCGAGCGCGACGAACAGGATCGGGATCGAATGCAGGATGAAGCCGACGCCGGCCAGCAGGGCGACCGGGATCTCCGCCCGCTTCAGCCATTCGGCCATGGCGGCCTTGTCGTATTTGTCGGCCATCTCGCCGCCAAGCGCGGAGAGGATGAAGAACGGCGCCACCAGCACCGCGCCCGCAAGCGTGACGAGCGCTCCGCCGCCGCTGGCGCCCGCCTGATAGAGGATCAGGATGACGAGCGCGTTTTTGACGAAGTTGTCGTTCAGCGCGGAGAGGAACTGGCACCAGAACAGGGGAGCGAACTTGCGGGAGGACATCAGCGACGCGAACATGGCGAATACCGCGATTGTCTTGGGTTGCAGAGCGAACGAGGGCGATCTCAGGCAGCGACTATCGGACGATTGCGGTTAACAATCGAGCCCTTGCCCCCTGATCGGCATGACTTTTCCCGTGCACGGGTCGGAAGTTCTCCGGGCCGGATGGCCGGAAAGCGCAGGAGCGAAAGCCGCGAAGCCAGGGCCCAAGCCGCGCCCGCCGGGGTAGGCCGCTGCTCGAACCCGGCGGCGTGGAGGCGGAACCCAGCTCGGCGGGCGTCCGCGATGCAGGGTCGCCGCCTCGTCGCAGCCAAGCGGCGACCGGCCGATGCGGGCCGCCGATCCGAGCCAGAGGTCCACAAGCGATTTCAGAAACTTGCACATCCTGTCCGGCTCCTGATGCGGGAGGATACGCCGGCGAGGAGCCGGCGCATGAACTGAGTTCATATCGGCAATATAGGCTGGAGCTGAACGTAGTTCAATAGCCTTCGAAGAGCGATGGGCTGCGGCGAGGCGGCGTGGTTTGCAGTAGGTCAACGACCGGCCCGGGGGCGAGGCCGACGAAGCGACGATCCGGGGCCGCTAGATTTCTGATGAGACCGACGAGTCACGCTTAGGATGTGAGTAGGTCCGCGGTCTAAGCGCGGACACGGTGCAGGGTGGCAGGATTGCGTTCGGGTCACAGCGGTCGAAGGCGTCCAGTTGCAACGACCGTACGAGTGGCCGCCTCGCATTCGGGGCACAGAGCCGGCGGCGCTGGCGACGCCCGGGCCGGGCCGGGCTCGCTCGCAGGGTGCCGGAGCAGGGTCGGAGGCGCCGCGGTTCAACACCGACACGCCCATGTGAAAACCAACACTGCGGTGCGCCCGTTCCCGCCATCGCCCTTGCAACCGCGCCGCGCTTCTCCGATGTGATCGGCGACGTCACGTGCAGACAATGGAGACGGCCCTGAGCCTGCCGCACCCGAGCACCGCGCCACTCCTGGAGCTTCGCCTCAACGGCGAGGCCCTGACGACTACTGCCCCGACACTCGCCGCGCTCCTAGACGAGCAGGGCCTCGGCGATGCCAGGATCGCGACCGCGCTCAACGGCGCGTTCATCCCCGCGCGCGACCGCGCCGCAACGCGCCTCTCCGACGGCGACTGCGTCGAGATCGTCTCGGCCCGCCAGGGCGGGTGATCGAAGCGACGGCGTGCCAGGTGTCAGACCCTCCGGGTCTGACACCGAAGCAACTCACCTATCGCGGCGGCGGCGAACGGGCTATCTCCCGGCTTCCATCACACACAGCCGCGACAACCCGATGCCGATCATCCGCCGTGCCACTCCCGACGACGTGCCGGCCCTCGCGGCGCTGCTCGCGCAGCTCTTCGCGCAGGAAGCCGAGTTCGCGCCCGACACGATCGCGCAGCATCGCGGGCTCGCCGCGATCATCGCGGACCCGCGGACCGGAACCCTCCTGCTCGCCGACGAGGACGGACGCGCCGTCGGCATGGTCAACCTGCTCTACACGGTGTCGACGGCGCTCGGCGCACGCGTCGCCATCCTCGAGGACATGGTGGTCGATCGCGCCGCGCGCGGCCGGGGCATCGGCGAACGTCTGATGCGCGAAGCCATCGCCACCGCCCGCGCCGACGGCTGCCGCCGCATCACCCTCCTGACCGACGGCGACAACGCCGCCGCGCACCGTTTCTACGAGCGC
>JBQTIA010000034.1:0-9423 GCA_052388455.1 Hyphomicrobium sp.
GTTTTTATATCTTGGTTTGGGGGCCGTTGTGTTTGTCGTGGATGTTTGGGTCCCCGGGGGCGCCGCCCCGGGCCGCCGAGGATCCCCCACAACACCATCCGGTGAGTGCCGTCGTTGGGTCTCCTCGCCCCGGCTCTGTGCCGGGTCTCGATCGACCCAACCTACCTCCCGTAGCCCGTAAGCCATCGTCAGCCTTTCATCATATTAATGTCCTCGACCGCGATCGAACCGCGGTTCCGGAAGTAGACGACGACGATGGCGAGGCCGATGGCGGCCTCCGCCGCCGCGACCGTCAGCACGAACAGCGCGAAAACCTGTCCCGTGAGATCGCCGAGGAAATGCGAGAAGGCGACGAGGTTGATGTTGACCGCGAGCAGCATCAGCTCGATCGACATCAGGATGACGATGACATTCTTGCGGTTGAGGAAGATGCCGAAGATGCCGAGCGTGAACAGGCACGCCGCTACGGTCAGATAATGGCCGAGGGTGATGGTCATCGGTCAGCTTTTCGCTTCGTTCGACGGGATGATCGACTGGCCGGAGGCCACCTTGACGACCTCGATGGCCGTCGCGGGCCTGCGGGCCACCTGCACGGCGATGGACTGTCGCTTGACGCCTTCACGGTGGCGAAGCGTCAGCACGATGGCGCCGATCATCGAAACGAGCAGCACGAGCCCCGCGCCCTGGAAGAAGTAGGCGTATTTCGTGTAGAGCACCCGGCCCAGCGCCTCCGTGTTGGTCAGACCGGCTGCGCCGGCCGCGGCGGCCGGAGCGTCTGCCGTAGCCGCGGCTCCGCCGAACCCGTGGACGAGGAACAGGGCCGCAAGCTCGGCCAGCACCACGCCGCCGACCAGAAAACCGATGGGCGCATTCTTGATGAAGCCGGCGCGCAGTTCGGCGAAGTCGACATCGAGCAGCATCACGACGAAGAGGAAAAGTACGGCGACCGCGCCGACGTAGACGATGACCAGCAGCATCGCCAGGAACTCGGCGCCGAGGAGGATGAAGAGCCCCGCCGCGTTGAAGAAGGTCAGGATCAGGAACAGCACCGCATGCACGGGATTCCGCGCCACGATGACCATCGCAGCGGACGCGATCGCCAGGACCGCGAACAGGTAGAAGAAGACCGCCGTCAGTGCCATTCCCTCGCCTGTCATCCTCGGGCTTGGCCCGAGGATCCAAGTTTCAACTCGTTTCGCGGCAACATTCGACCCGCTGCGGCTTCAACGCGTATTTCCCTCGTCGCAGCCTACCGATCCGTGGGTCCTCGGGCCAAGCCCGAAGATGACAGCGGTGGGTGTAGCGTGCCTTCATCACCGATACTTCGCATCGAGCGCCAAATTCTTGGCGATCTCACGCTCCCAGCGGTCGCCGTTGGCCAGCAGCCGATCCTTGTCGTAGTAGAGTTCTTCCCGCGTCTCGGTGGCGAACTCGAAGTTCGGCCCTTCGACGATGGCGTCCACGGGGCACGCCTCCTGGCAGAGCCCGCAGTAGATGCACTTCACCATGTCGATGTCGTAGCGCGTGGTGCGCCGCGTGCCGTCGTTGCGTCGCGGACCCGCCTCGATGGTGATCGCCTGCGCCGGACAGATCGCTTCGCACAGCTTGCAGGCGATGCAGCGCTCTTCGCCATTGGGATAGCGCCGCAGTGCGTGCTCGCCCCTGAACCTCGGCGAAAGCGGCCCCTTCTCGAAGGGATAGTTCAGCGTCTTCTTGGCCGCGAAAAAATAGCGCATCGAGAGCCCGAGCGCGCGCACGAACTCCCAGAGGAAGAGCGACCTGATGCCTCGACCGATGTTCACGTCCGGCTCCCTTTCGGCCCTCAATAGCCCATCACCAGCGGCAATACAAAGTAGCCTTTGATCGGGCCGACCAGCAGGGAAACCCAGCCGAAGGCGCGGAAGACCGCGGCCAGCCCGCTCATCTGCAGCCGTTCGGCGCGCCGCTCGACGTATTTTGCGAGCGTTCTCAGCGCCGCGAAGCCCGCAACCCCGACGACCGAGCCGAGCGCCAGCCCGGTCATGCCCCCACTCACGCGGCCCTCCCGAAATGCAGGACTGCGGCGACCACGACCACCATCAGCAGGGAGAGCGGCAGAAAGACCTTCCAGCCGAGCCGCATGAGCTGGTCGTAGCGGTAGCGCGGCACGATCGCCTTCACCATCGCGAACATGAAGAAGACGAACACCACCTTGAGCAGGAACCAGACGAGTCCCGGCACGGCGTTGAGAGGCCAGAGGTCGGCGGGCGGCAGCCAGCCGCCGAGGAACAGGATCGTCACCAGCGCGCACATGGTGGTGATCGACACGTATTCGCCGAGCATGAACAGCAGGTACGGCGTCGAGGCGTACTCGACCATGAATCCCGCGACCAGCTCCGATTCCGCCTCGACGAGATCGAACGGTGGCCGGTTGGTCTCGGCCAGCGCCGAGATGAAGAAGACGATGAACATCGGAAACAGCGGCAGCCAGTACCAGTCGAGCAGAGACGGGGTTTTCAGCCCCAACTCCAGCCCCAGCCCATGCCGCTGCGCGTTGACGATGTCGGTCATGTTGAGCGAGCCGACGAGCAGCAGCACGCAGATGATCACGAAGCCCATCGAGACCTCGTAGGAAACCATCTGCGCGGCCGAGCGCAGCGCGCCCATGAACGGGTACTTCGAGTTGGACGCCCATCCCCCCATGATGATGCCGTAGACGGCGAGCGACGAGATCGCGAGCAGATAGAGGATGCCGACGTTGAGGTCGGCGATCACCCAGCGGCCCCACTCGTTCTCGTTCAGGGGAATGACGGCCCAGGCGGCCAGCGCGAACGTCGCCGTCGCCAGCGGCGCCAGCAGGAATACGCTCTTGTCGGCGCCGGCCGGCAGCAGCGGCTCCTTGACGGCGAACTTGATCAGGTCGGCGAACGACTGCAGCAGTCCGAACGGGCCGACGACGTTGGGACCGCGCCGCAATTGCACCGCCGCCCACACCTTGCGGTCCATCAGCAGCAGATAGGCGACGACGATCAACAGGCTGAGCAGCACGGCGAGACTGAGCCCGACCGCCGTCGCCAGCCACAACCCGCCGTCCCGGATCGTCTGCCACGTCTGTTCCGACATTCCCATGGTCCCGCTCATTCCGCAGCACTGCGATGCGGCAAACCCTCGGCCGCCGCCTTCAGCGCGCTCATCTCGGCCATGACGGCCGAGGCCCGCGCGATGGGGTTGGTCAGGTAGAAGTCTCTCACCACTGATGTAAACGGCTCGGCCGACATGGCCCCCGTCTCCCGCGACAGCGCTTCCAGGCCCGACCGATCGGCCGTCGCGACCGCATCGAGCCGCGCCAGATGCGGCGCCACCCGGTACATGGCCGCTCTCAATGCCGGCAGAGTGTCGTAGGGCAGCGTGCGGCCGACCTCGGCCGACAGCGCGCGCACGATCGCCCAGTCCTCCTTGGCCTCCCCCGGCGGGAAGGCGGCGCGCAGGGTGAGCTGCGGGCGCCCCTCGGTGTTGACGTAGGTGACGCTCTTCTCGGTATAGGCGGCACCGGGCAGGATGACATCGGCCCGGTGAGCGCCGGCATCGCCGTGCGAACCCTGGTAGATGACGAAGGCGTCTCCGAGCGCGCTCATGTCGATCTCGTCCGCGCCGAGCAGATAGAGCACGTCGAGACGCCCCTTGGCAGCGGCGTCGATCATGCCGGCGGTATCGAGGCGGCCCTCTCCGGGGACGAACCCGAGGTCGAGGCCGGCCACGCGCGAGGCGGCCGCGTGCAGCACGTTGAAGGGCGCCCAGGCGGGATCCTTGCCGGCAGCTACGGACAGAGCCAGCCGGGCGGCGGCAGCCAGAACGGCGGCGCCGTCGGTGCGGGCCGACACGCCGGCGCCGACGATCACCATCGGATGCGTGGCGGAGGCGAGCGCCTGCGCGAACGTCCCCTTGCCGCCTGCCAGTTCAGCGAGCGTCTGCGGTCCGCTGCCCAGGTGTTCGACCGGATAGCCGAGGTCGGACCGAGGACCGATCGAGCCGATGCGCAAGCCGACCTGACGCCAGCGCTTGCGGATGCGGGCGTTGAGCACCGCCGCCTCGAGCCGCGGGTTGGTCCCGACGAGAAGAATGCAATCGGCCGCCTCGATGCCCTCGATGGTGGCGTTGAAGATGTAGGACGCGCGGCCGTGGCGCGGATCGAGCCTGGCGCCGTCCTGGCGGCAGTCGAGATGGCGCACACCGATCCGCGTCATCATATCCTTGAGCGCGAACATGTCCTCCGCGCCTGCCAGATCCCCGGCGATGGCGCCGATACGAGCCGGGTTGACCACCTTCAGCTTCTCGGCGACGAGCGCGAGCGCTTCCCCCCACGTCGCCGGCTCCAATCGTCCATTGCGACGCACATAGGGCTGATCGAGACGCTGCGATTTCAAGCCGTCGGCGACGTGCCGGGTCTTGTCGGAAATCCATTCCTCGTTCACGGCGTCGTTGTTGCGCGGCAGGATGCGCATCACCTCGCGCCCGCGCGTGTCGACGCGGATCGACGAGCCGACGGCATCCATGACATCGATCGATTCCGTCTTGCGCAGCTCCCAGGGCCGCGCGTTGTGCGCCCAGGGCCGGTGCGTCAGGGCGCCGACCGGACACAGATCGACGGCATTGGCACTCATCTCGGAGAGAATGCCCTTTTCGAGATAGGTGGTGATCTCCGCATCCTCGCCGCGCCCGATCAGACCGAGTTCCGGCACGCCGGCGATCTCCGTCATGTAACGGACGCAGCGCGTGCAGTGGATGCAGCGCGTCATGTGCGTCTTGATCAGTGGGCCGATGTACTTCTCTTCGACTGCGCGCTTGTTCTCGTGATAGCGCGTTCCGCCGATGCCGAAGGCCATCGCCTGGTCCTGCAGATCGCACTCGCCGCCCTGGTCGCAGATCGGGCAATCCAGTGGATGGTTGATCAGCAGGAATTCCATCACGCCTTCGCGCGCTTTCTTGACGAGCGCCGATTGGGTCGAGATGATTTTCGGCGAGCCGTCGCGGTTCGGCGGCAGGTCGTTGACCAGCATCGCGCACGAGGCGATCGGCTTCAGGCTGCCCTGCACCTCGACGAGGCACATGCGGCAGTTACCGGCGATCGACAGGCGTTCGTGGTAGCAGAAGCGCGGAATCTCGGCGCCGGCCGCCTCGCAGGCGTGCATCAGAGTCGTTCCGTCCGCAACCTCGATGGGCTTGCCGTCGATGATGAGCTGCTTGGTCATATTTAGATCACTTGTAGGTTGGGTCGAGCCCCTTCGCGAGACCCAACAACTCTATCACGGCGCTGAACTGTTGGGTCTCGTGCCTCGACCCAACCTACGAACTGGCTCCTCGCCCAAACGTCACTCCGCCGCCACCGACTTCGGCTTGTGATATTCGTCGATCCGCGCTTCGATCACCGGACGGAAATGACGGATCAGCCCCTGCACGGGCCACGCCGCCGCATCGCCCAGCGCACAAATCGTGTGACCTTCGACCTGCTTGGTGACATCGAGCAGCAGGTCGATTTCCCGCTTCTCGGCCTGACCCTTCGCCATCCGCTCGAGCACGCGCCACATCCAGCCGGTTCCCTCCCGGCACGGCGTGCACTGGCCGCAACTCTCGTGCTTGTAGAAATAGGAAATCCGCGCGATCGCTTTGACGATGTCGGTCGACTTGTCCATGACGATGACCGCCGCCGTGCCGAGCCCGCTCTTGAGCTTGACGAGGCTGTCGAAATCCATCGTCAGGTCGTCGCACAGCTCGGCCGGCAGGCAGGGCACCGACGACCCGCCCGGAATGACGGCCAGGAGATTGTTCCACCCCCCGCGCACGCCGCCGGCGTGCTCATCGATGAGCTGACGGAGCGGAATGCCCATCTCCTCCTCGACCACGCAGGGATTTTCGACGTGGCCGGAGATCTGGAACAGCTTGGTGCCGGTGTTGTTCGGCAGCCCGAGGCTCGCAAACCACGTCGAGCCGCGGCGGAGGATGTCCGGCACCACCGCGATGGTCTCGACGTTGTTGATGGTCGTCGGACACCCGTACAGCCCGACGTTGGCCGGAAACGGCGGCTTCAGGCGCGGCTGGCCCTTCTTGCCTTCCAGACTTTCTAGCAGTGCGGTTTCCTCGCCGCAGATGTAGGCGCCGGCGCCGTGGTGGACGAAAATGTCGTAGTCCCACCCGTGGACGTTGCCCCTGCCGATCAGCTTCGCCGCGTAGGCTTCGTCGATGGCGCGCTGGAGCGCCTCGCGCTCGCGGATGTATTCGCCGCGCACGTAGATGTAGCAGGCGTGCGCCCGCATCGCGAAGCCGGAGACGAGCGCCCCTTCGATCAGCACGTGCGGGTCATGGCGAAGGATCTCGCGATCCTTGCAGGAGCCCGGCTCGCTCTCGTCCGCATTGATGACGAGATAGGAGGGCCGGGGATCGCTCTTCGGCATGAACGACCACTTGAGGCCGGTCGGAAATCCGGCGCCGCCGCGGCCTCGGAGGCCCGAGGCTTTGACTTCGTTGATGATCCCGTCGTGACCCTTGTCGATCAGCGCCTTGGTGCCGTCCCAGGCTCCGCGCGCCCGCGCCGCCTCCAGCCCCGGCGACTGGAAGCCGTAGAGGTTCTTGAAAATACGATCCTGATCCGCGAGCAGCATCCCGTCACCCTCTCGGCTTTTCGCCGGCCAGCGTCGACGGGCGCCAGCCGGCGGCCAGCTTGCGGGCCTGCTCGATCCACTTGTCCCGCTCGACCCGGCCGCGGAAATCCTCGAGATTCTGATCGATCCACTTGATGTTTTGAAGGCTCCAGCCGGCGATCTGCTCGAAATGCCAGATGCCGAGCTTGTTCAAAGCCTTTTCCAGCATCGGACCGATGCCCCAGATCAGCTTGAGGTCATCCGCCTTGCCGCCACGGGGCTCGGCGAGCAGGATGGGCCGCAGCATATCGCCGACCGCCTCGTCTCCAACGACGACATGGCGCGTTGCAAAACCGCTGCCGACCTCGCCATCGTTCTTGGATTCTGCCCGGGGGGCGGGCCGCGAGCCGAACGTCACCGACGCGGCGACCGCCACGGCCGGCAGCAGCGCCTTGCCGGCACCTCCGGAATACTCGACCAGCGTCGTCGGTCCGGAGCTCGGGCACGACGCAACCCGGCCGATCTGCGAGCCGGGCTTAGGCCGGCGTCCGTTGGCAAAGCCGTTGATCACCGTTTCCAGGCGCTCGGCGTCCAGGTCCTCGAAGGTATCCGAGCCGATCTGGACCATCGGTGCATTGGCGCAGCTCCCGAGGCACTCGACCTCTTCCCAGGACAGGGTTCCGTCGGCGGACAGCTTGTGGGGGGCTTCGGCGATGCGGGACTTGCACAGAGCGATCAATTCCGGCGCACCACGCAACATGCACGGCGTGGTGCCGCACACCTGCACGTGCGCCTTGGACCCGACCGGCGCCAGCTGAAACATGGTGTAGAAGGTGGCGATCTCGTAGGCGCGGATGTAGGGCATCGCCAGCATGTCCGCGACGACGCGCATGGCCGGCTCGGTGAGCCAGCCTTCCTGTTCCTGCGCCCGCCACAACAGCGGGATGACGGCGGATACCTGCCGTCCTGCCGGATATTTGTCGAGCTGCGCCTTGGCCCAGGCCAGGTTGGCGGAATTGAAGGTGAAACTCGGCGGCTGCTCGGAGTGAAGGCGTCGGACCGTCATGCAGAACTCCACGAGCGGGCCGCCCGAAAGCCGCGAACAGTCATCACCCGCGGCGGCAATTGTCCACCCGGGCGAGCCGTCGCCGCCTACCGGCCGCGCATCGCTCAAATCACCACGTCTGGAGTACGGCTATTGCGCTGCAATGGCAAGGCGGCAAGGTCGCGGGGAGCCATTGGCAAAAGGACGGGTCATGCAGGATGGGGACGACCCGTCGGCGCCGACACACGGGCACCTTGCTGCGCGGCTTGCCCCGTCCGAAATCCTCAAGATGGCCGGAGGAAGGGGCCCACTCAGTCCCGCGTGCGGCGGCTGTCTCGGTCGGCCGGCTGGGTGCCCGACGGTACGCCGACGTCGACCCCATAGGGACGGAGCGAAGCCCGGTCATAGCTCGATCCGCTGAAGAAGCCGAGCAGCAGCAGGATGGCCGCCACCGGAGCCAGCAAAAGTGAAGTTTGCGCCCCGACCCGCAGGAAGCCGGTCCAGAACATGGCGAGCATCAGCCCGAAGACGACGATGACGGCGCCACCGTCGGCCGTGCCCCGCATCGCCGCGAAGAGCAGCCCCACCAGCAGGGCGACGATGCCGAGGATGGCCGGCACCTGCGGCAAGTCGGCCTGCATGACCCCCATCGGCCAGCCGTACTGCTGGGCGAAGAACCGGTACGTCGCCAGCGACAACCCCCATCCGAAGGCGGCGATGGCGAGAAGGGCGAGGGTGTCTATCATGGGGGGACTCCGAAGGAATGCCGCAGCGGACTTCAGCGGTGTCTGCGGAAGAAGGGTTATTCAAGCGAACCCGATCACTCCCTTTCCTTGACAACAATCAGGGTCGTTTGCCAGGACCAGTTCGCCCGGAGGTTAAGGCGATGCGGGCGACGCAGCCAATATTCATATCGCCAATGATATGATATTTGATCTGGCCGTGAGAATTGTGCTCGACACCAGTGTCCTCGCCGCGGCCCTGCGAAGCCGCCTCGGAGCATCGAGGCTCTGGGTCGGGAGCGTACTCAAAGGTGAGCATACGGCTTTGCTCTCGGTGCCAGTGGTGGTCGAGTATGAAGCTGTCTTGACGCGCACGGAGCAACTACAGGCTAGTGGGCTTTCTGCTGTTCAAGTTTGCCGTTTTCTCGATGGTCTGTGTTCCGTGGCCGAGCACGTCGACATCGCCAATCTGTGGAGGCCGCTCTTGCGCGATCCCGATGACGAGATGGTGCTGGAGACCGCAGCCCAAGGCGGTGCCGAGTTGCTGCTGACATTCAACGTTCGCGACTTAAGGCAAGCCGGGACATTCGGGATCACGGTCAGCCAACCCGGACCAGCATGGCGACAAGCCGTTGGAGGATGAAAATGACGACCGCAAATTATGCATTGCGGCTCCAGGCTAGCCTCAAGGCCGAGGCCGAGAAACTCGCCGAAGCCGAAGGCACGACGCTGAACCAATTCATCAATGTCGCCGTTGCGGAAAAAATCGCGGCATTGAAAACCGTCGACTACCTCAAACAGCGCGCGTCGCGAGGCAGCTCGGCCGAGGCCATGAAAATTCTGGAACAAGCCGGCCGCGATGGACCCGTTGCCGACGGGGATGCGGCCGATTGAGTACATGACCCCAGCCGCGACCAGGGGAATCGCATTTGGACGTAGGTTGGGTCGAGGCACGAGACCCAACAACTTTGGTCGCTCGAGTTTGTTGGGTCTCCTTCGTCGACCCAACCTACATTTCGCGCCATATGCGATTGCCCTGCAG
>JBQTIA010000035.1:0-2609 GCA_052388455.1 Hyphomicrobium sp.
GCTCTTTCGAGGGCTGCGAGCGTTTGGACACTCGGGCTCCCGCGAGCGTTTCACTCTCGGGCGCGGCAATCGGCCACGAACAAGAGCATGTGGGTGCTGCGGTCATTGGGGTCATTCGGATCACGGCGGCGTTCTGTTCGAGGCGGCCGGGCCTCTCGGGCAGCGGCGCGCAGCAGGCGTACTATCCCCGACGCTCGGCCCCCACTCGTTCGCGGCACTGGCGGTTCGAACATCGCGCGCGTCTCGACCCTCACGGCGAAGGTCATCCTTGAGGGGCCGGCGAGCCGTCGCCCTCGCGCCGCTTGGCGGGTACTTCGCAGCGTGCGAGCTTCGATGGGCTGTCCGTCGGGGCCTCGCTCGTTCGACGGGCCGTATAACACCTATCAGCCCTCCCCTCGTCAAGGGCACAGATCTTCTCCGTCCGGTCGTCGAGTTAAGAAGACGCGCGACCGCAAGCCGTAACCGCCGAATCATTGCGTTCCCCTTCAGTGCCGTCTTCGTTTCCAGCGCAGGTTTCCACCCCGTTGCGGGGGCGGACCCAACACCTATTGAGGCTCAAGCTTCGCCTGGGCGAAGTGCGAGAGTGGTTAGACCCGCGCGGCCTAGAAACTCATTCGGAACCCTCGTGTCGGCCTCCTCATGACGAGCGACGTCGCCGGAGCGCGTCCGTTGTCGCCAGGCTCGGGGGAGGGGCAGCGCATCCCGGGAACACGTGGCGGAGAAGAGAGCGGCCGTCCCATCAAGCGACCGCGCTGCCGGACCTCTGGCTTATGATCGACGGCTTGTGACGCTCGACGGCGTACGCGTGCCGCGCGATCTCAACGAGCTCGGTCCCGACGGCTCGAGTTAGGCGTCTGGCTCGGCCGCTCTCTTCTTCGCTACGCCGCGCGGAACTTCTCCAGTGAGAACACCGTGCGACGCGACAGCATGTAAAACACCACGCGCCCGATCTTGTGCGCGAGAATCGACAGCGCTTTGCCCTTGCCGTGCTTCTTCTCAATCGCGCTCAGGAGCTTCTTCCCACCCGGCGCATGGCGGAGGAAGAGCACGGCCGCTTCCGAGAAGGCCCACTTCAAATGCACGTTGCCCATCTTGGCGCCGCCCATTCCCAGTTTCTTCCCGGCGGACTGGTGCACGCATTTGACCAAGCGAGCGTAGGAGGCGAACTCCTGCACGCGATCGAACCGCGTGATGTCGTGAATCTCATAGAGGATCGTCAGCGCGAGGACCTTGCCGATGCCGGGCACCGATCGCAGACGATGGAAGGCATCACCGTCATGACGCTTGGCTTCTCGAACAATCGTCAACTCGAGATCGGTGATGAGGTCGTCGTAGCGCTCCAGGAGCGCAAGATCCACGTCAATGCTCTTGCGGACGCTGGGATCGGCGAAGTGCGCGCTCACGCCGGCGCGGTTCGCCGGATAGGCGAGCCGCCGGCCGAACTCCGGCAGCTGATATTGGGCCCGCGTATTCTGAATGTGAGCGAGCAGCTGGCCACGCTTCCGCACCAAGTGCAGCCGTCGCCGGAGGAGATCGCGCGTTGACCGCATCGCCGCGGGATAGACGTAGGCCTGCGGCAGGAGACCACCGCGGAGCAGCGCCGCGATCTTCTGCGAGTCGATCTTGTCGTTCTTGCTCTTACCGCCGTGAATGGCTTTCATCGCGAGCGCGTGGCCTAGCACGAACGTGATGCCTTCCGCGGCACAGAGGTCGGCAACCCAGTACCACGTGAACATGCACTCGGCCGCCACGACGAGATCCTCTCGATACGGCGCAATCGTTTCGAGGAACGCCTCGGCGTTCGATTTTACGTTGCGGTGCACAAGTACCTGCCCGGTCGCGTCGAGGATGCACACGTACATCGTCGTCACGTGGAGATCGATTCCGCAATAGTGGCGATGCTGACGGTTGTAAAATCTCATTTGTCCTCCTCCTGCGCGGATGCGCGCATGTGTTCCTGCGTCAAGCCTACCGACAATCGGTAGGTGCACAGGGGGAGGGCTGAATGAGCATCACGCGGCTGCACCCGACGACCGCGTGCGATCGGAAGCGGCCGCGGGTGAGCCGCGACGTTAGACCGTCAATTGAACGCACGGCAACGATCGGAGAATGGTACTGTCAGGAGAATGATGCTCGTTAGGAGGTGCGGTCATGCGCCATTCGCCTAGGCGCGCCTTCTTGACAGGTCTGGGGACCGCCGCCGTGGGTCCCGTCATCCTGGGCCGGCGCGCATTCGCGCAGAACCCACCCGCGCGTGTCGATGCAACCGCGCTTCGGCAGCGAATTGACGCACTCAGCATGTTCGGACGACCCTCGGGCGGCACCTTTGCTGACGGCGTCAGTCGGGTCGCCTACTCAGATGCGGACGTCGCTGGTCGTCGGTACGTGATCGACTTGATGCGGGCGGCCGGTCTTGAACCCCGCGTGGACGCGGCGGGCAATATCTTCGGTCGCCGTGCCGGAACCGAGGCGACTCTGCCGCCCATTCTTTTCGGTTCGCATATCGATTCGGTGCCGAACGGCGGGAATTTCGACGGTGATCTAGGGTCACTCGCGGCGTTGGGTGTGCTGGAAGCACTCGCGGCAGCAGGGCTGCGCAGCCGCCACCC
>JBQTIA010000036.1:0-6854 GCA_052388455.1 Hyphomicrobium sp.
GAATCGCATTTGGACGTAGGTTGGGTCGAGGCACGAGACCCAACAACTTTGGTCGCTCGAGTTTGTTGGGTCTCCTTCGTCGACCCAACCTACATTTCGCGCCATATGCGATTGCCCGGCTGACCTCGGGGGTCTTGCCAGGCCTCAAAGCACACAGGATGCCAGCCTTGTGATCTTTTTGGTGCGTACTGCGGAACTCTTTCCTCCGGAAAATCGGCTCCGCTCTGGCGGGTTCCATCAGCCACACCCTTCCGAAGCCGACGATCCGTTTGATGAATTCGACGTCGGGTTCCTCTGACTTCCCGTCAACGTCCGCTGACGACCGCCATCGGCAGCGACCGCTGCTGCAAGCCCGCGCGCAAGCCGGCCGCTGCCGCAACACCTTTGATCAGGGCCGACCCAATGCCGGGCGGATTTTTTACCCCTCGTTGACCACGTCCGCCGCTTGATGCGGGCTGTTCGCCGGACAGCATCGGTCGGCGCATCCAGAGGGTCATAATCATGCAGTCACGTCTAATGTTCGCGCTGTTCGCCGCCGGAGTCGTCCTTGTGACTGCCGAAACGGCGATCGCGCAGGATCTCGGCAGCGGTCTCACCGGCACCAATGTCGGCACGGTCGGCGGTGCCGTCGTCGGCGGCATCGGAGGTCATTACCTCGCCAAGAAGGCCAAGCTCGGCGAGGGTGGCAAGGTGGCGGCGACGATCGGCGGCACGCTGGCCGGAGGCGTGGTCGGCAATGTCATCGGCCGCAACCTGGACGCGGCCTCGCGTCAGCGGGCCGAGCTGGCGCAGCGCAACGCCATCGAGACCGGTTCCACCCAGAGATGGGAGGGCCAGTCTGGTACGGGCCAGTCTGGTACGGGCCAGTCTGGTAAGGGCCAGTCGGGAACCGGGCCGTCGGGCCGTGTGCAGCCGGGCCACCCCTATGCGACGGCCAATGGCATTTGCCGCGATTACCTGCACACCGTCTCGATCGAGGGTCGCAGTGCTGTGACGCGGGGCGTCGCCTGCCGCAATCCCGACGGCACCTGGCGCGTCCAGAATTGAGCTGAGCGGCACGGGGGCGCCGAGCGGAGCAGTGGCAGCGCGACTCGAACCTGCGGTCCCGTTGCATCTTCTGGCTCGTCTGCCCAAAAAACACTCTTGCCGAGCCCGCGCTCAATGTGCGCGCGGGTTCTCTATAAGACTCATCTGCATGGCCCTCCGGCGGCGCTTCCGGACGACGCCGGGCCGGGCCCATCGGACAGGAAACGGATTTTGAGCAACGCGCACGAGAGTCTCTTGCTGGCCCTGCACGGGGCCGTGGAAGCCGCCAACACGGCTTTCGTGGCCAATCTCAAGCCGGGAGTGGAATTGACGCCCCGCCATTTCATCGTGCTGGCGGCCGTGGCGCGGCGCGAATTGCCCAGCCAGACCGATCTGGTTGCCTGCACCGGGATCGATCGATCGACCCTGGCCGACGTGGTGCGCCGCCTCGTCGAGGACGGCATCCTCCAGCGCTGGCGCTCGCCGGCCGACGCGCGTGCCTATGCCATCAGCCTCACCCGCAAGGGCGTGAAGCTCCTCGCCGAGGCCGAGCGGGTCGCCGGCATGATCGAGACGCGCTTGCAAACGACCCTCGCGCCGAGCCTCGTCGGCGATCTGGTGGCGGCCTTGCAGCAGCTCACCGCAGCTTTGCAGCCGGATGAAAGTGCGGAAGGCGGAGCGCCCCCTTCGGCCTGGATGTGATAGCGCCCAACAGACGATAAATTGCACGGGGATTAGGTTCGCGTGTGGCCTGATCGGCAGGCGACAGATAAGACGTGCTGCCCTCAATTCTGGAGAAACCCACTTGTGCCTGCAGGGCGACAATGAGCGGGTCCGAGCCTGCTAGCGGTAGCGGATCGAGTGCTTCGTTTTCCGGCATCTGGGGGGCGAGCAGGCCCGGCCTAGACGTTCACCTCGTCGACTTTGCAGGCCGCCCGTCAAATTCGGCGGTGTTTCAGGCTGGCCGGCCATGCCATTCAGGATCATCGATGCTCATAGCAGCAACCTCCGGCAGTGATCTCGATATCGCCAAGAGCGCCCTGCTCCAGCGGCTGACCGCACTGCCGACGATCCGCCGCATCACGATCATCGATGACAACGAGCGCGACGCAAAGCACATCAGCGCGGTGCTGCATCTGCTGCTCGGCCGGCACGTCGAGATCGTTCATCAGCGCAACATCGCTGTCGCAATTCAGAAGCTGCGCGACGAGATGCCCGATCTGCTGATCCTCGACGACCACCTGCCCCCGCTCGACCGGGCCGAAAGCTCGCTGCGGTCGCTGCAGCGATTCGGCTTCAAATCGCCGTTTCTCATCATCAGCGGGACCGTGACGCGCTCACGGCGGGCCGAGCTGGCCATACTCAACCCGCTGGCCATCCTGGAAAAGGACGAGATCAATACCTTTACGGTTGCCGAGGCCCTGTGCCGGCTGGTTTCTCCCGGAGAGTGACCGACGAGTGACAGTGTGTTGCGGGGGGTTGGGGTTTGGGTCATAAGGCTCGGCTCCGACTCGTCGCGGGGTTTCGCGTCGCGTTGATCCCTATCCACTGCCGCCATGCTCATTACGAGGGTATCCGCTTGAAAACGCTCACAGTCGACTGGAGCGGTCGTTCCGTCCGGGCCCTCGCCGCGGCGACCCTGATGCTCGCCGGCACGTGCGGACCCGTGAGCGCACAGGGGCTGCTGTTCGACTGGGGCAGCAGCGAGAAGGTGGACGACAGCGGTCGCGAAGCGGTGCGTATCAAGACTGCGGCCAAGACCGGCGAGGTGCTGGTCAGTTTCGGCGACCGGCGCGTCTATCTGATCGTCGAGCCCGGCAAGGCGCTGAGCTATCCGATCGCGATCCCCCGCGAGCAGAGCCGCTGGTCGGGCGTCACCTCGGTTTCGATGAAGCGGGAAAATCCCGGCTGGACCCCGACACCCGAGATGCTGCGGGAAAATCCGCGGCTGCCGTCTTGGGTTCCGGGCGGCCATCCGATGAACCCGCTCGGCACGCGCGCGCTCTATCTCGGCGCCAGCGATTACCGCATTCACGGCACAGACGCGCCCTGGACGATCGGCACGGCCGCGTCCAAGGGCTGTGTCCGCATGTACAACAAGGACGTGCAGGATCTCTATCCGCGCGTGCGGGTCGGCGCGCGCGTCACCGTCACTTGGAATACCTTCGAGGTGACGGCGATCACGGATGCCAAGGAGCTCGCCAGCGTCGCTCTGTTTGCTCCCCGCAAGGACGACGGCAAGCGGTCCGATACGGCTGAAAAGAGCTCGGAGGCCAATGGCGCTGAGAAGCCGGTGAAGCTGGTCTCGGTCGACGCGTCGGTCGTCTCTGCGGACGAATCAGGTCGCTCGCGTTCGTCTTCGGAATCGCGTCGCAAGTCGACGTTGTCCGAGGCAGCGGCCGCGGAAAGCTCGACCTCGTCCTCGGGCAAGTCGCAGGCGAAGGCCGAAACCCGGGCCGACGGCAAGCCGGATACGGCAAAGTCAGAGAAGCCGACGGCTGGCGCAGTTGAGTCGACCGCAATTCCCGCTACGGCGAGCCCGCCGGCGGTCGAAAAATCGGCCGCGGCTCCGAGCCAGACGGGATCGATCGCATCGAAAACGCCGTCCGCCGCCATCACGCCCGCACAGCCGTCGATCGACGAGGCGACCAGCCGCGCCATGGCTGCCGCCGAGCGCGCGGCCGCTGCCGCCGAGCGTGCAGCCGCAGCGGCCGAAGGTTTGCTCGCGGCTTCCCGCTCGCAGTCGGTTCAGTCGGCGCCGGTCTCCACCCCCACAGCCGGACAGCCTGCGGACCACGCCTCGGCTGCCGACTCTCCGCCGAAGTCGCCCTGAGGCGACTTCGAGCAGCAGGCCTGGGGCAATGTCGCGATGCTCTCAGCCGGCGAGAGCGAGTGCCAGCCGTTCCAGGTCGGCCTGCCGGCTCTGAGCCTCGATCTGGTCGGTGAACATCGGCAGCAGCTCGGCCCGCTGGCCGGGGTTGAGAGGCTGGATTTCGCCGGAGTTGGTCTGGATCACCACCTGCCGCTCGATGGTCGTGCCGTCCGACAGCACGGCGATGACACGAAGCTCGACACGCTCGCTGTCGGCCGGACGCTCGCCGATCAGCACTTCCGGTCCGGCGCGATCGAGCCAGTCGGGCAGCGCGCGGCCATCCGCCTGTAGCACCCGGTACTCCACCACGTGCGCGTGCTCGGGGATCTCGGTGCTCGACAGGCGCACGATCAGCGTCCGATCGTGCACCAGGCTTTCCAGCACGATTTCTGCGTGATGCGTGGCGGACGGATCGCCGGCGAAGGCGAAGCGCAGCGAGAAGCCCGAGAGACCCTCCGGCGTCCAGGTTCCCTGCTCGCGGCCGTTGTCGGAGTCGAGCAGGCGCTCGAGGTTCCAGAGCCGGTGCAGGTCCTGTACCTCGAGCTGAGCGCTCGTCCCTACGCCGAGCCGGCCACCCAGACTGCCCAGTCCGCTGATCTGGTTCGCGACGTTGTCTATGATGCCGGTTTCGCCGAGCGAGCCGCTGATACCGCCGAGCACGTCGACGCCGTTGACTGTCGCGACGACGATCCCCTCGGTCGAGAGTCCGAGATTGGACGGGGTCAGCGCTTCCGGCGCCGGCGGAACGACGGTCGGGTTGCCGGTGACATGCGTGTTGGGCACGACGAAGATCGTCACCGTGGCCGTCGAGAAACCGCCCTGTCCGTCGGTGATGGTGTAGGTGACGGTTGCGAAGCCCGCGAAGCCGGACGCCGGCGTGAAGGTGAGCGTGCCGTCCTGATTGATTCCGACCGATCCACCCGTTGCAGTGGCCCCGACCAGGGTCAGCACATCGTCATCGCCGCCTCCGTCGACATCGTTGGCCAGCACGTTGATGGTGATCGCGGTGTCGGGTGTGGTGCGGATATAGTCGTTGCTGGCGACCGGCGGGGGATTGGTGATCTCGAACGTCACCGTGGTGGACACGCTGCCGCCGTGCCCATCGGAAGCCGTGACGACCACCTGATAGATGCCATCTCCCTCCGGGCCGCCCTGGCTCGCGTCGGACGTCGGCCGGCCTGAGAACGTTCCGGTCGAGGGATCGAAGGTGATGCCCGGCGGCAAGGCCGACGGATCGACGGACAACGTCAGCACGTCGGCGGCATCGGGATCGCGGAAGTAGTCCGAGACATCGAGTGTCAGCGGACGGCCGTCCTGGCCGGTCTGGCGAGGCACAACGTTGTCAGGGTCGGCGGGCGGCACACCCGGATTGAGCGGATCGACGACGACCGGCGCATCGTTGGCGCCGACGATGGTGATCGTCACCGTTGCGGTTGCGGTTCCGCCCTGTCCATCCGATACTTGGTAGGAGAACTGGTCCGTGCCCGTCTCGCCGACGCTCAGGTCGTTGAAGGCGCCGTTCGGATCGTAGTCGTACGAGCCGTCGGCATTGAGGGTGAGCAGCGCGCCGGACGCTAGTGTGATCGTCGTTCCGACGGCTCCGGGTGCGCCGTTGACGGCGACGACCGTCAGCGGATCGGAATCCGCTCCGCCGTCGCGATCGTTGCCGATCACGCTGCCCGTGACGCCGGGTCCGTCCTCCGGGGCGGTGTTGCTGTCGTCGAGTGCCATCGGCGGCGCGTTCGCGATGGTCACCGTCACGGTCGTCGTCACCACGCCGCCATGGCCGTCGGATGCGGTGATCGTGATCAGGTATTCGCCTGGATTGCCCGTGTTGGAAGTCTGCGAGGCATCGGCGGGCGGCGTGCCGGTGATCACTCCGCTGACCGGATCGATGCTGATCCAGCCCGGCGTGGTCGCGGGATCGAGCCCGAAGGTGAGCGGATCGCCGTCCGCATCCGCGATGAAGTCCGCGACGTCTATCGGAGTGATCGCCGTGCCATCGTTCGACGCCGCATCGGGGATGATGTCGAGCGGATCGGCGGCCGGATTGGGATTTTCGGGATCGCCGGGGTTGGACGGATCGACGACGACCGGCGCGTCATTGGCGCCGACGATGGTGATGACGAGCTGCGCCTGATCCGTGCCGCCGTTTCCATCCGAGACGGTATAGACGATGGTCTCGCTCGCCGTTTGACCCTGTCCGAGTCCGTTGTACGCCGTGCCGGGCACGAAGGTGTAGGCGCCGTCGGCAGCAAGTGTCAGAACGCCACCGCCCGCTGTCACGAAGGGTACGCCGATGTCGATCGTCGAACCATTCTGCTCGGCAGATGCAACATGCAGCGGGTCGGCATCGGGGGCCGTATCGGCGTCGCCCGTCGCGGGATCGTTGACGACGTTGCCGGTGACCGAGACGGTATCTTCACCGACACTCGCCGTATCGTAGACGGCCACCGGGGGCAGGTTGACGATGCTCAGCGTGACCGTGGTGGTGGTGACTCCCCCCAGGCCATCCGACACGGTGATGGTGATGACGTATTCGCCCGGGTTGTCCGTGTTGGAATTCTGCGAGGCGTCGGCCGGCGGCGTACCGGTGATGATGCCCGAGACCGGATCGATCTGAAGCCAAGAGGGCGTCGTCGCCGGATCGAGTGCGAACGTCAGCGGATCGCCATCGGGGTCGGTGACGAACGGAGCGACGTCGATCGGGACCAGCGGCGTGCCGTCGCTGGTCGCTACATCCGGAATGATATTGAGCGGATCGGTGGCCGGCGTCGGATTGTTCGGCGTGCCTGGGTTGGCGGGGTCGATGATCACGGGGGCATCGTTGACCGGTATGACGCTGAGCGTCAGCGTGCCTGTGTCGGTGAGCGAACCGTCGGAGACGGTGTAGGTGGCGGCGGGCACGGCTCCGTTGTAGTTGGCGGCGGGCGTGAAGGTGTACGAGCCGTTGGCA
>JBQTIA010000037.1:0-8882 GCA_052388455.1 Hyphomicrobium sp.
AACCCGTTTTTCCCCGCCTCCGAGGGCTCCGCCCCGCGCTCCTCCCCCCCCCCCGGCCCCACCCCTCGGCGGCCCCACGCCCACCCCCCCGTGGGCACGGCCGCCACACTCCGGGCCAAGGTGTCAGACCCTCCGGGTCTGACACCGGAAACACCGGAGCCGACCCTCCCTCCTCTCGACAAACCCTACGCCGTTCTCGTCACCGGCATCGGTGGAACCGGCGTGGTCACCGTTTCGGCCGTGCTCGCTGAAGCCGCCCATCTCGCCGGTCTCGGCTTCGGCTCCATCGATGTGACGGGCCTCGCGCAGAAGGGAGGTGCCGTCGCCTGCCACATGCGCATCGCGCGCTCGCCGGAGGACATTCATGCCATTCGCGTCGGCACCGCGCATGCCGACCTGCTGCTTGGCGGCGATCTCGTTGTGACGGCGGCCAACAAGATCCTCGACTGCGTTCGACCGGGGCATACGGCTGTCGTCTATTCGACCCACGAGGTGACGACGGGGGACTTCACACGCCATCCCGAGCTGCAGGTGCCGGGCGAACGGCTCAACCATATGATCCGGCGGCGGGCCGGCACCGCGCCGGTATCGGCCATCGATGCGCAGGACATCGCGGTCAAGCTCTTCGGCGACAGCCTCTACGCCAACATGCTGCTCGTCGGCATGGCCTGGCAGCTCGGCCGCATCCCGATCCCCGCGACGGCGATCGAGCAGGCGATCCGACTGAACGGGGCGGCGGTCGAAACCAACTTGCGCGCCTTCCAAATGGGCCGGCAGGCGGCTCACGATCCTGTCTCGATCGACCGCCTCATGACCCCGCGCACGCTCAGCTTCCGGCGCCCCGCCACGATCGACGATCTCGTCGCTCATCGCGCCGAGCAGCTCGTAGCCTATCAGGATCAGCGTCTCGCGGAACGCTACCGAACGCGGGTCGATGCCGTTCGCAAGCTCGAAGCGGAGCGGACACCGGGCAAGTCCGGCCTCGCCGAGGCGGTCGCTCGGTCCTACTTCAAGCTGCTCGCCACCAAGGACGAGTACGAGGTGGCGCGGCTCTACACCGACGGCCGCTTCGAGCAGCAGGTGCGGGACGCCTTCGATGGCGTGACACGCATCGAGCTGCATCTCGCCCCGCCGCTTCTCGCACGTCGCAATAAATCCACGGGCGAGCCGATCAAGATGCGCTTTGGGCCGTGGGTGCTGCCGGTGCTGCGGCAGCTCGCCAAGCTCAAGGGTTTACGGGGCAGTGCGTTCGATCCCTTCGGCTACACGGCCGAGCGGCGCATGGAGCGCCAGCTGATCGCCGATTACGAGCGGATGCTGGACGAGCTTCTGCCCGAGCTTTCAAGCGAGACGCACGCGACCCTCGCCGCGCTCGCCGCCGTACCGCAGGAGGTCAAGGGCTTCGGTCACGTCAAGATGCGCAGCCTCGCCGAAGCCAAGTCCCGCGAGGCCGATCTGCGCGCCGCCCTTCGTTCCGCCCGGCATAAGCGCCAGGCCGCCGAATAAGGACGTTCGATGCGACGCGCGGCGCTGGTGCAGCGCGTGTGGCGTGTGATCACTCCCCGAGGGCGGTGAGCTGGAAGGCCGGGTTCTTCAGGGCTTCGAGCAGGGCGTCGCGCTGGAGTTCGCAGCGTTGGCCGTGCAGGACGCGGACCGCGTCGTCGGTCGCTGGAAGCGGCGCGATCAATCGCAGCTTGATCTGGCGGATGGGCTGCTCGACGGCCTGGAACGCGAAGGTGCCGGTGCGCGGCTCAATGTCGGCAGGCCACGTGGCGACGGCGCTGCCGGCCACGAAGTTAACCTCCGAGCGCTTGCCGCCGCCCTGCATATCGACGATCACCACACGTTCCGCCTTGGCCGTCGTGGCGCGCACCACCGACAGCCGGGCGCCCTTCTCGACGCATAGGTCGCCCGAGCGGAAGACCGGCACCTCGACCCAGGAGAACTTGTAGACCGGTGCCGGTCCGGCCGGGGCGGTGGCCGACCGCGCCGGGGCCGCGCTGAATCCGCGCGACTTGGCGTCGGCCACCTCGGCCCGGGGACCGACCGGCTTCAGTCGCTCCGTGACGGCGGTCCACAGCGCGGAATCCGACGCGCCGCCGTCGTCGAAGTCCTTGACCGCCTTGCTGAGCGGTCCCACGAGGCTCTGGATCTTGCCTGAGGTTGCCATGATGCGGACCTTGGCCCCGGCCGGAACCTCCAGGGTCTTGTCGCTGGTGAGCACCGTACCGGTGGTCAGCGCGGCCGAGTCGGACCCGATGACGACGATATCGGCGAGCGCCGGAGATGCGAGGGCGGCGGTCATCGCCAATCCCAGAACGGTCAGAGACTTCTGCATTCTCGGCTCCCACGATGGATCAGGTCGGGTGGACTTAGGCGACCCCTGAAGCGCATCGGTTGCGCTTGTTTCGGTGCCGCTCGAAGCCGCCACCATCCCCTGCCGATGTCATAACAATATGGCGGAAAGGCCTAGGCGGAAGTGAACCGTATACCGGTCGCGAGCTTGCGGTCCCCGCCGGGCTCTAATACATTTCGCCTCGGCCATGGTAGGGGTAACCGATGCCGTCGGCGTCGAACGGTGCTCATGCGCTGATCGGCAAGCCGACAGAAGCCGTTTCGAGACCGACAGAAGCCGTACCGCGTAAGAGTTCGACATGAATGCCCCCACTCTCGGCGATATCCGGGCCGCCGCCGCCGAACGCGAGATGCAGGACGAAAAAATGGAGCAGGTTCGCCAGCTCCTGTTCGGCGACCTCGCGCGCGAGGTCAACACGCGCATGATGCTGCTCGAGGCTCGCCTGCGCGAGTTGGAGGTCGGCGTTTCGAGACAACTCGAATCCATCTCGACCCGGGTCGATGCGCTGGCCGCCACGGCCGACCGCGACCGCCGGGGCTCCTTCGACGAGCTAGCCCGAAACATTCAGGAACTCGGCGAGCGGATCGCGGTGATGTCCCGACGCTGAGGGAAGGCCGGGCGTCATGCCGTAACGGTCGAAGCGGGGCGTCCGTGGCCCTGACCGCGTGAACCCAAGACATGGACCGATAAAAATGTCCCAGAACGTGGACCGACTGAAAGAGCTGCTGTTCGACAGCGAGTCGCGTGAGCTGAGCGACATGCGCCGCCGCGTCGACGAGGTGTTCGGACGGGCCGGCAGCGAGGAGCGGTTCACGGCGAGCGTTGCCGGCGTGATCGACAAGGCGCTGCGGCGCGCCGAGGTGGACCGCCACGCCGAGCTGGCCGATGCGGTGGCGCCGTTCGTGGTGCGTACCGTCAAGACCGAAATCCGCAACAGCCGCGACGAACTCGTAGAGGCACTCTATCCCGTCACCGGCCGCATGGTGAAAGCCTATGTCGCGAGCGCGCTGAAAGACCTCGCCGACGACATGAACCGCCGGCTCGAAGCCAACCCGGTCATGCTGCGTCTGAAGAGCCTGACCAGCGGTAAATCGGTCGCCGAGCTGGCCATGGCCGAGGCCCAGCGGCTGCGCATCGAGGAACTCTATCTCGTCCGGCGCGGCACCGGCGAGCTGGTCGGGAGGTGGCCGGAAAGCACCGAGTCCGACGGCCGGGACCACGTGATGAGCGGCGTCTTGACGGCGATCAACGAATTTTCGAGCGAGGCGCTGAAGGACGACGGCGCGGGCTTGCGCCAGATCGATCTCGGTGAGCGGCAGCTTTATCTCCGCGCCTCGCAGACCTATCTGCTGGCTGCCAAGTGCAGCGGCACGGCGCACTCCGGCGTCGAGACGATCCTCGACGAAGCGTTTCTGGCGGCGCTGGAGCGCATCCAGGCGGGTGGCGGCAGCGCGGCCACTCCCGAAGCCGCTGCGCGGCAGAGCACCAGCCTGCTCTCCGATGTCTCGCGCAATCTCGACGAGCGTATCACAGAGAAGCAGTCCGATCTCGACGAGGACGCCTCGGGGCTGAGCCCGCTGGTCATTCTCGCCTGGATCGTCGGCCTGCCGCTGGCGCTCTGGATCGCCTGGACGCTCTATGCCGACTACGTGACCGAGCGGACGCAGCGCACCGCCTCCCAGATTGTCGCTCAGGCCGATGAGATCAAGGGTTATCCGACCCGCATCGATGTCGAGCGGCTCGGCCACGCCGTCACGCTCTCCGGTCTTGCGCCGAGCGTCGCCGCCAAGGACGAGATTGTCGGAAGGCTGCGGCGTTCGATGCCTGGCTCGGAGATTCGCGATCAGTTGACGGTGCTGCCGAGCGGGTTGGCGGAGATCGAGCCCGAGCTGGACAAGGTGCGGCGGCGCATCGGCAGCCTCGAAGCCGACGTGCAGCCGCAGTTCGACCGGCTCGGCGGCGACCTCGCAGCCTTCAAGTCCGGACTGCTGCCGGAGCTGGCCTCGCTGCAGGGCGGCATCCAGGTGCTCGAGGCCAAGACGCGGCTGGCCTCCGTCTCCCGCATGCTGGAGCGCGGCGAGCGCAGGCTGACGGAGACGTCGCAGGATCTGGCACGCCTCGACGGCCAGTTGAAGGAAAGCGACCGCAAAGCCGTCGCCGGCCGCGCTGCCACCGAGGTGGCAACGGCACTCGAAGCCATGCAGCGGGCGCGGGCCCAGCTCAGCGACCAAGGTCTTTCAGGCGTCGAAGAGCAGATCGTGGAGATCGACCGGCAGACAATCGCCGTGCGTCAGACCATTGGCGGCCTGTCCACGCTGATCGGGCCCCCCGTCGACGGTCGCGGCACTGACTCGCGTTCGCTTACGCCCTCTACCGACATCGCGGTCAGCGCCGACGACCTTGCCGCCGAATGCGAGCGCCTCGCCATGCTGACGGTGGCCATCGCCCAGTCTGTGGCGCTTCGCAACAGCCTGCCGCCGCCGCCCGTCGTCGAGCCGCCGACTCCGCGCCAGCAGATCGAAGCCTGGAGCCGGTCCAGCGCCATCTTCTTTTCCGACGAGACGAAGTTCCGCAACTCCGCACGCGCCGACGAGGTACTCGCCGAAGCCGCCCGCCTGATGCGGGCCAGCGACGTGATGCTGCGGGTCGTCGGCTACACCGACGACAAGGGCGGCCAGGATCGCAACTCGCCGCTCAGCCAATCGCGGGCGCAGACCGTCGTCGACGCGCTGATTGCCCGCGGCGTTCCGGCCAAGCGGCTGGTGGCGGTCGGACGGTTGGACGGCCGCGACCTCAGCCCGGTCAATGGCGAAACCAGTCCCAACCGTCGGGTCGAGTTCGAAGTCGGATTCGACGGCGAAGGCGCCGAATGACGGCGCACAAGATCATGCTGCTCGGCGACATCGGCGTCGGCAAGTCCTCCATCGTCCAGCGTCTCGTGTTCGACCGCTTCGACTTCGAGTACAAGCCGACCATCGGCGTCGACGTGTATCGCTACGTGCTGCCCGTCGTCGGCGGCCAGCCGCCGGCGACCCTGATCGTGTGGGACACGGACGGCAACCTCTCCGACCTGATGTTCCGACACGTCTACATGAAGGCGGCTTCGGCGGCGATGATCGTCGGCGATTTGACCCGGCCGGATACTCTGGAGACGATGGCGCGGCTGGCGGAGAGCTTCGCCGCCGAGCTGCCCGGTCGGCATGTCGGGTTCCTGCTCAACAAGCTCGATCTCGTGGCGCAGCCGGATGAGATCGAGATCCCCAAAGCCCTCCGCCAACGCTCGGAGAATACGCGCATCACCAGCGCGCGCACCGGAGCCAACATCGAGGCCGCGTTCAGGGAGGCCGCGAATGCCGTTATCCGACGCGGGCTATGAGCCGACCGACTATCTGGCCGCGCCTCTGGTGGCGGCCGGTCGCCTGCTGGCGGACCGCGGGGTCTACGGGCTGGTGTGGATCGATCCGGATATGATCGTCCGCTCGCGCTACGGCGCGCTCGTGGACTTCATCGACATCGGCGAGGACGTGCGCGACAGCGTCCTGCCGCTGCTCGGTCTCGACAAGGAGCTGGCCCGGCTCCAGCAAGATACACACGCGTCGCTCAATCTGCCGGCGGTGACCATCAACAACGGCACGCTCAGCACGCCGCGGCTCAATCTGCTCGTCCTGTGGGCGGCCGATCAGCGGGCCTATCTGCTGATGGTCTCGCGGGCGGTGACGAAGGCCGATCTCGAGGTGGAGCTGAGCCGTCACATCCGCGCCCGCCTGATGGCCGAGGCGGAGGTGAAACGCAAATCCGTCGAGCTGGCTAACGCCAACCGCGACCTCGAAGAATATGCGGCGGTCATCTCGCACGATCTCAAGGCGCCGCTGCGGGCCATGCGCTATCTCGCCGGCGACCTGGAAGAGGCGCTCGCCGCCGGCAACGAGCCCGAGGCGCGGGTGACACTCGCCCGCCTCAAGGAACAGTCGACACGCATGTCGGGGATGCTGTCGGCCCTGCTCGACTACTCGAGTATCGGCCGCAAGGATGAGGCCGTCGCACGTGTCGATACCCATGCGCTGGTCACGTCCATCGTCCGCTCCATCCCGCATCCGCCTGGAATCGCGCTCGAGATCGACGGTCACTGGCCGGTGATCGATACGCTCGGAGCCCCGCTCGATCTTATTGTGCGCAATCTGATCGGAAACGCCATCGTTCATCACGATCGCGAAACGGGGCGGGTTCGCGTCTCGGCGATCGATTCCGACCTCATGCTCGACATTTCGGTGTCCGACGACGGGCCGGGCATAGCCCCGGCGCATCATGCCGCGATTTTCCTGCCGTTCCGGACGCTTGGCGATACCAGCCGAACCGGCGGACAGGGCATGGGCCTCTCCCTGGTCAAGCGCACCGTCGAAAGCGTCGGCGGCCGCATCGAGGTGCACTCCAATCCCGAGGTTGAGCGCGGCACGACGTTTCGCATCGTGTGGCCCAAGCGCTGGTGAATTTCGATGGGCGGCGTTGTTGCTCTGGGCGCACGCCATCGTCGCTGTTCAACAGAATAATCCGTATTTCGCAAATCCCGTTTGCAGACATTGGCTGTCCCGCTTAGTCTTCGGCCGCGGACAATGGCGTCTCCTCGCACGCGACAATCCTGCTCCTGCAATGCGGGTAGCTCGCTGTGCCCGACGCAATCAGGCATCATACACCAAAGTGAGTCAGATCAGGCTCTCTCGGTCTGCGGTGCGGCAGGATCGAACCCATGACGTCTTCTACTTCCGGCTCCGGTGGCGAGCATCTCGCTCGAAAGAGCGATGTCACTCGGCAACGGAAAGGGCTGCCCCCGCTGCGCGACGTGCTGATCGTCGAAGATGAAAACATGGACGCGGACCGCCTGAAAGCGACGCTCCGCGTGATGTTCGGCTACGACCTTGAGGTCCGCCGCGCCGCTACGCTCGCCAGCGCGCTCGACAGCATCATCGCGGGCAAGCCCGAGATCGTGTTTCTCGATGACGTGCTGAAGCCGAGCGACAACGCCTCGCAGACCATCCCCTATCTCCGCCGCGCCGAATACGTCGGGCCGATCGTCGTGGTCAGCGGCCAGGTGACGCGCAGCCGGCGAAATGCGCTGCTCGCCGCCGGCGCCACCGATGTCATCCACAAGGACGAGATGGACAGCGTCCGGCTCACCGAGGCACTGCTGCGCGTCTTCGCGCCTGACGACGAAACCCGCAAAAAGCGCGACAGCTCCGGTGAAGTGCCAGAGCCGGGCAAGCCAAAAGCCTCCGCCAAATCTCCGTCTGCCGGCAAGCCGCGCGGCTGACACCGGAGCCATTGAGCCGCCTATGCGGGCCTTTGCCTAATTGAACGGTTGTCAGTATCCTCGGCGCTTTTTTGCCGACGAGCTTTCGCACTCATGCGCCTCGGCCACATGCCGACCAAATCCGGTGGATGTTCCGCGGTCGCATGTCGCGGTGCACAATTTCTGCCTTTCTTTCGTACCCCCTGTGTGTTGGAAAGCGGTCCAATCCAAACAACATCAGGACGTTGCCTCATGAAGTTCGTGACTTGTCTGGTTTTGTGCGTTGCGCTGAGCTCGACCGCCGTGCGGGCCGTCGAGGAGTACACGCTGCCGCCCGAGGTGACGCCGGCCCTGCGCGCCGCGTGCGAGGGCGATGTCCGGCGTCTGTGCATCGGGACACATCCGACGGTGGCCAAGGTCAAGAGTTGCGTTGCCGCCAAATTCCTTCAGCTTGGCAAGCGGTGCCAGGTGCAGCTCGCGCTCGCCGGCTTCAAGCGCTGAGGACCAATCATATGGCTCGCTACCGGCTGCACGGCTTCATGCAATCGGGCAACGTCTATAAAATCGCGCTCTATCTCCAGTGCGCCGGGCTCGAATGGGAGCCGGTGGTCGTCGAAGTGTTCGGCGGGGAGGCGCGCTCCGCCGCTTGGCGGGCGAGCGTCAACGAGATGGGCGAGGTTCCCGTTCTCGAAGCGGAAGGGCGCAAGCTCACGCAATCGGGTGCGATCTTGACGTGGCTCGCGGACCACACGGGTCGGTTCGCGCCGCAGACGGCCGATGAGCGCGAAGAAGTTTTGCGCTGGATCCTCTACGACAACTATCGCTTCACGAACTATATCGCGACGCGCCGCTTCCTGAAGTGCTTCGGTCCCGAGGCTCCTCATCCCGCCGTGCTGGATTTTTTCAAGATGCGGGCGGACGGTGCGCTGGGCGTGGTCGACACGCATCTGGCGACGAGGCGGTTCATGCTCGGCGACCGCGTGACGGTCGCCGACTTCTCTCTCGTCGGATACCTGTTCTTTCCGCAGGAGGAGACCGGCTACGATCTGGCGGTCTCGCATCCACATATCCATGCCTGGCGCGAGCGCATGACAGCGCTGCCGGGGTGGAAGCACCCGTCGTCCGTGAAGAACGGCGTTGTTAGTTAGGCGGTCTGCAGGCGCATCGCCGCGGCTGGTCGCGTCGCAATCATGACCAGGAGCAAGGCACACCAAAGCTGCCTCAGCCAGGCGGCGAGGCGGC
>JBQTIA010000038.1:0-17601 GCA_052388455.1 Hyphomicrobium sp.
GCGTCCGACAGACGCTTGGCGAGCTGGCCGCGCTCGACGCTCGCCTGCTTCGCGCGTGCCGGATCGCGCGTGTAGAGCTCGGCATCTGCGAGCAGCGCGTCGAGCCGGCCGATGTCGCGCGTGATCGCTTCCACGTCGCGCTCGGCCGTCTGCATGGCTTTCTTCATCGGTGCCAGCTCGGCGCGCCGTTCCGCGGCCGCCCGCCGCTCGTCGGCTCGGCTCTGCTTGGAGAGCAGGTTGGCGTCGCCGTCACGCGCCGTCTCGCGAGGCTTCGTGGAGCGCTGGGCCAGCAGCTCGGCGCGATAGCTGTCGATGTCGTCCTCGTAGGGCTTCACCGTTCCGTCGCGCACGATCCACAGCCGGTCGGCCGTCGCCTCGACCAGATGGCGGTCGTGGCTGATGAGGATCACGGCCCCTTCGTAGTCGTTGAGCGCGTGGATCAGCGCCTCGCGGCTGTCGACGTCGAGGTGGTTGGTCGGCTCGTCGAGGATCAGCAGGTGCGGCGCGTGAAAGGCGGTCAGCGCCATCAGCAGCCGCGCCTTCTCGCCGCCCGAGAGGTGACCGCACTTGGTCTCCGCCTTGTCGGCGCCGAAGCCGAAGGTGCCGAGCTTCGTGCGCTTCTGCGCTTCCGTCGCCTCGGGCATCAGCGCGGCGATGGCATCGTAGGGTGTGGAAAGCGGGTTCAGCTCGTCGAGCTGGTGCTGCGCGAAATAGCCGACCGCGACTCGCCCGAGCCCGAACGCGGTGCCCCGGAGCGGCTTCAGCTTGCCGGCCAGCAGCTTGGCGGAGGTCGACTTGCCGTTGCGGTTGGCGCCGAGCAGCGGGATGCGGTCGTCCTGGTCGATGCGCAGGTTGAGATTGGCGAGCACGGGCTTCTCCGGTGCGTAGCCGGCGGCCGTCTCCTCCAGTCTGAGCAGCGGGCTGGCCAGCATCTTTTCCGGGCTCGGCAGGCGGAACGGCACCACGCGATCTTCGACCTGCGCCGCGATCGGCTGCATCCTGGCCAGCGCCTTGACGCGGCTCTGCGCCTGCTTGGCTTTCGTCGCCTTGGCTTTGAAGCGGTCGATGAACACCTGGATGCGGCGCTTTTCGTCATCCTGCTTTTTCTTGAGCTTCAATTCGAGTCGCTGCTTCTCGCGCCTCGCCTCCTCGAAATCGTCGTAGCCGCCGGTGTAGAGCGTCAGCTTGCCGCGATCGAGATGCAGGATGGCGCCGACCGCGCGGTTGAGAAGGTCGCGGTCGTGGCTGACCATCAGCACGGTGTGCGGATAGGTCTTGAGATAGCTCTCCAGCCAAAGCGTGCCTTCGAGGTCGAGATAGTTGGTCGGCTCGTCGAGCAGCAGGATGTCGGGCTCCAGAAACAGCACGGCGGCGAGAGCGACGCGCATCCTCCAGCCGCCCGAGAGTGCGCCGCAGGGCCTGTTCTGCGTGGCGTCGTCGAAGCCGAGGCCGGTCAGGATGGAGGCGGCGCGGGCCGGTGCGGCGTGGGCGGCGATGTCGTGCAGGCGGGTGTGGATTTCCGCGATGCGATGGGGATCGGCGGCGGTTTCCGCCTCGGCGAGCAGGGCTGCGCGCTCGGTGTCGGCCGCCAGCACCCAGTCGATCAGGCTGTCGGGGCCGCCCGGCGCTTCCTGCGCGATGTAGCCGATGCGCGCGCCCCTCGCGATGGTGATCGAGCCGTCGTCGGCGTGCAGCTCGCCTGAGATCAGGCGCAGCAGCGTCGATTTGCCGGCGCCGTTGCGGCCCACCAGCCCGACCTTGTGGCCGGTCGGAATGGCGGCGGTCGCGGCCTCGAAGATCGGCTTGCCTTCGATGCGGAAGGTGAGGTCGTTGAGGTGAAGCATGATGGCGGGGAATAACCGGTCGGACCGGAGCTGTCACCATACCGGAAGTGTGCGCGGGCCACGCCGCCGCCGCTTACAGCTCGATCCCGAACCGCTTCAGGACGGCAATCATCAGGAGATAGCTGATCGCGGTCAGCGCCGAGGCGGCGAGCAGGCTCGGCACGAATCCGAAGCCCCGGCGCAGCAGCATCGGCAGCGCGAGCAGCAGAACGAGAGACGGCAGGATCAGCCAGAAGATCGAGTGCGCGAGTGCCGCCACCTTATCCGCGTCGCGTGTATCCGCATAAAGCCAGGCCATGGCCATCAGCGAGGTTAACGGTAGGGAGGCGAGTATGGCGCCGACGAGGATGCTGCGTTTGGCCGCTTCCGAGGCCGCCACCACGAGCAGGCTCGTCACTGCGACCTTGAGGGCGGTTTCGAGCATGGCAGCGTCAGCCGCCGACCACGGGTTTCATCGTCTCGTAGAGCAGCCGCTCCTTCACGTTGGCGTCTGTGACGGCGAGATGCGCCTCGAACCAGTCCTGTACCATCTGGCAGACGCGGGACGGCGGTGCCGATGCCAGCGAGCGGGGATCGGAGAAGAGCTGCATATCGGCCTGCGTCCAGCCGATGCGCCCGAGTTCCGTTGCGAGCACGTCGTAATCGGGCTTCTTCGGCGATTCGCGCTTGATCTGCTCCGTCTTGCCGGCTGCGACGGCATCGAAAACCGCCAGCACTTGCGCGTTGATTTCCTTACCCTTGTCGGGTGTTTGCAGCAGTTCGACCAGGGCGCCCGCCGTCTCGCCTTTGGAGATCAGCGCGTAGCAGGTCGGCACGCCGATGGCTTCGAGCGCCTTGAGATTGTCTAGGAAGGCGGTCGCCATGCCGATGAGCTTGTCGGCCGGGGCGGCGAGGGCGACGGGCGCGTTTTGCTTGCGCAGCTTGACCATCTCGCCGATCAGGAACTTGTCGAGATCCTCGGCCGTTGTACCCTTGGCCGTCAACTCGGCTGCATCGCTGAGACGCCGGGCATACCAGTCGGCGAAATCGCGCTTCAGAACTTTCCACACCGGCAACTTCTGGAGGCGCTCGTCGAGGGCTGGATTGGGCGTCAGAGCCGGAGTCGCTTCCGCCTGTGCTCCCGGCTGTTCGGACGCCGTCGGTGGTGCGACGGCAAGCGCCGCGCTCTGATCTTGCGATGGTGCGCTGACGACCACCGGCTGCGAAGTGGAGGTGCCGCGCGTCTTGATGATGAAAAGCGTACCGAGACCGAGCACGACGGCGACACCGCCAACGGCGGCGAACGCCTTGATCATGCGGCTGCGCGGCTTGGCATCGTCCTCGAAGGACTCGAAGGGGGCCGGCTGGGCGCCGGGACGCGCCGCCCCGCCCATCGAAGGCGCCGCCATGCCGCGCTGCGGGTCGAAGCCGCGCTCGGCGGCCGGTGCAGGCTGCTGCGCACCAGCGCCGCGGGCAGCGCGTCCGCCGGTGGTCGGGTCCTTGCGCGGAGGCGCCTGCAAGGGGGGCAGCAGGTTCGGCATCAGCGGACCGGCAGCCTGCGGTGAGACCGGAGATGTTGGATGAGCTGCGGCGGGCGACGCCATCGCAGCAGCGGGAGCCGGCATCGGCGCCTGAACGGGAGCCGGGGCCGGCGCAGCAACGGCCGCCTGGACCGGAGCTGCTATGGGCGCCGGCGCTGGAGCCGGTGGCGGCGGCGGGAAGACGACGAGGGCCGGGCGCCAATCGGGAAACCCCTGGCGCCATACCAGATCCTGCGGTCGCAAATGGCCAAGCTCCGCGAGCTTGCGCATCTCGACATCGGTCACTGGACCGTGCTGCTGTCCGTCGCGCGCAATGAACCACTGAATTTCGGATTGAATCATCGTCGCTGCCGTTGAAACCCGCTGACCGGCGCCCGCTCCTGCATCCGCGCCCTCTGTTCGGGACTTCGGACGCAAGCCTTTGTCGAGCCTCGTTCGCCGTTCGTCAATGAGCGCCTGCACCGCATGGCTGTCGCACGCCGGCGCTAACATCAGGCGACTCAGCTCATGAACGCTGGCAATTGGGGGGCGTGAGGCCGGAATCGAGGCATTGTCGAGGCGGGCATGTACACCCCGGTCATTCTCCCTTCCATCCTGGTCCTCAATCCGCAGAGGCGTTGCGTGACCAGCGTCGAGGACAACGGTCGGCTGACGGAAAGCCGTGATCGCCCAGCGTCGCTTGGCCTCGCTTGCCGCCTGTTCGCGGCGCACTGTATAAGCCGCGCCAATGGACCTGGGCGCGCGGCGTCACGGTCCAAATTTGGGATCATGAGAGAGCAAACATGCCGAAACAGCGCACCTTCAGCATCATCAAGCCGGATGCCACCAAGCGCAATCTGACCGGGCACATCAACGCCGTCATCGAGAAGTCCGGTCTGCGAATCATCGCGCAGAAGCGCGTGCACTGGAGCGATTCGCAGGCCAAGAAATTCTACGGAGAGCACAAGGGCAAGCCGTTCTTCGACGAACTGGTGACGTTCATGACCTCGGGGCCCATCGTCGTGCAGGTGCTCGAAGGCAACAATGCGATTGCCAAGTACCGCGATGTGATGGGCAAGACCGATCCGAAAGAAGCGGACGAAGGCACCATCCGCAAGCTGTTCGCGCTGTCGAAGGGCAAGAACTCGGTGCACGGCTCCGACAGCCCGACATCGGCCGAGCGCGAGATCAAGATGAATTTCAAGGACAGCGAAATCGTCGGCTGAACGCCGCGGTTCATCGGTGGCGGTCGAGATGGCGGAGAAGGATTTCCGCCGTCTCGGCCGGGAACTGGTCGACGAAGAAATGACCGCCTGGAAGCGTCGCCGTTTCCAGTGATCGGCAGCGCTTGCCCCACTCGGCCGTCATGTCGAACAGGCGGTGCATGAGACCCGCCGATCCCCACAGGGCCAGCGTCGGGCAGGATACCTTGCTTTCGAGATCGGCGCTGTCGTCGGCGAGATCGACGGCCGCCGCCGCCCGGTAGTCCTCGATCATTCCGCGGATCGTTTCGGGATCGCGCCAGCAGCGGCGATAATCCGCCAGCATGTCGGCATCGAAGCGGTCGAGCGTTGTTTTCCCCCAGCCGACGAGGCAGGTCTCGAAGAAGAAATCCGGGTCGCTGGCGATCAGCCGTTCGGGGAGCGGAGCCGGCTGTGCCAGAAAATACCAATGCCAGTAGGCCATGGCGAGGTGCCGGTTGGTGTCCATGAACATGGCATGGGTCGGCACGATGTCGAGCACGCAGAGCGAGGCGACGTCGCCGGCGTGATCGAGTGCCAGGCGGTGCCCCATGCGTCCGCCGCGGTCATGCCCGACGACGTGGAAGCGCCGGTGGCCGAGATGGCGCATCACGGCCACCTGATCCGCCGCCATGCTGCGGAAGGAGTAGGTGGCGGGACCGGAGCCGCTCGGCGGCTTGCTGCTGTCGCCGTAGCCTCTGAGATCCGCTGCAACGACGGTGTAGCGTTCTGCAAGCCTCGGCGCGACCCTTGCCCACATGGACTTGGTCTGCGGAAAGCCGTGCGCCAGCAGGACTGGTGGACCCTCGCCCGCCGTGACGGCGGCGATGGTCGCCTCGCCGGTGTCGATGGTCAGCCGGGTAAATTCTTCGAACACCTCGCCCCCGTGTCATCCCGCAAAATTCAGCCGGCGAGCAGCGCCATGGCCTGCTCGTGAACTCTGGCGTCGCCGGCCGCGACGATGCGCCCGCCGGCGGTGGCCGGGCGTCCGTCCCAGGTCGTTACGCGGCCGCCTGCCCGCTCGATGATCGGGATCAAGGCCACGATGTCGAACGGTTTCAATCCACATTCGACGACGAGGTCGATGAATCCGGCAGCGAGCAGACAATAGGCATAGCAGTCGCCGCCGAAGCGCGTCATGCGCACGGCGCGGCGGACGCGGGTGAACGCCTCCGCGTCCGGCCCGGGCGGGAAGAGGTCGGGGTCGGTGCTCGTCAGCACCGCGTCGGCGAGGCCGGTGCAAGGCCGGGTGGCGAGGCGGCGCTCGCGGCCGTCCCCGGTGCGCAGGTGCGAACTCGCCGCGTCCGACCAGAAGCGCTCGCGGGTGAACGGCTGATCCATCAGTCCGAGCACCGGCTCGCCGTTGTCGAGCAGGCCGATCAGCGTGCCCCAGAGCGGCGAGCCCATCACGAAGGCGCGGGTTCCATCGATCGGATCGACAACCCAGCGGTGCCGCGCATCGGGATTGTGGCTGCCGAATTCCTCGCCGACGATGCCGTGTCCGGGCAGGCTCGCACGGATCTGCGCCGCGATGGCCTGTTCCGCCGCACGGTCGGCCGCGGTGACGGGATCGAAAAACGCTCCCGAGGCCTTGTTTTCGATCGTCATCGGCTCACGAAAATGCGGCCGGATCACCGCGCCGGACCTGTTGGCCAAGTCGTGTGCGAATCGCAGCATGGCGTCGAAATCCAGACCGCCGTCTGCCCGATCGGCCCTTTTCCGCCCCTCCGTCATGCTCCGCCATCCATGCCGCAGCGCGCTCGTCGAGGGAGCGAATGGGGCAGTAGTGGCAGCAAGTTCAAGGTGTTAGTTTTCAGTTGTCTGTGGCTGCGCTGCATCATATCCCCGTAATTCATCGACCTCTCGGAACCGTGCGTTGCTGTGATTGACGAAGCAGCACATACCTGAATGTGCGGAAGTGAGTGCACTGCTCGCGGCCGCAGCCCACTTCGGGCGTTTCCTCCCTAGACTTGGGCCGTTCGCATGCGAACGGCCTCTTTTTATGAGGCGGCCTGTCGAGCCGTCCCATGCGCGCCGTCCACTCGCAGGGTACGTCGACCCGCAGGGTACGTCGTCCCCGATCCGCTGCCCATCGCTTCCGGTCTGGCAGCTCTGCAAAAATCGCAATTGAGTTTTGTGCGCCGCACGAATAAATGGTGCAACGCGGTGCCGGTGGGCTTGCCTGCCGCTCCGTCGCCCTCTTTGGGCGTTTCCTCCCTAGACTAGGGCCGTCCAGCCTCTGGACGGCCCCTTTTCCTTTTTGGCGAAGGCAACTTTGATCCGGCGCCCCCGCAGCGTGGCCCTGGTCCGACCCGTTGCAGGGTTCGGATGCCCGCACGGGCCGCAGGCCGTTGCGCAGTGCAACATCGCCGGTCACTCGGCGGCGCGTCGTTCCAGCAGCCCTGGTGCGACGGCGAACATATGCGAGGCGAGCCGCCGGATGGCGCCCTGAAGGCGGTGGAATCCGTCCGTTGGCCTGATCTGCGACTCGTCCAGATATAATCCGCGGTTGATCTCGATCTGCAGCGCATGCACGCCTCGGCGCGGCCGGCCATAGTGCTCGGTGATGAACCCCCCCGCATAGGGCCGGTTCATCTGAACGTCGTAGCCGAGTCCCCCGATGCAGTCGCGCATCAGCCGCGTGACACGGGCATCGCAGGCAGCGCCGAAGCGGTCGCCGAGCACGAAATCGGGCCGCGGTCCGGATGTCGCCGCCATGCTGGCCGAGGGCATCGAATGGCAATCGATGAGGATGGCATAGCCGAACCGCTGGCGGGTGGTCTCGATCAGCCCGCCGAGTGCCTCGTGGAAGGGACGGTAGAGCCGCTCGATGCGCTCGAGCGCGGCCGGGAGCGACAGCGGCGCGGCGTAGATTTCCTCGCCGTCGGCCACGATGCGGGCAATGGTGCCCAGCCCGCCGACGACGCGCACCGATTGACTGTTGGCGAAATCCGGCAGCGGCTCGTCGAACAGCTCGGGATCGAGCTCGTAGGGTTCGCGGTTCACATCCAGGTAGGCGCGCGGAAAGCGGGCGGCGATCAGCGGAGCGCCGAGGCTGGCGACCGAGGCAAAGAGCTCGTCGACCAGACTGTCCTCGGATTTGCGCAGGGTGAGCGGGTCGAGGCGCGACTGTTCGAGGAACCGCTGCGGATAGATCCGTCCGGAATGCGGCGAGCAGAACACGAACGGCGAGGTCAGCTCTGCCGGGGCCAGGACGAGATACGGCGGCGACAGCTCGGCATCGATCGAGGCGCGTTCGTTCTGGGGCATCGGGTCGTTGGCTTTCGGGGGCGAGCCGGCGAGCGGGCCGCAACGCTGGGGTAAGGTACGTGAGACCTTGCCAACATGGCAGCCCCGTGTCCACGAGTGCGTGACGGCGTGCGCTGCTTCGTCCTCAGTTTGCCGTCGATCGACCGCACCAGCGGGCAGACTTGACCGTTGCTGGCAGTCACCTGCGACCGGGCTTCATGCTCCGTTTACCAAACTGGGGTCAGATTCCTGCTGCCATGAACTGTTTTTTCTGGCTAACTTCCTCCGCCCTCATGCGAAGTGATTCATGCCCGTAAAGCCGTCCCGCGTTCCCCTCTGCCGCATCCTCCTCGCCGAGGACGACGACGCCATGCGCGGGTTTCTGACCCGTGCGCTGGCCAAGGCCGGCTACGACGTCATCGCCATGCCCAACGGCGCCGATGCGCTGGAACGGCTGACGCAAGAACCATTTACGTTGCTGCTGACCGATATCGTCATGCCGAAGATGGACGGCATCGAGCTGGCCCGCCGCGCCGCCGAACTCGATCCGGAGCTTAAGATCATGTTCATCACCGGCTTCGCGGCGGTAGTGCTGAACAACGACGCCGCCGCCCCCAAGGACGCGCGCATCCTGTCCAAGCCTTTTCATCTCAAGGATCTGGTCCGCGAGGTGGAGCGGCTCCTTGCGGCGTGAGGCCGCGTTTCACCGCCTACGCGGCAGCGTAGTGGCCGTCTTGCCACCTCCAGCCGATGCCGATATAGGAGGCGGTCTGCAACGGCCGAACCCGGTGGGTTCGGGCACTTAGCTCAGCGGTAGAGCACTTCCTTGACATGGAAGGGGTCAGAGGTTCGATCCCTCTAGTGCCCACCATTGCGGCGACGTTTCCCGCGCGGAGCAGGATATTTGAGGGCCGAACGGCCGACGAGACACAGGTTCTATAGGCCACGGCCTTGAAGGGCATCCGACGATGAAAGTCCGCAATTCACTGAAGTCGCTGAGGGCGCGCCATCGCGACAATCGCGTCGTGCGCCGCAAGGGCCGCGTCTACGTCATCAACAAGACACAGCGCCGCTTCAAGGCCCGCCAGGGCTGACGGGCACGTCTCGCGCTCCGTGGGGTCCGCCCCATTTTCGCAGCTTTGACGGACGACCCTCGACAACTTATGTTCGAGGGACAAATGACATACGCCCATGCGAGTCGAACCCTTGTCGCTGCTCTGACCCTGTTCGGCGGAGCGACATATGCCTTGGCGCAGGCGCCATCCGAGCTGCCAGCCGAGGAGCGCCATTCCTTTCCGGTTCCCGATCCACAGCCCGAGCCCGCTCCGGAGCTGGACCGAGGGTCGAGGGCGGATTCAGGAGAAAAGCCGCCCGAGGGCGATGGCACCAAGCCGGGTGATCGGTCCGGCAGCGCCGCCGGCGGGCCACCGGTCGCTCCCGATACGGCCGAAATCCGCGCCGAGCTGCTCAAGGATCTCTACGTCCATCTCGGTCAGACCAAGGATGCGGACACGGCTGCGGCCATCGCCGGCCAGATCGAGCGTATGTGGTTTGTCTCCGGAAGCGATACCGTCGACCTGTTGATGCAGCGGGCGATCCGCGCACTGACCGACAAGCAGCTCGATCTCGCCTTGAAGCTGCTGACCGCCGTCGTCGAGCTGCAGCCCGACTATGCGGAAGGATGGAATCGCCGCGCCTTCGTCTACTATCTGATGAATGACACCGAGCGATCGCTCGGCGATCTGAGGCGCGCACTCGCGCTCGACGACAAGCACTACAAGGCGCTCGAAGGTCTGGCCAACGTCATGCGCGAGTCGGGGAAGAAGAAAGCGGCGCTCGAAGCCTTGCGCCGGCTGACCGAAATTCATCCCTTCCTTCCCGGCATCAAGGACGCGATCACGGAGCTGACGCGCGAGGTCGAGGGCCAGGGGATCTGAAGCGCTTCGACGCGCTGGCGTGGAATCCGCTAAGGAAGGTCAGGCGTAGGCGCGCGGCGTTGCCGCGAGAAGAGTTTTTGCCTTGGCGCAATCCTCGGCCATCCGGGCTTTCAAAGCATCGACGCCGTCGAACTTCCGGTCGCCGCGGATGAAGGCGATGAACTCGACCGCGATCTCGCGGCCGTAGATGTCCTCGGCGAAATCGAACAGGAAGACTTCGAGCACCGGCATTCCGTCGTCGAAGGTCGGCCGCGTGCCGAGGTAGGCGGCGCCGTCATGGGTCTTGCCGTCGACCGTCGCGCGGACCGCATAAATGCCGTGCGCCAGCGCGGTTCCCTTGGCCATCGGGATGTTCGCGGTGGGAAAGCCGATGTCGCGGCCGCGGCGGGCGCCGGGCACGACACGACCCTCGATCCGCCACCAGCGGCCGAGAGCGCGGGCGGCGCCGTCGACGTCACCCTGGGCCAGGTGCAGGCGGATGGCGGAGGAGGAGAACACCTCGCCGTCCTCCGCCACGGGCGCGATCACGCTGACGGTGAAGCCGTGCTTCTCGCCGGCCTGCCACAGCATGTCCGGGGTGCCGCCGCGATTCTTTCCGAAGAAGAAATCGTAGCCGATGACCGCGTGTCCGATGGCCAGCGCGCCGACCAGAATGCGGTCGATGAACTCCGCCGCCGAAAGCGCGGCGAACTCGGCGTCGAAGCGGAGGACGATCGCGAAGTCGAGCCCGAGCCGCTCGAAGATCGCCAGCTTCTGAGTGCGGGTGGTCAAGCGGAAATGCGGCTCGTCCGGCTTGAAGAACTCGCGCGGATGCGGTTCGAAGATCATCACGCCGGCGGACCGGCCCGAGGCGCGCGCCTCTTCGATGGCGAGCGCGATCAGCGCCTGATGACCGCGGTGCACGCCGTCGAAGTTGCCGATGGCGAGCGAGGCGCCGCGCGCGAAGGCGGGGACGCTGCCGAGTCCGTCGATGATCGCCAGCGAGGCTGACATGTCGCGCTCCTTGTGGGGGGCAGGGGGGGCGCCGGGGTCCGGAGCCGTCAGACCTCGTCCCTGGGTGGAGGGGACGGGATGAAGAGGGTCTGCAGGACGAGAGCCGAGCGAGCGGGCGCGAGCCCGCGTCAGACCGGTCGGGTCGGCACCATCAGAACGGCCTCGCCGGCCAGAACCGGCTTGCCGCCGACCGCGCATACGGTTTCAAATTTCACACGCCGCTTGTCCAGAAGCTCGATGACCCGCACCGTCGTCGTCACGGTGTCGCCGATCTTGACCGGCGCCTTGAAGTTGAGGGTCTGCGAAATGTAGATGGCGCCAGGCCCGGGAAGGTCCATGCCGAACACGGCCGAGATGTAGGCGGCCGACAGCATGCCGTGGGCAATGCGCTCCTTGAACATCGTGCCGGCGGCGTAGGCGGCGTCGAGATGTACGGGATTGCGGTCGCCCGACATGCTGGCGAAAGCGACGATGTCCGCCTCGCCGACGGTCTTGGCCATCGACGCCTCCTGTCCGACCTTCAAGTCCTCGTAATAATGACCCGTGGTGCTCATTCCGTCATGCCCTTCGCGCCTTGCAATCGCTGCCCTCTACCGCGGCGGGCGGACCGTAGCTGCCGCTTGATTGCCCTGCAACCTTTTCCAGCGGCGGGTTTAGGCCACTGATCCCCTTGAAAGATTAGGTGCGTGTCGACGCCCGGGCCTGGTCACGAAACGATGATTGCAGGGGCGCCCCGGCTCACGCTATATGAGGTAATCCCCGAAGCAATTCTTCCGCCGATGGGCCTTCGCAGCCGCCCTGCGAAGCCTGAAAGAGAGCTGTCATGAGCGACCGCAAACCATTGATGCCGAAAGCCACAGCCGTCTGGCTGGTGGAGAACACGTCGCTGACGTTCGAGCAGATCGCCGCCTTCTGCCAGATGCACCTGCTGGAGGTCAAAAGCATCGCCGATGGAGACGAAAACGTCATCAAAGCCATTAAGGGCCACGATCCGGTGACGTCCAATCAGCTGACGCGCGACGAAATCGCCCGCGCCGAGGCCGACCCGGACCACATCCTGCGACTGGCCGAGCCGAAGGTCGCCATGCCCGAGCAGGCCAAGAAGAAATCCGGCCCCCGCTATACGCCGGTTTCTCGCCGGCACGACCGCCCGAACGCGGTGCTGTGGCTGCTGCGCAATCATCCCGAGATGAAGGAAAGCCAGATCATCCGGCTGGTCGGCACCACCAAGCCGACGATCGCGCAGATCCGCGACCGCACGCACTGGAATTCGCCCAATCTGGTGCCGCAGGACCCCGTGACGCTCGGCATCTGCTCGCAGACCGATCTCGATGCCGAAGTGAAGAAGGCGGCGCGGCGCGTCGAACGCGAGCGCAAGGAGGCGACGAAGGATCAGGTCAAGGCCGGCACCCTGCTGCCGACGGAAGAGACGACGCGCGAACCCGCGCCGCGTCCGATGGCCGAGATCGTTCAGCCCAAGCAGGAAGAAGAGCGGCCCGAGACCCAGGCCGAGGAAACCGCCCGGATGCTGGCCAAGCTGCGTGGCATGAAAAGCGCCGAGGAACAGCCGGAAGACGGGAGGGACTAGGGACGAGGGACTAGGGATTAGGGACTAGGGATTAGGGACTAGGGATGAGGAACGCCCAAAGGCGAAGGGCCGCTTTCCTCATCCCTAGTCCCTAATCCCTAGTCCCTCAACTTACCGACGACCACGACGTGAGGATCACGTCGGTGGCGAGCGCGAGGAACACTCCGAGGCCGACGTCGCGGTTGGAGCGGAAGCGCCACAGGCAGTTCTGCGCGTCGCGGATGTCGAGGGTCGAGACCTGCCACGCCATCTGCAGCGACACCAGCGCGATGCCGAAGAAGAAGATGAGGTGTGCGCCCGCCATGTAACCGGCGAGTGTCCACAGCAGAACCGCGCCCGAATAGAATCCGCCGACCCATGCCAGGGTGTCGTCGCCGAACTTCAGCGCCGTCGATTTGAGGCCGAGCATCACGTCGTCCTCGGCGTCCTGATGGGCGTAGATGGTGTCGTAGCCGATGGTCCACAGCACCGCGCCGGCGTAGAGCAGCAGCGGCGCCAGGGACAGCGACCCCTTGGCCGCCGACCACCCGACCAGCGCCCCCCAGTTGAAGGCCAGGCCCAGCACCACCTGCGGCCAGTAGGTGAAGCGCTTCATGAAGGGATAGACCGCGATGACGACGAGCGAGGCGGCGCCGAGAAAAACCGTGAACCAGTTGAACTGCAGCAGCACCACGAGCCCGACCAGCGACAGCGCCCCGGCGAACAGCAGCGCCTCCTCCGGCGAGACCTGCCCCGAAGGAATGGGCCGGCTGGCGGTGCGGGTCACCCGGGCATCGAACTCGCGGTCGACCCAGTCGTTATAGGTGCATCCGGCTCCGCGCATGACAAAGGCTCCGGCGGCGAAAAGTGCGAGATACCAGGGGTTTGGATAGGCCCGCTCCAATGACAGCTCGGCCAGCGTCAGGCTCCACCAGCAGGGAAACAGCAGCAGCCAAGTGCCGATCGGCCGGTCGGCGCGGGCCAGCCGCAGGTAGGGCCGCCAGCGTTCGGGCGCGATTCGGTCCACCCAGTTGCCGGGGGCCGCATCCGCAACGGCGGCAACGGTTTTTTGCTCAGCGCCGGCCGTGGGAGTGGTCATGACATGTCCGGTGGTTGGCCCAATCTCTATCTTTCTTTACCGCCCCTGTATCGTACGGAACAGCCCAGGCCGGGCCGGATGGGTCATTGTCGCTCCATCGTCGCCGGGAAGAGGCAAAGTCCGGTGCGAAGCGCGCGCGGTTTCGATGGGGCCGGGGCGTCGGAGGCACATTTGGACGAAGGAGATAGGCAGATGAAATTCAAGTTGGAGGGCGCGCTCGCCGGGATCGTGGCGCTGGCCGGATTGCTGACGCTGCCGCTGGATAGCGCCGAAGCCCGGAGCTGGCGCAGCTATGCGCGTGAGCACGGCGGCGGATACTGGGTCGACAAGTATGTCGGCGAAGACAAGAACGGCAACGCGACCTACAAAGGCTCCGGCAAGGCCTCGGGCAAGGGCAAGGCGTCGTCGAGCTACGAGCACACCTATCGCTCGCAGTACGATCCGACCTACGACGCCAAGACCGGCAAGGGTACGAACAGCTACGAAAACAAGTATCGCACCAAGCACGATCCGACCTACGAGGAGAAGCCCGCCAAGCAGCCCAGGAAGGGTGGCTCGTCGGCGAATTCAGCCGGTGACGGCGCCGAGGCGCCGGCCGTCAAGCGCAAGCCGCTGAAGCAGACGGCGGGCAGCGTGTCGGGGACGTCCGCGAAGGAAGTCAAGACCGCGACGACGGTCGAGGATGACGCGCCGGCCGACGAGACGTCGGCCAAGGGTGCCGATCGAGCGGCGTCCACCCAGGCGCAGTCGGAACTCTACGGCCCGACCCTCTCCGACGAGTTCGTGACCGCTTCGGCGAACGAGTAACACCAACCGCTCTCGAAGAGCCAAAAGCCCCTCTCCGGCCGAGTGCCGGGGAGGGGTTTTGTGTTTCGCGCGTGCGAGTCGCGGGTAATCGGCCGTTTGTCGGCTATCAATCCAGTCTGGAGCAATACAACGAGCGGTTAAGAGCTACGTTGTCTGCTGAGGGCGCGCCGGGGTGGGGGCGGCCGTTTGCGCGCCACAGCTCGCTCTTGCAGCTCGTTCCAAATCGTGTCGAGCACGCCGTCCAGGTTCCCGGCAATCTCATTCGACCAGAAGCGCAGGATCTGATAGCCGCGGGCTTCGAGCCACCGCGAGCGTTTCGCATCGTGCACGACTTGCGCCGGCTCGGCGTGATGTGCGCCGTCGACTTCAATAATCAGGCACTTTTCCAGACAGACGAAATCGGCGATGAAAGCTCCGATCGGATGCTGACGGCGAAATCGGACTCCATCGATCTGGCCACCGCGCAACCGCTGCCAGAGCTTCCACTCGGCATCGCTCATATCTTTGCGCAAGTCGCGGGCACGTTCGTTCGCCATGCCCGGAGAATAGCTATTGGCGTTGTGGCGGTCACCCCACCTGCCGCGCCGAGAATGAGATAGGTCGCGCAATGAGACCGGTCTTGTCACGGAGTTGCGCGACCTATCTCATGGCGCGGCGTCCTCACCCTTCGAGGGGGAGGAGTTTCCTTCACGGCAAAAGCTATCTTCGTTGCTGTTAGCACCTACCCTGCGCTTTTAGTGTGCGAGTGGAAGAAAAGGCAGCGTCGACTACCGAGGTAGCCATGCCGTCTGCACGCGATGCTGCACACACCGTCCCCCATGCCCTATGAAAGGCCATGGCGGATCATCACTCGACACTCCCGCGGCTGTTCATCGACGCGCCGATCCGGGCCGGAGACGCGGTGCAACTGACAGACGACCAGTCGAACTACCTGCGCAACGTGCTGCGGCTCTCTGCCGGCGCGGGCGTTCTGGTCTTCAACGGCCGCGATGGCGAATGGCGGGCCGAGCTCGAGACGGTCGGCAAGCGCGGGGCCGCGCTGAAGCCCGTCGAATCGACGCGAGCGCAAGAGGACGGCCCGGCGATCCGCTGCCTGTTCGCTCCGCTCAAGCGGGCCCGCCTCGACTACATGGTGCAGAAGGCGACCGAGATGGGCGCCGCCCGGCTGTCGCCGGTGCTGACGCGCCGCACCGTCGCCGAACGCGTCAACCTCGACCGGATGCGCGCCAACGCCATCGAAGCCGCCGAGCAGTGCGGGCTCATGCGCGTGCCGGTGATCGACGAGCCGGAGAAGCTCGATCGGGTGCTGGCGAACTGGCCGGCGGATTGCCGGATCGTGTTCTGCGACGAAGCCGGTCCGATCGCCGATCCGGTCGCCGCGATCCGTGCGGCCTTGAACCATGGTGCCCCCCGGACGCCAGCCGATCCGCCACAGCCGGTGGCGGTGCTGGTCGGCCCCGAGGGCGGATTTGCGCCGGAGGAACGCGCGGCCCTGCTGGCACGGCCCTTCACGCTCCCGATCCGGCTAGGCCCGCGCATCATGCGTGCCGATACGGCGGCGGTGGCGGCGATGGCCATCGTGAATGCGGCGGTCGGCGATTGGCGCTGATCGCGCCGGCGCACGTCCGCTTTGCGGGGGTTGTCAAGGCTTGTGCCGCTACGAGCCGGCGTTCATAACTGGGCCCGCGAGGGGCACAACGCGACGAGCGTGCCCAATCGCCTCTGCGGCGGCCCGCATGGGCATGCGCCTGAAGATTCGTGTTGAACCCGAGGCACTGCATGTCGACCCGCCAGGACGGAGCGCCGAGCCAGCCCGTGCGTTCGAAGGCGGAGCTGGTCGAGTGGATCGCCGCCGGAGAAAAGCCGAAGCCGCGCTGGCGGATCGGCACCGAGCACGAGAAGTTCGTCTTCCTGACCGACACGCTCGGTCCGGTGTCCTACGAGGGTGAGCGCAGCATCCGGGCGCTGATGGAAGCGATGATCGTCCGCTACGGATGGGAGCCGATCCGCGAAGGTGACATCATCATCGCACTGAAGCGTCCCGAAAGCGAGACGCGCGGGCTGCTCGGCGGCACCATCAGCCTGGAGCCCGGCGGGCAGTTCGAGCTGTCCGGCGCGCCGGTCGAGGACCTGCATCAGACCGCGGCCGAGACGCAGGAGCATCTCAACGAGGTGCTCGACATCGGCGAGGATCTGGGCATCGGGTTCCTCGGCGTCGGCTTCTCTCCCAAGTGGACGCTGGACGAGACGCCGCGGATGCCGAAGCGGCGCTATGCGGTGATGACCCGTTACATGCCGCAGGTCGGCAAGCGCGGCCTCGACATGATGTACCGAACGGCGACCATCCAGGTGAATCTCGACTTCTCCGACGAAGCCGACATGGTGAAGAAGCTTCGCGTCAGCCTCGCGTTGCAGCCGATCGCGACCGCGCTCTTCGCCTCTTCGCCCTTCACCGAGGGCAAGCCCAACGGCTTCAAGTCGATGCGCAGCGAGGTCTGGCGCGACACCGATCCCAACCGGACCGGCCTGCTGCCGTTCGCCTTCGAGGAGGGCATGGGCTACGAGCGCTACGTCGATTACGCGCTCGACGTGCCGATGTACTTCGTCTACCGCGAGGGACAGTACATCGACGTGGCGGGCGCCTCGTTTCGCGATTTCCTCGCCGGCAAGCTGGCCGCGCTGCCGGGCATGAAGCCGACCATCGACGACTGGTCCGATCACCTGACCACGCTGTTTCCCGAGGTGCGCCTGAAGCGATTTCTCGAAATGCGCGGCGCCGACGGCGGCCGCTGGCGGCGCATCTGCGCGCTGCCGGCGTTCTGGGTGGGGCTGCTCTATGACGACACCGCACTCGAGGCGGCCTGGCAACTCGTCGCCGAGTGGAGCGCGGAAGACCGGCAGGCGCTGCGCAACGCCGTTCCAAAGCTCGCGCTCGATGCAACCGTGCGCGGCCGTCCGGTGCGAGAGGTGGCGCGCGAGGCGCTGCGCATCGCACACAAGGGCCTCCGGCAGCGCGCGCACATCAATGCCAAGAGCCAGGACGAGACCATCTACCTCGAGCCACTCAAGGAGCTGGTCGCGAGCGGCCGCACCGTCGCCGACGATCTCCTGGAGCGATATGAGGGACGCTGGCGGCGCAACATCGATCACGTGTTCGAAGAGATCGCGTTCTGAGCGCTACTGCGGCGCGAACCTCCTTCGCTACGGAAATCCGCTTCAGCGCGATACACATGACGCAAGTCGTCCGTGAAGAACCCGGAACGTGCTGATCTGCCTTGAAGAATGGTCAGGAGCGTTGGCGCCGAGTTGCAGGATGTCCGCGGTGGTGTGTGGATTTCCTTGCAAATCGCGATGGTGGATTCCCT